>NZ_QJUO01000009.1 GCF_004327335.1 Stutzerimonas kirkiae | reverse complement strand
TACTTGGCGCAGGCGCCGCTCATGAATCAATGGACTGGGCTGCTGACAGCGCCCGCACCGGGGCACTTGCGTGGCTTGGGGTTCCAGCTCAATCAGCAGGGTGTTTTCAGCTACGGGGCGAGAGGCGGCGACTTCGTAGCCTGGCCAGAAAGCGGCAAGATCAATAGGATGCATGGCGACAGCAGGGGCAGGTGAAGGGTGTGTTTGGCGACTGCCAATTTACCTGCTTCCCTGCCTGTCAACTCGCTCTTCCCCCAGAGTCCGCGAAGAACCAAAAAAATTGCAAGCCTTGATCCGGCCGAAGAGGTCAACTGCGCCGACAAGGCGCGTCTGATGCCCGGGGCGAGGCATCACAATAAATTGGCGGACCTGTTGCTGGTCGCGGGCCTGGCATGCAGCGCGTTCTATTACCAGTGCCAAGCGATCCAGCGCGCCGACCAGCAAAGCGTCATGGAGGCCAGGATCCGCACGGTCTATGATTAGCACAAAGGCCGCTACGGCTGCAGACGGATCACGGCAACGCTACGCAATTCGATGGCGGAACGGGTCAACGCACAAGTGCGTGCAGCGTCTGATGCAGAAGATGGGGCAGCGCGCGTTGATTCGGGCGAAGAGGCGCTCTTGGCATGAGCGATGCGCACGTGCCCAGCGTTCTGCAGCGCGACTTCTGCGCGACGGCGCCAAACCAGAAGTGGGCGACTGATGTCACCGAATTCAATGTGAATGGCCACAAGCTCTATCTGTCGGCCTGCATGGACCTGTACAGCGGCGCAGATCGTCGCGTACCGCATGGCAAGGCGTCCGATCTTCGAGCCGGTTTCCGGCGCGCTCGAGGCAGAGCTTGCGCGGCCCAGGTGCTCGGACTAAGGCTGGCACTACAAGATGCTTCCCTACCGAGCGATGCTCGCTAGTCATGGAGTCAAGCAAAGCATGAGCCGCAAGGGCAACTGCTTTGACAACGCGGCGATTGAGAGCTTCTTCGGCACACTGAAGTCCGAGTATTTCCATCTCGAAGCACCCAAAAGCATTGATGCGCTCGAATTGGGCGTGGATGATTACGTCCACTACTACAACCGCGAGCGCATCAAGCTCGGGCTGAGGGTCTCAGTCCGGTAGAGTACCCATTGAGGAGCACCGCCTGATCGGCGGAATCGTGACAGTCCAACTTATGGGGGGCAGTTCAACGACGGGGTGGTTCACTTTTCCGACAGGCTATGCGCCTGGAAACAAAAAGCCCTGAAAACTCGTTGGTTTTCAGGGCTTTAGCGTATCTGTCTGGCGGTGAAGGAGGGATTCGAACCCTCGATACGGTTTCCCGTATACACACTTTCCAGGCGTGCTCCTTCAACCGCTCGGACACTTCACCGGATCTCGTGCAGAAGGTCGTGTCTGCCGAGGCGCGCTAATGTATCCGAAGAGAATCGGGTTGGCAAACTTTTTTAGCTTTTTCATGCGCTTAACTTGGTCGCCGTGGCGAGCCGTGGTGTCTTGGCGTGACCGGGTGGTCAGTCTCGGCGCTTTACCTGTGGGGCGTTTGCTGGGTAACGTCAGGGAAATCGAAGCGAGGAGCGTCCGCCATGAGTGAACTGGTTGCCTATCGTCTGGAGGATGGCGTTGCCACTCTGACGTTGAACAACGGTAGGGTCAACGCCTTGTCGCCGGCGGTGTTCGATGAGTTGAATGCCGCGCTGGACCGTGCCGAGCAAGACCGGGCGGTGGTTGTGCTACGTGGGCAACCCGGGGTGCTTTCGGGAGGTTATGACCTCAAGGTGATGAACGCCGGGCCGCAGCAGGCGGTGGCCCTGGTGACCCGGGGGTCGTCTTTCAGTCGGCGTCTGCTGGCGCATCCTTATCCGGTGGTGGTGGCCTGTTCCGGGCATGCCATCGCCAAGGGGGCTTTCCTGCTGCTTTCAGGCGATTACCGTATCGGTGTCGATGGGGCGTTCCGCATCGGCCTGAACGAAGTGCAGATCGGTATGACCATGCACCAGGCGGGGATAGAACTGGCGCGTGACCGTTTGCGCGGATCGGCATTCCAGCGTGCGGTGATCAATGCCGAACTGTTCGAGCCACGGACAGCGCTCGAGGCTGGCTTTTTCGATCGCCTGGTGCCGGTCGGGGATTTCGAGGATGCGGTGCGTGAAGCTGCCGCCCAATTGAAAGGGCTGAACATGCTCGCCCACCGCAATACCAAGCTGAAGGTACGCCAGGCGTTGCTGGAGGCACTGGACCAGGCCATCGAACTGGATCAGCGGCATCTTGGCTGATGTCTTCGCTGCACCGTGGCCTCTATAAGGATTGGCCGCCGCTGATTTTTCCAGGTTTTTTGGCATTCTATTGGGCTCTGCCGCATCGCATCATGTAACCACACTGGCTTACACTAGAGCCTGTTGCCGTTTCGTCGCGACCGCGACAATGTAGCTCGCTGCGAAATGGCAACAGACCCTGGGCAGTCCTGTGTTGCGTCGATCCTGTATCCGCCGCATGGGGAAATGCCTTGTCCTGCCGCGCCCTGAAGCCGGGGCGTGGCTCTCTTCGTTCCATTCCGTGCCGCATCGCAGGAGAATTCCGATGTCTGCCCCGCACACTCCGGTGTCACGTTCCGATTTCGATCAGGTCATCGTTCCCACATTTGCCCCCGCCTCCTTCATTCCGGTGCGAGGCGAAGGGTCGCGAGTCTGGGACCAGACTGGGCGAGAATTGATCGATCTGTCCGGTGGTATCGCGGTCAACTCCCTGGGGCATGCTCATCCGAAGCTGATAGAGGCGCTGTCCGAGCAGGCGGGCAAGCTCTGGCATATTTCCAATATTTTTACCAATGAGCCGGCCTTGCGCCTGGCCAGGAAGCTGGTGGATGCGACCTTTGCCGACCGGGTGTTCTTCAGTAACTCGGGTGCCGAGGCGAACGAGGCAGCTTTCAAGCTGGCGCGGCGTTATGCCCGCGATGTGTACGGTCCGGAGAAGTTCGAGATCATCTCGGCCTTGAACAGTTTCCATGGCCGCACATTGTTCACCGTCAGTGTCGCTGGCCAGCCCAAGTACTCGGATGGCTTCGGGCCGAAGATCGAAGGTATCACCCATGTGCCTTTCAATGATCTGGCGGCGTTGGAGGGCGCGATATCCGAGAAGACCTGCGCCGTGGTGCTGGAGCCGATCCAGGGCGAGAGCGGTATCCTGCCCGCGGAGCAGGCCTATCTGGAAGGGGCGCGCCGCCTGTGCGACCAGTATGGCGCGCTGTTGATATTCGACGAAGTGCAGACCGGTGTCGGTCGTACCGGCGCCCTGTACGACTATATGCATTACGGTGTGACGCCGGACATTCTGACCAGTGCCAAGGGCCTGGGCGGTGGTTTTCCGATTGGCGCCACGCTGGCGACGGACAAGGTGGCCAGGCACTTCAGCGTTGGCACCCATGGCAGTACCTTCGGCGGCAATCCGCTGGCGTGCGCGGTTGCCGAGGCGGTGCTGGATGTGGTCAACACTCCGCAAGTGCTGGCTGGTGTGCGCGAAAAGCACGAGCGATTCAAGGCTCGCCTGCTGTCGATTGGCCAGTGTTACGGCCTGTTCAGCCAGGTGCGCGGTCGTGGCCTGCTGATCGGCTGCGTGCTGGACGCGGCGTGGAAGGGCCGCGCTGGCGAGGTTTTCACGGCTGCTGAACGCGAAGCGCTGATGGTGCTGCAGGCTGGCCCGGATGTGGTGCGTCTGGCGCCGAGCCTGTTGATCGAGGACGCCGATATCGATGAAGGGCTGGCGCGTTTCGAACGGGCCGTGGCCAGCCTGGCCAAGGCCTGATCGCGGTAAATATCGAATAAAAGGGCGGCGGGGTATTCCCCGCCGTTTTTCATATGAGTCGAGGGTAAGAAGATGAGCGATAGCCTGAAACTGGTTCTGGAAGATGTGGACGGTACCCAGTTGGAGACTTCCTGCACGCGCTTCGCCGTGATCTGGCAGGGGCGCGAGGTGTGGATCCAACAGGTCGGTAACAATCAGTTGATGATCGGTGTCGATGTCGAGGAGGGTGATAGCGAATACGCCAATCTGCTGCTGCGGCCCCTGGCGACCAACCTGGTCAGCCTGGAGCTGGAAATGGAACCGGTGGATGAGGGCGGGCATGTCCACGGGCCGGATTGCGGCCACGATCACTGAGCCGAACTGGCTACGTAGCCTCGCATGAGCCTTCCGCCTGTGTCCGCCTCTTGCATGCGCCCGAGTACCCTGCATCTGCCGCAGGGGCCATGGAGTACCGTGCTGGATTGCCTGTGCGCGCACTTTCCCGCCATTCCCCGCGATGTCTGGCTCGATCGCATGGCCCGCGGGCGGGTGCAGGATGCCGAGGGGCGGGCGCTGGGTGTCGGGCATCCCTACCGGGTCGGTATGCGTGTGCACTATTTCCGGGAGGTCGCCGAGGAGCCGCTGATCCCTTTCCGCGAGTCCGTGCTGTATGTCGATGAGCATCTGCTGGTGGCCGACAAGCCGCATTTCCTGCCGGTGATGCCGGCGGGCGAGTATGTGCAGGAAACCTTGCTGGCACGGCTGTGCAAGCGTCTTGGTAATCAGGATCTGGTGCCTTTGCACCGTATCGACCGCCTGACGGCGGGGCTCGTGTTGTTTTCCACCAATCCGCAAAGCCGAGGGCGTTACCAGGCCCTGTTCCGGCAGCGGCGTATCCACAAGGTCTACGAAGCGATCTGTCCGGCCCTGCCTGGGCAGTCCTTGCCGATGCATCTGCATGTGCGCATGGTGCCAGGCGAGCCCTTTTTCCTGATGCGCACGGAGGAAGGCGAAGCGAACAGTGAAACGCGCATCGAGGTGATCGAACGGCGCGCCGACCTGTGGCGTTATGCGCTGTATCCGATCACCGGGCGAAAGCACCAGTTACGCTTGCATATGGCCAGCCTGGGAGCTGGCATCTGCAATGATCCCTTCTATCCCCATCTGCTCGAGCGTTCCAGACGGCAAGCGGATGATTACCGGCGGCCACTCAAGCTGCTGGCTCGGCGCCTGGTGTTCGATGATCCGCTCAGCGGTGAACGCCGCAGCTTTTCCAGCGGCCAGGATCTGGACTGGTAGCGTTTGCGTGGATGACTCGTGGGAGCGCCTGGGCTCCCGCGAGCTGCCTGTGCGCTGTCAGATATCCCAGACCAGGTTGACCGAGAAGTTGCGCCCAGGCTGGGTCAGCCGGTCGAGGTTGGCGGGGGCCAGGAAGCCGGCCTCGCCAGTGCTGTCGTAGCCGCGCACATCGTCCCACAGCCAGTATTTCTTGTCGGTCAGGTTGTAGATGCCGGCGTTCAGCGTCAGCGCCTCGCTGAGCTGGTAGTAGCCGCTCAGGTCGAGGATACCGAAGCCGGGTGTGCGGAACCGGGTGCTGCCATCGGCCGCATGGTAGGTCTCGTCATCGACGCGGTTCTTGCGCTTGACCAGGGTCCAGTTGAGGAGGGCGCCGTAGCGGCCATCTACCTGGTCATAGCCGAGCCCGAAGACTCCGGTAAGCGGATTGACGCTGTTCAGCGGCTGGTTATTGTCCTCATTCTCGCCCCTGGCGTAAGCGACCGAGCCCTGGCCATAAAGCCCCTGCGGCAGCCCGAGTGCGGCCAGTTGCAGGCGGGCCTTGGCTTCCGCCCCCTTGATGGTGGCCTTGTCGATATTGCTGGCCTGGAAGGTGGCATAGTTACTGCCGCCGCCCAGGGAGTCCTCTTCGATGAAGTCGCGGTAGCGGTTATGGAACAGTGCCAGGCTGAAATTACCCTGCTCGAACTTGCCGCGCAGGCCCAGTTCCAGGCTCTTGCTGGTTTCCGGGTCGAGAGACGAATTGCCGATTACGCGGTAGCCGGCGCTTTCGTTGGTGAAGCTGCCGTAGAGAGCCTTGGCCGTGGGAGTGCGGAAGCCCTCGGCATACTGGCCGTAGAGGCTGTAATTGTGGTTGAAGTCATAGGTGATGCCCAGTTTGGGCGAGACGCTGTGCCAGGATTTCTTGCGCAGGTCCACTTCGTCGGCCGCGCTGACGGTCGACAGATAGGCCTCGGTGCCCTTCGGGTCGAGGGTTTCGTGGTCGTAGCGCACGCCGGGCAGGAAGGTCCAGGCGCCGTAGCGGATCTGGTCCTGGGCGTACAGGGCACGGTTTTTCACCTTGGGATCGGGGAAGTCGCTTTCATACAGGGCATTACCGCTTCCCACACGCAGGCCTTCGATCTTGCTGCGGCTATAGCTCAGGCCGTAGGTCAACTGATGCTCCGCGCGCCCCAGAGCGAAGGATTTGTCGAACTGGTTATCCAACTGCCAGGTACGCTCCTGGTAGGTGGTCTTGCGATAGCGGCTGCTGTTGCTGTTGGGTTGGTAGGTGCGCTGGTCGGTGCCGGCGTTCTGGTAGCTCAGGCGCAGCGACCAGTCGTCGGCCAGGGCCGAGCCGAGGGCGAGACGGTTTTCCAGGCTGAAGCGTTCGCGTTCGATCACATCCTTGACGTTGCGTCCGAGGTAGGCCTGGGTCGGCCAGCCGAAGAGGGACGTTGGTGCGCTTCTGATATCGCCGTCCAGTGTCGAGTGGAAATGCTCGTAGGCCAGTTTCAGCCTGTTGTCCTCGCCATAGTGGTATCCGAGCTTGGCCAGGACGTTATGGCTGTCGTTGTCTTCCGGGTTGGCCTTGCTGCGCGACAGGCCGTTGCCGCCGACGCTGCCCTGGCTTTCGGTTTCCTCGCCGCTGCGTTTGCTGTAATGCAGCAGGGCATCGAAATCGCCCTGGCGCCCCGCGACCGTGGCGGAGGTCAGCCAGCTTTCGTCGGCGGAACTGTAGCCCAGCTTCAGGCGCGCGCCGTGGTCCTGGCCATCCTTGATGATGTCCTGCGGGTCCAGGGTGAAATAACTGACCGCGCCACCGATGGCGTTACTGCCATACAGCGCCGAGGCAGGGCCGCGAAGGATTTCCACGCGCTTGATGATGTCCGGGTCGACATAGTTGCGCCGGGTATTGGCGTAGGGGCCGAAGGCATAGGCATCGGGGATTCCCACGCCGTCGATCTGGGTCAGGATGCGATTGCCGTCGATACCGCGGATATTGTATCCGCTGGTTCCCGATGAGTGCCCGGTGCCTCCGACTGATACTCCCGGCTCATGGCGGACCAGGTCCTTGATGGTGTTGACGTTCTGTTTATCCAGGCGCTCCTGTTCATGAACCGTTACGGTACTTGGCACGCTGTCGATATTCTGCTCGGTGCGGGTGGCGCTGACGGTGGTCTGTTCCAATTGGAGCGTTTGACCGGCCGATGCCAGTGCCGGGCTCAGCAGCAGCAGTGAGAGGAAGGATTTGAGTGGAAAGGGTGGGATGGTCGACATGTGCTTTTCCTTGATCGCTTCATGAACGGGTGGCTTATTCGATAATGGTAATTCCTGTCATTTGTTGTTGATTGATAATTAGTGTTAAGAATTATTAATGATTCTGTAACTTTTCGGGATGCCGGCTTTGCCTGCGCAAAACGGATATGCTTTGCCAATCGTCGAACGCGTCCAGTCAAGGAGTAACAGGTGAATCCAGAAGTGAACCACAATGCCCGTGTGTTGCTGCTCAGGGAGTACCGGGGCGTGCTGTCCACCCAGTCGAAAGCGATGCCCGGCTTTCCCTTCGGCTCCGCCGTGCCCTATTGCCTCGACGAGCAGGGCTGGCCGTTGATCCTGATCAGCCGGATCGCCCAGCATACGCGCAACCTGCAGGCCGACCCGCGCTGCTCGCTGCTGGTGGGCGAGCGCGATGCCGATGACGTGCAGGCCGCTGGCCGGCTGACACTGCTGGCTGAGGCGAAGAAGCTGGAGGACGGGCAGGCGATCGAGGCGGCTTCGCAGCGTTACTACCGCTACTTCCCCGAGTCACGGGACTATCATCAGGCCCACGATTTCGATTTCTGGCATCTGCAGCCCGTGCGCTGGCGTTATATCGGTGGTTTCGGCGCCATCCACTGGCTGGATGGCGTCGAGCGGGCCAACCCTTTCGCTGCCAGTGCGCAGGCGCCGGGAGCCGAAGACAGCATGATCGAGCATATGAACGGCGACCACCGCGATGCCATCGCGCATTACCTGGAGCTGGCCGGCCTGCCCGCCGAGCCGCCTGCCTGCATGGTGGGCATCGACAGCGAGGGCTGCCATTTGCGCCAGGGCAGGCAATTGCACTGGCTGCCGTTCGCGCAGGCGTGCGCGACTCCGCTGGAGGTCCGGCAGGCGCTGGTCGCCCTGGCCAGGGCCAGCAGCCTGTAGGTGGGCACTGGGTTGCCTGTCGTGGGGTAGTGGCGAACTCCAGGGTACGAATAATCCGGTTACAGGCTTGGCTTGAATTCATCGCGGCCCGGCGTCATCTACTGGAAAAGCCGCTCTACCAAGGAATCACCGATGCGCATCTTTTTCCTGCTGTTTCTTCTGTTTCCACTTGCCGAGCTGGCGGTGCTGATCAAGGTCGGCAGCTCCATCGGGGTGTTGGCGACCATCCTGTTGCTGATCCTGTCGGGAATGGCGGGTGTCCTGGTGATGCGTCTGGCCGGTTTCGCCACCGCCTGGCGCATGCGCGAGCGCATGGCGCGAGGCGAACTGCCCGAGAAGGAGATGCTGCAGGGGGCACTGCTGGCGGTTGCCGGCGGTCTGCTGATCCTGCCGGGGTTCATCAGCGACCTGATCGCGCTGTTGATTCTGTTGCCGTTCACCCGGCGTATGCTGCTGAACGCCTTCCAGCGCCGGGTCGAGGAGCAGGCCAGCCGCCAGCGGGCATCCGCCGACGATCTCAGGCAGCGCGAGGCGGGGCAGAAGCCGAATGTCATCGAGGGCGAATGGGAGCGTCGTGACTCCTGAAGGGTGATGGCGCTACGGCGCCATTTTCATTAGTAATGAAAAAATCTCGCCCGGCTCACTTGAAATACGTTTGTCCGCCCACATCTAGCGTACACCGCAAGGTTGCTGTCCGCCGCGACAGCCCATCTTCTGCGGCCTGCCAGGGCAGACCGCAACCGGCACTGCCGGATTTGCTAACCCGCCGATGATGACATCGGCATGGAACAACTCAATTGGGAGAAATCGACAATGGCTCTTCGTCCTCTGTATGACCGCGTCGTAGTCCGCCGCAGCGAAGAAGAAAACAAGACCGCTGGTGGCATCGTGCTGCCCGGTTCCGCTGCTGAAAAACCGAATCGTGGCGAGGTTGTCGCTGTGGGCACTGGTCGTGTTCTGGAAAACGGTGAAGTGCGTCCGCTGGCCGTCAAGGTCGGTGACAAGGTCGTGTTCGGCCCTTACTCCGGCAGCAACACCGTAAAAGACAATGGTGAAGACCTGCTGGTGCTGAACGAGAGCGAGATCCTCGCTGTCGTCGAAGCCTGATCCTGTTTATCCCACACTAATCATCAAGAATTGAGGAAAAATCGACATGGCTGCTAAAGAAGTCAAATTTGGCGATTCCGCTCGCAAGAAACTGCTGGTCGGTGTGAACACCCTGGCTGACGCGGTCAAGGCCACCCTCGGCCCGAAAGGCCGTAACGTGGTACTGGAGCGCAGCTTCGGTGCCCCGTTGATCACCAAAGACGGTGTATCGGTGGCCAAGGAAATCGAGCTGAAAGACAAATTCGAGAACATCGGCGCGCAACTGGTCAAGGACGTTGCCTCCAAGGCCAACGACGCTGCCGGTGACGGTACTACCACCGCCACGGTTCTGGCCCAGGCCATCGTCACCGAAGGCCTCAAGTCCGTTGCTGCCGGCCTCAACCCGATGGACCTCAAGCGTGGTATCGACAAGGCCACCGCCGCCATCGTCGCCGAGCTGAAGAACCTGGCCAAGCCGTGCACCGACACCAAGGCGATCGCCCAGGTCGGCACCATCTCCGCCAACTCCGATGACTCCATCGGCAACATCATTGCCGAAGCCATGGAGAAAGTCGGCAAGGAAGGCGTGATCACCGTCGAGGAAGGCTCGGGCCTGGAGAACGAACTGTCCGTCGTCGAAGGCATGCAGTTCGACCGTGGCTACCTGTCGCCGTACTTCATCAACAAGCCCGACACCATGGTCGCCGAGCTGGAAAGCCCGTTGCTGCTGCTGGTCGACAAGAAGATCTCCAACATCCGCGAGCTGCTGCCGGTTCTGGAAGCCGTTGCCAAGTCCGGTCGTCCGCTGCTGATCGTGGCCGAGGATGTCGAGGGCGAGGCCCTGGCTACCCTGGTGGTCAACAACATGCGCGGTATCGTCAAGGTCGCCGCCGTCAAGGCGCCTGGCTTCGGTGATCGTCGCAAGGCCATGCTGCAGGACATCGCCATCCTCACCGGTGGTACCGTGATTTCCGAGGAAGTCGGCCTGAGCCTGGAAACCACCACCCTGGAGCACCTGGGTAACGCCAAGCGCGTCGTGCTGAACAAGGAAAACACCACCATCATCGACGGTGCCGGCCAGCAGGCCGATATCGAGGCCCGCGTTGCGCAGATCCGCAAGCAGGTCGACGAGACCACCTCCGACTACGACAAGGAAAAACTGCAGGAGCGCCTGGCCAAGCTGGCTGGCGGTGTTGCGGTGATCAAGGTTGGCGCTGCCACCGAAGTCGAGATGAAAGAGAAGAAGGCTCGCGTCGAAGACGCCCTGCACGCGACCCGTGCCGCGGTCGAGGAAGGCGTGGTGCCTGGCGGTGGTGTGGCCCTGGTGCGCGCACTGGACGCCATCAAGGACCTGAAAGGTATCAACGAAGAGCAGAACGCCGGTATCAGCATCCTGCGTCGTGCGGTCGAAGCGCCGCTGCGCCAGATCGTCAGCAACGCCGGTGACGAAGCTTCCGTGGTCCTGGACAAGGTCAAGTCCGGCACTGGCAACTATGGCTACAACGCTGCCACTGGCGAGTACGGCGACCTGATCGAGTTCGGTATCATCGACCCGGCCAAGGTTACCCGTAGCGCCCTGCAGGCCGCCGCTTCCATCGCTGGCCTGCTGATCACCACCGAGGCCATCGTTGCCGAGCTGCCGGAAGACAAGCCGTCCGCTCCCGCGATGCCTGACATGGGTGGCATGGGCGGTATGGGCGGCTTCTGACCCCATACCTGCTGCAAGAAAAACCCCGCGCTTGTCGCGGGGTTTTTCGTTGTGGCCGATGATGAAAACGCCTTGGTGTTGCGCAAGGGCGCTGGTGCAAGGCTTTATGCGTTTGTGGTGTGTGCGCCGAATCGCCCGAGAAAAACGTCGACCGCCTGCCGTACCCAGCGCTCCATTTGCTCGGCGGATGGCCGGGCGGACGGGTGCATCAGGCATTCCAGTTGCCCTTCGGCGCGGACCAGGCTGATGAACAGCGAGGCGGCGGCTTCGACACCCAGCGGGTGGATATCGATTTCCCTGGCCTGGGCAGCTTCGCTCAGGTGTTCGGCCACCATCGAGGTGACGGTCCTGGGGCCGGCCAGGTAGAAGCACCGTCCCGCAGTGGGGAAGCGCGGGGACTCGGCGACCACGACGCGGAACAATGCCAGCCCGCTATCCGAAAGAACGATATCGAGATAGGCCGTGGCTATGTCAGTCAGCGTCCTGGCGATATCGCCGGGAGCTGTCCGTATTGCCTGGATGGTCGAGGCCATCCTGGCGCATTGCCGTTCGATCACTGCCGTGAACATGGCTTCCTTGCCAGGGAAGAGGCTGTATAGCGTCGCCTTCGAAACGCCGGACTCGCGCTGGATCATGTCCGTGGTCGCGGCGCTGAAGCCGTGCGTCAGGAACACGGAGGTGGCGGCCTCCAGGATCGAGAGCGATTTGTCATGGCGATCGGTGGGGCTGGATTGGGGCATGGCGTGCTCTGGGAAAGGTTTACCGGAGTATACCGATCGGTTCTTTACATGACAAAAACCACTGGCGGGACTCTCTGGCTCGTACAGATCAATACCATGGATTTTGACGAGGGCACGTCTTTCATCTACAGTACCGATCGGTACTGCCAGGGCTGAAGCCTCCTGTCCGCCTGGGCAGGCGCTGGTACTCCCTTCGTTCGAGGATCGACATGAATCGTACTGCAGCATGCGGGGCACAGCGCCTTGCCGCCAGGCTAGTACCCGTGCTGCTGTCGTTGCTGGCGGGCTGCGTCAGTCTGCCTTCCGCCCGACCGCCTTCGATGGGGCCGGCAGAGGCGGCACTAGGTTCCCGCGCGGCCATCGTTGCAACCCAGCCCGCATTGAGTGATGCGCCGGTGCCGGTGCAGTGGTGGAGGTTGTTCAATGATTCCACGCTGCTGGCCCTGGAGGAGGAAGTGGCGGGCAACCTGGACCTGCAGGCGGGGGTACTGCGCATCGAGGAAAGCCGGGCGCAACTCGGCCTGGCCAGCGCTGCCCGCCACCCACATTTGTCCGCGGATGCGGGTTACTCGCGGTCCGGCATCAGCAGGAATTCGGGGATGTACCAGCTCGGGCAGCCGGCGGAGGGCACCAGCACCTGGTCCCTGGGCCTGCAGGCCGACTGGGAAGTGGATTTCTGGGGGCGCCTGCGCTATCTCGACGAATCCGCCCAGGCCAGCCTGGATGCCGCCTACTACGGTTGGGATGCGTTGCAGGTCTCGGTCAGTGCTGAAGTGGCGCGCGGCTATCTGCTGCTGCGTGGGGTGCAGGCGCAGGCGGCGCTGGTCGAGGACAACCTGCGGATCGCCGAGGAACTGCTGGGCATGGCCGAAAGCCGCGAGCGCAACGGTGTCGCCAGCCGCTTCGACGCCGCCTCGGCGCGCGCCGACGTGGCTGTGGTCGAGGCGCGGCTGGTGCAGTTGCAGCACCAGCGCGATGCCTCGATGAATGCGCTGGCGTTACTGCTCGGCAAGCTGCCACGGGAGCTGGACGGGCGCTTGGTCGCGGCGGGGCTACCACCGATGCCCGAACGCCTGCCCCTCGGCATTCCCTCCGAGATCGCCCGGCAGCGGCCCGATATCCTGCAGGCCGAGGCCCGCTTGCGCGCGGCGCTCGCCGACATCGGCGCGGCCAAGGCCGACTTCTATCCGCGTATCAGCCTGACTGGCAGTCTCGGGGCCCAGGCCTTCCGCCTGTCCGACCTGGGCAGTTGGGATTCCCGGCGCTTTTCGATAGGGCCGACACTGTACCTGCCGATCTTCGATGGCGGGCGGCTCAAGAGCAACCTGGCCCTGAGCGAGGCTCGCCACCGCCTGGCGGGTATCGCCTATCGGCAGACCGTGTTGCGTGCCTGGCACGAGGTGGATGACGCACTGGGTGCCTATGCCAGCGAGTTGAAGCGGCACCAGCGGTTACAGTCCGCCTTGGAGCAGAACAGGATGGCCCTGGCCGTGGCGCAGCGTTCCTACCAGGAAGGTTCGGCGGACTTCACCGTGGTGCTGGTGGCCCGGCGCACCCTGTTGAACAACCAGTCCGAACTGGCCGACTGTGCGACCGCTTCCGCGCTCGCGGTGGTATCGCTGTACCGCGCGCTTGGGGGCGGTTGGTCGGCGCAACTGCAGGAAACGGCGACGCCCGGGGCTTCCTCATGAGTACGGCGGCTGCCGCTCCGCCCGCCGGGGCGCCGCCACAACCGGTGTTCAATGGGCGTCTGGCGGTAGGGCTGCTGGGTGTGTTGCTGGCGGCGATGATGGCCGGCCTGAGCAATCGCGTACCGGCGCTGGTCCTGGTCGATGTCCAGGGTGGCCTGGGCTTTGCCCGGGATGATCTCGCCTGGCTCACCACGGCGTTTTCCGCCGGGGAGCTGGCGGCCATGCCGTTCGCCGCCTGGTTCGCCATCACTTTCTCTATGCGGCGTTTCCACCTGACCTTGCTGGCACTGGCGCTCAGCCTGTCGGCCATACTGCCGCTGGTGCGGGATATGCATCTGCTGCTGGCATTGCGTCTCTTGCACGGGCTCTGCGCCGGTGCGCTGATTCCGATCCTGATGATGGCGGCCCTGCGCTTCCTGCCGGCATCGGTTCGTCTGCATGGCCTGGCGCTGTTCGCCATGACCGCCACCCTCTCGCCCAATGTCGCGCTGTGGCTGGCGGCACTGGCGGTGGATCACCTGGAAGACTGGCGCTGGGTCTACTGGCTGGTCATCCCGCTGGGCCTGCTGGCGATGGCCATGGTCGCCTGGGGCATTCCGCCGATGCCGCTGGCGCTGGCGCGGCTGAAGCAGGCCAACTGGTTCGGCATGCTGCTCGGCGCACCCGGGTTGATGCTGCTGGTGGTGGGTATCGACCAGGGGGTGCGCCTGGACTGGTTTCAGTCTTCCTTGATCGTTGTCGCACTGGGGCTTGGTGCCATTTTCAGCGGCCTGTTCCTGCTCAGCGAATGGCTCCATCCCGCGCCGTTCGTGCGGCTGGAGCTGCTGAAGCGCCGCAATGTCTGGCTGGGTTTCATTACCCTGGCGGTGATGCTGGTGACCATGTCCAGCGCCGTTGTCCTGCCGGCCAATGTGCTGGGCGGCCTGCAGGGCTTTCGCATGCAGCAAAGCGCATCGCTGGGCCTGCTGGTCGGCTTGCCGCAACTGCTGCTGGGCTCCTGCGTGGCGCTGCTGCTGTACCAGCGCCGGGTCGATGCGCGGCATGTGCTCGCCAGCGGAATGGCCTGCATGGCGGTGGCTTGCTGGCTGGCTTCGGGCATCACCGAGGAATGGATGGTGCGGCAGTTTCTCTGGCCCACACTGTTGCATATGATCGGCCAGCCACTGGCCATGGTCGCCATGCTGTTCCTGATGGTCAGTGTGGTGCAGCCCATGGAGGGGCCGTTCATGGCCGGGATGGTCAACATCGTGCGCGTGCTCAGCACTATCCTCGGCGGGGCGTTCATCGGCCAGTTGACGGCGCTGCGCAGCCGTTTCCATTTCGAGGGGTTGCGCGACCAGGCGGGCAACCTGTTGCCGCAGTGGACGGCCTTCGGCACCGAGCCGGGCACCCTGGCCGAGACCTTCGCCCGGCAAGCCAGTGTCCTGGCCGCAGCCGATGTCTATCGGCTGATCGGCCTGCTGGCGCTGTTGTCGATCCCGTTGATTCTGAAGCTCCAGTACATTCCGGCACCCGTGGTGCCGCGACCGCTCCAACCCATGCCCGCGCCCACTCCGGCCGGTGCGATTTCATGAGCCTCGATATATGCCTGTCATGACCACGAATCTCCGCTCCCGCATTGTGATCGGCGGGGTCGCCGTACTTGCCCTGGTTGGCGCCTTCCTGCTGCTGAACCGGTCGGAGTCCGCTGCATCCCGGCAGAGCACCGACGACGCCTATGTCCGGGCGGACTTCACGGTGATCGTCCCGCAGGTCTCCGGCATCATCACCGAGGTCGCGGTGGAGGATAACCAGGAAATCGAAGCCGGGGCGCCGCTGTTGCGCATCGACGAGCGTGAGCTGGCTATCGCCGTGGCCAATGCGCAGGCGCATGTGGTTGCCGCCCAGGCCGCCATCGACAGCCTGGAGGCGCAGATCGAGCGCCAGCGCAGCCTTATTCAGCAGGCGCGGGCAGCGATTGCCGCTGCCGAGGCAAACCTGAAACTGGCCGGGGCCGAACGCAGGCGTTTCGCCAACCTGGCCCGTGATGGCTCGGGGACATTGCAGGCGCAGCAGCAGGCCGAGGCACAATGGGCGATCCAGCGTGCCGCCCGTGAGCGTGATCTCGCCAGCCTGCAGTCCACCGAGCAACAGACCGCGGTTCTGCTGGCGGAGCTGGAAGGTGCGCGCGGGGGCTTGCTGGCCGCGCAAGCGGAAAAGGCCGCTGCGCAGTTGGATCTGTCCCGGGCACGGCTGGTCGCGCCGGTCGGCGGTGTGGTTGCCCAGCGCCGGGCCCGCGTCGGTGGCTATGCCCGTGCCGGGGAACCGCTGCTGACCCTGGTGCCGCTGGACAAGGTCTATATCGAAGCCAATTTCCGGGAGACGCAACTCACCCGCGTGCAGGTTGGCCAGCCGGTCGAGATCCTCGTGGATGCGTTGCCCGGCGTCCGCCTCAAGGGGCATGTCGAAAGTCTGGGGGCGGCCAGTGGTGCGAGCTTCTCGACAGTGCCGCCGCACAATGCGACCGGCAACTTCACCAAGATCGTGCAGCGCCTGCCGGTTCGTATCCAGGTGGACGCGGGCCAGGAGCAGGCGCGCCGGCTGCGTGTCGGCATGTCCGTGCGCCCGAGCATTGATGTAGACGCCAGGGGCTCCCAGGCGTTGCAGTATCCTGCCGATACTCCACGGGCGACGTTGTAAGCCCACCACGCATTCCAGCAGTCCCGGAGAACGATATGCATGGCTACCAGGTCACTTTCTTCACCCAGCAGGAACGCATGCACAAGCATCGGCCGCTGGCCCAGTGGCTGCTCGAAGAGGTGCGGCGGCTCGGCCTGCGCGGCGCGACCTTGAATGGTTCGATAGGCGGATTGGGCCACGACGGCGCGATCCATGCCATCAACCTGTTCGATGTATCGGACCAGCCCGTGCAGGTGACGCTGGTCGTCACCGCCGAAGAGTCGCAACGCCTTTTCGAATACCTGCAGCAGGAGCGGGTGCAACTGTTCTATGTGAAGGTCGCCGCGGAATTCGGCACCCTGGGATGTCCCCCGGAAGCCCCGGCGGCCGACCCGAGCGCTGCCTGAGCCGTTCATCTACCCTGTCTGGAGAGCCTATGAAACAGCATCGCTACCGCATTACTGTCGAACACCTTGCCGATGCGCAGGGCGATCCTTCTGCCTACGATCAGCCATTGCGTTTCGAAGTGGGCAACCATGACGACATCTTCGCTATCGTCGAACGCAGCCGTGGACGCGCCGACCTGGACGAATCCAGCGCGACAGCCTTGGCCGTGGGGCTGAAGCTGTTCGGCGAAGTCATGCTGGAGCATCGGGACCACACGCTGTTCCAGGCTTTTGCCCCGCATTTTCGTGATTTCATGAAAACCCTGAAAAAGGGCGGTGACGATCACTGACTCGCCACCTTGGGGCTGGCGCAAGGCTCCATTGCGAAAAATGGTTGGAAACGTCGCCAATCTGCTGATCCATATGGAGTTTATTCCGGCTCAGGGTCATTTCAGGCGCAGTGTCAAGGATTTTTCTCGAGGTTTTTTCAGCCATTCGTCGAGTAAAAATGCTACGCGACATATTTCGGGTCTAGTCTCTGGGTTCTCTTGGCAATTCCAATCAATGGGTTGCGGCATGAATCTGAACCTGATCCAAGCTTTTTCGACCTCGGCGCTGCTGGCTTTGGCGGCGCTGCTGCTCTATGTCTGTGTCTATTCCTGGAATGAGCCGCTGCCCCAGGTGTTGTCGTTCGGCAGCATGCAACTGGACTACTGCCCGCTACCCGCTGGCGGGCGTATAGGGCACCGCTCGGCCAGCGCCGATGACGATGGCCTGTTGCTGTTCATGTTCGGCCTGTCGCAGGGGCGCGCTGGCCTCTGAGAGCCATACAAAATGCTTGTGTGTTCGATAGCCCCGCTGTCGTTGCAGGAATTGACAAGGGAGTGACGCATTGCCTGCGTCCTGTGCAATCTCCAGGGATGGAGTGAATGCCGCAAGCCCGTCGGGCGCGGCCTGGCCGGGGGCGATTTATCGCGACAACGCGGCTTGCGACGAAATGGCAACAGCCCTGGCGGTAGGCACACCATCGCCAATCCAGCGGACGTACAGAGCAACGCCACCGGCAGGTGGCGTTGCGGTCGGGGTCAGCTCAGGAAGTCGCCGACATGCAGCAGCTTCATGGTGTTGGTGCCGCCGGTGCCGTGATAGCTGTCACCCTTGGTCAGGATGACCCAGTCGCCCGGTTCCACCACGCCACGCTTGAGCAACTCGTCCACCGCGGTCTGGCTGACTTTTTCCGCCGGCAGGG
Source organism: Stutzerimonas kirkiae (assembly GCF_004327335.1). Lineage (GTDB taxonomy): Bacteria > Pseudomonadota > Gammaproteobacteria > Pseudomonadales > Pseudomonadaceae > Stutzerimonas > Stutzerimonas kirkiae. The sequence continues at coordinate 103,724 of NZ_QJUO01000009.1, read as the reverse complement.
CCGCTGCCTCGAAAGGTACCGTCTGCACGCCACGGAACAGCGCGACCCGCGCCTGGCTCTCGCGATAGGGGGTGAAGGCGAAGATCGGCACCGAGGAGCGGATGCGCGACATGATCAGCGGGGTGTAGCCGCTTTCGGTCAGGCTGATGATGGCCTTGACGCCGGGGAAGTGGTTGGCCGTGTACATCGCCGCGAGGGCGGTGCTTTCGTCGCAGCGGCTGAAACTCTGGCCGAGGCGATGGCCGGAGCGGGTGCTGGTCGGGTGTTTTTCCGCGCCGACGCAGACCCGGGCCATGGCGGCGATGGCTTCCACCGGATAATCGCCGGCGGCGCTTTCCGCCGAGAGCATCACCGCATCGGTGTAGTCGAGCACGGCGTTGGCCACGTCGGATACTTCGGCGCGGGTGGGCATCGGGCTGTGGATCATCGACTCCATCATCTGTGTGGCGGTGATCACCACTTTGTTGTGGCGGCGCGAGTGCAGGATGATCTTCTTCTGGATGCCGACCAGTTCGGCATCGCCGATTTCCACGCCCAGGTCGCCACGCGCGACCATCACGCCGTCGCTGGCGCGGATCAGCGCGTCCAGGGATTCATCGTTGGCCACGGCTTCGGCGCGCTCGATCTTGGCGATCAGCCAGGCGCTGGAGCCCGCTTCGTCACGCAGGCGGCGCGCCAGTTCCATGTCGGCGGCATCGCGGGGGAAGGATACGGCCAGGTAGTCCAGGTCGAGCTCGGCGGCGACCTTGATGTCGGCCTTGTCCTTGGCGGTCAGTGCGGGGGCGGTGAGGCCGCCGCCACGGCGGTTGATGCCCTTGTGGTCGGACAGCGGGCCGCCGATCAGCACGACGCAATGCAGTTCATCGGCAGTGGTGCTTTCGACGCGCATGACCACGCGGCCATCGTCCAGCAGCAGTTCGTCGCCGACCCGGCAGTCCTTGACCAGATCCGGGTAGTCGATGCCGACCACTTCCTGGGTGCCGGCATCGCGCGGGTGGGTGACCGAGAAGCGGAAGTTGTCGCCTTCCTTGAGTTCGATGCGCTTGTCGCGGAATTTGGCGATGCGGATCTTCGGGCCTTGCAGGTCGCCGAGCAGGGCGACGAAGCGGCCATGGCGGGCGGCGATTTCGCGTACCAGGGTGGCGCGTGCGCGGTGCTCATCGGGGGTGCCATGGGAGAAGTTCAGGCGGGCCACATCCAGGCCGGCGAGGATCATCTTTTCCAGCACTTCCTCTGAACTGCTGGATGGGCCGAGGGTTGCGACGATTTTGGTGCGACGCGAGATCATGCAATGGCTCCTTGGTTTCTGGTTGCCCGAGGCTACTATGCCGCCGCGTTGTAGTCATCGTTACGCGCCACTACTCTTTTGTGGCCTGCCATCCCTGGCGGCTGCCCCCGGCATGCTAAAGAGCCGTGCAGAGCGCTGGAAGGCTCGAGGCTGAACGAGGGAGTGTGGCTGCCGGCGTTTTCGTCCAGCTTTCCGGGCTCCAGCGTCTTTGTGAATGCGGGCAAGATGCGATCACTCCGCTCCCCATGGGACATCGCGGGGCGATGTCAAAAATTGCTCCAGGCAATTCTTTGCCGCTGCAGTTTTATCGCCGCTGGCCGATAATCCGGCATCGGAGGAGATATCCATGCGTGTATTGACCATTGTGTGTGCGGCGTTGCTGGTCACCGGTTGCGGGCGCTCGGCCCTGGACCGTTCGCTCGACAGCGCCTATGGCTTTTATGAACAGGGCGACTGCGGACAAGCGACGCTGGAGTTGTCCAGGGCCGAGCGGCTGAGCCGTTCCAGGAGCTACCTGCAGCCGGAGATCTCCCTGTTGCGTGGCCAGTGCCTGGAGCGCCAGGGGTTGTTCGTCGATGCGGTGGAGACCTACCAGTTCATCGTCGCCCGCTATCCGGTCAGTGAGTACGCCTACCGCGCCCGTGCCCGCCTGGAAACGCTGCGTCAGCTCGGGCATCACGTCGCCGCCAAGTGATACCGCCGGCCTTCGGGCGGCACCCGCTCCGATATGAGCGCAATCGCAGATAGGCGCGGCAGGGATTGCCGCCACCGCCACCGCCACCGCCGCCGCTGCAATTCATGGTGCATGCATGTCCACGACACGCTCGGCATGGCCTGTCGTATTCGCTTCCTGCGGGCCTGTCCAGGCAAAGTGTCTACAATCTCTTCTCTTTCCTGTTTATCTGGGCGCCCGTCGGCAGCCTTTTTGCGGTCTTTTTTAATTGAAAATCATTGGCGATAAGTGGGGTTTCCCAGGTTTTATGCGGGTTGCATGGCTTTCCAAATGATTTTAGCCATATTGCTATTAACCTAAGGTCTTAGATGGATTGTCGACAATCACTCGGTTTTGAAATTGACCGGGCTGGTTCTTGTGGTTAGATTCCCCATGAACTATTTATGGTTGTAGACAATCATGCTTGAGCTACCTGTAGAGCCGAACCTGGATAGCGGGACACTTTCCGAGCACGTGTTCCGGCAGATACAGACGGCCATCGTCAAGGGCCATATCAAGCCCGGCAGCAAGATATCCGAACCCGAGCTGGCGCGAACCTACGGCATCAGCCGCGGGCCGCTACGCGAGGCGATCCATCGCCTGGAAGGGCAGAAGCTGCTGGTTCGTGTGCCGCATGTCGGTGCGCGGGTGGTTTCGCTGAGCCATGCGGAGCTGATCGAGCTGTACGAAATCCGCGAGTCCCTGGAAGGCATGGCCTGCCGCCTGGCGGCGCAGCGCATGAGTGAGGCGGATATCGACGAGCTGCGCCTTATCCTCAGTGCCCATGAGCGCGACGAAGCCTTCCTGGCCGGCGTCGGCTATTACCAGCAGGAAGGCGATTTCGACTTCCACTACAAGATCATCCAGGGCAGCGGCAACCGGACGCTGACGCAGATGCTGTGTGGCGAGCTGTACCAACTGGTGCGCATGTACCGTATCCAGTTCTCTTCCGTACCCAATCGCCCCCGCCAGGCTTTCAACGAACACCATCGCATTCTCGAGGCCATCGCCGACCGTGACGGTGAACTGGCCGAACTGCTGATGCGCCGTCATATCGCGGCATCCAAGCGCAACATCGAGCGCCACTTCGCTGTCGCTCAAATCCAGAACCAACCAAAGAGAGGTGAGGCATGACCCTTCCCACAGCGGGCCAGCGTTTCCGCGATGCCCTGGCCAGTGAGTCGCCGTTGCAGGTGATCGGCGCCATCAACGCCAACCATGCACTGCTGGCCAGGCGCGCCGGCTTCAAGGCCATCTACCTGTCCGGTGGCGGTGTCGCCGCCGGCTCCCTTGGCCTGCCGGACCTGGGTATCAACACCCTGGATGACGTGCTGACCGACGTGCGGCGCATCACCGATGTCTGCGACCTGCCGCTGCTGGTGGACATCGACACCGGTTTCGGACCGAGCGCCTTCAACATCGAGCGTACGGTGAAGAACCTGATCAAGGCCGGCGCCGCCGCGGCGCATATCGAGGATCAGGTCGGGGCCAAGCGTTGCGGTCACCGTCCGGGCAAGGAGATCGTTTCCACCGAGGAGATGGTCGACCGCGTCAAGGCCGCAGCCGATGCGAAAACCGATCCGGCGTTCTTCCTGATCGCCCGCACCGACGCCATCCAGGCCGAGGGCGTGGATGCCGCCATCGAGCGCTCGCTGAAATACGTGGAGGCCGGCGCCGATGCCATCTTCGCCGAAGCCGCCTATGACCTGCCGACCTACAAGCGTTTCGTCGATGAGCTGAAGGTGCCGGTGCTGGCCAACATCACCGAGTTCGGCGCCACGCCGTTGTTCAGCCGTGAAGAGCTGGCCTCGGTCGGTGTCGCCATCCAGCTCTATCCGCTGTCGGCCTTCCGCGCCGCCAACAAGGCCGCCGAGGCGGTCTATACCGCGGTACGCCGCGATGGCCACCAGAAGGAGGTGATCGACCTGATGCAGAGCCGTGCCGAGTTGTATGACCGCATCGGCTACCACGCATTCGAGCAGAAGCTCGACGCCCTGTTCGCCCAGAAGAAAAGCTGAACCCTGGCGGGCACAGGTGGCAGCGGCCTGATCTGTCACCTCCGCCGGGCTTGTCGTTTCGCGCTATCCAGAATAAATCCAATAAGGAGAAAGCAATGGCTGAAGCAAAAGTATTGAGTGGCGCTGGCCTGCGTGGCCAGATCGCGGGTGAAACCGCATTGTGCACCGTCGGCAAGGAGGGCGCTGGTCTGACTTACCGTGGTTACGACGTGCGTGAGCTGGCGGCCAATTCGGATTTCGAAGAAGTGGCCTACCTGCTTTTCCATGGCGAACTGCCGAACCGCCGGCAATTGGCCGCCTATCAGCAAAAGCTCAAGAGCAAACGTGACTTGCCGGTGGCACTCAAGGAAGTGCTGGAACGCATCCCCGCCGATGCCCACCCTATGGATGTGATGCGCACCGGTGCCTCGGTGCTGGGAACGCTCGAGCCCGAGCACTCGTTCGAGCAGCAGCGCGAGGTGGCCGAGCGGCTGCTGGCGGTATTCCCGGCGATCCTCTGCTACTGGTATCGCTTCACCCATGACGGCGTGCGTATCGAGTGCACCAGCGACGAGGACACCATCGGCGGGCACTTCCTGCACCTGCTGCATGGCAAGGCGCCGAGCGAACTGCATCGCAAGGTGATGAACGTCTCGCTGATCCTCTACGCCGAGCACGAGTTCAATGCCTCGACCTTCACCGGCCGGGTCTGTGCCTCGACGCTGAGCGACCTGTACTCCTGTGTCACCGGCTCCATCGGCTCCCTGCGTGGCCCGCTGCATGGCGGTGCCAACGAGGCGGCGATGGAACTGATCGAGCGCTTCTCTTCCCCGCAGGAGGCGGTCAGCGAGTTGCTGGCGATGATCGAGCGCAAGGACAAGATCATGGGCTTCGGCCATGCCATCTACCGTGAGTCCGACCCACGCAACGAGGTGATCAAGCAGTGGGCGAAGAAGCTGGCCGAGGAGGCGGGCGATAGCGTGCTCTACCCGGTCTCGGAAGCCATCGACAAGACCATGTGGGAGCAGAAGAAGCTGTTCCCCAATGCCGACTTCTACCATGCCTCGGCTTACCACTTCATGGGCATTCCGACCAAGCTGTTCACGCCGATCTTCGTCTGTTCGCGAGTGACCGGCTGGACTGCCCATGTCTTCGAACAGCGCGCGAACAACCGCATCATCCGCCCGAGCGCCGACTACATCGGCGTCGAGCAGCGTGCGGTGCCGGAAATCGACAAGCGCTGAGAAGTGGCAAGGGGGCCGGGCTCCAGGCCCCCTCCTGATTATTCCGTGTATGACCTGACCGAGTTTCTGCCCAATGAATGTCGAAAATCGCAAACCCCTGCCTGGCACCACTCTGGACTACTTCGACGCCCGTGCGGCGGTCGATGCCATCAAGCCCGGAGCCTGGGCCGGCCTGCCTTATGTCAGCCGGGTGCTGGCCGAGCAACTGGTCCGTCGCTGCGATCCAGGGAGCCTCAGCGCCTCGCTGGAGCAACTGATCGAGCGCCGGCGCGACCTGGACTTCCCCTGGTATCCGGCGCGCGTGGTCTGCCATGACATCCTCGGGCAGACCGCGCTGGTCGACCTGGCCGGCCTGCGCGATGCGATCGCCGACAAGGGCGGCGACCCGGCCAAGGTCAACCCGGTGGTGCCGACCCAACTGATCGTCGACCATTCGCTGGCCGTCGAGCATGGCGGTTTCGAGAAGGACGCCTTCGAGAAGAACCGTGCCATCGAGGACCGCCGCAACGAAGACCGTTTCCACTTCATCGAGTGGACCAAGACCGCCTTCAAGAACGTCGATGTGATCCCCGCCGGCAATGGCATCATGCACCAGATCAACCTGGAGAAGATGTCGCCGGTGATCCAGGCCCGTGGCGGTGTGGCTTTCCCGGACACTTGCGTCGGTACCGATTCGCACACCCCGCACGTCGATGCGCTGGGTGTGATCGCCATCGGCGTCGGCGGCCTGGAGGCCGAGACGGTGATGCTCGGTCGGGCCTCGATGATGCGCCTGCCGGATATCGTCGGCGTCGAACTGACCGGCAAGCGCCAGCCGGGTATCACCGCCACCGATATCGTGCTGGCGCTGACCGAGTTCCTGCGCCAGCAGCGGGTGGTCGGCGCCTGGGTCGAGTTCTTCGGCGAAGGTGCCGACAGCCTGTCCATCGGCGACCGCGCGACCATTTCCAATATGTGCCCCGAGTACGGTGCCACCGCGGCGATGTTCTATATCGACCAGCAGACCATCGACTACCTGAAACTGACCGGCCGTGAGCCGGAGCAGGTGGCGCTGGTGGAGAACTACGCGAAGACCCTCGGCCTGTGGGCCGACGACCTGGCCAGCGCCGAGTACGAGCGGGTGCTGACGTTCGACCTGTCCAGCGTCGTGCGCAATATGGCCGGCCCGTCCAACCCGCACCGGCGCCTGCCGACCAGTGACCTGCAGGCGCGTGGCATCGCCGACGAGGTCAAGCTGGAAGCCGCCAGGGCCGAGGAGGCCCAGGGGCTGATGCCCGATGGCGCGGTGATCATCGCCGCCATCACCAGTTGCACCAATACCTCCAACCCGCGCAACGTGGTCGCTGCCGGCCTGCTGGCGAAAAAGGCCAACGCGCTGGGGCTGGTACGCAAGCCCTGGGTCAAGACCTCCTTCGCGCCGGGCTCCAAGGTGGCCAGGCTGTACCTGGAGGAGGCCGGCCTGCTGTCGGAACTGGAACAGCTCGGTTTCGGCATCGTCGCCTATGCCTGCACCACCTGTAATGGCATGTCCGGCGCGCTGGACCCGGACATCCAGCGGGAAATCATCGAGCGCGACCTGTATGCCACGGCGGTGCTGTCCGGCAATCGCAACTTCGATGGGCGTATCCACCCGTATGCCAAGCAGGCCTTCCTGGCTTCGCCGCCGCTGGTGGTGGCCTATGCCATCGCCGGTACCGTGCGCTTCGACATCGAGCAGGATGTGCTCGGCCATGATGCCCAGGGCAACCCCGTCACCCTCAAGGACCTGTGGCCGAGCGACGAGGAAATCGACGCCATCGTGGCGGCGAGCGTCAAGCCCGAACAGTTCAGGCAGGTGTATATCCCGATGTTCGACCTGGGCACCATCGAGGAAGCGCAAAGCCCGTTGTACGACTGGCGTCCGCAGTCCACCTATATCCGTCGTCCGCCGTACTGGGAGGGCGCCCTGGCCGGCGAGCGCACGCTCAAGGGCATGCGCCCGCTGGCGATCCTGCCGGACAATATCACCACCGACCACCTGTCGCCGTCCAACGCCATCCTGCTGGACAGCGCCGCCGGCGAATACCTGCACAAGATGGGCCTGCCCGAGGAGGACTTCAACTCCTACGCGACCCACCGTGGCGACCACCTGACCGCCCAGCGCGCGACCTTCGCCAACCCGAAACTGTTCAACGAGATGGTGCTGAACGAGGACGGCAGCGTGAAGCAGGGCTCGCTGGCACGGGTCGAGCCGGAGGGCCAGGTGCTGCGCATGTGGGAAGCCATCGAAACCTACATGAACCGCAAGCAGCCGCTGATCATCGTCGCCGGCGCCGACTACGGCCAGGGTTCGTCCCGCGACTGGGCCGCCAAGGGCGTGCGCCTGGCCGGGGTGGAAGCGATCGCCGCCGAAGGCTTCGAGCGTATCCACCGCACCAACCTGATCGGCATGGGCGTGCTGCCGCTGGAGTTCAAGCCGGGCACCACGCGCAAGACGCTGGGGCTGGACGGCAGCGAGACCTATGACGTGGTCGGCGAGCGCCAGCCGCGCGCCGAACTGACCCTGGTCATCCACCGGCGCGACGGCGAAACCCTGGAAGTGCCGATGACCTGCCGCCTGGATACCGCCGAGGAAGTCTCGGTGTACGAGGCCGGCGGCGTTTTGCAGCGCTTCGCCCAGGACTTCCTCGAAGGCAAGGCCTGATAACCCCGGCAGGGCGATCGCGTCATGCTGCATTGCGGCATGACGCTCGAGGCAAAGCGCTGGAGGCTGGACGCTGGGCGACAAGCTCGAATCGTCGTCCAGCCTCTTTGCGGCTCGTTTACCCTGCAACCCCTTACCCAGGAGCAAGCAATGTCCCACGCAGCTCAAGTCAAGATTCCCGCCACCTATATCCGAGGCGGCACCAGCAAGGGCGTGTTCTTCCGCCTGCAGGACCTGCCGGAAAGTTGCCAGGTGCCCGGCGCGGCGCGCGACCGGCTGTTCATGCGCGTGATCGGCAGCCCCGACCCGTACGCCGCGCATATCGACGGCATGGGCGGTGCCACGTCGAGCACCAGCAAGTGCGTGATCCTGTCGAAAAGCACCCGTCCGGAGCACGATGTCGATTACCTGTATGGCCAGGTTGCCATCGACAAGGCGTTCGTCGACTGGTCCGGCAACTGTGGCAACCTGTCCACCGCCGCCGGCGCCTTCGCCATACATGCCGGGCTGGTCGACGCGGCGCGCATTCCCGAGGAGGGTGTGTGCGTGGTGCGTATCTGGCAGGCCAATATCGGCAAGACCATCATCGCCCATGTGCCGGTGAGCGCGGGCCAGGTGCAGGAAACGGGTGATTTCGAGCTGGATGGCGTGACCTTCCCGGCGGCCGAGATCGTGCTGGAGTTCCTCGACCCGTCCGACGATGGCGAGGAGGGCGGTTCGATGTTCCCCACCGGCAACCTGGTCGATGAGCTCGAGGTGCCGGGTGTCGGTACCTTCAAGGCGACCATGATCAGCGCCGGGATTCCCACGGTGTTCGTCAACGCCGCTGACATCGGCTACAGCGGTGCCGAGCTGCGCGAAGACATCAACGGCGACCCGGTGGCGCTGGCGCGCTTCGAGAAGATCCGCGTCGCCGGCGCACTGCGCATGGGGCTGATGGAGACCCCAGAGGAAGCCGCGACCCGCCAGCACACGCCGAAGATCGCCTTCGTCGCGCCACCCAGGGACTATGTCGCTGCCAGTGGCAAGGGCATCGTAGCGGGCGATATCGACCTGCTGGTACGGGCGTTGTCGATGGGCAAGCTGCACCACGCGATGATGGGCACCGCCGCCGTGGCCATCGGCACCGCCGCCGCCATCCCTGGCACCCTGGTCAACCTGGCCGCGGGCGGCGGCGAACGCAGCGCGGTGCGTTTCGGCCATCCGTCCGGCGTCTTGCGGGTCGGTGCCGAGGCACGGCAGGTGGATGGCCAGTGGACGGTGACCAAGGCCATCATGAGCCGCAGTGCGCGGATATTGATGGAGGGCTGGGTGCGCGTACCGGGCGACAGCCTGTAGGCACGGCCCGCAACAGCTTCGCGGGCCGGCCCGGAGCCTACGAGAGCTTGTGGCTGCTGCCGAGCAGCAGACCGCCGGCGCCGACGAAGAAGGCACCGGTGGTTCTGTTCAGCCGGCGCACGCCTCGGGCGGTCTTGATCAGCCGGCGGATCTGCCGGCCGAACAGCGCATAGACCAGGGAAGCGGCGTACTCGGCCAGCAGGTAGGTGGTGCCCAGGTAGAGGAACTGCTCCGCGGCGGGTTGGCCGGGTTTGATGAACTGCGGGAAGATCGCCGCGAACAGCAGGATGGCCTTGGGATTGCTGATGCCGATGAGGAATTCCTGCAGCATCGACTTCCACAGGTTCCGGCGTGGCAGGGCGGCCGCTTCGTCGCTGTCCAGGCCGGCGAAGGAGTGGCTGCGCCAGGCGCTGATGCCGAGATAGACCAGGTAGGCCGCGCCGACCCACTTGATCGCGGTGAACACGGTTTCCGAGGCCAACAGCATGGCGCCCAGGCCGACGGCGGAGATGAACAGGAAAATGGCGAAGGCCAGCACCCGCCCGCTAGTGGCCAGGACGGCGGTCGCCACACCGTGGCGTATGCCGTTGTTCATTGCGCAGAAGTTGTTCGGACCGGGTGTCAGGGCTATCAGGAAGGCGACCGGGGCGAACAGCAGTGCATCCATCAGTATCATTTTTCAGGACTCGAAGAAGGTTATTTCAAGCGACGTTCCACACCTTTCTCCACCAGTATCTTGGCGGAGATTTCCTCCACCGAGAAATGCGTGGAGTTGATGTGCGGGATATTTTCGCGGCGCAACAGGTTTTCCACCTCGCGGACTTCGAACTCGCACTGGGCAAAACTGGAGTAGCGGCTGTTGGGCTTGCGCTCGTTGCGGATGGCGGCCAGGCGGTCCGGGTCGATGGTCAGGCCGAACAGTTTGTCGCGGTACTGCTTGAGGGTCGCCGGCAATTGCAGGCGCTCCATGTCTTCCTCGGTCAGCGGGTAGTTGGCGGCGCGGATGCCGTATTGCATGGCCATATACAGGCAGGTGGGCGTTTTGCCGCACCTGGAAACACCCACCAGGATCAGGTCGGCCTTGTCATAATGTCGCGTGCGGGCGCCATCGTCGTTGTCCAGCGCGAAGTTGACCGCGTCGATCCGCTCCATGTAGCTGGTGTGGTGGGAAATGGAGTGGGACTTGCCCACGGAGTAGGAGGAGCGCGAGCTCAGCTCGTTTTCCAGGGGCGACAGGAAGGATGAGAAGATGTCGATCATGAAACCATCCGACTCGGCCAGGATGTCGCGGATTTCCTGGTTCACCAGCGTATCGAAGATGATCGGGCGGGCACCGTCCTTTTCCGCTGCCGCATTGATTTGCTGTACCATTACCCGCGCTTTTTCCGCAGTATCGATGTACGGGCGCGTCAACTTGATGAAGCTGATGTTCTCGAATTGTGCGAGCAGGCTCTGGCCCAGCGTCTCGGCCGTTATGCCGGTGCCGTCGGAGATGAAGAAAGCAGTTCGTTTCATGGGCTGCGGGCCTTGGGTGAAGAACGTTGCCCGGCATTTTCGCCGAGTGTGGAATGGCGGGCATTGTCACTTATTTTGCGGGGCCAGGTCACTGTCGGCGACATGGCTCGGATCGAGATTCCAACATGACTGGAGAGATCACCTTGGTAGAGTACGTAGTTTCCCTCGATAAGCTCGGCAACCACGATGTCGAGCACGTTGGGGGCAAGAACGCCTCGCTGGGCGAGATGATCAGCAACCTCGCCGGTGCCGGTGTTTCCGTACCAGGTGGCTTTGCCACCACGGCCCAGGCCTATCGTGACTTCCTCGAGCAGAGCGGTCTCAACGATCGCATTCACGCGACCCTGGACGCCCTCGATGTCGATGATGTCAATGCCCTGGCCAAGGCTGGTGCGCAGATCCGCCAGTGGGTGATGGACGCCGAACTGCCGGCGCGCCTCGATGCCGATATCCGTACCGCCTTCGCCGAGATGAGCGGCGGCAACGACAACATGGCGGTGGCCGTGCGCTCCTCGGCCACCGCCGAAGACCTGCCGGACGCTTCCTTCGCCGGCCAGCAGGAAACCTTCCTGAACATCCGCGGCGTGGACAACGTGATCCGTGCCGCCAAGGAAGTCTTCGCTTCGCTGTTCAACGACCGCGCCATCGCCTACCGCGTGCACCAGGGCTTCGACCACAAGCTGGTGGCGCTGTCCGCCGGCGTGCAGCGCATGGTGCGCTCGGAAACCGGCACCGCCGGGGTGATGTTCACCCTGGACACCGAGTCGGGTTTCCGCGACGTGGTGTTCATCACCGGCGCCTACGGGCTGGGCGAAACCGTGGTGCAGGGCGCGGTCAACCCCGACGAATTCTATGTCCACAAGCACACGCTGGAGGCCGGCCGCCCGGCGATCCTGCGCCGCAACCTGGGCAGCAAGGCGATCAAGATGGTCTATGGCACGGAAGCCAAGGCCGGCAAGTCGGTCAAGACCGTCGAGGTCGATCCCGCCGAGCGCGCACGCTTCTGCCTGACCGACGAAGAAGTCGGCAACCTGGCCCGCCAGGCGCTGATCATCGAGAAGCACTATGGCCGGCCGATGGACATCGAGTGGGCCAAGGACGGTGACGACGGCCAGCTCTATATCGTGCAGGCGCGTCCGGAAACCGTTAAGAGCCGCAGCAACATCAATGTCATGGAGCGCTACCTGCTCAAGGAAAAGGGCACCGTGCTGGTGGAAGGCCGTGCCATCGGCCAGCGCATCGGCTCCGGTCCGGTCAAGGTCATCCACCATGTTTCCGAAATGGACCAGGTGCAGCCGGGCGACGTGCTGGTGTCCGACATGACCGACCCGGACTGGGAGCCGGTGATGAAGCGCGCCAGCGCCATCGTCACCAACCGTGGCGGGCGTACCTGCCACGCGGCGATCATCGCCCGTGAGCTGGGCATTCCGGCGGTGGTCGGCTGCGGCAACGCCACCGAACTGCTGAAGGACGGCCAGCGTGTCACCGTGACCTGTGCCGAAGGCGATACCGGGCTGATCTTCGAAGGCGAACTGGGCTTCGACATTCGCCAGAACTCCATCGACGCCATGCCGGAACTGCCATTCAAGATCATGATGAACGTCGGTAATCCCGACCGTGCCTTCGACTTCGCGCAACTGCCCAACGCCGGGGTCGGCCTGGCGCGCCTGGAGTTCATCATCAACCGCATGATCGGCGTACACCCCAAGGCGCTGCTGAATTTCGCCGGGCTGCCGAGCGAGGTCAAGAGCAGCGTCGAGAAGCGCATCGCCGGCTATGACGATCCGGTCAACTTCTATGTCGAGAAGCTGGTCGAGGGCGTCAGTACCCTGGCCGCCGCGTTCTGGCCGAAGAAGGTCATCGTGCGCCTGTCGGACTTCAAGTCCAACGAATACGCCAACCTGATCGGCGGCAAGCTCTACGAGCCGGAAGAAGAAAACCCGATGCTCGGCTTCCGTGGCGCTTCGCGCTACATCAGCGATTCCTTCCGCGACTGCTTCGAGCTGGAATGCCGGGCGATGAAGAAGGTCCGTGATGTCATGGGCCTGACCAACGTCGAGCTGATGGTGCCCTTCGTGCGTACCCTGGGCGAGGCCTCGCAGGTCATCGACCTGCTGGGCAAGTACGGCCTCAAGCGTGGCGAGAACGGCCTGCGCGTGATCATGATGTGCGAGCTGCCGTCCAACGCGCTGCTGGCCGATGAGTTCCTCGAATTCTTCGACGGCTTCTCCATCGGTTCCAACGACATGACCCAACTGACCCTGGGCCTGGACCGCGACTCCGGCATCATCGCCCACCTGTTCGACGAGCGTAACCCGGCGGTGAAGAAGCTGCTGGCCAGTGCCATCCAGGCGTGCAACAAGGCCGGCAAGTACATCGGCATCTGCGGCCAGGGCCCTTCGGACCACCCGGACCTGGCCAAATGGCTGATGGAGCAGGGCATCGAAAGCGTCTCGCTGAACCCGGACTCGGTGCTCGACACCTGGTTCTTCCTGGCTGACGCCGAGGTCTGACAGCCTCCGGGCCGTATGAAATCTGGCTGTAGGAAAAGAGGCGATCCTGGTGATCGCCTCTTTTCGTTCTGGCCTGGAGTCAGGCGTTTTCGCGTAGGGTGTGCGGCGCGCACCTGAATGATCGACGCACGATCCTCAGGTGCGGCCCCCGGGTTTCCGTTCGGGCGGTCAGCCTTTGGCCCGGCGCGGCGGCATGCCTTGCGCCTTGAAGTAGGCGGTGTCGCAGCGTGGCAGGGGCGTGACGCCACGAATCCGGTCGGCGATTTTCTCGGCGATCATGATGGTGGTGGCGTTGAGATTGCCGGTGATGATCTGCGGCATGATCGAGGCATCCACCACGCGTAGCCCTTGCAGTCCATGCACGCGGCCCTGGCCATCGACCACGGCCATCGCGTCGCTGCCCATCTTGCAGGTGCAGGAGGGGTGGTAGGCGGTTTCCGCGTGTTCGCGGACGAAGGCGTCCAGTTCTTCGTCGCTCTGCACCTCGATGCCGGGGCTGATCTCGCGGCCACGGTAAGGGGCGAGCGCCGGTTGCGCCATGATTTCCCGGGTGATGCGGATGGCGTCGCGGAATTCCTGCCAGTCCTGCTCGCTGGACATGTAGTTGAAGAGAATGCTCGGGTGTTCGTGCGGGTCCCTGGATTTCACCTGTACGCGGCCACGGCTGGGCGAGCGCATCGAGCCGACGTGGGCCTGGAAGCCGTGCTCTTCCACCGCGTTGCTGCCGTTGTAGTTGATCGCCACCGGCAGGAAGTGGTACTGGATGTTCGGCCATTCGAACGCCGCGCTGCTGCGGATGAAGCCGCCGGCTTCGAACTGGTTGCTGGCGCCGATGCCGCTGCCGTTGAACAGCCATTCGGCGCCGATCGCCGGCTGGTTGTACCACTTCAGCGCAGGGTAGAGGGAAACCGGCTGGGTACACGCGTACTGCAGGTACATTTCCAGGTGGTCCTGGAGGTTCTCGCCGACCCCGGGCAGGTCGTGCACCAGCGGGATGCCCAGGCCTTGCAGCAGGCTGGCCGGGCCGACGCCGGAGCGCTGGAGTATCTGCGGAGAGGCGATGGCGCCGCCACAGAGCAGGACTTCACGGGTTGCCCGGGCCGTAATGGCTTCTTTAGCGCCACCCTTCAGGTAGCTGACGCCCACCGCGCGCTTGTCTGCGAAAAGGATGCGGTCGGTCAGCGCATGGGTGACGATGGTCAGGTTGGCGCGTGCCCTGGCCTGGTCCAGGTAGCCGCGGGCGGTGCTGGAGCGTCGGCCGTTCGGCGTCACGGTGCGGTCCATCGGGCCGAAGCCCTCCTGCTGGTAGCCGTTGAGGTCGTCGGTGCGCGGGTAGCCGGCTTCCACGCCGGCCTGGATCATCGCCTCGAACAGCGGATTGTTGCCCGGCTTCGGCGTGGTGACGCTGACCGGACCATCGCCACCGTGGAAATCGTTGGCGCCGCTGTCGCGGCTCTCCGCCTTGCGGAAGTACGGCAGGCAGTCCTGGTAGCTCCAGTCTTCCAGGCCCGGCTCCCTGGCCCAGTTGTCGAAGTCCATGGCGTTGCCGCGGATGTAGCACATGCCGTTGATCAGCGACGAGCCGCCCAGGCCCTTGCCGCGCCCGCACTCCATGCGCCGGTCGTTCATGTAGGGTTCGGGGTCGGTCAGGTAGGCCCAGTTGTAGCGGCGCCCCTGCAGCGGGTAGGCGAGGGCGGCGGGCATCTGGGTACGGAAGTCCAGCCGATAGTCCGGGCCGCCGGCTTCCAGCAGCAAGACGCTGACGCTGGCGTCTTCGCTCAGGCGAGTGGCCAGCACATTGCCGGCCGAGCCGGCGCCAATGATGATGTAGTCGTATTCCATGAGCAGCACCCTCCGGGTGAAAGCTGCAAGCCACAAGCTGCAAGAAAAGCCGGGGCTTCTTCAGCGCTTTTGTCGAAGCCCCTTTCCGGCGAATAACGGTATAGCGCAATCGCCCCTGAGAGCCGGAGCCACTTGCTTTTACTTGCCGCTTGAAGCTTGTGGCTGTTTTTGGCTGTTTTAAAATACCGAACTGAAATCGCCCAGCTCGACCTGTACCGATTTGATCTGCGTGTAGTGTTCGAGGGTGGCGATACCGTTCTCGCGACCGACGCCGGAGTGCTTGTAGCCACCCACCGGCATCTCGGCGGCGGATTCGCCCCAGGTGTTGATCCAGCAGATGCCGGCCTGCAACTGGTGGATGACCCGGTGCGCGCGGGCCAGGTCGAGGGTCACCAGCCCGGCGGCCAGGCCGTAGTCGGTGTCGTTGGCCCTGCGGATCACTTCGTCTTCGCTGTCATAGGCCAGGATGCTCATGACCGGGCCGAAGATCTCCTCGCGGACGATCAGCATGTCGTCGTTGCAGTCGCTGAATACCGTCGGCGCGACGAAGGCGCCCCTGGCCAGTTCTCCTTCGCTGACGCGTTCGCCGCCGATCAGCAGGCGCGCGCCTTCGCGCTTGCCGCTGTCGATATAGCGCAGCACGGATTGCATATGCGCGAAGCTCACCAGCGGGCCGAAATTGACCCGAGGGTCCAGCGGGTCGCCGAGGCGGATGCGCCTGACGCGCTCCACCACCCGGGCTTCGAACGCGGCTTGCAAGGCCCTGGGTACGAAGACCCGGGTGCCGTTGGTGCACACCTGCCCGGAGCTGTAGAAGTTGGCCATCATGGCGATATCGGCGGCGCGCTCGAGGTCGGCATCGGCGAAGACGATCAGCGGGGATTTGCCGCCGAGCTCCATGGTGACCTCCTTGAGGGTCGAGGCCGAGGCGCTGGCCATCACTTTCTTGCCGGTGGCGACGCCGCCGGTGAAGGAAATCTTGGCGATCCGCGGATGCTCGGTGAGCATTTGGCCGACTTCCGCGCCGCTGCCGGTGAGTACGTTGAACACGCCGTCCGGCAGGCCTGCCTCAGTGTAGATCTCGGCCAGTTTCAGCGCCGTCAGCGAGGTGACTTCGCTCGGCTTGAAGATCATCGCGTTGCCGGCGGCCAGCGCTGGCGCGGACTTCCACAGGGCGATCTGGATCGGGTAGTTCCAGGCGCCGATACCGGCGACCACGCCCAGCGGCTCGCGACGGGTATAGACGAAGGCGCTGTCGCGCAGCGGAATCTGCTGGCCTTCCAGGGCCGGGATCAGGCCGGCGTAGTATTCCAGTACGTCGGCTCCAGTGACGATGTCCACCGTGCTGGTTTCCGACAGCGCCTTGCCGGTATCGAGGGTTTCCAGTTCGGCCAGTTCGTCGTTGCGCTGGCGCAGGAGGTCGACGGCGCGGCGCAGGATGCGCGAGCGCTGCATGGCGGTCATCGCCGCCCAGGCCTGCTGGCCCCGTTGCGCGGACTCGACCGCCAGCTCGACATCGGCGCGCGTGGCGGCCTGCAATTCGGCGATCACTTCGCCGTTGGCCGGGTTGATGGCTTCGAAGATTTCATTGCCGCCGCTGCTCTGGTAGCGGCCATCGATATAGAGTTTCTGCATGCCAAAGCGGGACATCGGGTTCTCCTCTGGTGGTATCGGTTGCATGGACGCAGGGCGCGCGAGGCCGCCCAGACCGTGCGCACCGACAGTAAGCCGGTGCACACGGCGCACCCTACGGCCGTGGCTCGTTATGCTGTTCCTGCGCAGCGATATAGCGCTCGATAATCAGTAAGGCCCGCTGGTGATCGAAGGGTTCACCGCTGAGCACGCTGCGCAGCCATAGCCCGTCGATCAGCCCGGCCATGCCCTGGGCCGCCAGGCGCGCCTCATCACGCGGCAGGAAACGGCGGAACTCGTAACAGAGGTTCGAGTACAGCCGACGGTCGTTGACCTGCTGCAAGCGGTAGAGCTGCGGGTGATGCATGCTGCTGGCCCAGAACGCCAGCCAGGTCTTCATCGCCGCGGCGTTGGTCTGACTGTCGTCGAAGTTGGCGATGGCGATCGCGCGCAGGCGTGCCTGTGGGGCATCGTCGGCGAGTGCCGCGAGACGTTCCCTGACACCTCTGCCCAGGTGTGTCAGCAGGTAGCGCATGGTCGCTTCCAACAGGCCGTTCTTGTCACGGAAGTAGTGGCTGATGATGCCGTTGGAGACTCCGGCGCGCCGCGCGATCTGCGCGATCGACGCTTCGTGCATACCCACCTCGTTGACTGCGGCGAGGGTCGCTTCGATCAACTGCTGCCGACGTATCGGCTGCATTCCCACTTTCGGCATTTCCCGCTCCTGAAGGTTTTCCCCACCGTGCCCGGGCTTGCGTTCGGGCACGGCGGCCAATGCTGTTACCCGGCCAATCTATTTGTTTTTAATTGAACGTTCAATCAATAAAAAGTATATTTTCTGCGCTATGCACCGTGGCCCCGCTCCTTTCAGGTGAAGCGCTGTCCAACTTCATCGGCTTCATCGGCGTGCGTGCAAGCGTCGACAGGATGGCCTTCCTGCGCTGCTTGGCCAGGCCGGGATGCGTTCCGAATGCTGCCGGGCGAGTGTCCGGCCGTCGTCGAGCGGCGTTTTCGGCGGGCGGATTGCGGTGCGACTTTTCAGGGATCTTCCAGGGGACAACATGAATTCAAGCGACCTCCAGACGAAACCCGCGGACACTCTCAACAGGGTGGTTTTCTTCGTATCGGCGGGGCTGATCCTGGCCTTCACCATGATGACCGTGTTCTTCACCGAGGTATCGGGCAGGACCATCAGCGCGGTGCTCGGCTGGGTCTCGTCGACCTTCGGCTGGTACTACCTGCTGGCCGCCACGCTCTATATCGTCTTCGTCATCTTCGTGGCGACCTCGCGCTTCGGCGAGATAAAGCTCGGCCCCGAGCAGTCCAAGCCCGAGTTCAGCCTGATGAGCTGGTCGGCGATGTTGTTCGCCGCCGGTATTGGCATCGACCTGATGTTCTTCTCGGTGGCGGAACCGGTGACCCAGTACATGCTGCCGCCGGAAGGCGAGGGGCAGACGGTGGAGGCCGCGCGCCAGGCGATGGTCTGGACGCTGTTCCACTACGGCCTGACCGGCTGGTCGATGTATGCGCTGATGGGCATCGCCCTCGGTTATTTCAGCTATCGCTACAACCTGCCGCTGACCATCCGTTCCTCGCTCTACCCGATCTTCGGCAAGCGCATCTATGGGCCGATCGGCCATAGCGTGGATATCGCCGCGGTGATCGGCACCATCTTCGGCATCGCGACCACCCTGGGTATCGGCGTGGTCCAGTTGAACTATGGTTTGAAGGTGCTCTTCGACCTGCCGGAGAACCTGGCCGTGCAGGGCGCGCTGATCCTGCTGTCGGTGGTGATGGCGACCATTTCGGTGATCTCCGGCGTCAACCGCGGTATCCGCATCCTCTCCGAACTGAACGTCCTGCTGGCGCTGGGGCTGCTGCTGTTCCTGCTGTTCTTCGGTAACACCGAGTTCCTGCTCAATGCGCTGGTGCTGAACATCGGCGACTACGTCAACCGCTTCCTCGGCATGACGCTGAACAGCTTCGCCTTCGACCGGCCGACCGAGTGGATGAATAGCTGGACCCTGTTCTTCTGGGCCTGGTGGGTGGCCTGGGCGCCGTTCGTCGGGCTGTTCCTGGCACGCATCTCGCGCGGGCGGACGATTCGCCAGTTCGTACTGGGCACGCTGATCATTCCCTTCGTGTTCACCCTGCTGTGGCTGTCGATCTTCGGCAACAGCGCGCTGTACCAGATTCTGCAAGCCGGCAATATCGGCTTCGCCAACGAAGTCATCAATTATCCGGAACGCGGCGTCTACAGCTTGCTGGCGCAGTACCCGGGCTTCACCCTGAGCGCCTCGGTGGCCACCATCACCGGCCTGCTGTTCTACGTGACCTCGGCGGACTCGGGCTCGCTGGTGCTCGGCAATTTCACCTCGAAGCTGGCCGACATCAACAATGACGCGCCCAACTGGCTGCGCATCTTCTGGTCCGTGACCATCGGCCTGCTGACCTTGGGCATGCTGATGACCGACGGCATCACCGCGTTGCAGAACACCACGGTGATCATGGGCCTGCCGTTCAGCTTCGTGATGTTCTTCGTGATGGCCGGGTTGTACAAGTCGATGCGCCTGGAGGACTACCGCAAGGCCAGCACACAGCAGCCGTTGTCCAGCATGCCGGCGACCTCGGTCGATGCCTCGTTGAACTGGAAGCAGCGGTTGTCGCGGGTGATGAACTTCCCCGGCACCACGCACACGCAGAAGATGCTCGACAGGGTCTGCCGCCCGGCGATGCAGGAAGTCGCCCAGGAGCTCGAACTGCGTGGCGCCAAGGTGCAGTTCACCGAGCACCCGCCGACCGGCGACGAGAAGCTCAGCCACCTGGAGCTGGTGGTGCTGCTGGGCGACGAGCAGAACTTCGTCTACCAGATCTGGCCGCAGGCATATGCGGTGCCAGGTTTCACCTACCGCGCGCGCTCCGGCAAGTCCCATTACTACCGCCTGGAGACCTACCTGCGCGAAGGCACCCAGGGCAACGACCTGATGGACTACAGCAAGCACCAGGTGATCAACGATATCCTCGACCACTACGAGCGCCACCTGAACTTCCTGCACATCTACCGCGAAGCGCCAGGCAATACCCTTACCTTCCCGGAGTGAGCGGGCGCCAGGCGCGATGCTCGTTTCGATAAGGGCGCTGGAGGCTGGAAAGCCGGACGCAGAACAGCGGCGGTCCCGCTCTTTCCTCCGGTCGGCTTTCCAGCGTTTTTTCGGCCAAGAGCGCGATGGCTCAGCCTCGGGATTCGCGTTCCTGTGCGAATGCCTGGTGTCGGGACGGGGTACGCGTGAATACCTCCCTGTAGCTCTTCGCCGCCATCCCTGGCGGCGAAGTCCCCATCCCGCCACCAGGCATCCGCACAGCCACTTTCGGTGGCGCCCGTAGGATAAGGGCGGGTGAGCTTACGAGCGTGGCACCTGGGTTCGCGACACCGGGAACGACAGGGCAAGACATAGATGTGTGCATACGTTAGGTCGCTCGGGGGGAGGGGCGTGGCGCGATGGACGGGCCGACGAAGTGCGGCATCGATCGTGGGCCGGATGGTTCCGGCCTTTTCGATTACACGGGCTTGCAAGGGCCCATGCCCGGGGACGACAATGCAAGTCGTTTTCATTAGCTGCTCAAGTATCTGTCATGTCGTCGGATGATCCAGCCCTGCACAGTGCAGTAACCAGTCTCTACACCGAGCACCATCGCTGGTTGAAAGGCTGGCTGCGCAAGCGGCTGGGCAGCGCCAGCGATGCCGACGACGTTTCCCAGGACACCTTCCTGCGCATCATCCGCAAGCGCAATGCGCTGGATATCCGCGAGCCCAGGCATTACCTCTCGGTAGTGGCCAAGGGCATCATGCTCGACCTGTTCCGCCGGCGCACCCTGGAGCAGAGCTACCAGGAAGTCCTGGCCAGCCTGCCCGAGGCGCAAGTGCCTTCGCTGGAAGAGCAGGCCCTGTTGTTCGAGGCGCTGATGGAAATCGACCGTATGCTCGAAGGGCTTGGCCCGAGGGTCCGGCAGGTGTTCATCCTCTCCCAGGTCGAAGGCCTGACCTATGCGCGTATCGCCGGGGAACTGGGGATTTCCCTGCGCACGGTGAACAACCATATGGCCAAGGCCATGGAGCACTGCTGTCTGATGCGGCTGGGGCTATGAGCCATCGACACGCCGGGCGGCTTACGGGTGGGAGTGGCTACAGGCTGCACGCTACAGACGGCAGGCTAAACGCCGTGGGGGTACTGGTATTCCGATCCAAGCCTGCCGCCGTTTGTACCAAGACGTTGAAAGGCATGGATCCATGAGCCGCTCCGATATGGATATTTCCGAGCAGGAGCGCGCAGCCATCCGTGCGGCTGCTGTCTGGTATGCGCGTCTGTCCTCAGGTGCGGCCAGTCAGGCAGAGGAGGCCGAATGGGCGAGCTGGCACGCAGCCGATCCTCTTCACCAGCAGGCCTGGCAGCGTATACAGGCAGTGCGTGAGCAGGTCGAACGAGTCCCTGGCCGGATTGCCCGGGCCACCTTGCAGCAGCGCGCCGCATATCCTTCGCGGCGCGAACTGCTGGGGTTCGTCGTGCTGCTTGGCGGAGCCGGTTGGCTGGGTTGGCGTAGCGACTACCGGCAAGCCTGGCAGGCGGACTACCGCAGTGCCGTGGGGCAGCGGCAAAGCCACCGGCTGGCGGATGGTTCCAGCCTGATGCTCAATACCGATACGGCGCTGGACGTGCATTTCGATCCGCAGCAGCGGCTGTTGCGGCTGCTGCGCGGCGAGATACTGGTCGAGACTGCCGCCGATGGGCTGCAGCGACCTTTCCTGGTCGAGACGCCCCATGGCCGGGTTCAGGCGCTGGGTACGCGCTTCACCGTCCGTTGCGGCGAGCAGGGCAGTGAAGTGGCGGTGTTGCAGCGTGCGGTGCTCGTCACCACGGCCCAGGGCGACGTACAGCGTGTGGCGGAAGGGCAGACCAGCCGTTTCGATGGCCAGGGCATATCCCCGGTGGAAAACAACGCGCCGGGCGTGGCGGCCTGGCAGCAGGGTAGCCTGGTGGTGGTCGACCGCCCGCTGCATGCGGTACTCGCGGAGCTGTCCCGCTACCGCCACGGCATCCTGCGCTGCGATCCGGCCATCGCCGCCCTGAATGTCTCCGGCGCCTTTCCCATCGACGACACCGACCTGGCGCTGGCGGCGCTGGAAAGCGGCCTTGGGTTGCAGGCCGTCCGGCGCACCCGCTATTGGGTAACGCTGACCCGGGCCCCTGGATAGGATGGCTCGAGCGTGGCGGTAGCCATCGTTACCGATGGGTATCGCCGCTGTGTTCCTCGACCCATTCTCTGTGTGGACTCGCCAGCGAGCCCATCGCATTACGGATATGGTCAATTGCGAAATAAAGCGATTCACCTTGCACTTTCCTGCATTCCCGTTCGGCTACTCCTCGAACAACGTCATTCGAGCGTTGACCAGGGGAGGAACAGCATGATCCATCAACCATTCAGGGCCGGCCTGCTGGCCAATGCCATTCGCTTCGGCCTGATCGGCCTTATGGGCACCAGCCCGCTGGCGTTGGCCGAGGCCGCGCAGGCCCGGGCGGATATCCGTACCTACGAGATCGCGGCAGGCAGCCTGAACACCGTGCTCAGCCGCTTCGCCGGCGCTGCCGGTGCGGCGATCTCGTTCGATTCCGCACAGCTTCGTGGGCGCCAGTCTGCCGGCCTGCATGGGCAGTACAGCGCCGAGCAGGGCTTCGCTGCCATCCTTTCCGGTACGGGTTTGCAGGCGGTACGGCAGGGGAATGGGAGTTATGTATTATTGGAGCGGAGTGGGGCTGATGTGCTGGAACTGGGGGCGACCAGTGTAACCGGTACCTCGCTCAAAGGCCTCGCTACCACCGAAGGTACTGGCAGCTACACCACCGGCGTCACCAGTACCGCCACCAAGATGAACCTGTCCATCCGCGAAACTCCGCAATCCATCAGCGTCGTTACCCGGCAACGTATGGACGATCAAAATCTGACCAGTATTACCAAGACACTGGAACAAACGCCGGGCGTCACCATTTCCCGCGATGCAGCTGAGCGCTTTAATATTTACTCGCGCGGCCAACAAATCAGCAAATATCAATATGATGGTCTTACCACCCACCTGCAGAACGCAACTCAAAATTTAACACAGACCTATACCGACATGTCGATTTACGACAGGATCGAAGTCGTACGTGGTGCAACCGGATTGATGACCGGTGCCGGCGTGCCGAGTGGTGTGGTCAATATGGTACGCAAGAAACCCACCAAGGAATTCCAGGCTACTCTATCAGGCAGCGTCGGCCGATGGGATGACTACCGAGGTCAGGTAGATGTTTCTGGCCCGCTGATAGAAAGCGGCAAGCTGCGCGCCCGCTTTGTCGGTGCCAAGCAGGATAATGACACTTTTACCGATCATTACAACCAGAAGAGAGACACTCTTTATGGCGTAACAGAGGCCGACATTACGAATAAAACAACGGTGCGATTTGGCATCGACCATTCAAAATATGAGAATAATGGGCAGACGGGGGTTCCAGTATTCTACAGCAACGGAGAACAGACAAACTTACCCCACTCCGCCACAGCCGGCTCCAAATACATTAACTCACAATTCCAAACAACCAATTACTTCTTTAATCTTGATCAAGCACTGGAAAACAACTGGAAACTATCCATAGCAGGAAACTATATGGATGTCGAACGAGAAGAAAGAAATCTTGCCGCCATGACAGCTAATAGAGGCAACAGCGCAAATAAGGAAACGGGTAAATTCAGAGCAGAGCGAATAGCCAGCATAATCAATCCATTAAATCAAAAGTCCGCCGCCATCAATCTGCAAGGTCCATTCTCGTTGCTTGGCAGAGAACATCAGGCAATCATTGGCTATGAATTCAGCAGATATAAGAGCGATTACAAATCGCTCGGATACGCTGAAGGAATTATGAGCCTATCCAATCCAAATCAATTAACCAATGAGACAACATATGCACTAGACAATGATGAGGATGTATTTGACGATTACCATATCATTCAAAAGGGCTACTATACCGCCCTTCGCTTAAATCCTACTGACAGGTTTCATGTCATACTGGGCGCACGCACCTCCGACTACAAATTTGACCAGATTATTTCCATACCTGCCAGCAGTTACCATGGTACAAGTAGCTATAAAAAATCTGGCCAAGTAACCCCTTATGCTGGAATGATTTACGACCTAACATCTCAACAATCAGTCTATATCAGCTATACCGATATTTTCACCCCTAACAACGTCATCGACATCAATGGTAAGGTTATAGATCCGCAGGTAGGAGCAAACTATGAAGCCGGCTGGAAAGGCGAATTTTACGATGGCCGCCTAAATGCCAATATAGCGGCTTACCAGATCAAGCGTGACAACGCCACCGAAATTGCTGGCTATAACCAGGGCATTGCCTATTCTCGAGCCATCGATGGCATGGAAACCAAGGGTATCGATGTTGAAATTGCTGGCGAAGTATTACCTGACTGGAACATTAGCGCTAGCTACAGCCACTCGCGATCAGAAGATGGTGACGGCGTTCGCAAAGAAGTAGAACACCCCACAGACACTGTAAAACTCTGGAATACCTACCTCTTCTCCGGAGACTTGGAAGGGCTCACAATTGGCGGTGGCGCACGCTGGCAATCAAAAATGTCCACGCTGCCTATTACAGTATCCAACGTCTACTACAAAGCCACACAAGATGATTTTGTAGTCTTCGATGCCATGGCTCGCTATAAATTTAACCGGAATCTTTCCGCCACCCTCAACGTCAACAACCTGTTCGACAAGAAATACTACACAGCCCTTGGCAGTTTGGCCTATGCCTACTACGGCGCCCCCCGCAACATCACTGTGGGAGCCAGATACGATTTCTGATTGAACCGCCCCGGGTATCGCGGAGGCTCCACCTTTTGAGAAACTGGAGCCACTATGCCAAAGCCACCGAAGTTTTCCCCTGAAGTCCGCGAGCGTGCCGTGCGAATGGTCTACGAAGTCCGCGAGTCGCACGACTCCCAATGGGCGGCCATCGAGGCCGTGTCCAGTAAGATTGGTTGCACCGCTCAGACCTTGAGCAACTGGATTCGTAAGGCCTCTTCCCCCTCAACACCCAGCCCCTCGGCAGATCCTCAGCCCCGGACTGCCTGTCGGTAGCCCTCTCTCCCTGGCCCTGTTCCGCGAGGGGACATGCAGCCGCGTCTACCCCGCTATTCGCCCTGGCAAAGTTGTTGAAAGGCCTGGCTGTCAGAATCTGCCCACGATCTTGCGAGCTGGTGCCCCGCAAGGTGAAAACAGCGAGAAACGTAACGCAGTGAATAGCCCGGTTTTCCACAATGACGGGTATGTGGGCTCAGGGAGCAGGAGCTGTCGCCTTTACTTGTCCCAGTCATGCGGGCAGTCGGTGCAGCCTTCCATATTGGTGCCCTGGAAATTGGCGTAGTGGCGGCGGGCGCCGGTGAGTGTGGCGTTTTCCAGGTTGGCCTCGCCGAACTTGGCTTCCTGCAGGTTGGCGTCGGTGAGGTTGGCGCCCTTGAGGTCGGCCTTGCTCAGCCAGGTCATTTCCAGGTCGGCGGCGGTCAGGTTGGCCCCGTGCATCCTGGCGCCGCTGATACGGGCGAATTCCAGATAGGCGGCGGTCAGGTCGGCGTCCTGGAACTGGGCGGCCTGGCCGAACAGTCCCCAGCCCTGGATGGCGACCAGCCTGGCCTCGGTGAAATCCGCCAGGCGCAGGTTGGCCTGTTGCAGGCTGGCGCGGGTCAGGTTGGCCTTTTGCAGTTTGGCTTTTTCCAGGTTGGCCAGGTCCAGCCGAGCGTGGCGCAGGTCGGCGCCGCGCAGGTCGGCACCGGCCAGGTTCATGCTCTTCATGTCCTGGTTGCTCAGGTCGGCGCCACGCAGGTCGGCGTTCGGGCACTGGCTTTCCGGGGCGATACGGCAGCCCTTGATGACCAGGGCGTCGCTGTCGTCGGCGGGTGCCGCTTGGGCTGCCAGGAGCAGGGCGAGGGGAAGCAGTCTGTGCAATTTCATGGCGATACCTGTTTGTTGTAGTTGTAGGTTCTCTGGGAAAACACCGGAACTCCGCTGCTTTCGCAGAGAACCTGGCGTGACGCCAGGTCTCTGGAAACGCGCCCCGCAGGGCTCGTCATGCGGCCATCAGTTCTTCTCCCAGCTCGGCAGCTTGAATACCCAGAAGGAACCGCCCTGGGCGACCGGCTTGGTCAGTTCGGCCATGTCGCCGCCCCACAGCGGTACTGCACCGCCGTAGCCGGCGGTCACGCCGATGTATTGCTCGCCATCCTGTTCCCAGGTGATGGGCGGGGAAATGATCCCGGTACCGACCTGGAACTTCCACAGCTCCTTGCCGTTCCTGGCATCGAATGCCTTGAAGTAGCCGTCGCCGGTGCCGGTGAACACCAGGTTGCCCTTGGTGGCCAGCACGCCGGCCCACAGTGGCAGTTTTTCCTTGTGTTCCCAGGCCACTTTGCCGGTGGTCGGGTTCATCGCACGCAGGATGCCGACGTGGTCATCGAACAGGCGCTTGATGCGGAAGCCCTGGCCCAGGTAGGCGGAGCCTTTCTTGTAGCTGACTTCCTCGGTCCAGTAGTCCTCTTTCCAGTGGTTGGCCGGAACATAGAACAGGCCGGTGTCCTGGCTGTAGGCCATCGGGTTCCAGTTCTTGCCGCCGAGGAACGGCGGCGAGACTTCGATGGACTTGCCGTGCTTCTCGCCCGCCTCGGGCTTGGGCGGGCGCTGGCCTTCGACTTCCACCGGACGACCGGTTTCCAGGTCGATATGGGTCGCCCAGGTGATCTTGTCGACGAACGGGAAGGCATTTTTCAGCTTGCCGTTGGCACGATCCACCACATAGAAGAAGCCGTTGCGGTCGGCGTGGGCAGTCGCCTTGGTGACCTTGCCGTTCTTGTCCTTGTAGTCGAACAGCACCAGTTCGTTGTTGCCGGAGAAGTCCCAGGCATCGTTCGGCGTGTGCTGGTAGAACCACTTCACTTCGCCGCTGGTCGGGTCCACGCCGACCTGGCCGGAGGTGTAGAGGCTGTCGTAATCGTGCGGGTTGCCACCGTCGGAGGTGCGCGCCCAGCCATTCCAGGGGGCCGGGTTGCCGGTGCCGATGATGATGGTGTTGGTTTCGGCATCGAAGCTGGCGCTCTGCCATGGGGCGCCGCCGCCCTGGCTCCAGGCTTCCTTCTTGCCGGTCGGGTGGTTGGGGTCATCCGGCCAGGACGGTGCCTTGATGTCGCCGGTGGGGGTGCTTTCCTTGCCGTTCAGGCGGCCGATGTGGCCTTCGACGAAGGGCCGCATCCAGACTTCTTCGCCGGTGTCCGGGTCGCGGGCGAACAGTTGGCCGACCACGCCGAACTCGTCGCCGGAGCTGCCGTGGATCAACAGGGTCTTGCCGCTCTTCTGGTCTTTGATGATGGTCGGGGCACCGGTCATGGTGTAGCCCGCGCTATGGTCACCGAATTTCTTGTTCCAGACGACCTTGCCGGTGTCCTTGTTCAACGCCACGACGCGGGCGTCGAGGGTGCCGAAGTAGATCTTGTCGCCATAGATGGCGGCACCGCGGTTGACCACGTCGCAGCAGGGGCGGATGTCGTCGGGTAGGCGGTGGGCATAGCTCCAGAGACGTTTGCCGGTCTTGGCGTCGAGGGCGAAGATGCGCGAGTAGGAGCCGGTTACGTAGATCACGCCATCATGGACGATGGCCTGGGATTCCTGGCCGCGCTGTTTCTCGTCGCCGAAGGAGAAGGACCAGGCCGGAGTCAGCTTGAATACGTTCTTGTCGTTGACCTTGGCCAGCGGGCTCCAGCGCTGGGCATTGGTGCCGAGGCCGTATTGCAGGACGTCCTGCGTGGTGACGTGGTCGTTGGCGATGTCCTCCCAGGTGACAGGCTTGGCGTTGGCTGCGCCAGCCAGGCCCAGGCTGCTGGCCAGCGCCAGGCACTGGACGGCGAAGGCGAGGGGGCGTTTGCTGCTGGGTAACGATTTTGTTGTCATGTTCTGGTTCCCATTATTGTTCGAACTAGGCCGCCATTGCTGGCTGTATAACGACTTGCGGGAGCGTTGTGCGCCGGATCTCCTTGCTTGCCCACAACCCTGGGGCGAGCCTTTCCCGCCGGCTGGCAGCGTTGCCCGCGAAGTTGCCACGAGGCTGCGTCAAGCGGCCCGGCGATTCGATTATTGGAACCTCGGGCACTGCCCGGATACGGAATTATTCCCGCTAAAGTCGGGAAAAGTTCCCAATCCGGGCATGATTTGGGTGTGCTACTGAGGTAGTGCTACCAGGGGCGCAAAATCTACTCCCCCGCCCCCATGCCAAGGGAGCAGAAGTCGGCCACCAAAGCAGCATTCTGGCGTTTCCCGCCTCCTTTCTAAGATGTCTGCCATGCGCTGCGCAGGGCTTGCCCGGCCTGGCGCGCGTGCCTTGCAGGAATCACGAAAAGAAGGTGGTAGTCATGAACAAGAAGAAAATGTTGCGCGCACTGCTGGTCGCAGGTGCACTGGGCGCTACCGGGTCCGTCATGGCTCATGGGGATATGGTGCCGCAAGCGGTGAATACCGATGGCCTGACGCCGCTCGGTGCCGAGTGGCTGGACGAGAACCCTTACCGTGGAAGTTCGCCCGAGCACGATCTGGCGGTGGACATCGGCTCGTCGGCCTACAACCAGAACTGTGCGCGCTGCCACGGCCTGGAGGCCATGTCCGGCGGTATCGCACCCGATCTACGCGAGCTGGAGGCGGATATCAGTGGCGATGAGTGGTTCAAAGAGCGTGTCATCAACGGTGCCGTGCGAGATGGCGCGGTCTATATGCCGCGCATGGCCGATCACCTGAGTCAGGAAGCCTTGTGGGCCATTCGGACCTATATCGAGAGCCGCGTCGGCAAATGACAGCCGGTTCGAGGAGGGTTGCATGGGCCAGATACCTGCCGCTGCTTCTACTGCTGGCGAGCGTATTGGGAAATGCCTGGGCCGCCGGGCGCGACCCTCTGCAGTCGACGATGTGGGATTACCACTATCAGCGATTGCTGAAGGGGGAGCCCTATGTCTTCGATGAGCGGGTCAAGGTACTGGCACCGCCTTTTGCCGAGGACGCGCGACAGGTACCGATCCAGGTGGATGCCCGCGAAGTGCCCGGCGAGGTGCTGCGTATCGAGGCCTGGGCCGAGCTCAATCCGATCCCGCGGGTCTTCACCTTTCACCCTGGCGAGCAGGTCCTGCCCGTGCTCGCCATCCGTATCCGGGTCGAACAGGCGACCGCCATTCGCGCGGCGGCATTGACCCGCGATGGTGTCTGGCATGTCGGTTCCGCCCGGGTGGAGGCGGCGGGCGGTGGCTGTACGGCGCCCAGTGTGGTGCGCAGCCAGCCAGGTTGGGAGAAGCACCTGGGGGAAGTGCTGGGTGCGCGTTTCCAGCGCGCCGATGGCAGCCGTCTGCGTTTGCGGGTTTCCCATCCGATGGATAACGGCCTGGTCGACGCTATTCCGGAGTTCTTCCTGAACCAGGCGCAACTGCGCGACGAAGAAGGGCAGGCCCTGGCCACGCTCGAACTCTATCCGGCGGTCAGTGAAAACCCGACCCTGAGCCTGGAGTTGCAAGGGCGCGAGGTGGCGCGCCTGTGGCTGCGGGATAACAATGGCAACGAGTTCGAGGCGGTGTTCTAGGTCGCTGTAGCCGAACCGGGAGGCCCTATGCGTTCGATGCTCCATTTCATGTTTCTTCTGTGCATCGCCACACCGGTGCTGGGCGAATTGGAATATCGCCTGCAGCCGCGCCAGATCGCCGTGAACACCTGGCTGCTGGAAGGCAGCACGGAGGATTTCGACCGGAACAATGGCGGCAATATCGTCAATACCGCCTTCATCCTGACAACGGCAGGGGTGGTGGTGATCGACACTGGACCCTCGAAGCGCTATGGCGAGGCGATGCGCCGGGCGATTGCTGCAGTGACCGACAAGCCGGTGGTCAAGGTCCTGTTGACCCATCACCACCCGGACCATGTACTGGGCAACCAGGCGTTTCGCGAAGCGCCTATCGCCGCCTTGCCGGGAACCAACCGGCGGTTGGCGGAGCAGGGCGATGCCATGGCGGAAAACATGTACCGCCTGGTCGGCGACTGGATGCGAGGCACCGAGCTGGTGCTGGCCGACGAATCGCTGGAGCCGGGGTTATTGCAGGTGGGCGAACACCGCCTGCGCCTGTTGGCCTTGAGTGGGCATACCGGTGCCGACCTGGCGATCCTCGATGAAACCAGCGGCGTGCTGTTCGCCGGCGACCTGGTGTTCTACCAGCGTGCCCTGACCACGCCGAATTCGCCGGGGCTGGACATCTGGCTGGCGGACATCGACACGCTGGCGGGCTTGCCGTGGCGCCTTCTGGTGCCGGGCCATGGCCCGTTGGCAAGCGATGACGCGCCATTGCTGCAGATGCGCGATTACCTGGGGTGGCTGGATGGCGTACTGGGCGAGGCCGCCGCTTCCGGGGCCGATATGAACGAGGTGTGGCGCCTGCCGATACCGGAGCGCTTTGCCGCGATCAACCTGAGCCGTTATGAACTGATCCGTACCGTCAGCCATCTGTATCCCACGTATGAGCAGCGCGTGCTGCGTGAACCGGTACCCTGAGGCGAGGGTGGTCTTTGGTAGTAAGACCTTTGCCGGACGCCTGCGGGCGGGAGAAGGATTATCGTTGTCCGACTCCCTGTACCGATACCGAGATGGATTGACCATGACCGATAGCCTTGCTCGACTGACCCGCGATGCCCTGTCGCTTGCTGTGAGCGTTGCCTTTTGCGGGCATGTCGCGGCCCAGCAACTGGAACTGGACCCGCTGGTGGTCAGTGGCTCGCGTAGCGCCGCCGCGAGTTTCGACCTGCCTTTTTCCGTCGACAGTGTCAGCGCGCGGCAGATCCGCGATGGGCAGTTGGGTATCAACGCTTCCGAGGCGCTGGCGCGGGTGCCGGGGCTGGTGGTGCAGAACCGGCAGAACTATGCGCAGGACCTGCAGATATCCTCGCGTGGTTTCGGCGCCCGCTCGGCGTTCGGTGTGCGCGGCATCAAGCTGATCACCGATGGCATTCCGGCCAGCACCCCGGATGGTCAGGGGCAGGCGGCGACCTTCAACCTCGATAGCGCCGAGCGTATCGAGGTGCTGCGTGGCCCGGCCTCGGTACTCTACGGCAGCAATGCCGGCGGCGTGGTGCAGATGTTCTCGCGGGATGGCCAGGGTTCGCCGCGTATCGGTGCCGGCACCCTGTTCGGTAGCGATGGCCTGCGCAGGAATCGCCTGAATGCGGAGGGCGCGGCGAATGGCGTGGGCTTCCTGTTCAATGCCTCGCGCATGGATACCGATGGCTACCGGGACCACAGTGCCGCCCGCCGCGACCAGGTGTTCGGCAAGCTCAGTTTCACTCCGGACGAGTACAGTCGCTTGGCGCTGGTCTACAGCAGCCTGGAGCAGAATGCCACGGATGATCCGCTGGGGCAGAGCTGGCAGGGCTACAAGGCAGATCCGCGCTCGGTGACCGCCAATGCGCTGCTCTATGACACGCGCAAGAGCATCGACCATCAGCAGCTCGGCGTGAACTACGAGCGTCATTTCGCCGATGCGACCCTGCAGGCCACGTTCTATGGCGGCAAGCGCCATGTGATCCAGTACCTGGCCATCCCCCCGGCGGCGCAGGGCAATGCCCGGCACGGCGGCGGCGTGGTGGATTTCGAGCGCGATTTCCACGGTGGCAGCCTGCGCTGGCTGCAACCCTTGCCCAGCGCTATCGGCGACCTGCGCCTGGCCCTGGGGCTGGAGTACGACCGCAGTCAGGATGATCGCCAGGGTTACGAAAACTTCCTGTCTTCCACTCGACTGGGGGTGAAGGGGCGCTTGCGGCGTGACGAACTCAATACGGTGACCAGCCTCGACCCCTATGCGCAGTTGACCTGGCAAGTGGGCGACTGGACCCTGCAGGGCGGTTTGCGCTACAGCAATGTCGAGATCGAAGTGGATGACAAATACATCGACGGCTTCAATGGCGATGACAGCGGTACCCAGCGTTATCGCAAGGCCACGCCATCGCTCAGTGTCGGTTATGCCTTCACGCCAGAGTTGAACGGTTACTTCAGTGTCGCACGGGGCTATGAAACGCCCACCCTGGGCGAACTGGCCTATGGGGTGGATAGCAGCTTCAATCGCTCGCTGTCACCTTCCATCAGCACCCAGTACGAGCTTGGGCTGAAAGCGCTGCTGGGCGAGCGGGCGCGTATCAACGCGGCGCTGTTCCAGATCGATAGCGATGACGAAATCGTCATCGCCGACAGCCAGGACGGTCGTACCCGCTACCAGAATGCCGGCAGGACGCAACGTCGGGGCCTGGAGCTGGGGCTGGAGGCGCAACTGCATTCCCAGTGGAGCGCCAGCCTTGCCTATACCTACCTGCGGGCGGTCTACGATTCTTCCTTCGACGCCGGCGGCAGCCGCGTCGACAGCGGCAACAATTTGCCGGGAGTCCCCCGTACCACGCTGTTCGTCGAGCTGAACTGGCAGCCGCTGGATGGCTTGAGTACGGCGTTGGAGGGCTTCTACCGGAGCAAGGTGTATACCGAGGACAGCAACCGCGAGAAGGCGGCGCCGGCCTATGCGGTATTCAACTGGCGTGCACAACTGGAGCAGCGCCTGGGCGACTGGACGTTGCAGCAGACCCTGCGCCTGGACAACCTGTTCGACCGCCAGTACGTCGGTTCGGTCATCGTCGGTGACAGCAACCGGCGTTATTACGAGGCGGCGCCCGGGCGCTCGTGGTATGTCGGTGCGGCGGCCGAGTACAACTTCTAGCTTTTGAAAAGCCGAAACGAGGGTTGGAGGCTGGACGCGGAGGGCTGCTTGCCTTCTCGTCCGGCTTCAGTCATTTC
The DNA here is from genome assembly GCF_004327335.1 of Stutzerimonas kirkiae. Lineage (GTDB taxonomy): Bacteria > Pseudomonadota > Gammaproteobacteria > Pseudomonadales > Pseudomonadaceae > Stutzerimonas > Stutzerimonas kirkiae. The sequence goes on along the minus strand of NZ_QJUO01000009.1, from coordinate 71,013 downwards.
TCCGCAATAATTCCCTGTTTTTATCATAGGTATTTTTCCGTCTTTCTCTTATATTTGTGCCGGATTTTTGGCAATCCGGCTCAAGACTTCTCTCCCTGGGCCGATTCAGCTTCTACCGCTCGCTATCTTGCCCGGCACGGAGGTCATGTGATCAGAGTCCTGCTGTCCTGTCTCATGTTGTGCTGCCTGTTACCAGGATCGCTGAGTGCCGCTCCGCTGATCCTGGAGGATTGCGCGCTGCGGCCGATCCCACTGCATACCTTTGCCAGTGGCCATGACGAAGGCAGCCAGGCGATGACGGTGGAGCAGGTTGCCCGTCTGCCAATGGATGGATGGCAGCGCCTGCGGCAGGGGAACCTGGTGCGCGGGGCCGGCAAGCCGCCGCTCTGGCTGCGGCTGGAACTGGAAAACCGCAGCGCGGCCTTCTGCCAGGTATTCGTCCTCTCCGGCTCCAGCAATAACCGTGATATCCAGCTCTATCAGCAACGCGATGGCGGTTGGCTGAGCGCGGTGGGTGGTGCCAGCCATCCGTTGCGTGAATGGCCCGAGCAGGTGCGCCTGCCGGCGTTCCCGGTATTGCTGGAGCCGGGGGCGCGGGCGCTGTTGCTGATGCGCGTGACCAGTACGCTACCGACTTTCGTATTGCCGGAGCTGGTGTCGCACCAAGGCCTGTTGAAGCAGCGCATGGATGAAAGCCTGGCCGATGGCATGGTGTACGGTATCGTCCTGTCGCTGATTCTGTTCAGCCTGGCGCTGGGGCGTATATTCCGCTTGCGCCTGCTGATCGCCCACGCCATGGCGGTTTTGAGCCACTGCCTGTATGTGGCGCTGGCCAATGGCTATGGTTTCGTCCATCTATGGCCCGACATGCCCGGGCTGGATCTCGGCCTGGTGCTGGCCGCCCAGGCCCTGTGCAGTGTGCTTGTGTTCGCCTACCTGCGGGTGCTGCTGCAGATGGGGCGCCAGCCGTATCCGCTGAATCTGTGCATGACGCTTTGCCAGGTGGCGTTCGTGGCCTATGCCCTGTTGCGCATACTGTTCCCGGAGCAACTGGAGGGCGCGTACGCTGTTCGCAACGCGCTTAGCGTCGTTGGCCAGGTCGTCCTGTGGAGTGCGGTATTCATCGGCTACAGGAGGCGCCTGGGTTATGACTGGTTCTGCTACCTGGTGCCGAGCCTGTTGACGCTGCAACTGTCGCTGGTACTCGTCCATCGCCTGGGCTGGTCGCCGTTTTCGCCGTTCGAGTATTCCTTCTTCAGTTTGTCCACCCTGCCTGGCGCGGTGCTGTTGCTCTATACCCTGGTCAGCCAGGTCGCGCTCGGGCGCCGCCGCGAGAAACAGGCGCTGGCCGATATCGAACAGATCAAGCAGGCCGAACAGGAACGCCTGGAGCACAGCATCGCCGAGCGGACCGCGCAACTGGGGGAGGCCCTGCGCAACCAGCAACTGCTGATGGCACGCATCGGCCATGATCTGCGTACCCCCTTGCTGGGGATGATCGACCATGCCCGCGCGCTGCCGGAGCAGCGGAAATCCAGCGAATCGGTGGCCCGTGCCATCGAGCGCAGTGCGCATATGCAACTGGAACTGATCGACGAGTTGCTCGAGTACGCGCGCAATGATGTGCGGCAACTCGAGTTGCTGGCGGCGCCGGGCTATCTGTTCGGTTTTCTCAAGGAAACCCGGGAGCAGGGGCGCTACCTGGCCGAACGCCATGGCAACCGCTTGCAGTGCCATTTCGCCGACGACCTGCCGCTGCTGGTGAATGCCGATTTCCGCCGGTTGCGCCAGACGCTGGTCAATCTGCTGGCCAATGCCGCCAAGTACACCCACGATGGCGATATCCAACTGTCCGTCGAGTGTCTGCCCGATCCCCCCGAAGGGCATGTGTTGCTGCGTTTCTGCGTACAGGACACGGGTATCGGCATCGCCTCGAAGGACCTGGCGCGCCTGCAGGAGCCATTCAGCCGTGGCAGCAATGTCGCCGGCAGGCCGGGGGTGGGGCTCGGGCTGTATATCGTGCAGCAGATGCTTGGCCTGATGGGCAGCAGCCTGCAGGTGGCGTCCGCACCCGGTCAGGGCAGCCGCTTCAGTTTCGACTTGCAGGTGGAGCTGGCGGGCGAGCAGGAACTGGAGCAGGTATTCATCGAGAGTTATTCGCGGCTGCGCGATGGCCAGGGGCTGCGGGTGCTGATCGTCGATGACATCGCCATCACCCGGGAAATGCTCTACGAACTCCTGGCCGGCTACGGTTATGACGCTGAAGCCTGCGGCAGTGGCGAAGAAGCGCTGTGTTTCCTGCAGACCGAGCAGGTCGATATCATGATCATCGACCAGATGATGCCCGATATGAATGGCTGGGAGCTGCTGGAGCTGGTCCGCCAGCAGTGGCCGACGCTGCCGGTGGTGCTCTATTCGGCATCGCCACCGCGCCGCCCGGAGCATCTTCCCGCTTCCCTGGGTTTCGATGCCTGCCTGCTCAAGCCGGTGCAGACGGATGACCTGCTGGCCGTGCTGGAGCGGCTGCCGGAGCACGCTTGCGCGTCAGCCTAGCGCCGTGCGCGAGCGGCCGCTCTGCTTTGCCTGGTAGAGATTGGCATCGGCCTTCCTCAGCAGTAGCCGCGGTGATTCCTGAGGATCGGGAATCACCGCGGCGCCGCCGATGCTCAGGGTGAGGAATGGCGAAGTCGGTGAGTCCGGGTGTTCGATACGCAGCGCGGCGACCGCATTCTGGATGGTCCGTGCCAGGTGGTCGGCTCCGTTCAGATCGGTATTGGGCAGGATGCAGGCGAACTCCTCGCCACCGTAGCGGGCCACGAGGTCCTCATGGCGTTGCAGCGAGGCTTCGATGCAGCGAGCGATGCGGCGGATGGCGTCATCGCCGCTCTGGTGCCCGAGCGAATCGTTGTAGCGCTTGAAGGCGTCGATATCGATCATCAGCAACGCCAGTGGCTGCTTGCCCGCCTGCTGCGCCCAGCAGCTCTGCAGCAATTCATCGAAGGTGCGTCGGTTGGCGATACCGGTCAGGCCGTCCAGTTGGGCGAGCCGCTCCAGTTGCCGCTGCTGGCGGTAGAGTCGCAGGTGGTTGCGCACCCGGGCCCGCAGCAGGGGGGTACTGAAGGGTTTGCTGATGTAGTCGATGGCTCCGGCCCGCAGTCCTTGTTCTTCGTTCTCCTCATCCTTGAGGGCGGTCAGGAAGATGACCGGGATGCTTCGGGTCTGCGGGTCGCTCTTGAGGCGCCGGCAGGTTTCGAAACCGTCCATCGTGCGCATACGGATATCCAGCAGGATCAGGTCCGGCTGATGCTGGCGCGCCAGTTGCAGTGCCTGTTCGCCATCGTTGGCGCCGACTGGCAGGCAGATACCCTCCAGTGCGCTGCCGGTAAAGGCGATGTTGATCGGCTGGTCATCGACGATCAGCACCACGGGCAGGGTATCGTTCTGCGCAGGTTCCGCGCTGCGCCGCTGCAAGCTGTGGTTCATCCTTTGTCATGCGTCCAGGTCGCTCGCGGGCCCGTCGGCAGGCCCGAAATGGTTCTGCAAATACTCCAGCGCCGACGCGGTTTCACTGGCGATCTGCCGGGCCAGGTCACGGATGGCCGGCAGGTCGGAGCTTTTCACTGCCTGGCCGAGTCGTTCGGCCAGTGTCGTCAGAGATGATAGTCCCGCCGAGCCGACCGCGCTGAGCATATCGTGGGCTTCCTGGTCCAGCGCCTCGATGGCGCCCTCCCGGGCCAGGGCCTGGATGCGCTCCGAGCGCTGCCGGCAGTCGTCGACCAGCATCCGCAGCAGGGCCGCGAAGCGCTCGGCGGACATGCTCGCGCGCAAGCGTTCGAGCATACCCCACTGGCTGGAGGGTGCCATCATGGGCCGTGCCTCGCGGGCCAGGCAGCTGTCCAGTACCGACCAGAGCTGTCGCTCGTCGATGGGTTTGGCGATATGCCCCTGCATGCCGGCCTGCAGGCAGCGCTCCATGTCCTGCGGGCGGGCGTTGGCGCTCAGTGCGATGATCGGCAAGCCGTCGAAGCGCGGTTGTTCCCGTAACAGTCGGGTGGCGCTCAGGCCATCGAGCAGCGGCATCATCATATCCATCAGCACCACGGCATATGTGCCATCGGCGGCCGCTTGCAGGATGGCGATGGCCTGTTCGCCATTGTCGGCCATATCGACCTCGAAGCCCGCCTCCTGCAGCAGTTCGCCAGCCACCTGCCGATTCAGTTCGTTATCGTCTACCAGCAGCAGGCGCAGGCCGGTGTAATGGCGGGGCAGGGGTGGGATTTCAAGCGGCGGCGGGGCGCTTTGCGCCGTGTCATCGCCTGCCTCTTCGACCCGCACCCTGAACCAGAAGCGGCTGCCGATGCCTTCCATGCTTTCGGCACCGACCTCGCCTCCCATCATTTTCGCCAGGTTGCGCGAGATGGACAGGCCCAGGCCGGTGCCGCCGAAGCGCCGGGAAATCGAGGCGTCGGCCTGGTGGAAGGGCTGGAACAGTTGCGCGCGCTGGGCCGGACTGATGCCGATGCCCTGGTCGTCCACGCTGCCATACAGGAAGAGCGCGCCAGTGGCATCCGCGTGCAGGGCCAGGTGGATGTGTATGCGCCCCTTGTCACTGAACTTGATCGCGTTATTGGTGAAGTTGATCAGGATCTGGCCGATGCGCAATGGATCGCCCTTGAGCCGTTGCGGCGTCTCCGCGCTGATCTCCGTACTCAGGACCAGGCCCTTGCGCGCCACCTCCTCGCTGAACATATCCGTCAACTCGTCCAGCAGCCGCCGTGGCGTGAACACGATGTGTTCCAACTGCAGGTGACCGCTGTCGGAGCGGGAAAAGTCGAGGATGTCGTCGATGATGCCCTGCAGATGACGGCCGGCATGGATGATCTGTTCCAGCCGCTCGCGCTGCCTGCCCGAGACGGGCTGGCGCAGCAGGGCGCGGGCCAGGCCGAGAATGGCATTCATCGGCGTGCGGATTTCGTGGCTCATGACGGCGAGGAAGTTGGCCTTGGCCTCGGCCGCCTGCTCGGCCTGCTCCTTGGCTTCCTGCAGGGCTTCGGCCTGGCGGTGCATTTCGCTGACATCGAGCAGGATACAGTTGAACAGCGTCTTGTCGTCCGGCTGGCGTTGCACGGTGGCCAGGGTCTTGACCCAGAAGCCGCCATCCGGGTTCTGGATATGGATATCGAAATCGATCGGGGTGAGGTCTTTCAGGCTGTGGCGGAAGGCCTGGCGCGCGGCCTTCTGGTATTCCGCGGTATGCGGGAACAGCGCTGTGTCGGCGGCGACGGGCTGGCCGATGCCGCCCTGGATGGGGCCGAGCATCTGTTCCAGCTTGCTGCTGGCGAAGGTGAAGGTCTTGTCGCCATGCTCATCCACCTGCAACTGGAATACGGCCCCGGGAATCGCATCGGCCAGGTCCACCAGTTGTTGCGACAGGCGGCGTATTTCCGTTGCCGCCATGGCCTCCTGCTCCAGGCGTTCGGCGCGCAGCATGGTATCGCGGAACACCTGCAGGGCCTTGGCCATCTGCCCGACTTCGTCCTTGCGCTCGGTGCCGGAGATCTCGTCGTCGTAATGGTTGGCGGTCAGCCGGGTCATGGTGCGGGTCAACTGGTTGATCGGCCTGGAGATATGCCGCATAGAAAAATAGCTGGCGAGGCCGATGCTGAGCAGCACCGCCAGGCTGAACGCCAGCAGGATGGCGATCAGGGTCGTACGGCTGGTGCGGCGCAGTGTCTCGGCGGCCTTCAGATAGTCGTCGTTGAGCTGGTAGCGCAGCGTATCCATGTTGTAGCGCAACTGGTGCAGCGCCGGCTCGAAGTCCTGCTTGATGATCATCAGGGCGCGATCGCCGCGCCAGCGGGCGGCATCGTCGATGATTTGCTCGGCCAGTTCGAAGACGCGCAACTGCTGGCGCTGGATGTTCCGCAGGCGTTCGCTCTGCTCCGGGATGAGTGGGCGGATCTCCTCCATGCGCTCCTGGAAGTCACTGGCGATCTTGCGCATGTTCTGCTGGGTGGTGCGCATTTGCCGCTCTTCTTCCTCGGTCAGGACGCTGAACAGCAGGCGGCTGGCATCGCTCAGGTCGAGCAGCGCATCACCGGCCAGGCTGCTGCTCTGGCCGTTATGGTTGAGCAGGTAGCGATAGCGGGCATCGACCTGTTGCAGGGTGTTCATCGAATAGCCGGTGGTGAAGGCCGCCAGGGCGCCGAGCAGGCTGACCAGCATCACGATCTTGGTGGACAGGTTCAGGTCGGCGAAGAAACGCATGGTGTTTTCCTGGTGGGGCTCAGTTGGGCGTTGAGTTGAAGTCGACGATCGCCTGATAGAGCTGGCGCGCCGCCTCGGCATCTTCCAGCCGACCGCGCAGGTGCTGGCTGACCACCTGGTAGATGGCGTTTTTCACGTGGGGCGGGTTGGCGTTGCCCATGCCGATGGAGCCGAGCATGGTGCGGCGCAGGTTGGCCTGGCGCATGCCGCTGATCAACGCCTGGCCGCAGGCATTGAAGGATTCACGGGGCACATCGACCCGGGCCGGGGCCGCGCCGGTGGTCAGGTTCAGCTCGCGCTGGAAATCCCGATCGAGCAGGATCGTCAGCAATTCCCGGCGCTGCTGCGGCGAGCCGGGGGCGTCCTTGAACAGCATGTACTGGTCGCTGTTGAACAGATAGACGCCCTGGGTATCGGGAAAGTGGAAGCACTGGTAGTCGCGACCGGGCAGCAGGCCTTGCAGGGTGAGCTCGCCCGCGACCCAGGTGCCCTGCAACTGCAGCAGCGCCTTGCCGGTGCGCATCAGGTCGGTGGACTGGTTCCAGTTGCGCCGGGTGAAGTCGGGGTCGAGGTAGTCGCGCAGCGTGCTCATGCGCTGGAATATCAGTTCCAGCAGGGCCGGGTCGATCTCTTGCGGGCGCATCTCGATGAAGGCCTTGCGATAGAACTCGGCGCCGCCGGCACCGACGGCCACCGACTCGAACAGCAGCGTGTGTTCCCAGGCTTCACCACCAATGGCCAGCGGGATGATGCCTGCGGCCTTGGCCCGCTCGAGCAGTTCCAGCAGGTCCGTCCAGGTGTCCGGCGGTTGCCCGCCAATCCTTTCCAGCGCGGCGGCATTCACCCACAGCCAATTGGTGGCATGCGCGTTGATTGGCGCCGCCACCCAGCGCCCGCGGTATTTCGATAATTGCTGGATGCCGACCGGGATGATCTCGTCCCACTCCTGTTCCTCCGCGATCGGGGTCAGGTCCTGCAGCAGGCCGAGGGCGGCCCATTCATGGATATCGTGGCCGATCACCTGCGAGGCGGTGGGCGCATTGCCGCTGGCGATGGCCTGGCGCAGCACATCGGCGTAGCGGGCCGTGCCGCTGCCGGGGATGGCGTGCTCCTGCCAGGTCAGTTGCTGGCGGTCGAGGTAGCGCTGCAGCACGGCGATGCTGGCCCTTTCCCCTGGTGATACCCACCAGTGGGACAGTTGCAGGTCTTCCTGTGCATTGCCCATGGTGGGGGCCAGGGCCAGCAGTAACGGCAGTATGAAGAGCTTATGCATGGGGCTCGGGCCGGGAGAGCGCGCGGTGGTGAATGCTCCACCGAACAGGGTCAAAGGTAAAGGTTCCGGGTGTCCGGGCTAGGGTCCGTTGACGTTTCGTCGCGCCCGCGCCGGAGCCACAGGGCGGGAGCTGGCGCGGCCGTTAGGCCGGGCCGCCGCTCCCATTCATCGCCGCCAGCCCGGGTCAGTCGCCGCGGCTCACCCGCCCCAGGCGTTCGGAAAGCGCATGCATGTTGCTGCCCAGTTCGCGCAGGGTGGAAGCATCGCGGGCAGCCTCCTCGCTGGAAGAGTGGATGCGGATGGCCAGTTCGCTGATTTCCTGGGCGACATGGCTCTGCTCCTGGGCGGCCACGGCGATCTGCTGGGCGCGCTGGACGATATCGTCGAAGCTGCTCACCGTACCACCCAGGGTCTCGGCGACGCCGCCGGCCTGGCGGACGGCATCCTCGGTCAGGCTGACGCCGGCCTGCATGGTCTCGACGGCCTGGCCCGAGGCCTGGCGCAATTGTTCGATCATCACCTGGATCTCGTTGGCGGATGCCTGGGTGCGGCCTGCGAGGGTGCGTACTTCATCGGCCACCACCGCGAAGCCGCGGCCCTGTTCACCGGCGCGGGCCGCTTCGATGGCGGCATTGAGCGCCAGCAGGTTGGTCTGTTCGGAGATCGACTTGATCACCTCCAGTACGCTGCCGACCCGCTCGATATCCTCCCCCAGTTGGGTGATGGCCGAGGCCGTGCCGCCGATCCTGCCGGCGAGCGCCTGGATCGATTCGTTATTCAGGCGCACATTGTCCTGCCCCAGGTGGGCCTGGGCCTGCGAGCGGACCGCGGTATCGGAGCAGTCGGTGGTGTTGGCGGCCACTTCCTGGGCGCTGGTGGACATCTCGGTGATGGCGGTGGCGAGCAGGGTGTTGTCTTCGCGCTGGGCTTCGGCCCGCTCGGCGATATTCTGTGAGAGGTTGGCCAGCTCGGTGGATTGACGCTCCAGGATGGTGGATTCGTCGGCGATCTTCTGCAGCATCTGCCGTAGCGAGCCCGCGTACTGATTGACCGCGTTGCGCAGCTCGCCGATTTCGTCGGCACGCAGGATGTCCAGCTCGCTCGACTGGCTGTCCTGCCCGAGGATGTGGATCTGCCGGGTGGTTTCCTGGACCTGGGCCAGCAGGCGCCTGCTGGCGAGCCAGGCCAGCCCGAGCAACAGTGCCAGCAGTGGCAGCAGGAACAGCAGGATTTCACGGGTCAGGCTGCTGGCCAGGTCGGTGATCCAGGCGTCGGGTGTTACCAGGCCGACACGCCAGCCGGTATCGCCGACATTTTGCAAGGAAACGTAGACGGGGCCATCCAGGCGATCGTCGTGCTTCAGGTAGAGGGTCTGCCCGGCGCCCGAGGCGTTCAGCGCTTCGATCACTGGCCTGAACCAGGGCTGGCGGTCATTCAGGTGGGCGAGCGTAAGCAATCCTTCCTGGGCACCGCCGCCGGGGAAGAACAGCAGGTTGCCGGCACGGTCCACGGCAAAGGCGTAGCCGCCAGTGACGTTGCCTTGCTGTTGCAGGAAGCTGGACAGGCCATCGAGGGTGAAATCGAGAGTCGCCACACCGGCGAAGCGGCCATCGCGCTGATAGGGAACGCTGCAGGTGGTCATGGCCTGCTTGCTGACCGGGTCCTGGTAGCCATCGGACCAGACGCAGCGGCCGCCCGGCGCAGTACGGGCGGAGCGATACCAGGGCTCGTCATGGTAGGCGGCGATCCCGGGCTCGTTGTAGTCGTCCGAGTATTCCAGCCGCCCTTGCGCATCGCGTGCCCAGAAGAAGCTGCGCCGCTCCGTGCCGGGGGTGAAGGCGCCAGGTTCCGGCCAGAGGCCGCCTCCGGTGATGGCCTGGTCGCCCTGGCTGCCGATGACGTTGGGCAGGTTCGCCTCGATCAGTAGCCGATCCGTGGGCAGGGTTTCCGCCAGGTGTGCGAGGGCGGCGGTGGTGCCCTCGATCCGGCTCAGTTGTACATCGAGCTGGCGGGCGATGGCCGAGACGGCCTGCTCGGCCGATGCCGTGCCGGTCGCGACCAGCCGAGGCTTGCCGCGCAGTTCCATGATCGCGTAGATGCCCAGCGTGGTGAGCACCAGCAGCAGCAGGATACCCAGGCTGATGCGGTGGGTGATACGGACGGGAAGCAGTGACATTGGCGGATCCCCACGGTTATCCAGCGCATATCGATGAAATGCGCCGATATGTCAAAAAAGCCTATTAATATAGGCGAATATCAGGGATATCCTGAAAAACGGACTGGCGTCCAGTCTACTCGGGCTTATGTCGTTGTGCCACTATTTTGGCGCCGCGAATGCGTCGAATGCATTACAGCGGAAATACAAGTGGCACCAGCAGCACACTGAGGATCATCACCAGCAGGGTGAAGGGCACGCCGATACGTACGAAGTCGGCGAAGCCGTATCGTCCAGGCCCGAGTACCAGGGTGTTCACCGGGGAGGATATCGGTGTCATGAAGGCTGCCGAAGCGGCCAGGGCGACGATCATGGCGAACGGGTAGGGCGAAGCGCCAAGCTGCTGGGCGCTGGACAGCGCCACCGGAGCCATCAGTATCGCGGTGGCGGTGTTGGAGATGAACAGGCCGATCACCGCGGTCAGCACGAACAGGCAGGCCAGCAGCGCGTGCGGGCCTGCCCCGCCGACCAGGCCGATCAGGCCGGATACCGCCAGGTCGATTCCTCCGGTCTTCTGCAATGCCAGGGCGAACGGCAGCATGCCGACGATCAGGATCAGGCTCTGCCAGTGGATGGATTTGTAGGCGCTGTCCATATCGATACAGCGGAACAACCCCATGGCCAGGCAGCCGATCAATGCGGCCAGTACATTGGGCAGCACGCCGCTGACCATCAGCCCGACCATCAGCGCCAGGCCGAGCAGGGCGAAGGGGGCCTGGCTGGCGGCGGGCGCCACCTCGTCCACCTCGGCCGGCAGGCTGAGCACCAGGAAGTCGCGGGACAGGCCCTGCAGGCGGTGGATGTGTTTCCAGGCACCGGCCACCAGCAGGGTATCGCCGGGCCTCAGGCGTTCGTCCACCAGCACACCCTGCAGCGCCTCGCGGGCGCGCCGGACACCGACCACGTTGAGCTTGTGGCGGCTGCGGAAGCCGATTTCCTGGATGGTCTTGCCGGGCAGGCGCGAGTCGGGGGGCAGGGCGACTTCGGCCAGGCCCAGTTCGCGAGCGTGGATATCGTAGTAGGAGCTGCTCAGTTGCAAGGGCTCCAGCCCCAGTTCCCGATAGGCGCCGAGCAGCCCGATGGCCGGGCTGGCCAGGTCGACCAGCAGGACATCGCCAGCCAGCAGTTGAGTATTGCCGGTGGCGATCAGCAGCAGTGTGCGGAATTTGTGCGGGCGTTCGATGGCGATGACGTTGATGCCGTACTCCGAGCGCAGGCGCAACTCGTCCAGCGCCTGGCTGGCCAGGGGCGAGCCAGGCAGGACGCGCAGGCGTCGTTCGCGTTCGGAGAGCCGATAGGCGTGGGCCATGTCCGATAGCGTCAGGCGTGCCTCGCCATCACCGTCGTCCGTGCCGTCGTTACGCGCCAGCCAGCGACGGGCCAGCAGCATATAGCCGATACCGAGCACCAGCACCGCCAGGCCCACCGGGGCGAAGTCGAAGAAGGCGAAACCCTCCAGCCCGGCGCGCCGCAGTTCGCTGTGCACCACCATGTTCGGTGGGGTGGCGACCAATGTCAGCATGCCGCTGATCAGGCCGGCGAAGGCCAGCGGCATCATCAGCCGTCCAGGCGGTACCTTCAGGCGCAAGGCGATGCTGAGTACCACCGGGATAAAGATCGCCACCACCCCGGTGGAGCTCATCACCGAGCCGAGCCCCGCCACTGCCAGCATCAGCAGGATCAGCAGGCGCACTTCGCTGTCGCCGGCGGCATGCACCAGCCAGTCGCCAAGCCGGTAGGCGATGCCGGTGCGTACCAGGCCGTCACCGATGACGAACAGCGCGGCGATCAGCACTACGGCCGGATCGCTGAAACCGGCCAGCACTTCGTTGACGCTCAGCACCCCGGTCAGCGGCAGGGCGACGATGGCCAGCAGGGCGACCACGTCCATGCGCGGCCGGTTGAGGATGAAGCAGCCGACGCAGGCCGCCAGCAACAGCAGGACCAGCAGCAGGTCGTGGTTCATGGATAACCCAGGGCATCCTTGATGGATGGCAGGTTGCGTTCGACCCAGCCGCGGTCGATGGCGCCCCAGTCGCGTATACGGTAGTGCCCGGCATTGTGCCGTTCGCCCTGGGTGTGTTCGAAGCTGCAGTCGATGTCCAGTTCGGCCAGCGCCGCCAGCGTGTCCTGGGCGGTGCGGCGCGGCATGCCGGTGGCTTGCATCAGGGCGGGGACGCTGGTGGCCGCGCCGCTGTCGACCAGCCAGGCGACATACAGGCGGCGGTAGAAGCTGCTGCGGGTCTTGCTGATTTCCATCGGTCATCTCGTGCTTTGGGGCGGCAGGCGAGAAGTGTCCAGGGTTTGCCGGCGGGCGGCAAGCTACAGTGCCGCCAGCCGGCGCTTCAGCCAACCGAAGCGGATATGCTCCTGCTCCAGGCGCACGCGGCTGGCGGGCCGTCCGTCCGGGTGGGCGAGCAGGTCGTCGCGCAGTTCCTGGTACAGGGGCCGTTCGGCTACGGTCAGGCGTTGCAGGTCGGCCGTGCAGCGTTTGTCCGCCAGCTCCTCGCCCCACAGGCCATGGTGTTCGAGCGGGGTGGCGCGGTCCATCAGCAGCGAATGGGCATGGGGCAGGTGGGCGCGCAGGCCGTAGCGTCGGTCGAAGGCGCGCACGCCGCGGGCCTCGGTGTCGAGGTCGGCGCCGGGCAGCACCCGATCGAGCAGTTCGCCGAGCAGGCCGCGACGCTGTTCGATGAACTTGGTATCGACGCCGCCTATATCCAGTTGCCGCAGGTACAGCCCGCTGCGTGGATGGGTCTGGAACCAGGCCAGCACCAGCAGCACCTTGTGCCAGTGCCCGGCCTGTTCCAGGGCGCGTAGCGGGTGGCGCAACCGCCAGGGATGCAGCTCGGGAAAGCGGCTCAGGCTGGCGTCCGCCAGGCTGGCGAAACGCTCGGCCTCGCGGCGCTTGCCGAGCCAGCCGAGGGCGGTGTCGAGGTTGTCGATGGATGCCCCGTCGGGGATCTGGTTGCGCCCCAACTGGCGGTGGTTGATTTCCTTCCAGGCCAGCCGGTAAGGCCCTTCGCCATCCTGCAACTGGCGAATCCACTGGCGGACCGCCTCGAAGCGCGCGGCCAGGTCGGCGCTGCCGGGTTTTTTCAGCTTCAGCGCCAGCGGGAAGTCCGGCTCCTCGCCGAGCCTGGCGCGCAGCAGGGCACCGCTGTCTTGTTCGCGCAGTTGCGCGGGGGTGGTCCAACTGCTCATGCCGCCGGGGCCGCGGGCAGTATTTCAGGCTCGGCCAGGATCAGCACTGGTTTCATTCGCGGTCTTCCCCGTCTTCGTTGCGCAACGCCTTCTGCTCCCGGTACTCCTCTCCAGCGAGGCGCAGCAGGCGTAGTCGAAGCGCCGCGCCAGCTCGCCTTCCAGCCAATCGTAGAAGGGCGTTTCGGGCTTGATCTGCAGCTTGCGCACCAGCGAATCGGGGTGGCTGTCGAGACTGGCCCGGCCACGCCGTTCGCACACGCGGAAGTACACCAGGCGCTCGCCCAGGTGGGTCCGCTCGACCCATTGCAGCGCGTCGGGCACCAGCAGCGACAGGCCGAAGTTGTGCAGCAGGCGTTCGGCGACGCCCTCCCAGTCGCGTTCGTCGTCGCGCACTTGCAGCAGTTCGCCGACGAAGGGTAGTTCGCCTTCGTCCAGCTCCAGCGCCTGGCACAGCCGTGCGCGGATATCGAGGATGCGCGCCGGCAGGTTAGAGCGGCGGCTGCGTAGCGAGGCCAGCTCGGCGTCGAGCTGATCGTGCTGCTGGCGCAAACCGCGCAGTTCGACGGCGCTTTCAGTCTGCTGGTTCTGTGTCGCATCGCGCTGTTCGCGACAGTCTTCGCTCAACGCCGGCAGGGCCTGGCGGTTGGCCAGGAACGGCTCGGCGGCGCGTTGGCGGCGCTGCAGGTCGCTGTCCAGGCGGGCGATTTCTTCCTTGATGCCGGCCAGGCGATCGCCGCCGTTGCGGGCGATGGCGCGGTTGAGTTCGTCGCGCCGCGCCTGGCCCTGTTGCTGGCGTTCCTGCAGGCCGCGTTGCTGTTCGCGCTGGCGTTCGAGGTCCTGGGCGAGGTTGCCCAGGCGCCTGTCCAGCAGTTCGGCCTTGAGCCCGGCGAACCAGGGTGTCAGCGCTTCGCGGCAGGCGGCCAGGCAGGCGGCCTCGGCGCTTTCCAGCGCATGCCGGTCGCAGTTGGCCACCAGCGGGCCGAGCAGGGCGATCTGCTGCTTGGCCTTGAGCACCGCCTCGTGGGCGCGGTTGAGGTCGTCGAAGTGCTGGATCCGCGCCTGGATGCGTTCCTCCACCGGGAACTCTTCGAGCATGTGTTCGCGCACGAAATCGGTGAGGTTGCCCACCGATTTCATCGACACGGTCTGGCTGAACAGCTCCAGTGCCTGCTCGTCGGCGATGCCGAAGCGCCGGCGGAAGGCCGCGCCATAGGCGGCGAAGCTGCTTTCCAGGGCCACCCCGGGCAACTCGCGCAGGCGCTTGCGCAGGTTGCCCAGGTCGCTGCCGAAATGGGCGAAGTGCTCGGTGATCGACAGCGCGGCGTCGGCCACCACATAGAAGTGCTCCGGCTGGCCACGGCTTTCGGTGATATAGAACACCTGGGCCAGGGTGACGTGCTGGTCGTAGCCGGCGTTGTAGAAGTGGCCGAGGATCACCGAATAGCCGTTGTGGTCGCGCAGCGCCACGGGCTTGGCGTTGAGCCCGGCCTCGCTGCGCTCGGACTTGTACCAGCAGCTCACCCTTGCCGCCTTCGAAGGTGGCGATGCGCTCGCGCACCTGGCGGTCGAGGTCGCGAAAGTTCTGTTCCACCTCGCGAAAGTCCGCCAGCAGGCTGCGTGCCGTGGCGCTGACCTCGAGGAAGCGCTCGCGCACTCGGGTTTTGTCCATCAATCCGACCTGGCCGGCCCTGATCCGGGCGATTTCCTCGTCCAGCCCGGCCTTGCGCTTTTGCAGCTCGCGGATGCGCGCCTCGGGGTCGCTTTCGCTGCCCTCGACCATCTGCTTGAGCAACTCGAAGATCGCCAGCAGCCGCGACTCGGTGCCGACGAACTGGCGCTTGCCGAGGCTGGCCAGCCACTCGATGGCCTTTTCGCTGGCGGCGGTCAGCTCGAAATGCGCCTGGTCGCTGCCCGGCGGGTAGTACTTGCGCAGCCAGCCGTTGGGGTTGTCCGCCCATTCGTCCAGGTAGGCGCCGGCCTCGCGCGGATAGCGGTTCTCGCCGAGGCTGCGTTGCAGGTCGTAGAGCATATCGTCGAGCCTGGAGGCAGGCTTGGCTGAGCCAGGCTGCGCAGGTTGGGGGTGACGAAGGTCCGTTCGAGAAAGGCGACGACCAGCGGCGCGTTATCCGCCCGCAACAGCCTCCAGGCCGGGTGCTGTTGGCGCAGGGCAATGAGTTGGGCGTGGTCCATGGCAACTCTTGGATTGAAACAGAAGACGCGATTCTAGCTGGAATGCGCCCATTGGGCAGTAGGCGTTCTCGGCGGTTCGCGCGATGCATGGCAACGCGCCAAAAAGAGCGCTGGAAGGCTGGAGGAAAGAGCGTGATAGCCGCTGTTTTCGTCCAGCTTTCCAGCCTCCAGCGCTTTTATCGAAGCCCCTTATCGGTCTAGTGGCCGTGGGCGTCGCCGCCGGGCAGTCCGATGCGTACCAGTTGCATCATGCCCTGGTCCTCGTGGTCGAGGATGTGGCAGTGCAGGACGAAATCACCGATGTAGCGTTGGTAACGGGTTCTGACCACCAGCGTATAGGGGCGGGAGGGCGGCAGGGGTGGATCGACCTTCAATTCCCCTCCCAGGTTCTTCACCCACAGGGTGTCCTTCCATACGCCCTTGAGGCCCGCATACTGGGTGTCGATGTCCTCGCCCTGGCGGTCGACGGCCCCGGGAGCGCTCACATCCTTGCCGTCCGGGTCGAGGATCTTGACGATCTGGAAGGGGTTGACGTGAATATGGAAAGGGTGGCCCACCGTCCTGGAGTTCAGGGTCCATTCCTCCACGTCGCCCAAGGTCAGCGAGCGGTCTATCCGTCCAGGCTGGAAGGACTGATCGTTTACCTCGAAACGAAAGCCGTTCCCATCGGGGTCATTGACGATGTTGAAGGTCAGGGTCTGGCTGCCAGTCAGTTCATCGTCCTGGATAGTGGGATGAGGAACGAAACGAGTGAGTTTCAGCCCATTTTCCAGGTCCTTGGCAACGCTTGCCGCCACCTGCCCGGGGATGTTTGCCTTGGCGGCCTCCAGCAGTGCGTTGGTCAGGTAGCGCCGGCTGTCGCCTTGCACGCTGCCGCCCTGGGCCACCTGCACGAAGCCGAGCAGGGCGGGGGACAGGCCGTTGCGGTCGACCGAGGCGGCGGCTGGCGTGGCGGCATCGATCACGCAGTAGATACCGGGTTCGGGGAACACCATCAGGGTGTCCCAGCGATAGCCCGGTTGATAGACCGTTTGCTCGCTGGTCTGCACCTCCGCCAGGGTCAGGCCATCGGCGGCCACCCGGTGCTGGGGCAAGGGTTTGCCGGCGCATTGCTGCTGCAGCAGGGACCGCTGTGTGGCCAGGTCGAGCGTGGCGGGCAGTTCATTGCTTTGCAGCTTGCGGAATTGCAGGCTGATGGTGTCGCGAACGCCACCATGGATGACCCGCCAGCGTTCGACCTGGCCGCTGGTGGCCTCCGTGAATAGCGGCAAGACCCGGCCATTGATACTGGTATAGCGGCCCGAGGTGGCCCACTCACCGGGGCCGAACAGGTCATAGTCGTCAATCGTGCCAACGTCGCCCGGGTCGCAACGGTAGGTTTTGTCAGGGTTGCGCTTGATGCTGTTGTCCTGGTCGCGGCAGGCGTACTGGATTTGCTGCAGCACCACCAGGCGCTCGCGAAAGGGTTGCGTGGCGGTTGGCTTGAGCAGGGTGTCCAGGTCGCCGTTGCTGTTTCCGTCGGGCAGGCGATTGCCGCGTACGATCAATGCGCCGGCCATCCCGCTGGAGACCTGCAGGGCGGTGGAGCCGTGCAGGTGGGTGTGATACCAGAAGGTGCCGGCGGGATGGTCGCTGGGGATGTTGTATTCGTACTCGAATTGAACGCCAGGGTTGATGCTCAGCAGGACATTGTCACTGTTGCCCGCGGGGCTCACCCATAATCCGTGGGCGTGCAGGTTGGTGCCGTTGAAACAGTGCGGCTGGTTGATGTCGCCGCCTTCGCGGTTGCAGGTGGCATCGGCGGCCAGCTCGTTGCTCAGGCTGATGCGGGCGGTTTCGCCTGGCTGCACTTCGATGGTCGGTGAAATGAACGGCGTGCTTGGGTCCACCTGGGGGCCTTGGTAGCTGCGCAGGTTGACCTGTTCCCTGCGACCGCTGGCCGGGTTGTAGAGTTCGCCCGGGGTCTGCTGCACGCGCAGTTGCAGGTGGGCGCCGCCGGGCTGCGACAGGAGGTTGGGGCTGGACGCCTGCCGATCACGCGATTCCAGCTTGGGCGGATCGCTGACGGTAGCCAGGGCCAGCTCTTCGGCCCAGCCGTTCGGCGATAGGGTGAGTGCGAAAATACCGAGGGAAATACCAAGTGCCGGGGTACGCCGGGGTGAGTCCATCAGCGCCATGGTGAAGCTCCTTGCATAGGCCTTGAAGTGGTGGCCAGAGTCTGGCCGGCAATCAGCAGATAGACAGGCGCCCGATGACGTCCCTGTCATACCGCTTTTGCCAGTATGGCACACCGCTATCATTTTTCAGGCTCATGGCACCAAGGCTCGCAGGGCAAGCGCGCCATGCGCGGCAAACAGCCGAAAACAGCGCTGGAAGGCTTGAGGCTGGACGAAAGAGCGGCCAGGGCTCAGCTCAGCAGCAAGGCATCGTCGCTGACCTGCTCGCCACGCACCTTCTCGAACATCTGCAACAGGTCCGGCACGTCCAGGCCCTGGCGCTCGTCGCCGCTGACGTCCAGTACCACCTGGCCCTGGTGCAGCATCACCGTGCGGTCGCCGACATCCAGCGCCTGGCGCATGCTGTGGGTGACCATCATGGTGGTCAGGCGTTTCTCGGCGACGATGCGCGCGGTCAGTTGCAGCACGAAGTCGGCGGTGCGCGGGTCGAGGGCGGCGGTGTGTTCGTCCAGCAGCAGGATGCGCGAGGGCTGCAGGGCCGCCATCAGCAGGCTGACCGCCTGGCGCTGGCCGCCGGAGAGCAGGCCGATACGGTCGCCCAGGCGGTTCTCCAGGCCCAGGCCGAGGGTCGCCAGGCTGGCGCGGAAGTCGTCGCGCATGGCCGCCTTCACGGCCCGGCCGAGGCCGCGGCGATGGCCGCGCTCCTGCGCCAGGGCCATGTTTTCCTCGATGCTCAGGTCCTCGCAGGTGCCCGCCATGGGGTCCTGGAACACGCGGGCGACGCGGTTGGCACGCTCCCAGACCGGTTGCCGGGTGACATCGGCGCCGTCGATGAGGATCGCGCCGCTGTCCACCGGCAGGTCGCCGGACACCGCGTTGAGGAAGGTCGATTTGCCGGCGCCGTTGGTGCCGATCACCGTGACGAACTGCCCGGTGGGGATGTCCAGGGACAGCCCTTGCAGCGCCCGGGTCTCGATCGGCGTGCCGGCGTTGAAGGTGATGTGCAGGTTGTTCGCGCTGAGCATGTCAGTTCCTCCGGCCGCTGGTCAGGCGTTTCTTCAAGAGCGGGATGACCAGGGCGACGGTGACCAGTACCGCTGTGACCAGGTTCAGGTCCTGGGCCTGCAGGCCGATGAAGTCGCTGTTCAGCGCCAGGGCGATGAAGAAGCGGTAGACGATGGCGCCGAGGATTACCGCCAGGGTCAGGTAGAACAGCCGGCGCGCCGGCAGGATGCTCTCGCCGACGATCACTGCCGCCAGGCCGATGACGATGGTGCCGACCCCCATGGAAATGTCGGCGCCGCCCTGGGACTGCGCGAACAGCGCGCCGGCCAGCGCCACCAGGGCATTGGAGACGGCCATGCCGAGCAGCACCATGGCCCCTGAGTTGATGCCCTGGGCGCGTGCCATGCGCCCGTTGGAACCGGTGGCGCGGATCGCCAGGCCGGTCTGGGTGGAGAAGAACCAGTCCAGCGCCAACTTGGCCGCGACGATCACCAGCAGCAGGATCAGCGGGCGGGCGATATAGTCGTCCAGCCATTCCGGTTGCAATACGCTGAACAGTGTCGGCGAGGTGATCAGCGGTACATTCGGGCCACCCATGATGCGCAGGTTGATCGAGTACAGGGCGATCATGATCAGGATGCTGGCCAGTAGGTCCATGATCTTCAGCTTGACGTTCAGCCACCCGGTGACCAGCCCGGCCGCGGCGCCGGCGAAGGTGGCGAGCAGGGTGGCCAGGAACGGGTCGCTGCCATTGGCGATAAGGATCGCGCAGACGGCGCCGCCCAGCGGGAAGCTGCCGTCAACGGTCAGGTCGGGGAAGCGCAGCAGGCGAAAGGAAATGAACACGCCCAGGGCGACCAGGCTGAAGATCAGGCCGATTTCCAGGGCACCGAGAAAGGAAAACAAAGACATGGGTTATTTGACCAGGCTGGGTAAGAACCTGTTCACGATCTGCTGCGCGTCGGCCCTGTTGCGTTGAAAACAGGCTCGGAATGCTCATTTACCACTCGTAAACTTCGCTTCCTCGCCTGTTCTTGCCTTGCAGGGTTCTAGCTCGCGAGATCGTGAACAGGTTCCAGGTGAACCGACCCGCCTGCCGGGCGGGGTGGCACTGTTCGACGATCGTGGCGGCGGGCCATGGGCCCCGCCGCCGTTGGCTTACTCGATGACTTTGGTGGCCGATTCGAGCAGTTCGCTGGACAACGTCACACCCTGTTTGCGGGCGGCGCCGGCATTCAGGAACAGTTCCAGGTTCTCGCTGGTCTGCGGCGCGATGCTGCCCGGCTGCTCGCCTTCGAGGATGCGCACGACGATGCGCCCGGTCTGCTTGCCGAGGTCCAGGTAGTCCACGCCGAGGGCGGCGATGGCGCCACGTTCGACGCTGCCGGTGTCGGAAGCGATCAACGGGGTCCTGGTGTCGTTGCCGACCTTGACCAGCGCCTCGTAGGCGGAAACCACGTTGTTATCGGTGTTGCTGTAGATCACGTCGACCTTGCCGACCAGGCTGCGCGCGGCGCTGCCGACATCCACCGAGCGCGGCGCGGCGGCTTCGACCAGGGTCAGGCCGTGCCTGGGCAGCAGTTCCTTGAGTTCCTTGACCACCACCGCCGAGTTGGCTTCGCCGGGGTTGTAGACGATACCGACACGCTTGGCCTCGGGCAGGATGCGTTTGATCAGGTCGATCTGGCGCTCCAGCTCCAGCTTGTCCGAGGCGCCGGTGACATTGGTGCCGGAGGCCTCCCAACTGGGTGTCAATTGTGCGCCGACCGGGTCGGTGACGGCGGAGAACACCAGGGGAACGCTCTTGCTGGCGGCGACCACGGCCTGGGCCGAGGGCGTACCGATGGCGACGATGGCGTCCGGGCGGTCACCGATGTACTTGCGGGCGATCTGCGCGGCGGTACCGGTGTTGCCCTGGGCACTCTGGTACTGCCACTTGAGATTCCTGCCTTCCTCGTAGCCGGCTTCCGCCAGCACCGCGCGCACGCCGTCGCGCACCGCATCCAGCGCCGGGTGCTCGACGATGGCGGTCACCGCGACGGATTTCTGCTCGGTGGCGAAACCGTGGAGCGGGGCGGCAATGGCCAGGGCCAGAGCGCCGAGGGACAGCCATTTGTTCTTGGCTAGCAGCATGGGTATCTCCTGGAAAAGGTCAGCGTTTGTTGTCTTGCCCGGGGTTGGCGGTAATGCACAACCCGGCATCCTTCGTGATACTGCGTGCAGTCTATGCACGCCAGCCCGTCACAGGCTGGCGATACGTTCGCGCTGTTCGAGCAGGCGGGCCCTGGCCTGCTGCGCCTCGGCCAGCTTGGCGCGTTCCTTGTCGATCACCTCGGCGGGCGCCTTGTCGACGAAACCGGCATTGCCCAGTTTGCCGCCGACGCGCTTGATCTCGCCGTCGAAACGGGCGATCTCCTTGTCCAGGCGCGCCAGCTCGGCGTCCTTGTCGATCAGCCCGGCCATCGGCACCAGCACCTGCAGGTCGCCGACCAGCGCGGTCGCCGCCAGCGGTGCCTGCTCGCCCTCGGCGAGTACCCGCACGCTGTCGAGCTTGGCCAGCTTGTTCAGCAGCGGCTCGTTCTCGCGCAGGCGGCGGAGGTCCTCGGTGCTGGCATTGTCCAGCACCACGTCGATGCGCCTGGCCATGGAGATGTTCATCTCCGCACGGATCTGGCGGATGCCCAGCATGAACGCCTTGACCCACTCGATATCGCCTTCGGCGGCGCTGTCCAGCCGCTCGGGATTGAGTTCCGGCCAGGGCTGCAGCATCAGCGTCGGGCCGCCCTTGCCGGCCAGCGGGGCGACGCGCTGCCAGATTTCCTCGGTGATGAACGGCATGAACGGGTGGGCCAGGCGCAGGATCGCCTCCAGCACCCGCACCAGGGTGCGGCGGGTGCCGCGCTGGCGTTCAGGGGAGGCCTGTTCATCCCAGAGCACAGGCTTGACCAGTTCCAGGTACCAGGCGCAGTACTCGTCCCAGATGAACTCGTAGAGCGCCTGGGTGGCCAGGTCGAAACGGAAGGCTTCCAACTGGCGGTTCACTTCCATCTCGGTGCGTTGCAGCGAGGAAATGATCCAGCGGTCGACCGAGGACAGTTCGACCGGCTCGTTGGCCACGCCGGTGTCCTTGCCCTCGGTGTTCTCGAAGACGAAGTTGGCGGCGTTCCACAGCTTGTTGCAGAAGTTGCGGTAGCCCTCGACGCGCCCCATGTCGAACTTGATGTCGCGACCGGTGGACGCCAGCGAGCAGAAGGTGAAGCGCAGGGCATCGGTGCCGTAGCTGGCGATGCCTTCAGGGAACTCGTTGCGCGTCTGCTTGACGATCTTCTCCGCCAGCTTGGGCTGCATCATGCCGCTGGTGCGCTTTTCCAGCAGTCTTTCGAGGGTGATGCCATCGACGATGTCCAGCGGGTCGAGCACGTTGCCCTTGGACTTGGACATCTTCTGCCCCTGGCCGTCGCGCACCAGGCCGTGGACGTAGACGGTTCTGAACGGGATCTGCCCGGTCAGGTGGGTGGACAGCATGATCATCCGCGCGACCCAGAAGAAGATGATGTCGAAGCCGGTCACCAGCACGTCGGTGGGGTGAAAGGTCTTGAGGAAGTCGGTCTGCTCGGGCCAGCCGAGGGTGGAGAAGGTCCACAGCCCGGCGCTGAACCAGGTGTCGAGCACGTCGTTGTCCTGGCGCAGCGGTTCGTCGTTGCGGATGGCGTACTTCTTGCGCACATCGACTTCGTCGCGGCCGACATAGACGTTGCCGGCCTCGTCGTACCAGGCCGGGATGCGGTGGCCCCACCACAACTGGCGGCTGATGCACCAGTCCTGGATATCGCGCATCCAGGAGAAGTACATGTTTTCGTACTGCTTGGGCACAAACTGGATATCGCCGTTTTCCACCACCTCGATGGCTTTCTTCGCCAGGGGCTTGGTGGAAACGTACCACTGGTCGGTCAGCCAGGGCTCGATGATGGTGCCGGAACGGTCGCCACGCGGCACTTTCAGCGCGTGTTCGTCGATCTTCTCCAGCAGGCCCATGGCCTCGAACTCGGCAACGATGGCCTTGCGCGCATCGAAGCGGTCCATGTGCGCATAGCCGTCCGGCAGGCTCGGGTCGACCTTGTCGTTGTGCGTACCGTCGATGTTGAACACCTGGGCCTTGGCCAGCACGGCGGCGTTCTGGTCGAAGATATTGATCAGTGGCAGGTTGTGGCGCTTGCCGACTTCATAGTCGTTGAAGTCGTGGGCCGGGGTGATCTTCACACAGCCGGTGCCGAACTCGCGGTCGACGTATTCGTCGGCGACGATCGGGATCAGGCGGTTGACCAGCGGCAGCAGCACATGGCGGCCGATCAACTGGCGGTAGCGCTCGTCCTCCGGGTGGACGGCGACGGCGGCGTCGCCCAGCACGGTTTCCGGGCGGGTGGTGGCGACCACCAGGTGGTCCTTGCCCTCGGCGGTCTTCACGCCATCGGCCAGCGGGAAGCGCAGGTGCCAGAGGTGGCCCTTCTCGTCGTGGTTCTCCACCTCCAGGTCGGAAATGGCGGTGTGCAGCTTGGTGTCCCAGTTGACCAGGCGCTTGCCACGGTAGATCAGGCCGTCCTCATGCAGGCGCACGAAAGCTTCCTTGACCGCGTTGGACATGCCGTCGTCCATGGTGAAGCGCTCGCGCGACCAGTCCACCGAGGAACCGAGCCGACGAATCTGCCGGGTGATGTTGCCGCCGGACTCTTCCTTCCACTCCCAGACCTTGTCGAGGAACTTCGCCCGGCCAAGGTCATGGCGGCTGACGCCCTGGGCGCCCAGTTGGCGCTCCACCACCATCTGCGTGGCGATCCCCGCGTGGTCGGTGCCCGGCTGCCACAGGGTGTTGCGCCCCTGCATGCGGCGCCAGCGGATCAGCGCATCCATGATGGCGTTATTGAAACCATGGCCCATATGCAGGCTGCCGGTGACATTCGGCGGCGGGATCATGATGGTGTAGGGATCGCCGCTGCCTTGCGGGGCGAAATAATTCTGCGATTCCCACTCGGCGTACCAACGGGATTCAATGGCGTGTGGCTGGTAGGTCTTGTCCATGCGGCGGGACCCTTGCATCAGGATGAACGGTAAAGCCGGGCAGTATAGCGAGGTAGGGGCGAAAAGCCGATAACGGCAAGGGATATCTCCAGGGCAATCGCGCTTGCACAGCAAACAGCCGAAAACAGCGCTGGAAGGCTTGGCTGGACGAAAGAGCGTGGCAGCCGGTGTTTTTCGTCCGGCTTTCCAGCCTCCAGCGCTTTTTCGAAAGTGCTTGGTCAATAAATGAACAGTCCTTCCGGGCTCAGGAACCATCGGGGTTGCGGCGCTTATTCCCAGTCTTATCCACAGTTTTCTCCACGGGAATCGGGCATAAGTCATTGTTTGCTTTACAGGGCTTGTGACAAAACGTCGACAGCTCTTGTTTTTGGATAAAAATTCAACAAATCAATGTGTTATGCGGACTTTATGGGAAATATGAAGAGCTTTGCTCACTAAGTGAACAGTTTCCCGCAGGGTGCGCCAATTCATCGATGCATGAATTCACTCAGGGCTTATCCACAATTCGATCCACAGGAACTGTGGGCAAGATGGCCTTCATTCGGCGACCTGCAAGCGGCTGCGGCCACGGCTGATATCACTGAGAAGTACTTGCAGGTCCTGCAGCTTCTCCCCGGGCAGGGCCAGCTCCAGGGTGGCGCCCTCGGCATCGAAGTGCTCGGCTTCCAGCAGGGCTTCAAGTTCTTGCAGGCGCGACTTGAGAATGGGCAGTTCGTTGAAACGGCAGTGGCAACTGCAGTGCACGCGGGTGACCAGCGGTTGCAATACGGAGGCCTGCAAGCACTTGGCCACCGAACCGCCATAGGCCCGGGCCAGCCCGCCGGTACCGAGCTGTATGCCACCGAACCAGCGCGTGGTGACCACCACGAGCCGGTCGCAGTCCTGGCCTTCGATGGCCGTGAGCATGGGGCGGCCAGCCGTGCCACCGGGCTCGCCATCATCGCTGAAACGGTACAGGTTGCCGATTTTCCAGGCCCAGCAGTTATGGCTGGCGCTCGGGTCGCTGATGCGCTGGATAAACGCCAGGGCCTGTTCGGGTGTATCCACCTGTGCCGCGTGGGTCAGGAAACGGCTCTTGCGGATGATTTCCTGGTATTCACAGGGGCTGGCGAGGGTGAAGGGCATGGTATGTCGCGTCGTGGATAGAGCTGAAAGGAGCGCTGGAAGCTGGACGCAAGAGCGTGACGGCCCCTGTTCTTTATCCAGCTTTCCAGCCTTCTGCGCTTTTGTCGAGGCACCTCGCTCATGCGTCCCGCGGGAAGTGGCGGTCCGTCAGCTATCGAAAAACAGGATCTTGATGGAGATGCTCAGGGACACGCTGATCATCACTACACGGATCAGCCGGTGCCCGCTGCGCACCGCCATCCTGGCACCGAGGTTGCCGCCGAGCAGTTGCCCGGCCAGCATCGCCAGCCCGATGGACCAGAGGATGCCGCCATGCAGGATGAAGAACAACAGCGCGGCCAGGTTGCTGCAGAAATTCAGTACCTTGGCATGGGCGGTGGCCTTGATCATGTTGTAGCCGAGCAGCAGCACGAAGCCTATGGAAAGAAAGGCCCCGGTGCCCGGCCCGAAGAATCCATCGTAGAAGCCGATGGCGGGAGCGATCAGCAGCAGGTAGTAGGCGGGCGACAACAGTTGCTTCTTGTCGGCCTCGCCGAGCCTGGGCGAAAGCAGGAAATAGATGGAAAAAGCGATCAGCAGGATGGGAATGACGCTTTTCAGCAGCGAGTTGTCGATCCGCGTCAGCACCAGCGCGCCTGTCAGCGAACCGATGAAGGTGGTCAGCATCATCGGCCACACCCGGCCCAGGTGAACTTCGCGGATGCGCACGAAGTACAGGGCCGAGGAGAACGAGCCGGCTGCGGCGCCAAGCTTGTTGGTGGCGATCGCGGCGGCGGGTGGAATACCCAGGGCGAGCAGTGCCGGCAAGGTGATCAGGCCACCGCCGCCGGCGATGGCGTCGATACAACCGGCGAGCATCGCGATCAGAAAGAACAGCAGAAGAAGTTCGGCGCTGAATTCCACGATGATGCCCCTGGCGAGTCGATGGCGTGCAAGCCTATGGAGGGGGCTGGGCGATCGCAAGGGGTTTCACGGCCATTTCCGTAGAGGGCTGGTCACGGACTGTCCCTGGCGCGGGGCGCGCGCATCTGGACGACAGGCTCCGCCACTCCCGGTGCGCACGGCACACCCTTGGCAAGCCAGGTTGCAACAGACCCTCTGCGCTCATTGCTTGCGGTTGCGCGCCGCTGGCAGGCTGACCCAGGTCAGCATATAGCCATCCTGCTCATAAAAGCCGCCTTCGAGCAGGCGGCCACTGGTGAATTCATCGTTCAGGTCGATATGCAGGAGCAGCCGCGCCTGGCCGGCGTCGGACCATTCCAGCAATTCGGCGTCCTCGAAATAGAAGTGCCGGCGCGTAAGCGGGTAGAGCGCCTTGTACAGGCTTTCCTTGATGGAGAAGGTCAGGCTGAGCAATCGGCAACGCCGCTCGGAATCCAGGGTGAACCAGCGCTCGCGTTCGCACGGCAGCAGGATCTGCTCATGCAGTTCATCGGCCTTGCGTTCATCGAAGATATGCTCGATATCGACGCCGATACAGGCAGTACGCTCCAGGGAGGCGACCGCCGCCAGGGCGATATCGCTGCAATGGCTGATGGACCCGCATACCCCGGGGGGCCATTGTGGCGCGCGGTCGCTGCTGATCGAGGGCGTTTGCGCATGCCCGGTCAGTGCCAGCAGCGCGTCGCGTGCACACAGGCGGCCGGCGATGAATTCGGCCTGCCTGCGTGGGACCGAGCGGGCGATGGAAGCCGGCAATGCGATACCGGACCCTTCGATATGCATCCGGGTCAGGCAGCCAGGGGCGAAGCGAGCCGTAACCAGCCGGCAGCCAGGCACCGGGACCGGGTCGACGGTCCAGTGGTGCGGGGATATCCACATGCTCAGCGAGCCGGTTCGTATTTCACGCAGTGCCGGCAGTGAATCAGCGCATCGCGGATCATGAAATTGACCAGGGTCGGCGAGACGCCGAGTTCCTTGGCGATGTCTTTTTGCTGTTTACCGTGTACGCGATACATGACGAAGGCGTAGCGCGTTCGCTCGGGCAGTTGCTTGAGGGCCAGTTCGACGAGATCCAGTGTTTCCTGGTTGAGGCTCTCCGTCTCGGGGGTGCAGCTATCGAGGGCGGCGTTGGTGCCTTCCTCTTCGCAAGTCGTGTAGCGCTGCTCCAGCGCCTGCTTGCGATAACTGTCGATGGCGAGGTTGTGGACGATGCGGAAGACATAGCTGGCCCGGGCCTTGAGCGGCAATCCCTGCGCAGGTCCGTTGGCCAGCCTGAAGAAAGCATCCTGGACGACATCCTCGGCACGGCTGGGGCAACCGGTGATGCGGGTCGCCGCCTTGACCAGGTTGTGCCGGTTGTCGACCAGGGTTTTCAGCAAATCCGAAGATTCTTCATCGCCTTCCGCGTTGCACTCTACGCTTCCGAATTCCTGCATGGCAGTACCTATGCGGCAAGAGGTTGCAAAAGTCTGTTTCCCATAAACGCCAGAAAAAGTAGGCATTCCCCAAACAAGAGTCAAGTAATAATCATTATCTTTAGTGGGTGGTATCAGACTGCTATTGCAAGGCCACCAATGCTGGCAGTTCGCTCCGACAATCACTGCCGGGGGCCGCATGAACCAGCTTGCATAGCGATCATGACGAAACGCCTACGAAGTTAATTTCCTTCCCCCCTGCTTCGTTTTCCCTGCATCAACGACTCGGGTCGACGGCTCGCCTGTCGACCGCTCTTGCACCGATTTCAGGGACAGGTACAGCCCATGACGAACACCTTCGTACGCCCGCTTTCCATGGCCGATGCCTTGATGCGCCATGCGCATTCCCGGCCGGACCACACGGCACTGCGTTTCCTGGGCGGTGCAGAGGAGGGCGAGCTGGTGCTGAGCTACCGGCAACTGGACCAGCGGGCACGGGCCATCGCCGCGGCCCTGTGCGAGCGGGCGGCGCCCGGCGACCGGGCGCTGCTGCTGTTCCCCAGCGGCCCGGAATACGTCGCCGCATTCTTCGCCTGCCTGTACGCCGGGGTCATCGCGGTGCCGGCCTATCCGCCGGAGTCTTCGCGACCACAGCACCTGGGGCGGTTGCTGTCGATCATCGAGGATGCCGAGCCGGCGCTGATCCTGACCATCACCGAACTGCAAGCACCGCTGCAAAGCCTGCCGACGCCCTTGCCCGCACTGCTGGCCGTGGACCTGCTGGCGGACGAACTGGGCCATGGCTGGCAGGGCGAGCCGGTGGCCGCCGACAGTATCGCTTTCCTGCAGTACACCTCGGGCTCGACCGCGACCCCCAAGGGCGTGCAGGTCAGCCAGGGCAACCTGGAAGCCAACGAGTGGCTGATCCGCCAGGGGTATGAGATCGGCGAGGACGATGTGATCGTCAGTTGGCTGCCGCTGTACCACGACATGGGGCTGATCGGCGGGCTGCTACAGGGTATCTACAGCGCCATCCCGGTGGTGCTGATGTCGCCCCAGTATTTCCTCGAACGGCCACTGCGCTGGCTGGAAGCGATCAGCCGCTACCGCGGCACCATCAGCGGCGGTCCTGATTTCGCCTACCGGCTGTGCCATGAGCGGATTGCCGAGAGCAAGCTGGGCGGGCTCGAGCTGTCGCACTGGCGAGTGGCCTTTTCCGGTTCCGAGCCGATTCGCCAGGACAGCCTGCAAGACTTTGCCGAGCGTTTCGCCGCCTGTGGTTTCCGTTCGGCATCCTACCTGGCCAGCTACGGGTTGGCGGAAGCGACTCTGTTCGTCACTGGCGGGCGCCCGGGGCAGGGCATCGGCAGCCTGGGCCTGGATGGCGCGGCACTGGCGGAAAATCGTGCCGCCGCGGGTACCGGAACGGTGCTGATGAGCTGTGGTTGGCTGCAGCCGGGGCACCCGTTGATGATCGTCGACCCGCAGAGCGGCGAGGTGCTGTCCGATGACCGCGTTGGTGAAGTCTGGAGCAGCGGGCCGAGCATTGCCCAGGGTTACTGGCGCAACCCCCAGGCCAGCGCGGAAAGCTTCCCGCTGCGTGACGGGCGTACCTGGCTGAGGACCGGCGACCTGGGTTTCATGCACCGGGGCGAGTTGTATGTCAGCGGCCGACTGAAGGACATGCTGATCATCCGTGGGCAGAACCTCTACCCGCAGGATATCGAGCGTACCGTCGAGCAACAGGTCGAGGCTGTACGCAAGGGGCGGGTGGCGGTTTTCGCGATGCAGCAGGAGGGCGAGGAAGGCTTCGCCGTGGCCGCCGAGATCGGCCGCCGGGTGCAGAAGCAGCAGCCACTGGAGCAATTGCTGGCGCAGATTCGTGACACGGTGGCGGATGTCCACCATGAGTCGCCGGCGCTGGTGGCGCTGCTCGACCCCGGCACTCTGCCGAAGACTTCCAGCGGCAAGCTGCAGCGCAGTGCCTGCCGCAAGCTGTTGCAGAGCGGCGAACTGGTGCCGGTGGCGCTCGGGGAGTTTGGCGAAACCCCGCTGCTGCCTGCGCAGGCAGCGGAAGCGCGGCTGAGTATCGGCGAGCGGGTTGCGGGTTACTGGCGCCAGTTCCTCAAGCTCGAGTCTATCGACGAGCAGGCCAGCTTCTTCGCCTGCGGCGGCAACTCGATCCTGGCGGTGCAGATGCTGGCGGAAGTCCGTGACGAACTGGCCGCCTCCGTGGAACTGCGCGATCTCTACGAGAACCCGACCCTGGCCGCGTTCAGCGCCTGCGTCGAGCAGCGTCGTGAGGGCGCACTGTCCGCCGAGCGCATTCCCCTGGCCGACCGCCGGCAGTCACTGCCGCAATCCCCGGCGCAGAATCGCCTGTGGTTCCTCTGGCAACGGCAACCGGACAGCGTCGCCTACAACATTCCGGGTGGTCTGCGCTTGCGCGGCGAGCTGGATGTCGAGGCGGTACAGCAAGCCTTCGAAACACTGATCGAACGGCATGAGTCCCTGCGTACGCACTTTGCCCGGGATGCCGATGGCAATGGCTTGCAGTGCGTGCTGGAGCAGGGCGATTGCCCGCTGCTCTACGAAAGCCTGGAGGAATGGCCGCTGGAGCAGCGCGAACGGCGGGCCCGGGTGATCCAGGAAGAAGAGGCCAGGACCCGTTTCGACCTCGAGCATGGGCCATTGCTGCGTATCAAGCTGGTGAGCCTGGACGAGCAGGACCATCTGCTGCTGGTGACCCTGCACCATATCATCGCCGACGGCTGGTCCCTGGGCATCCTGCTGGATGAGTTCGCGCAGTTGTACGCCGCGTTCAGCCAGGGGCAGGTGGCGCAGTTGCCGGCCCTGCCGATCCAGTACGCCGACTATGCCTGTTGGCAGCGCAATAGCGACGATCCGCATCTGGCGCGGCAACTGGAGTATTGGCGGCAAGCGCTGGACGGTGAGGCGCAGCCCTTGAACCTGCCTTCCGACTATCCGCGCAAGCACGAACAATCCGCCGCCGAGCGCTTCAGCCTGCGCCTGGACAAGCCACTCTGCGGCCGCCTGCGGCAACTGGCCGAGGCACAGGGGACGACCACCTTCACCCTGCTGCTGGCCGCCTTTCAGACCCTGCTGTACCGCTATGGCGGGCAGACCGACATCCGCGTCGGTGTGCCCAACGCCAACCGTCGGCAACGGCAGACCCAGGGGCTGGTCGGCTTCTTTATCAACACCCAGGTGCTGCGCAGTCGCCTTGATGGCCGGCAGAGCTTCGCCAGCCTGCTGGAGGCGTTGCACGAGCGGGTCGTCGAGGCCCAGGCCAACCAGGATATCGACTTCGAGCGGGTGGCCGCCGAACTGGATGGCGAGCCGTTCAGCGTGATGTTCAACCACTTGCAGCGTGACAACGGCGCCCTGCGCCGGCTACCGGGATTGCTCGCCGAGGAACTGCCCTGGCACAGCCGCGAAGCCAAGTACGATCTGCAACTGCACAGCGAGGAAAACACCCAGGGAACCATACGGTTGTCCTTCGACTACGCCGTCGAGCTGTTCGGAAGCGCCACCATCGAGCGCCTGGCCGAACACCTGCGGCGGTTGCTGGAGCAGGTCTGCGAACAGCCGCAACAGGCACTGGACGACCTGCCGCTGCTGCCCGCGCAGGAGCGCAAGCAATTGCAGGGCTGGTCCTTCCACCCCCTCGAACAATCCCCAAGCCTGTTGCCCCAGCGGCTGCTGGAACAGGCCCAGGCCACTCCGCAGGCCATCGCCCTGGTCGCGGCGGAGACGACACTGGACTACGCCACCCTGGAGCGCCGCAGCAACCGCATGGCCCATTACCTGCGCAGCCTCGGTGTGGGCGCCGAAGTGCGCGTAGGGCTATTCGCCGAGCGCTCCATCGAACTGATGGTGGCGCTGCTGGGCATCGTCAAGGCCGGTGGCGTATACCTGCCGCTGGACCCGGACTATCCCCGCGAGCGCCTGCACTACATGATCGAGGACAGCGGCGCGGCGCTGCTGCTTGGCCAGCGTGCCAGCCTCGAAGGCCTGCCGGGCGGGGTGCCGGCTGTCGCCATCGACGAACTGGCGCTCGACGACTGGCCGGACACGTCGCCGGAACTGGTGCTGCACCCTGGCAACCTCGCCTATGTGATCTACACCTCCGGCTCCAGCGGTCAGCCCAAGGGCGTCGGCCTGACCCATGGCGGGCTGGCCAGCCGGCTGGACTGGATGCAGCGGGAATATGCCTTCGGTCCTGGCGACGTATTCCTGCAGAAGGCGCCGCTGGGCTTCGACGTTTCGCTGTGGGAATGCCTGCTGCCGCTGCTCTGTGGCGCTCGCCTGGTCCTGGCGGGTGCCGGCCAGCACCGCGACCCGCGCAGCCTGGTGCGGCTGATCCGCGAGCATGGGGTGACTGCGGTGCATTTCGTGCCGCCGTTGCTGCAACTGTTCCTCGATGAACCGGAGGTTGGCGCGTGCCACGACTTGCGCCTGCTGTTCGCCGGGGGCGAGGCGCTGCCGCCGGCGCTGGCCCGGCGCGCCTCGGAACGTCTGCCGCAGGCGGTATTGCACAACCGCTACGGGCCGACGGAAAGCACCATCAACGTGACCCATTGGCCCTGCGGTGGCGAGCCGGGCGCGCGGATGCCGATCGGTCGCCCGCTGGCCAATGTTTCGTGCGAAGTGCATGACGGCAGCGGGCAACTGGCGCCCATCGGCGCGGTGGCCGAACTGAACATTGGCGGCCAGGGGCTGGCGCGGGGCTACCTGGGCAAACCGGGGCTGACCGCCGAGCGTTTCCTGCCGACGGCCGATGGCCGGCGGATTTACCGCAGCGGCGATCTGGCGCGCTGGCGTGGCGACGGTGTGCTGGAGTACCTCGGTCGCCTCGATGAACAGGTGAAGTTGCGCGGCTTCCGTATCGAACTGGAAGAAATCCGCGCCGAGTTGCTGAAGCAGCCGGGAGTGCGCCAGGCAGCGGTAATCCTCGACGAAGGAAATGGTGACGCACGCCTGCTGGCTTATCTGGTCGGTGCTGCGCTGGATGCCGATGCGCTGGTCGAACAGGTGCGCCAGGCACTCGGTCACAGCCTGCCGGATTATATGCGACCGGCGCATATCCTCTGCCTGGAAGCGCTGCCGGTGACCTCGGCGGGCAAGCTGGACCGGCGTGCCTTGCCGCGCCCGGAGCTGGTGCGGCGAGCCTTCCGCGAGGCGCTCGAGGAGCCGGCGCGCAGCCTGGCGGCGATCTGGAGCGAAGTGCTGAATGTGCCGGCGATCGGCCTGGACGATGATTTCTTCGAGCTGGGCGGGCATTCGCTGCTGGCCACCCGCATCGTCTCGCGGGCGCGCCAGGCGTTCGCCGTCGACCTGCCGCTGGGCAGCCTGTTCGAGGCACGGCGTCTGGAGGACTTCGCGCAGCGGGTGGCCCGCGCGCAAGCGGAGGGCCAGGCCGATGGCTGGGCTACGATCCCACGGGTGGATCGTAGCCAGCGGTTGCCGTTGTCCTACTCCCAGCAGCGCATGTGGTTCCTCTGGCAGCTCGACCCGCACAGCCCGGCCTATAACGTCGGCGGCATGGCGCGCATGAGCGGCCCACTGGATGTGGAAGCCTTCGAACGCGCGTTGCAGGGGTTGATCCAGCGCCATGAAAGCCTGCGCACCACCTTCCCGGCGGAGGATGGCAAACCCTGGCAACGGGTGCGGGCGGACAGTGATGTAACACTGCAACGACTGGACCTCGGCGAGCTGCCGCAGGCGCAGCGCCAGGCGCGTATCCAGGCCCTGGCCGAGGAGCAGGCGCATCAGCCGTTCGACCTGGAGACAGGCCCGTTGCTGCGCGCCTGCCTGGTACGCAGTGGCGAGCAGGAGCACCACCTGCTGGTGACGCTGCACCATATCGTCACCGAAGGCTGGGCCATGGACATCTTCGCCCGCGAACTGGCCGCGCTCTATGGCGCCTTCCTGGAAGGGCGCGAGTCGCCCCTGGCGCCCTTGCCGGTGCAATACCTCGACTACAGCGCCTGGCATCGCCAGTGGCTGGAAGCGGGCGAGATGCGGCGGCAACTGGACTACTGGCGCGGGCAACTGGGCGGTGAGCAGCCGTTGCTGGCGCTGCCGAGCGACCGGCCACGGCCGGCGGTGCAGAGCCATGCCGGCGAATTGCATCGCTTCGACCTGGACCCGGCGCTGGCTCGGCGGGTCATCGGCTTCAACAACAGCCGTGGCCTGACCCTGTTCATGACCATGAGCGCCGCTCTGGCGGTGCTGCTCTATCGCTACTCGGGGCAGGACGACCTGCGTATCGGCGTGCCCCAGGCCAACCGCATCCGCCCGGAAAGCGAAGGGCTGATCGGTGCTTTCCTCAATACCCAGGTGCTGCGTATCCGCCCCCACGGGCAGATGCGCGTCGCGGAACTGCTGGAGCAGGTGCGCCAGGTCGCCCTCGAGGCCCAGGCGCACCAGGACGTGCCCTTCGACCACCTGGTCGAGGCCCTGCAACCGCAGCGCAGTGCCGCCTGGAACCCGTTGTTCCAGGTGATGTGCAACGTGCAGCGTTGGGAATTCCAGCAACGCCGGACCCTGGCGGGCGGCCTGCAGGTGGACTACCTGGTCAACGATGCGCGGGCGACCAAGTTCGACCTCAACCTGGAAGTCACGGATTTCGATGAGCAACTGCGCTGCTGCCTGACCTACAGCCAGGACCTGTTTGATGCCGAGCGTATCCAGCGCATGGCCGATCACTGGCAACGATTGCTGCGGGGCATGCTCGACGATCCGCAGGCGCGCCTGTGCGATCTGCCGCTGTTGGATGACGCGGAGCGCCAGCGCTTGCTGGATAATGGCCAGGGCGAGGCGCTGGACGCGGCGCAGACGAGCGTGGCGGAACTGTTCGAGCGCCAGGCCGAGGCCAGCCCGGATGCCTTGGCGCTGACCTGCGCCGGGCAGTCCCTGGGCTATGGCGAGTTGAACCGGCACGCCAACCGCCTGGCCCATCGCCTGCGCGAACTGGGCGTCGGCCCGGAGGTGCGGGTAGGGCTGGCGCTGCGCCGCTCGCTGGACATGGTGGTCGGCCTGCTGGCGGTGCTCAAGGCCGGTGGCGCCTATGTGCCGCTGGACCCGGAATACCCACTGGAGCGCCTGCGCTACATGATCGAGGACAGCGGCATCGCCCTGTTGCTCGGCCATGACGATCTGCTGGCAACCCTGGCGCCGCTGCCGGCGGCGGTCATCCCCTGGAGCCTGGAAAGCGAAGGCCGGCAACTGCTCGCCTATCCACAGGAAAACCCGCCACGGCTCGGCCAGCCCGGGCACCTGGCCTACCTGATCTACACCTCCGGCTCGACCGGCCTGCCCAAGGGCGTGGCGGTGCAGCAGGGGGCGCTGGCGATGCACTGCCAGGCGGTGGGCCACTTGTTCGGTACCACGGGCGCGGACCGCGAACTGCATTTCTATTCGATCAACTTCGATGCCGCCAGCGAGCGCCTGCTGGTACCGCTGCTGTTCGGCGCCGAAGTGGTACTGCGCGAGCCGGGGCAATGGGATGCCGAGGAAATCTGCGGGCTGATCCACGAGCGGCGGATCAATGTACTGGGCTTTACGCCGAGCTACGGCAACCAGTTGGCGCAGTGGCTGGCCGGGCAGGGTACTTCGCTGCCGGTGCGCCTGTGCATCACCGGTGGCGAGGCGCTGACGCCCGAGCACCTGCAAGGCCTGCGCGAGGCCTTCGCGCCGCAACAGGTGTTCAATGCCTATGGCCCGACGGAAACCGTGGTGATGCCGCTGGCCTCTGTCGTCGAGGGCGATGGCCGCAGCGGCATTCCCATCGGGCGGGTGGTCGGCGCACGCCGGTTCTATGTCCTGGACGAGGACCTGGCGCTGTTGCCGGCCGGAGCCACCGGCGAGTTGTACGTTGGCGGCTACGGGTTGGCCCGTGGCTACCACGAGCGTCCGGGCTTGAGCGCCGAACGCTTTCTTGCCGATCCATTCGCCGACCCCTTCAGTGTGGCCGAGGGCGGGCGCATGTACCGCACCGGCGACCTGGTGCGCCAGCGGGCCGATGGGCAACTGGAATACCAGGGTCGCATCGACCAGCAGGTCAAGGTGAGGGGGTTCCGTATCGAACTGGGCGAGATCGAGGCCAGCCTGTTGCAGCACGAGCGGGTGCGCGAGGCGGCGGTACTGGCGCTGGACGGGCCGTCGGGCAAGCAACTGGTGGGCTATGTGAGCGCTGAAGGCGATGGCCTCGACGAGGACGCGCTGCGCGAATCCCTCCGCCAGCACCTGGCACAGCGCTTGCCCGAGTATATGGTGCCGGCGCACCTGCTGGTCCTGCCGCAATTCCCCTTGAGCAGCAACGGCAAGCTGGACCGCAAGGCCCTGCCCGCGCCGGACCTGAGCGTGGCGCGGCAGCACTACCAGGCGCCGCGCAATGCCGCCGAACAGGCCCTGGCGGAGATCTGGCAGGGCGTGCTGGGTGTCGCCGCCGTGGGTATCGACGACAACTTCTTCGCCCTGGGTGGCGACTCCATCCTGTCGATCCAGGTGGTCAGCCGGGCGCGCCAGGCCGGTATCCAGTTCAGCGCCAAGGACCTGTTCCAGCACCAGAGCGTGCGCACCCTGGCCGCGGCGGCACGGCTGGACGCGGTGATGGCAGTGGCGCGTGGGCCCGTCACTGGCCCGAGCGAATTGACGCCGATCCAGCACTGGTTCTTCCAGCAGCCCATGCCTTACCGCCAGCACTGGAACCAGTCGCTGCTGCTGCAAAGCCGGGAAACCCTGCAACCGGAATGGTTGGAGCAGGCCCTGCAAGCCTTGCTGGAACACCACGATGCGCTACGCCTGGGCTTCCGTCGCGACGAGGTAGGCGAATGGCGCGCCGAATACCGGGCGCCGGAGGAACAAGCGGGCCTGCTGCGGCTGGCCGACGAGGCGCGGCCAGAGCTGTTCGAGGAACTCCAGCGCAGCCTCGACCTGCAGCACGGGCCACTGCTGCGGGCACTACTGGTGCCGGGTACCCCGGACCGGCTGCTGCTGGTGATCCACCATCTGGCCGTCGACGGGGTGTCCTGGCGGGTGCTGCTGGAAGACCTGCAGCGGCTCTACCGGCAGTTCGAACGCGGCGAGCCGGCGCAACTGCCGGCCCGTACCAGCGCTCTCGGCGAATGGGCCGGACGCCTGCGCGCCTATGCCGGCAGCGAGTCGCTGCGCGAGGAACTGGGCTGGTGGCAGCAGCATCTGGAGGACGCGTGCAGCGATCTGCCCTGCGATTTCCGCGCTGGGGAAAATCTGCAGCGGCATGCCCGCAGCCTGACCTTGACGCTGGATATCGAGACCACCCGCAACTTGCTGCAACAGGCGCCACAAAGCTACCGCGCCCGTGTCGAGGACCTGCTGCTGACCGCCCTGGCGCGTACCTTGTGCGCCTGGAGCGGGCAGGCCAGTGCCCTGCTGCAACTGGAAGGGCATGGCCGCGAGGAATTGTTCGAGGACATCGACCTCAGCCGCAGCGTCGGCTGGTTCACCAGCGCCTATCCGCTACGATTGACGCCGGCGGCGGAGCCTGGCTCCAGCCTCAAGGCGATCAAGGAGCAACTGCGCGAGGTGCCGCACAAGGGCCTTGGCCACGGCGTGCTGCGCTACCTGGCGGACGACGAGTGCCGCGCCGCCATGGCGCGCCTGCCCGAGGCGCGGGTCACCTTCAATTACCTGGGGCAGCTCGACCAGGGCTTCGGCGACGCGGCTCTGTTCGCGCCGTCGCTGGAGCCGGCCGGCAGCCAGCACGATGGCGAGGCGCCATTGAACGCCTGGCTGACCATCGACGGCCAGGTGCTGGGCGGGCAACTGTCGCTGCGCTGGACCTACAGCGAGCGCCTGTACCGGGCCGAGACCGTCCAGCGCCTGGCAGAGAGCTACCAGATCGAACTGCGCGGGCTGATCGAGCACTGCCTGGTGTCGGGCAACGGCGGTATCACGCCTTCCGACTTCCCCCTGGCGCATCTGCAACAGACACAACTCGACGCCTTGCCGCTGCCTTACCGGCAGATCGAGGATATCTACCCGCTGACGCCGATGCAGGAAGGCCTGCTGCTGCACACCCTGCTGGAACCGGGCACCGGCATCTATTTCATGCAGGACCGCTACCGGATCGACAGCGCCATCGACGTTGCTCGCTTCGAGCAAGCCTGGCGAGCAGTGGTGGCGCGTCATGAAGCCCTGCGCGCGTCCTTCTGCTGGAATGCCGGCGAACAGATGCTGCAGGTGATCCATCGCGGCGCTGGCGACGGCGTCGAGTTCCTCGACTGGAGCGGCCTGCCGGAGGATGGGCACGAGTCGCGCCTGCAGGCGCTGCTGGAGGAGGAACGTCTGTCTGGCTTCGACCTGCTGCAGCGTCCGCCGCTGCGCCTGCGGCTGATCCGCCTGGGGGCGGGGCGCCACTGGTTCATCATGAGCAACCACCACATCCTGATCGACGCCTGGTGCCGCTCGATCCTGATGGGGGACTTCCTGGCCATCTACCAGGCCCTGGGCGAGGGGCGCGTAGCGAGCCTGGACAACCCGCCGCGCTACCGTGACTTCATCGCCTGGCTGCAACGCCAGGGTCTGGAGCCGACGCGGGACTACTGGCGCAAGCTGCTGGCCGGCTTCGAGCGGCCGAGCCATATCCCCAGCGACCGGCCGATCCTGCACGACAACGGCGGCATGCTGGTGGGCGACCTGCACAGCCGCCTTAGCCGCAAGCAGGGCGCGCACCTGCGCGAGCTGGCGCAGCGCCACCGGCTGACGCTCAACACCTTCGCCCAGGCGGCCTGGGCCCTGGTGCTGCGGCGTTACGGCGGCGAGCGCGACGTGTTGTTCGGCGTGACCGTGGCCGGGCGCCCGGCGAGCCTGCCGCAGATGCAGCAGTGCGTCGGGCTGTTCATCAACAGCATCCCGGTGCGGGTCGCCATGCCCGAGGCCGGCGAGGAGCTGGGCGTGGGCCAGTGGCTGCAACGACTGTTCGAGCGCAACCTGGAGCTGCGCGAGCACGAGCACCTGCCCCTGGTGGATATCCAGCAGTGCAGCGAACTGCCCAAGGGCCAGCCGCTGTTCGACAGCCTGTTCGTGTTCGAGAACGCGCCGGTGGACGCCTCCGTGCTGGACGGCGCGCAAAGCCTGAATGCCCGCTCCGAGTCCGGGCGGACCCACACCAACTACCCGCTGACCGTGGTCTGCTATCCGGGCGACGAACTGGGGCTGCACCTGTCCTATGACCGGCGCTTCTTCGACGAACCGACCATCGCCCGCCTGCTGGCGGACTTCCAGCGCTTGCTGCTGGCGCTGGGCGAGCATTTCGATGGGCGTTTCGCCGATATCCCGCTGCTGGCCGAGGAAGAGCGCCGGCAATTGTTGGAGAGCTGCAACCGTACGGCGCGGGACTACCCGTTGCAGCAAGGCTATGCCCATCTGTTCGAAGAGCAGGCGGCGCGTCACGCACAGGCCATCGCGGCGTCCTGCCAGGGCGAACAGTGGACCTACCGGCAACTCAGCCACAAGGCCAACCATCTTGCCAAACGCCTGCACCAGGCTGGCGTCGGCGAGGACGTGCCGGTGGCACTGCTGGCCGAGCGTGGCCTGCCGCTGCTGGGCATGATCGTCGGCAGCCTCAAGGCCGGTGCCGGCTACCTGCCGCTGGATCCGGCCCATCCGGCCCGGCGGCTCGGGCATATCCTGCGCGCCAGCCATGCGCCGTTGCTGGTGTGCAGCCTGGCGTGCCAGGCGCAGGCCGAGGCGCTGCTGGCCGATTGGGAGGACGCGCCGACTCTGTTGGTCTGGGATGGCGAAGAGGATTCGCGGGCGCCGGCCATCGAGGTCGGTGGCGAGCACCTGGCCTATGTCATCTATACCTCGGGCTCCACCGGCGAGCCGAAGGGCGTGATGGTGCAGCAGGCGGGCATGCTCAACAACCAGTTGAGCAAGATTCCCTGCCTGGGGCTGGAGGCGAGCGATGTGATCGCCCAGACCGCCTCCCAGAGCTTCGATATTTCCGTCTGGCAATTCCTTACCGCGGCCTTGTGCGGGGCCAGGGTGGATATCGTTCCCGATGAAATCGCCCAGGACCCCGCCGCCTTGCTGCGGCATGTGGCGGCAACTGGCATCAGTGTGTTGGAAAGCGTTCCCGCACTGATCCAGGGCCTGCTGGGCGAGGGCGTGGAGAACCTGGGCAGCCTGCGCTGGCTGCTGCCCACCGGCGAGGCGATGCCGCCGAACCTGGCCCGGCAATGGTTGCAGCGTTATCCGCAGGTGCCCCTGGTGAACGCCTACGGGCCGGCGGAATGCTCGGACGACGTCGCGTTGTTCGCCGTCGACGAAGTCTCCACCCGCGGCGCCTATCTGCCGATCGGTACCGCCACCGACAACAACCGCCTGTACCTGCTCGACGACGAATTGCTGCCAGTCGCCCTGCTGGCGCAGAGCGAGCTGTTCATCGCGGGCACCGGCGTCGGGCGCGGCTACCTGGGCGATCCGCAACGGACGGCGGCGAGCTTCCTGCCCGATCCGTTCGCCGCCGATGGCAGCCGCCTGTACCGCAGCGGCGACCTGGCGCGGCGGCGCCTGGACGGGGTGCTCGAATACATTGGGCGTGTCGACCACCAGGTGAAGATCCGTGGCTACCGGATCGAGTTGGGCGAGATCGAGGCACGCCTGCGCGAACTGCCGGATATCGACGACGTGGCGGTAGCGGTGCAGAACAGCGCTGGCGGGCAATACCTGGTCGGCTACCTGGTCGCCGTGGATGAACCGGATGGCGAGTCGCTCAAGCGGCACCTGTTGCAACGCCTGCCGGAATATATGCTGCCGCGCCACTGGCAGCGCCTGCAGCGCCTGCCACGCAACGCCAACGGCAAGCTGGACCGCAAGGCCCTGCCGGCCTTCGAGTTCGCTGCGGGGCAGGCCCATGTGGCGCCACGCAACGAACTGGAGCGCAGCCTGGCGACGATCTGGGCCGAGGTGCTCGGTGTCGAGGCGGTGGGCGTGACGGACAACTTCTTCGACCTCGGCGGGCATTCCCTGCTGGCGACGCAGATCGCCTCGCGAGTGCAGAAGACCCTGCAACGGGCGGTACCGCTGCGGGCGATGTTCGAGTGCGCGACGGTGGAGGAACTGGCCCGCTATATCGACACGCTGGAAGGCGCCGAACTGACCGAACAGAAGGTCAGCCGCATCGACGACCTGATGGCGCGCCTGGAGGCCCTGTGATGAATGCTTTTGCTCTCTCTACTGCGCCGATTCAACGTCCTTGTCCCGAGGTCTTCTCCGTAGCCTGGGTTGAGCGCAGCGATACCCAGGGCGTGCACTCGATGGGTATCGCTGCGCTCAACCCATCCTACGAATCCGCTCAGGGTTTGAGTGAGCACTGACTTCGACAGCATGGGCCTTATGCCCCGATTCAATCCCGTAGGAATGGACCCTTCCCCTGGAGACATGCAGACATGAGCAGCGCGATACTGGAAAGCGAACCGCTGGTAGAAGACGAGGAACGTCATTACCAGTTCGAAGACAACCCGATCCTGGTGCGGCAGAAGCTGCAGGAGTCCAACGCCCGCAGCTACCCCCGGCGCATTCCCCTGGCGCTCAAGCGCGCCCGTGGCATCCATGTCGAGGATGTCGAGGGGCGAGTGTTCATCGACTGCCTGGCCGGTGCCGGCACCCTGGCGCTGGGGCACAACCATCCGGTGGTGATCGCGGCGATCCGCCAGGTGCTCAATGACGAGTTGCCGCTGCATACCCTGGACCTGAGCACGCCGGTCAAGGACCGCTTCGTCCAGGACCTGTTCGCGGTACTGCCGCCGGCCTTCGCCAGCCAGGCGAAAATCCAGTTCACCGGCCCGACCGGTACCGATGCCGTCGAGGCAGCGTTGAAACTGGTGCGCACCGCCACTGGGCGCAGCACCGTGCTGGCCTTCCAGGGCGGCTACCATGGCATGAGCCAGGGCGCGCTGAGCCTGATGGGCAACCTCAAGGCGAAGATCCCGCTGGGGGCCTTGCTCGACCATGGCGTGCAGTTCATGCCATTCCCCTATGACTATCGCTGCCCATTCGGCCAGGGCGGCGAAGCGGGCGTCGAGATCAACCTGCGCTATCTGGAGAACCTGCTCGGCGATCCGGAAAGCGGTGTGCAGCCGCCGGCCGGGGTCATCCTGGAAGTGGTGCAGGGCGAGGGCGGCGTGATCCCGGCCAGCGACACCTGGCTGCGCGGTGTGCGGGAAATCACCAGCCGCGCGGGCATCCCGCTGATCGTCGACGAAATCCAGACCGGCTTCGGCCGTACCGGCAAGCTGTTCGCCTTCGAACATGCCGGCATCATGCCGGATGTGGTGGTGCTGTCGAAGGCCATCGGCGGCAGCCTGCCGTTGTCGGTGATGGTCTACCGCGACTGGCTGGACACCTGGCAGCCGGGGGCGCATGCCGGCACCTTCCGTGGCAACCAGATGGCGATGGCGGCTGGCTCGGCGGTAATGCGCTATATAGAAGAACACAACCTGCTCGAACACGCCGAGGCCATGGGGCGGCGCTTGCGTGAGCGCCTGCTGGCGCTGCAGGCGCAATTCCCGCAACTGGGCGACGTGCGTGGGCGTGGCCTGATGCTTGGTGTCGAGGTGGTGAACCCGCAGGGGCAGCGGGACGCCCTGGGCCATCCGCCCGCCGATGGCGAGCGGGCCAGCCGTATCCAGCGCGAATGCCTCAAGCGCGGGTTGATCCTGGAGTTGGGCGGGCGCCATGGCTGCGTCGTACGCTTCCTGCCGCCGCTGATCATCACGGTGGAGCAGGTGGACCAGGTCAGCCGCATTTTCGCCAAGGCCGTGCAGGCTGCGGTGAGCTGACACCCTGGCGCTGTTTTATAGCGCCCTTCTCCCCCTCGGGAGAAGGGCTGGGGAAGAGGGGGTAGTGCCCGCCAGGGCGCCACTGCGCACCAGTTTCTCCCACAGGCTGATGTCCAGCGTGCCTTTCTGGCTGCTTTCGAGGATACGGTAAAGCCGGCACGGTCCTCGAGGATACTGGCTGACATGGCATGGAAGCGGGCGAGCCTGCTGCTCGCTCTGGGCCAGCGCCAGGTCGGGTGAGGGCGCGGCTAAGACGAATGTTACCGTCGTTGAAAGGGTGGAGCGTGACTAACCAGAAATGGGCGATGCCGGCACGCAGCAAGGGGTCGAGGCTGGCATCGTGCGACTGTTCTCGAACCAGGCGAGGAATGCCTCCAGGTGTTCTTCCACTCCAGCACGTGGCTGCGTTTGGAAATGCACGCTGGGGCGTTCCAGGCGACCGGAAACCTCTTGCATGGGATCCTCCCCAGGTAGCCTGCCAACCTGGAAGTGGCCAAGCAGGCCGCTGTCGTCGGGAAAGAGCGTTTCAGGACAAGCGGCGCCTGGTGCTGTCGATGGTATCGAATGACAGCCTGGCCAAGCCTTCACTGCGAGCCGTAGGGCGAGTTTCCTCTGCCAGCCCAAGGTCGACAGGGGAAGAACAAACCGAGCCGACATTGAGCCGTTCGCCTTCAATGGCTGATGATGCGATGACATTCTGTTGCAGGGTGTCCAGGTTGCTCTGCGCCTCGATATCGCCACTGACCGCACCGAGCCTGCCGAGCAGGTATCCCCGGGCTCGGGGCCGGCGCGCAGCAGGGCGGAAGGCGAGGCATCCTGCCAGGCAAAACGTGACCATCGGGGGGCTGACAGATCCAATAGGGAGCGTTCATCGGTTTTCTCGCCTATCGAGCCGATTCAGAACCTTATTCAGCTCATTGATTGGGCTGATTGTGCGCATTATTTGCGCTCGCTCGCCAATGTCCGGGACACTCTAATTTTTCCGCAAGCCGATTCGTTCTCAAGGTTGATCGCCCATCAGGGTTTGGCAACCACGGAGTAGATAGCATGACATCGGTATTCGATCGCGAAGACATCCTGTTCCAGGTCGTGGTGAACCACGAAGAACAGTATTCCATCTGGCCCGACTACAAGGAGATTCCGCGTGGCTGGCGCAAGGCCGGCAAGAGCGGCTTCAAGAAGGAGTGCCTGGCATACATCGAGGAGGTCTGGACCGATATGCGGCCGCTGAGCCTGCGTAAGCACATGGAAGAACAGGCCCGCAAGAAACAGGAGCAGGAAGCCGAGGCGGTGCACTGACGCCATGAGCACGCCACGCCTGCAACTGTTCTGCCTGCCGTACTCGGGGGCCAGCGCCATGATCTACAGCCGCTGGCGGCGCAAGGTGCCGGAGTGGCTTGATATTCATCCGGTGGAGTTGCCCGGGCGCGGGGCGCGCCTGGGCGAGCCGTTGCAAACGGATATGTCCGCCCTGGCCAGGCAACTGGCCAGGGAGGTCGCTGTTAGCCTGGATGGCCCCTACGCCTTGTTCGGCCATAGCCTGGGGGCGCTGCTGGCCTTCGAGCTGGCCCATGAGCTGCGTGAACGGGGCGTGGCCGATCCGGTGGCGTTGATCGCCTCGGGTACCTCCGCGCCGACCCGGCGTGAAGATTACGATCGGGGCTTCGCCGACCCGAAGAGCGACGATGAACTGAAAAGCGAACTGCGGGACCTGCAAGGCACGCCGGAAGAGGTACTGGACAACCCCGAGTTGATGGCGCTGACCCTGCCCATCCTGCGCGCCGATTTCCTCATGTGCGGCCTGTACCAGTACCGGGTACGGCCCGAGCTGGA
Source organism: Stutzerimonas kirkiae (assembly GCF_004327335.1). Taxonomy (GTDB): domain Bacteria; phylum Pseudomonadota; class Gammaproteobacteria; order Pseudomonadales; family Pseudomonadaceae; genus Stutzerimonas; species Stutzerimonas kirkiae. Next base: position 27,439 of record NZ_QJUO01000009.1, on the reverse strand, counting down.
GGTGCCTATCCATGTCCTTGGCGGGCGCGACGACAAGGCTACCCAGGAACAACTGCTCGCCTGGCAGTTGGAGGGCGGCAGCAGTTTTTCCCTGGATATGCTGGCCGGCGCGCATTTCTTTATCCACGAGCACGAATCCAAGGTGCTACGTATCATCCGGGCTAACCTGGAAGTCGACCTGCGCCGGCATAAGCACCATCTCTCCCGGCGGCACTCCCAACCGGCCTTGCCTATAGGGATCTAGCTGTATAAACCAACCACATTGTTCAGTGAATGTGCGATGCGGCTTCTTCCGCGCATTATCCGTCGAGGATGCGGCGTACGAGCAAACCTCGACCATGAGGTGTTAAACGAGCATTCTGATGGCTGCTCATTCGGGGCTCATGGAAGGCTCTGCTGGTCGCACTTCACTGTGTTCCGGGTCGGCCCCGGATGAGCAACCTACTGAGAGATCACTGCTAGCTATGCAGAGTACCTACGATTTGTGGATTGCCCGCCAGCATGTTGATTTGCAGCAGGTAGGCAAGCTCGCGTTCACGTGACGATCCCACGTTAGTCGGTATCTCTTGCCTTGGCCTATGCGAGCTTGTTACGTCAGATCGGCCCCACAAAAAGGCCTGCGCTGGGGAGCGGAATCAGGACTGGGTGAGCGTGCACCCGCCGCGATTGCGGATGACGGCCGCACCGACCTTCAGCAGCCTGGCACGTATCGTCGCGCTGCTGGCACGGGTCAGCTCGGTACCGCTCAATACACTTATCCGCGGCAATGTGTTTACCGGACATTGCTCTCGAATTTGTGCAATTTCGAGAGCGCCATGATCACCTCGCGCGCGATCTTGCGCTGCTCCAGCGGCAGGCTCAGATAAGCGTCGATGGTGGCGCGCTCATGTGCCGGCTCGCCTTTTTCCCAACGGGAACGATTTTCACGAATACGGCTGACCGCCTTGTCGCCGAAACGCAGAGTCTGTGGCTCGACATTCAGCCATTCGGACAATACCTGCAACTTGTCCTGGGCGGGAATCGATTGCCCGCGCAACCAGCGGGAAACCGCCTGGAAAGTGACCGGCTTGCCCCAGTAGCGCGCGTTGAACTCTCGCTCGAGAATTCCCGGGCGGCAGGCATAGCCCGAAGCTTCCATGGCATTGTGCAGACGCTCGGAGAACTCGAGCTTCTCGTTTTTGGAACTGCTATTGATGTCGGGCTCTGTAGCTTGAGTGGTCATTTACTGCTCCTTCATGAATCTGGTGTTGGATTTTCCATTTAACGTTCTGGTCTTTATCCGGAATGCTGAATGGAGATCGATGCACGCCCTGCCTGTTCCTTGCCGGGGGCGCGAGCCCGCCAGATTGGCAAGGCTTGCGATGACACCGCGTTCGCGGATCGCGGGAGAGGCTCATAACCTGACACCACACCATGGCCTCAAGGCAGGCCTCGGAAAATTCGGCCTTTATTGAGTTATGCCTCCACCGTTATGGAATATCAACGCTCTAATATTATGGAATTAACTGTTTCAGTCAAGGGTAGCCAGCTCCGGAATCTTTCAATGAAGTGCTCTCCGAAGTGCGTTGTGCCACTCAATTCCGGGGCGCCTGCCGAGGTGCCGATTATCGGCAGGCTTGCCATGTCGCCGGTCAGCTTCACTCATTAACCTGCGGTTGCCGTCGGAAGCGGCATTGGGCAGGGCATGCTGATATACGTCATCCAGGGGCCCGGTCGCTTTCGGGGGTATAGCCTATCGGTAGTCATACGACGGCAGAATAGCCGTGCCCTGGCGCCGGGCAAGTGGAGATGTTCGGCCCTGTGAGACCGATCACATCTTTACCTTCCCGTGGATGGATATGGGGCTCGGGCGACAGGTCATGCACAAGGATCCTCCCGCATTCTTCCACTTACCTGACGCTGCTCTCGAATTTGTGCAGTTTGGACAGCGCCATGATCACCTCGCGCGCGATCTTGCGCTGCTCCAGTGGCAGGCTCAGATAAGCGTCGATGGTGGCGCGCTCATGTGCCGGCTCGCCTTTTTCCCAACGGGAACGATTTTCACGAATACGGCTGACCGCCTTGTCGCCGAAGCGCAGGGCCTGGGGTTCGACATTCAGCCATTCGGACAATACCTGCAGCTTGTCCTGGGCGGGAATCGATTGCCCGCGCAACCAGCGGGAAACCGCCTGGAAGGTGACCGGCTTGCCCCAGTAGCGGGCATTGAACTCGCGTTCGAGAACTCCTGGGCGGCAGGCATAGCCTGAAGCCTCCATGGCATCGTGCAATCGTTGTGAGAATTCGAGCTTTTCCGTCACGGAACTGCTATTGACATTGGGCTCTGTAGTTTCGGTAGTCATTGACAGCCTCTTCATGAAATCAGGTGTTGTATCATCCATTTAACGTTCCGGATTTTTAATCCGGAACGTTAAATATCCGAAGCGATACGTTAATTGGTCATTTGTCATCAAGGTCGCAGTGGCGGCTAAGCTTTGCGAGCGATGTGATGAGTTCATGTGCAAGCTGGCGCTTGGACTCGGGAAGGCCAAGGTAGGCACCGAGCGTTTCTTTCTCCTGCGGTGGGAGATCAATGCCCCAGTCGTTGCTTTGTTCTCCTGTGTGTTCGGTCACTTCACCGCCAAAACGCAGTATTTGCGGCTCTATGGATAGCCATTCCGCCAGAACGACCAGTTTGTCCTGGGACGGAATGGACAGCCCTCGCAGCCAGCGTGAAGCGCCCTGGCAGGTCACGGGGTTACCCCAATAGCGTGAGTTGAATTCGCGCCTGAGGACTGCGGGGCGGGGCGCATAGCCTGAAGCAGCCATGGCGCTACGCAAGCGTTCGGAAAACTCGGTTTTATCGTTCATGGAAACATCACTGCATTCCGCTTCCATTGCATTTCAACTTTTAGGTCCTTGATGTCTGGAATTATTGCTTTCAATTGAGAAAATATCCAGACCCAAAGTGCTTTTTTTCTGGTTTTCTCTCCGAGACGCGCCGAGGCCCCTATTCCAGAGCCCTGCCGAGGCGCCAATAGCCCATGAAAGACATCGCCTTGCGCTCCAGTCCGCGCTCGCCGACCAGGTAGCGCCGGATCGACATCACCGCCGCCGACTCCCCGGCGATCCAGGCGTAGAACTCGCTGTCATTCGGTTGCGCCAGTTCCCAGAGCACCTGGGTTTCTATATCCACCTCGCCGAGGGGCTGGGGCTTGCCCACCTGGGCGGTCGACAGCGGTAGCACCGCCAACTCGCGCGCGGCCTTCTGCATGCCTTCGCCATGGCCAAGCCCGTGCGCATTGCGTGGCAGCCAGACCACCTGGGCGCTGGCTGGCCGCACCAACTCGCGCCGGTCCGCCTGCTCGGGCACTTCGATAAAGGTTTGCACCACTGCCGTATGTCCGGCATCCGCGAGGTTCTCGAGAATCCCGGCAATCGCCGGCAGCGCGGTCTCGTCGCCGATCAGCAGGATATGCCGGGCCCCTGCGGGTGGTTGCCACTCATAGCCGCCGGGGTCGCCAGCGAAGGCTGCATCGGGCGCGACCATCTGCAACCTGTCGCCGGGCACCGCATGCTCCGCCCAGCGCGAGGCTGGACCGTTGTCGCCGTGCAGCACGAACTCCACATCCACCTCGGCCGCCTCGTTGCGCAAGGCGCGGATGGTATAGGTACGCATGGCCGGCCGCTGTCCCGGCTCCAGGGCACGCAACGCCTTGTGCCAGTCCCCATTGAGGGGCAGGGAGGGGGGTGTGCCTTCGCTGACTGGGAAGAACAGCTTGACCCGCTGGTCCGCCGCCAGCGTGCGCATCCGCGCCACTTCCGGGCCGGTGAAGACGAAACGCGCCAGGGAAGGGCTGAGCAGGATGCGCTCCTTCAACCGAAGATCGAAGACCCGATAACTGCGAGGCCTGGCGGGAAGTGTGCGATGGATAAGCGATTGCAGCCGCTGCCTGAGCGAAGTCGTGAATGCCATGGAAAAACCTGCCGTGGTCAGGGTGGATGACATTTTGAATACGCAGGGGAGGCTGCGGGATTTAGCCTGGGTATTCAGGGAATGCTGCAAGAAGCCATTCTGCCCTCGGCTACGGCCGTATACGGAATGATAGCTCTAGTGATTTAACTGCTGAATGTATGAAACCGGAAAGATTTGTGGGGTTTTCTCTGATGATCGCTCTCTATCACATAGTGACATTGCGCTTTTTCCCCCATCTGTCTAAAGACTGATCAGTGATTTTCGTTTCTGGTCCAGGACATCCCTAGGAGCGTCGCATGAGCCAGAACAACCCACTGATCCTCTTTATGCTGCTGCCTGAAACGAGTGCCTACAACGCCAGTTTCACCCTGGCACGCCGTCTGCGGGAGCAGGGATATAGAATTCTTTATGGTGGACCGGAGCGTTTCGAGGAACATGTGCAGGCTCAGGGGTTCGACTATGAACGCCTAGAAGTCCCTGAACCGGAGTTCATCAAAACACCGGAGGGGCAGCCTGAGCCTGGAGCTATTGGCCGTTGGCGGCGTACCCGCAAGGTCATTCGCTACTACCGACGAGAATTGCGCGCTCTGCTGGAGCGCAGTGTGGCCAGATTTGCGGAGATCGATCCGGCACTAGTGCTCTTCGATCCTCTGATCTGGCCTTATGCCGAGCTGCCTCTGCGCAGTGGTGTCCCCATGATTTCCTTTAGTACGACCCTGGCGGCTTACTTCAACCTTCAGGTGCCTCCGGTATTTTCCGATATCCCCGCTGGAGATCCTGAGCGCTGGCAAGTGCGCCTGCGCAACCTGTTCGCCTGGAGCCGTTGCATCCTGAAGGCGCGTTTCAATCTGTTCATGTATGAAAAGTTATTTCCCCTATTTTATGCATTACCGCCACAAGCCAGTGGCGTTAAGCGGATACGCCAGTTGGGCGGGATCCTGCGCTGGGGTGAATATGGGCCGCGTCTGATCGTGCCTGAACTGGTAGTGGCTCCCAGGGAGTTGGATTTTCCCCAACTCGTCGCGTCCAATGACCGGACGTATATCGGTGCTTGTGTGGATACAGCCCGCAGCGATGGTGAATTCGACTGGAGTGATCTCGATCGGAGCAAGCCGTTGGTTTATTGCTCCCTGGGAACTTACAGTGAATGGTTCCGGAATGGCCGCGGTCTTTTCGTATCCGTGATTGAGGCATTGCGACAGCATGAAAATCTGCAGGCTATCGTCCAGGTTGGTAATGTCGCCGATATTGAGAGTTTTGGGGAACTGCCCGAAAGAATCCGCCTGGTCAAAAAGGTTCCCCAATTGGAAGTGTTGGAGCGGGCGGATATATTCATCACCCATGCCGGGTTCAGTTCTACTCGAGAGGCGTGCTATTTCGGTGTGCCAGTTATTGCTTTTCCGTACTGTAACGACGGTTTGGGCAATGCGGCACGGTTGGTCCACCACGGTATGGGGGTACGCGGAGATTTTACCAAGGTCACTTCGGCAATGGTTCTGGATTTATTGAAAGAGGTACAAGGAGAGCAATACAGTGCTGCAGCTAAACGCATGCAAGTCCATTTCCGACAGCAAGCCGATTGCCTGGCTGGGCTTGAATTTATCGAGCGTTTCCTCTCTGCTGAATGCAATCTGGGTTCCGTAGAGCGAAAGGTCTGGGGTACGCATTTTCACCAGAAGCATTCCGTCTGAGTCCCTGGATATCACGCTGATTGCTCGGCCAGGGGCTGTGGCAATCAGCACGTTTTTGTAGGGTTTTCCTTTGTGCCTGTATTTGTGCCGCGACTGTTTTTTCGCAAAGAGAAATGCTTGCTGCGGAAGTGGCTGAGACGTCTAAATAACACCGCATGAATTTCGTTCTTGCTGATACGACAGGCTCCAGGGCCATGCGCCGATCAGCAAGGAACGAATACATGAACGCCGAAAACGCACAGAAACTCGCCCGCCGTTTCATTGAGTTGCCCTCGGAGAAACGTCGTCTTTTCCTGGAGGGCCTGTGTGAGGAAGGCGTCGACTTTTCGCTGTTCCCGATACCCGCCAATGTGGCTTGTGAGGAGCGCGATGGGCTCTCCTATGCCCAACAACGCATGTGGTTCCTCTGGCAACTCGATCCGCAGAGTGCCGCTTACAACCTGCCTATGGCCGTGCGTCTGAAGGGCGAGCTGGACCGAGCTGCCTTGCAGCATGCCTTCGATGGTCTGGTGGCCCGGCATGAAACCTTGCGTAGCCGGTTCAGTGAACAGGATGGCCTTGCCCGTCAGCATATTGTCGAGCCGTTCGCGGTGGCCATCGCTCAGCATGACCTGAGTGCCGTCGAAGCTAGTGAGCGCGAAGATCAGGTCCGCATACTCGCAGATGACGAGGCCCTGGCGCCTTTTGACCTGACCCGTGGCCCACTGCTGCGTGTGCACTTGCTGAAACTGGCCGCTCAGGAGCATGTTCTGTTGCTGACATTGCACCATATCGTCGCCGATGGCTGGTCCTACAATGTGTTGATCGACGAATTCATCCAGTTCTACGATGCCGCCAGCAGTGCTACTGAAGCCGCTCTGCAGCACTTGCCGATCCAGTACCGCGACTATGCTTTATGGCAACGCAGCTGGCTGGAAGCGGGCGAGCAGGATCGGCAACTGGTCTACTGGCGTGACAAGCTGGGCGGCGAGCACGTACCGCTGGAGTTGCCTACCGATCACCCTCGTCCGCTGACCCCGAGCTACCGGGGCGCACGCCATGAGTTCGAGGTCGAGCCGGTACTGGCTGAGTGCCTTCGCATTTTCGCCAGGGAGCAGGGCGTCACCCTGTTCATGGTGCTGTTGGCCGCATTCAAGGTGCTGCTGTACCGCTACAGCGGCCAGAGCGCAATCCGCGTCGGCGTCCCGGTGGCCAACCGCAACCGCGCCGAAGTGGAAGGCCTGATCGGCTGCTTTATCAACACCCAGGTGCTGCACACCGAGATCGATCCATTGATCGATGTGCGCGAGTTGCTGCAGCGTGTGAAGGAAACCGCCTTGGGTGCCCAGGCACACCAGGACCTGCCATTCGAGCGGCTGGTCGAGGCGCTGGATCTGGATCGCAGCCTGAGCCACAGCCCATTGTTCCAGGTGTTGTTCAATCACCAGTCCCACGTAGCTGATACCAGCGTGATCAAGGGACAATCCAGCCTGACTCTGGCAGCGTTGCAGCGCGAAAGCCGTATCGCTCAGTTCGACCTGACATTGGATACCTATGAGCAGGGCGATCATTTGTACGCTGCGTTTGGGTATGCAACGGATCTATTCGACGAGCCAACTATCGAGCGCATGGCCGGGCATTGGCGCAACCTGCTGGAAGGTATCGTTCAGTATCCGCAGCGGAGTATCAGTGAACTGCCACTGCTGAGCTGGGAGGAGCATCGGCAAATCGTCTACCACTGGAACCGCATCGAAGCCAATTATCCGAGAGATCAATGTATACATGCGTTGATCGAGGAGCAGGCCGCGAAAACCCCGGATTCGATTGCAGTGTTATTCGGTGATCAGGAACTGACCTACCGGCAGTTGAACCAACGTGCCAACCAGTTGGCGCGCAAGCTGCGCGAGTTGGGGGTAGGCCCGGAGGTACTGGTGGGGATTGCGGTGGAGCGCAGTCTGGAGATAGTGATTGGTCTGTTGGCCATCCTCAAGACTGGTGGTGCATATGTGCCTCTGGACCCGGAGTATCCGCAGCAACGCTTGGCCTACATGCTGGAGGATAGCCAAGCACTCTTGCTACTTTCCCAATCATCCTTGTTACCGCGTCTACCCCAAGATACCTCAGCCGATATCTTGTTGTTGGATCAATTGAAGTTGGAGTCTTATTCATCCGAGAACACAGCCGCCACGGTGACCCCAGAGGGCTTGGCCTATAGCATTTATACATCGGGCTCAACGGGTAGACCGAAAGGTGTTCTTATTGAACACCGTAACGTCGCTGCTCTGATAGGCTGGGCTCATACGGTCTACAGTCGAGAAAGCTTTCAGGGGGTGCTGGCCTCTACGTCAATTTGCTTTGATTTATCGGTATGGGAGCTGTTTGTCACTCTGGCGGCGGGTGGCTATGTGGTTCTGGCTAATAATGCACTGGAGTTACCGTTACTTGCTGCGAAAGAGCGTGTGCATTTGATCAATACCGTGCCCTCGGCGATCAAGGCGCTATACGAAACTGGCCAACTGCCTGAAACTGTACACACTATAAATCTGGCCGGCGAACCCCTGAAGCAATCTCTGGTCGATGATCTATACCGGTCTGCTCATGTCCAGAAAGTCTATGATTTATACGGCCCGTCTGAAGACACTACTTATTCCACCTACACGCTGAGAGAGAAGGATGGCCAAGCCAATATCGGCCGGCCCATTTCAAACAGTGCTGTCTACCTGATAGATGAATCTGTACATCCGGTTCCTATTGGCAGTGCTGGAGAACTATGTTTAAGCGGTGCCGGGCTGACCCGTGGTTATCTGAGACGGCCAGCGCTAACCGCCGAGAAATTTCTACCCAATCCATTCGACGAAAGCGAACAGGGTGGAGGCCGGCTGTACCGCACCGGCGACTTGGCCCGCTACCGCCCCGATGGGGTGATCGAATACGTCGGCCGTATCGATCACCAGGTGAAGGTTCGTGGCTTCCGTATTGAGCTGGGTGAGATCGAAGCCAAGCTGCAGGAGCATGCGGCCGTTCGCGAGGCGGTGGTGATCGATATCGACGGTCCTGGTGGCAAGCAGTTGGCCGCTTATTTGGTGCTCGCTACGGGGCAGTCGGCAGAACCGGATCAGCAGAACATCCTGCTCATCACTCTGCGTGAACACCTGAAAGCAGTGCTACCGGATTATATGGTTCCAACGCATTTGCTGTTTCTTGATGCCTTGCCGTTGACTCCCAATGGCAAGCTGGATCGCAAGGCGTTACCCAAACCCGATACCAACTTGCTGCAAAAAGCTTATGTGGCGCCGCATAGCGAGCTGGAACAACATATCGCAGATATCTGGGCGGATGTACTTGGGATCGAACGGGTGGGCCTGTCCGATAATTTCTTCGCGCTCGGCGGGCATTCGTTGCTGGCAACCCGGGTCATATCCCGGATTCGCCAGACTCTCGATATCGAGTTGCCGCTGCGCAGCCTATTCGAGGCTGTGGATCTGTCTGGTTTTGTAGCGCAGGCAGGAAAAAATAAGCGCAGCAAGCGATCGGCTTTCGAGAAGGCCGATCGCTCTCAGCCTTTGGCGCTTTCGTATGCCCAGCAACGCCAGTGGTTTCTTTGGCAACTGGAGCCACAGGGCGCGGCTTACAACATTCCTGCGGCGTTGCGCTTGAAAGGGACTCTGGATATCGAGGCTCTGCATCATGGGTTTGAATCCCTGATTGTCCGCCATGAAACGCTGCGCACAACCTTCCGCCAGGAGGGCGATCAAGCGATTCAGATCATCCATCCATCCATTGCCTTTGCTCTGGAAGTGGAGACGGTGTCGCAGGCCTCAGAGGAAAACATTCTGGTCTGGGTAGAGGCCGAAGCGAACCAGCCCTTCGATCTTGTCCAAGGACCACTGCTGCGAGTGAGGCTACTGCGCCTGGCCGAGAACGATCATGTGTTGCTTCTGACCCTGCACCATATCGTCTCCGATGGCTGGTCGATGCCGGTGATGGTGGACGAGCTGGTCCAACTTTATGAGGGCTACAGCACTGGGCGGGAAGTGAAGTTGCCCGAGTTGCCCGCTCAGTATGCCGATTATGCGATCTGGCAACGTCAGTGGATGGCGGCCGGGGAACAGGAGCGGCAATTGGCTTACTGGAAGGCACAACTGGGCGATGAGCAGCCGGTGCTGGAACTGCCCACCGATCATCCTCGTCCCGCCATGCAAAGTTATTCCGGCTCTAGCTTGAACATTGGCCTGGACAGTGATCAGGTCTGTTCCCTCAGGCAATTGGCCCAGCAGCAAGGCGTGACCTTGTTCATGCTACTGCTGGCCAGTTTCCAGACCCTGCTGCACCGTTATTCGGGGCAGTGCGATATTCGGGTTGGTGTGCCGATTGCCAACCGGACCCGTGCTGAAACAGAGCGGCTGATCGGTTTCTTCGTCAATACCCAGGTGTTGAAAGCCGAGTTCGATCTGGGAACTACTTTTAGAGAACTGCTTCAGCAAGTTAAGCACACCGCATTGGAGGCCCAGGCGCATCAGGATCTGCCTTTCGAAAAACTGGTCGAAGCGCTGCAGCCGCAACGCAGCCTGAGCCACAGTCCGCTGTTCCAGGTGATGTTCAATCATCAGGCTCAAGTTAGGGGCGAGGGCCACACCCTGCCCGGTCTGAAAGTAGAAAGCCTGGTATGGGACAGGCACGCGGCGCAGTTCGACCTGACCTTGGATACCTTCGAGAGCGAGGACGGTCTGCGAGCTGCCTTGACCTATGCGACGGATTTATTCGAACACGACACTGTCGAGCGGTTGGCGGCGCATTGGAAAAATCTGCTGAGCGCAATTATTCAGAATCCACAACAGCGGATTTCGGAATTGCCGCTGCTGAGTGAGGAGGAATACCAACGCACCGTTCATGGCTGGAACAGTACGCGAGCCAGCTACCCAAGCGACCGATGCATCCACCAACTGATCGAGGCCCAATCCGAGAAAACACCACACTCAGTGGCGGTAATCTTTGGTGACCAGGAGCTGACTTACCAACAATTGAACCAACGCTCCAACCAGTTGGCCCACAAGCTCGGAGAACTGGGTGTAGGTCCGGACGTGCTGGTGGGCATCGCGGTTGAGCGCAGCCCAGAAATGGTGGTGGGGTTGCTGGCCATCCTCAAGGCCGGCGGCGCCTACGTGCCGCTGGATCCAGAGTATCCGCAGGAGCGGTTGAACTACATGCTGGAAGACAGCGGAGCTATCCTGCTGTTGTCCCAGTCGGCGCTGCAGGCGAGATTGCCCCTGGAGACCCGGGCAAGCACCCTGATGCTCGACCAACTGTCTCTGGAGGGTTATCCCTCTGACAATCCGGTCTGCCTGGCAAGCCCGGAAAACCTGGCCTACAGCATCTACACCTCCGGCTCCACCGGCAGGCCGAAAGGCGTTCTGATCGAGCATCGCAACGCCGCTGCCCTGATCGGCTGGGCCCGGATGCTCTACAGCCGGGAGGAGTTGCAAGGGGTTCTGGCCTCCACGTCCATTTGTTTCGACCTGTCGGTCTGGGAGCTTTTCGTCACCTTGTCGGCTGGGGGTTATGTGGTGCTGGCCAGCAATGCGCTGGAGTTGCCTCTGCTGGTGGCGAAGGAGCGGGTACGTCTGGTCAACACCGTACCTTCGGTGATCCAGGCATTGTGCGAGGCCGGCCAGTTACCCGATACCGTTCGCACCATCAACCTGGCCGGCGAGGCCCTGAAGCAATCCCTGGTTGACGAACTGTACCGGGCGGGGCATGTCCAGCAGGTCTACGACCTGTATGGTCCTTCCGAGGACACCACCTATTCCACTTGCACTTTGAGGGTCGAAAATGGCCGGGCCAATATTGGTCGGCCTATCTCCAACGGCACGGCCTACCTGCTGGATGGCTCAGGGCTACCGGTTGCCATCGGTTGTGTGGCTGAGCTGTGCCTGGCTGGCGCGGGCCTGGCGCGTGGCTATCTGGGGCGTCCGGCCCTGACCGCCGAGAAATTCCTTCCAAACCCATACGATGGCAGCGAAAAAGGTGGTGGCCGGTTGTACCGCACCGGCGACCTGGCCCGTTACCGGGCTGACGGTGTGATCGAGTATGCGGGTCGTATCGACCATCAGGTAAAGGTTCGGGGCTTCCGTATCGAGCTGGGCGAGGTCGAGGCACGGCTGCTCGAACAGGAGGCTGTCCTCGAGGCCGTGGTTCTGGCCCAGGAAGCTCTTGGTGGCCAGCAATTGGTAGGCCATATCGTTCCGAGCGCAGGCGAGGTGCTCGAGGACCTCGACGCCCAGTCCACTCTGCGCGACCGCATCAAGGAGCAACTTAAGGCCAGCCTGCCGGACTACATGGTTCCTGCATATCTGCTGTTCCTCAGAGAGATGCCGCTGACACCCAACGGCAAGCTGGATCGCAAGGCTTTGCCCATGCCGGATATCAGCCTGCTGCAACAAAAGTACGTGGCCCCGCGCAGCGAATTGCAACAAAGCATCGCAGCCATATGGGCCGAGGTACTGAAGGTCGAGCAGGTCGGTCTGACCGACAACTTCTTCGAACTCGGCGGGGACTCGATCATCTCCATCCAGGTGGTCAGCCGCGCCCGGCAAGCAGGCATCAGCTTCACCGCCAAGGACCTGTTCCAGCGTCAGACCGTACTGGAACTGGCTGTGGTGGCCCGCATGTTCGTCGGCCAGCAGATCGACCAGGGGCCGGTGACGGGCGAAATGTCACTGACCCCTATTCAACGGTCCTTTTTCGAGGTGGAGGTTCCCGAGCGCTACCATTGGAACCAGTCCGTCCTGCTCAAACCTGCCGAGCGGTTGGTCCCAGAGCGTCTGGGGGCCGCGTTGAATGTTCTGGTCGAGCATCACGACGCCTTGCGCCTGCGATTCACCGAGAAAGAGAGGAACTGGACGGCCCGCTTCGAAGGCAAGAGTGACGGCGAACTGTTGTGGCAGAGGGACCTGTCGGATATTGGTGGGCTGGAAGTGCTGTGCAACGAGGCGCAGGCCAGCCTGAGTCTCGAACAGGGGCCACTGCTGCGGGCGCTGCTGGTGAACCTGCCGAAGGGCCAGCAGCGTTTGTTGCTGGTGATCCATCACCTGGTGGTGGACGGCATATCCTGGCGAATAGTGCTGGAAGACTTGCAAACGGCCTACCAGCAACTGTCGCAGGGGCGGGGGCCTGAACTGCCGAGCAAGACCAGTTCGCTACAAACCTGGGCAGAGCATCTAATTGCCCTTGCGGCCAGCCCCATGCTCGAACAGGAACTGGCGTACTGGCAGAACCAACTACAGGATTGCAGCGACGATTTACCCTGCGATCACCCTGATGGTGGCCGGCAGTACAGGCACGCTGTCGCTGTCAGCAGCCATCTGGATCGCGATTGGACCCGCCGGCTCCTGCAGGATGCTCCTGCAGCCTATCGCACCCAGGTCAACGACCTGCTGCTGACGGCATTGGCGCGAGTCATCTGCCATTGGACCGGACAGCCATCCGCATTGATCCGGCTGGAGGGGCATGGCCGCGAAGACCTGTTCGAAGGCCTCGATACCACCCGGACCCTGGGCTGGTTCACCAGCATGTATCCGCTCAGGCTGGCCCTTGCCAGAGACGAAGCAAGTTCGCTCAAGACGGTCAAGGAGCAACTGCGCGCAGTGCCGAACAAGGGCCTCGGCTACGGCCTGTTGCGTCACCTTGGCAAGGAGACTGTGCGGCAGGCCCTTCAGCGTTTACCCCGTGGCGAAATCGTCTTCAACTATCTGGGCCAGTTCGACCAGAGCTTCGATGTCAGGGCCGGCCTGTTCATGCCGGCCGACGAGAGTGGCGGTCGTAGCCAGAGTGGAGAGGCACCGCTGGACGGATTGCTCAGCATCAATGGCCAGGTCTATGGTGGCGAGCTGAGCCTGGGCTGGACCTTCAGCCGGGAGGTGTTCGACGAGGAAACGGTCCAGCGCCTGGCGGATGAGTACACCGAAGAACTGAAGGCCCTGATCGAGCACTGCACGGCGCAAGGCAGTGCCGGCCTGACGCCCTCGGACTTCCCGCTGGCCGGTCTGGATCAGGCGCAACTGGACGCCTTGCCGATCTCGGCCCGCGACATCGAGGATATCTACCCGCTGTCACCGATGCAGCAGGGCATGCTGTTCCACACGCTGTACGCACAGGGCGGCGGCGACTATATCAACCAGATGCGCGTGGACGTGGACGGCCTGGACGTTGAGCGCTTCCGGCAGGCTTGGCAGTCCGTGGTCGACCGTCACGACGTGTTGCGGGCGCGCTTCGTCACCCAGTTCGAGCAGCCACTGCAGGTCATTCGCCGGCAGGTGGAGATACCCTTCGCCAGCCTGGACTGGTCCGCCCAACTGGATATCCAGCAGAGCCTGGACACCTGGGCCGAGGCCGACCGGCAACAGGGCTTCGACCTGCTGAACGATCCCTTGCTGCGTCTTGCGGTAATCCGTACTGGTGAGAACAGCCATCACCTGATCTATACCAGCCACCATATCCTGATGGACGGCTGGAGCAGCTCGCAACTGCTGGGTGAGGTGCTGCAGGTTTATGCGGGCCAGCCAGGTACCCGTCAGCCCAGCCGCTATCGCGACTACATCGACTGGTTGCAGAAGCAGGACAAGGCGAGCAGCGAAGCGTTCTGGAAGGAACAGCTCAAGGACCTGGATGGGCCAACCCGGTTGGCCCAGGCCATCCGCCAGGACAAGGTGGACCTCGGCACGGGTTACGGCGACCACTACCAGGTGCTGGACCAACAGCAAACCCAACGACTCATCGATTTCGCCCGCCAGCAGCGGGTTACGGTCAACACCCTGGTACAAGCGGCCTGGCTCTTGTTGCTGCAACGCTACACCGGCCAGGACAGCGTGACCTTCGGCGCCACTGTGGCGGGCCGCCCTGGTGAACTGCAAGGCGTGGAACAGCAACTGGGCCTGTTCATCAATACCCTGTCCGTGATCGCCAGTCCGAAACAGGAGCAGAGCGTCGCGCAGTGGATCGAGCAGGTACAGGCCCAGAACCTGGCTCTGCGCGAACACGAACACACGCCCTTGTATGAAATCCAGCGCTGGGCCGGTTTTGGTGGCGAAAGCCTGTTCGACAACATCCTGGTATTCGAGAACTACCCGATCTCTGAAGCCTTGCAACAAGGCGCGCCAGATGGGCTCAGCTTCAGCGCGGTAGTCAACCATGAACAGACCAACTACCCGTTGACCTTGGGCATAGGACTGGGTGAAGAGCTGTCGATCCACTACAGCTATGACAGGGAACACTTCAGCGCCGAAAGTGTGGCGCGACTGGGTCAGCACTTCGGCAAGTTGCTCGATGCCATCACACAGCAGCCACAACAGGCTCTTGGCGAACTGCGCCTGCTGGACGAACAGGAGTACCAGCGGATCGTCCATGAGTGGAACCGTACGCAGGCAGATTATCCGAGCGACCGCTGCATCCACGAACTGATCGAAGATCAGGTACGCAGGACTCCACAAGCGGTGGCGGTAGTCTTCGAGGATCTGCAACTCACATATGAGCAGCTCGACAAAAAGGCCAACCGCCTGGCGTACAAGCTGATCGAACTGGGCGTATGTACGGACGTGTTGGTGGGTATCGCCGTGGAGCGTAGCCCGGAAATGGTGATTGGGCTGCTGGCGATCCTCAAGGCCGGTGGCGCCTATGTGCCGCTGGACCCTGAGTATCCGCGGGAACGGCTGGCCTACATGATCGAGGACAGCGGCATAGGGCTGCTGCTGATCCAAGAGCATCTGCGGGAACATTTGCCCGTCCCGGAAAGCGTTCGCTGCCTGGGCCTGGACCAGGCAGCCGACTGGCTCGAAGGATACGGTGAGGATGATCCTGCCCGGCAGTCGACGTGCGACAGCGCCGCCTATGTGATCTTTACCTCCGGTTCTACGGGCAAACCCAAGGGCGTGACCATCCCCCACGGGGCCTTCGCCATGCATTGCCAGGCCGCTGCACAACGTTACGGCATCACCGGCAAGGACTGCATGCTGCAATTCGCCTCGATCAGTTTCGATGCCGCCGCCGAACAGATCTTCATGTCCTTGGCCTTTGGTCTGCGACTGGTCATGGGTGAGGTGAAACAATGGTCGGCCAAGCAGTTGGTGGAGCGTATCCAGGAGCATGGGGTTTCCATCCTCAACGTTCCACCCGCTTACCTGGTCCATGTTGTCGAAAGCCAGGACAGGGCGCAGATCATTGATGTCCGCTTGTGCATCCTGGGCGGTGAGGCCTGGGGGCAGGGCGTATTGACTGGCGCCATCCGGGCGCCCCATCTCTTCAATGCATACGGTCCCACGGAAGCCGTGGTCACGCCAATGCTATGGGAAGCGGATTCCGAGGTGTTTGACGGCTATGCACCGATTGGCCGGCCGGTCGGTCGACGCTGCGCCTATGTACTCGATGAGGGACTGAGTCCGCTGCCGCTGAGTGTGAGTGGTGAACTGCATCTGGGTGGAGAGGGGCTGGGCCGTGGTTATCATGAGCGCCCCGCGCTGACGGCCGAGCGCTTTATCCCCGATCCATTCGATAGCAGCGAGCAAGGTGGTGGACGACTCTACCGCACCGGCGACCTGACTCGTTACCGTACAGGTGGTGTCATCGAATACGCTGGCCGTATCGACCACCAGGTGAAGATTCGTGGCTTCCGCATCGAACTGGGCGAAATCGAAGCGCAGCTACAGGCCCATGAAGCCGTACGCGAAGCGGTAGTGATCGATATCGAAGAGGCGATCGGCAAGCAACTGGCTGCCTATCTCGTGACCGATACGGATCTGTCAAACGATCCAGATTGGCAAGCCACACTGCGCAGCACCTTGCGTGATTATCTGAAGGAAAGCCTGCCGGACTATATGGTTCCGGCTCATCTGGTGTTCCTCGAAGCGATGCCGCTGACGCCTAACGGCAAGCTGGACCGCAAGGCCCTGCCGAAACCCGATGCCAGCCAGTTGCAGCAGGAGTATGTGGCGCCCCGAAGCGAGCTGGAGCAACGCATCGCCTCCATCTGGGCGGAAGTGTTGAAGGTCGAGCAGGTTGGTCTGAGCGACAACTTCTTCGAACTGGGCGGTCACTCGCTGCTGGCCACCCAGGTCATCTCCCGGCTGCGCCAGGCACTGGACATCGAGTTGCCACTGCGCACCCTGTTCGAAACCCGGGATCTTGCCGACTTCGCCCGCCAGGTCGGGCAAGGCAAGGCAGTGCAGGTACCGGCCCTTGTGCGGATGGATCGCAGCCAACCCCTGGTCCTGTCCTACGCACAACAGCGCCAGTGGTTCCTCTGGCAACTGGAGCCGGAGAGTTCTGCCTACCATCTCCCCACGGTCGTGAGCCTGAAAGGCGCCCTGGACATCGAGGCGCTGCAGCGCAGCTTCGAATCCTTGATCCAACGCCATGAAAGCCTGCGCACCACCTTCCGCCAGGAGGGGGAGC
The DNA here is from genome assembly GCF_004327335.1 of Stutzerimonas kirkiae. Taxonomy (GTDB): domain Bacteria; phylum Pseudomonadota; class Gammaproteobacteria; order Pseudomonadales; family Pseudomonadaceae; genus Stutzerimonas; species Stutzerimonas kirkiae. The sequence continues at coordinate 10,375 of NZ_QJUO01000009.1, read as the reverse complement.
AAGCCATCCAGGTCGTCCATCCCCGGATGGCCTTCACCCTGGCCCAGGAACGGCTGGAGGCTGCGGACGAAGTTCTGATCCGCACCAAGGTGGAAGCCGAGGTGGACAGGCCATTCGATCTGGAGCCTGGGCCGCTACTGCGGGTGAAGCTGCTGCGCCTGAGTGAGGACGAGCATATGCTGATCCTCACCCTGCACCATATCGTCTCGGACGGTTGGTCCAGCCCGATCATGGTCGATGAGCTGGTCCGCTTCTACGAAGGCTACAGCCAAGGCCGGGAGGTGGAACTGCCAGAACTGCCGATCCAGTACGCCGACTACGCCATCTGGCAGCGTAGTTGGATGGAAGCCGGCGAACAGGAACGGCAACTGGCCTACTGGAAGGCCCAGTTGGGTGACGAGCAACCGGTGTTGGAATTGCCCACCGACCGCACACGTCCGGCAATCCTAAGTCAGGAAGGCGCTGGCCTGAGCATTGAGCTGAACAACGAACTCGCACAATCGCTCAAGCAGTTGGCCCAGCAGCAGGGCGTCACCCTGTTCATGCTGCTGTTGGCCAGCTTCCAGGCCTTGCTGCACCGTTATTCAGGCCAGAACGACATCCGTGTTGGTGTACCGATCGCCAATCGCAACTGTGTGGAGACGGAGCGGTTGATTGGCTTCTTCGTCAACACCCAGGTGCTCAAGGCAGAGTTCGAACTGCAGATGAGCTTCAGCGAACTGCTGCGGCAAGTGAAGCGCACTGCGTTGGAAGCCCAGGCCCATCAGGACCTGCCGTTCGAACAACTGGTGGAAGCCTTGCAGCCGGAGCGCAGCCTGAGCCATAGCCCGCTGTTCCAGGTGATGTACAACCACCAGGCCCAGGTGAAAGGAGGGAGCCGAGTATTACCAGGTCTGAAACTGGCAAGCCTGGAGTGGAGCAGCCACACGAGCCACTTCGACCTGACACTGGATACTTTCGAACATGAGGCAGGCATTGGTGCCTCGCTGAACTATGCAACGGCGTTGTTCGATGAGCAGACAATTGCCCGTCTGGCCCGGCACTGGCTCAACCTGTTGCAAGGCATCGTAAAAACTCCAAGTCAGCGCATTGCCGAATTACCGATGCTGGCAGAGGTCGAGCGGCGTGCCATCCTGGAGCAATGGGACAATACCCATGCCGGCTACCCAGGCAACCGCTACGTCCACCAGTTGATCGAGGACCAGGTACGTCAGGCGCCGAATGCCGTTGCGGTGATCTTCAACGATCAGCCGCTGACCTATCGCGAGCTGGATGCCCAAGCCAACCGTCTGGCCCACAAGCTGATCGAGATGGGTGTCGGGCCGGAAGTGCGCGTGGCCATCGCCATGCGCCGTTCGGCGGAAATCATGGTGGCCTTCCTTGCCGTGCTGAAAGCGGGTGGTGCCTATGTGCCACTGGATGTGGCCCATCCTCGGGAGCGGCTGCTGTACATGATGGAGGATTGTAAGGCTACCCTGGTGCTGACCCAGAGCGACTTGCTGGATGTCCTGGCGATTCCGCAAGGTTTGGCCGCCGTATTGGTGGATAAGGGCGATGCCTGGAGCGGTTACCCGAACAGTGCTCCTGTTGTTGCCATTGCCGAAGACAACCTGGCCTATGTGATCTATACCTCTGGCTCCACTGGTCAGCCCAAGGGGGTGGCTGTTTCCCACGGTCCTCTGGTCGCCCATATCCAGGCCATTGCCGATCTGTATGAAACCGGTCCTGCCGATTGCGAACTGCACTTTATGTCGTTCGCCTTCGACGGTTCTCACGAAGGCTGGATGCCGGCCCTGGCCAAGGGAGCCCGGGTACTGATCCGTGACGATAGCCTGTGGCTGCCCGAGTACACCTATGCCCAGATGCACCAGCATAATGTGACGATAGGTATATTCCCGCCAGTGTACCTGCAGCAACTGGCCGAACATGCCGCTCGCGAGGGTAATCCACCGACCACCCGTATTTACTGCTTTGGTGGCGATGCGGTGCCACAGGCAAGTTATGAGCTGGCTCGCAAGGCGCTACGTCCCGACTATATTGTCAATGGCTATGGGCCGACCGAAACCGTGGTGACGCCACTGTTGTGGAAGGCGGGTAAGAGCGAACACTGCGGCGCGGCCTATGCGCCGATCGGTAGGTTGGTAGGGCGCCGCCGTGGCTATGTATTGGGTAGTGATCTCAGTCTTCTGCCTGCTGGGTTCACCGGCGAGCTGTATCTGGGGGGGCACGGAGTAGCCCGTGGCTATCTGGATCGCCCAGGATTTACGGCAGAGCGGTTTGTCCCCGATCCCTTTGGTGATGGGGAGCGTGTATACCGCAGTGGGGATCTGACCCGGACTCGAGCGGATGGCATAGTCGATTATCTGGGGCGCATCGATTACCAAGTGAAGATCCGTGGCTTCCGCATTGAGTTGGGGGAGATCGAGGCACGCCTGCAAGACCATGAAGCTGTTCGCGAGTCCGTGGTGATCGATATCGAAGGGCCGAGTGGCAAGCAGTTGGCGGCCTATCTCGTGACCGATACGGATCTGTCAAACGATCGAGAACAGCAAGCCACATTACGTACTGTCTTGCGCGATTATCTGAAGGAGAGCCTACCGGACTATATGGTCCCGGCCCATCTGGTGTTCCTGGACAAACTGCCGCTGACGCCCAACGGCAAGCTGGACCGCAAAGCCCTGCCGGAACCTGATGCCAGCCAACTGCAGCAGGAATATGTGGCGCCGCAAAGCGAACTGGAACAACGGATCGCCGCCATCTGGGCCGATGTGCTGAAGGTGGAGAGGGTTGGCCTGACCGACAACTTCTTCGAGCTGGGCGGTGATTCCATTATCTCCATCCAGGTGGTCAGCCGGGCCCGGCAGATGGGGATTGGTTTTACACCCAAAGAGCTGTTCCAGCACCAGACGGTTCAGGGGCTGGCCTCGGTGGCGAAACGTGGCGAGGAGGGTGGGCTGAGGATCGATCAAGGGCCTGTGACGGGCGAAGCGCTGTTGTTGCCGATCCACCAATCTTTCTTCGAGGAAGATATTCCGCAGAGGCACCACTGGAATCAGGCGCTGTTGCTCAAACCGGGCAGAGCACTGAACGCCGAATACCTCGAACAGGCGATCCAGGCCCTGGTCGTTCACCACGATGCCCTGCGCCTGAGTTTTATCCAGGACGCCAACCAGGTCTGGACCGCTCATTACCGCCCTGTTAGTGAGCAACAGCCGATTCTGTGGCAGTCGAGCGTACAGAACGAAGCGCAGTTGGAGGCCCTGTGCACAGAAGCCCAGGGCAGTCTGAACCTACAGGATGGTCCGCTGATACGGGCAGTGCTGGCGAGCCTGGCCGACGGCAGCCAGCGGCTGCTGCTGGCAATACATCACCTGGTGGTGGACGGCGTTTCCTGGCGCATCCTGATGGAGGATCTGCAAACAGCCTATGGCCAGTTGACTTCTGCTCAGGCAATCAAACTGCCTGCCAAAACCAGTTCGACCAAGGCTTGGGCCGAGCATCTGCAAACCTATGCCAATAGTGAAGTGCTGCAGCAGGAGCTGGGTTACTGGAAAGATCAACTGGCCGATGCGAATGCCGATCTGCCCTGTGACAATTCGGCGGGTTCGCTACAAGGCCTCTATGCGGCCAGCGTCCACACCCATCTGGACCAGGCCTATACCCGGCAACTGCTGCAACAGGCCCCTGCTGCTTACCGGACCCAGGTCAACGATCTGCTATTGACTGCCCTCGCTCGGGTGATTGCGCGCTGGACCCAGCAGGATGACGTACTGATCCAGTTGGAAGGCCATGGCCGCGAAGACCTGTTCGAGGATATTGACCTGAGTCGTACGCTGGGCTGGTTCACCAGCGTGTTCCCGGTGAAATTGAGCCCGCAGGCGGAGCTGCCGACCTCGATCAAGACGATCAAGGAACAACTGCGGGCGGTCCCGAACAAGGGCATCGGCTTCGGCGCACTTCGCTATCTGGGAGGCGAGACTGCCAAGCGGGCTTTGTCCGATCTACCGGAACCGCGGATCACCTTCAACTACCTCGGCCAGTTCGATGGGAGCTTTGGGGAGGGGGAAAACACTTCAGCCTTCCTGATACCAGCGGTTGAAAGCTCGGGTGCCAGCCAAAGCGCGCAAACCCCCTTGGGCAACTGGCTGTCGATCAATGGCCAGGTCTATGGCGGCGAACTGCGTTTGGATTGGAGTTTCAGCCAGGAGATGTATAAGGAGGAGACCATCCAGCGCCTGGCGCAAGAGTACGCCGAAGAGCTGGAGGCACTGATCGCACATTGTGCGGCCAAGAACACCTTTGGCCTCACACCATCGGACGTTCCTTTGGCCGGTTTGAGCCAACCGCAACTGGAGGTCTTGCCGATCCCGGCTCAAGACATCGAGGACATCTACCCGCTGTCACCAATGCAACAGGGCATGCTGTTCCACACGTTGTACGCACAAGGTGACGGCGACTATATCAACCAGATGCGCGTGGACGTGGAAGGGCTGGATGTCGAGCGCTTCCGGCAGGCCTGGCAGGCCGTAGTCAACCGTCACGACGCGTTGCGGGCGAGCTTCATCACCCAGTTCGAACAACCCTTGCAAGTGATCCGCAAGCAGGTCGAAATACCCTTCGTCAGTCTTGACTGGCGTAGCCAGTCTGATCTGGAGTCTAGCCTGGACACCTGGGCCGAAGCCGACCGGCAGCAGGGCTTCGACCTGCTGAACGATCCGTTGTTGCGTCTTGCGGTAATTCGTACTGGCGAAAACAGCCACCAATTGGTCTACACCAGCCACCACATCCTGATGGACGGCTGGAGCAACTCGCAGTCGCTGGGCGAGGTGCTGCAAGCTTATGCCGGTGTTCAGGCCAATCCCCAAGCAGGCCGCTACCGCGACTATATCGAATGGTTGCAGAAACAGGACAAAGGACAGGACGAAGCTTTCTGGCGCAATCAGTTCGGCGAACTGCAGGAGCCCACTCGCCTGGCCCAGGCCATTCGCCAGGACAAGGCGGATCTCGGCACAGGCTACGGTGAGCACTATCAGGTACTGGGCCAATCACAAACCCGGCAACTCAGCGAGTTCGCCCGCCAGCAGCGGGTAACGGTCAACACCCTGGTCCAGGCTACCTGGTTGCTGTTGCTGCAGCGCTACACCGGGCAGGACGGCGTGACCTTTGGCGCCACTGTGGCAGGCCGCCCTGCCGAACTGAAAGGCGTGGAACAGCAACTGGGCCTGTTTATCAACACCTTGCCGGTCATCGCCAGCCCGAAACCGGAGCAGAGCGTGGCGCAATGGCTCGAACAGGTACAGGCACAGAACCTTGCCTTGCGCGAACATGAACATACGCCGCTGTATGAGGTCCAGCGCTGGGCCGGTTTCGGCGGCGAAGCGCTGTTCGACAATATCCTGGTGTTCGAAAACTACCCGATCTCTGACGCCCTGCAACAAGGCGCGCCGGATGGACTCAAGTTCGGAGCGGTAGCCAGCCAGGAACAGACCAACTACCCGCTGACCCTGGCAATCGGCCTGGGTAACGAACTGTCGATCCACTACAGCTACGATCATGAGCACTTCAGCACCGCGACTGTGCAAAAGATTGCCGAACACTTCGGCAACCTGTTCGAAGCCCTCACGCAACAACCACAGCAGCTCCTTGGAGAGCTGCCGCTGCTAAGTAAAGAGGAACAGCAACAGATCATCCATGACTGGAACCGTACCGAGGCGAGCTATCCAAGCGACCAGTGCATCCACCAGTTGATCGAAATCCAGGCCGATAGGACTCCGGATGCAGTAGCCGTGATATTTGGCGATCAGGAGCTGACTTATCGGGAGCTGAACAGAAAAGCGAATCAACTGGCGTACAAACTCCAAGCGCTGGGTGTTGGCCCGGACGTGCTGGTGGGTATCGCGATGGAGCGCAGCCTGGAAATGGTGGTGGGGCTGCTGGCGATCCTCAAGGCAGGTGGTGCCTATGTGCCGCTGGACCCTGAGTACCCGCGGGAGAGGCTGGCCTACATGATCGAAGACAGCGGCATCCAACTGCTGCTGTCTCAGGGCCATCTGCAAAACCAGTTGCCGGTTCCAAGCCATGTCCAAAGACTGGACTTGGACCAGGGTAACGATTGGCAGGGCTACAGCGAAGCCACCCCGGCCAATTTTACGCAACCAGAGAACCTGGCCTACGTGATCTACACATCAGGCTCGACGGGAAGGCCCAAAGGTGCGGCCAATAGTCATGCGGGTTTGGTCAATCGCTTGAACTGGATGCAAAAAGCATATGAGTTGGGTGCAGTCGATACCGTTCTGCAAAAAACGCCTTTCAGTTTCGATGTATCGGTCTGGGAGTTTTTCTGGCCGCTGATAACTGGGGCCCGATTGGCAGTGGCACAACCTGGTGACCACCGTGACCCAGCGCGTCTGATCGAGACTATTCATCGCCATAAGGTGACCACACTGCATTTCGTGCCCTCGATGCTTCAAGCCTTCATGACCAATGAGCAGGTGGAGAGTTGTACAAGCATCAAGCGCATAGTGTGTAGTGGTGAAGCACTGCCAGCGGACCTTGTTCAACAAACCTTGGCACGACTGCCAGAAGTAGGGCTATTCAATCTGTACGGTCCAACCGAGGCTGCGATCGATGTGACACATTGGACCTGTCGTCCAGAAGACCAGAGCAGTATTCCGATTGGTCAACCGATCGATAACCTCAAGACGCATATCTTGACCGGTAGCTTGTCGCCTGTCGGCCAGCATGTAGGCGGGGAGCTTTACTTGGGCGGCGTGGGACTTGCCCGGGGTTATCACCAACGGCCAGCGTTGACCGCCGAGCGCTTTATTCCCGATCCGTTCGACAATAGCGAGCAAGGTGGCGGACGACTCTACCGCACCGGCGACCTGGCCCGTTACCGCGCCGATGGTGTAATCGAATACGCCGGCCGTATCGACCATCAGGTGAAGATCCGCGGCTTCCGCATCGAACTGGGCGAGATCGAAACCCGGTTGCAAGAGCATGAAGCCATTCGCGAGGCGGTAGTGATCGATATCGAAGGGCCGAGCGGCAAGCAACTGGCGGCCTATCTCGTGACAGATACGGATCTGGCAGACGATCCAGAGCGACAGGCCGCACTTCGCGGCACCTTGCGTGAACACCTCAAGGTCAGCCTGCCGGACTATATGGTCCCGGCCCATCTGGTATTCCTCGAAACACTGCCGCTGACCCCTAACGGCAAGCTGGACCGAAAGGCTTTGCCGAAACCGGATACCAGCCAGTTGCAACAGAAATATGTCGCTCCACGAAGTGAGCTGGAACAGCAGGTCGCAAGCATCTGGGCCGATGTATTGAAGGTCGAGAAAGTCGGCCTGACCGATAACTTCTTCGAACTGGGCGGCCACTCCCTGCTGGCCGTTCAAGTTATCTCCCAGGTCAACGCACAGTTAGGTATCGACTTGCCCCTGCAACTGATTTTTGAGAGCCCATCATTGAGTGATTTCTCCATGAACCTGAAGAACTACGGTTTGGTACTAAGCGAGGCAGGCTTGAGCGATATCGAGAAACTGATGAACGAAATGGCAGAGGCTTGAGATGGACAAGACAACAGCGGAACGTATCGCCAAACGCTTCCTTGGCCTGCCATTGGGGCAGCGCCGACAGATTCTCGAAAAAATGACCGAAACCGGTCAGGGCTTCAAACTCTTACCCATAGTGCCGAGTCGGCATGAGACTGAGCATGTTCCCTTGTCTTATGCCCAGCAACGCCAGTGGTTCCTCTGGCAACTGGAACCGGAAAGTGCCGCCTACAACATCCCAGCAGCATTGCGGCTCAAGGGCGAACTGGAGATCGAAGCCCTGCGTTCGAGCTTCGAGGCCCTGAGCGCTCGCCACGAAACCTTACGCACCACCATCCGCCAGGATGGGGAACAGGCGCTGCAGATCATTCATCCGGCCTCGGCCTTCCCACTGGAAGCCGAGTTGGTTGCCGTTGCAGCGGGTAGCGATCAGGAGGCCCTGCTCAAGGAAATGGTCGAAACCGAAACCCAGCGTCCCTTCGACCTGGCGCGCGGCCCGCTCTTGCGTGTCAAGCTGTTGCGGCTGACCGAGTATGACCATGTCCTGATCCTGACCCTGCACCATATTGTCTCCGACGGCTGGTCGATGCCCATCATGGTCGATGAGCTGGTCCAGTTGTACGAAGGCCATAGCCAGGGTAGGGAAGTGCACTTGCCGGAGTTGCCAATCCAGTACGCAGACTATGCCATCTGGCAACGTAGTTGGATGGAGGCTGGTGAGAAGGAGCGGCAACTGGCCTACTGGAAAGAGCAACTGGGCGAAGAACAGCCGGTACTTGAACTACCCACCGACCGACCGCGCCCGGCGATCCGGAGCCATGCCGGCGCCAAGCTGGCCATCGAACTGAACGAGGCGTTGGCCAAATCTCTCAAGCAACTGGCCCAGCAACAGGGAGTGACCCTGTTCATGCTGCTGTTGGCCAGCTTCCAGACCTTGCTGCACCGTTACTCGGGCCAGGACGATATCCGCGTTGGTGTACCTATCGCCAACCGTAACCGGGCGGAGACAGAAGGGCTGATAGGCTTCTTCGTCAACACCCAGGTGCTCAAGGCTGAGTTCGATCTGCATACAACCTTCAGCGACCTGCTCAAGCAGGTCCAGCAGACATCATTGGCGGCCCAGGCCCATCAGGACTTGCCCTTCGAGCAACTGGTCGAAGCGCTTCACCCGGAACGTAGTCTGAGTCATAACCCGTTGTTCCAAGTGATGTACAACCATCAAAGTCAGGCAAGAGGGGAGAGCCGGCGTTTGCCTGGATTGACGGTAGAAGGACTGTCTTGGGAACAGCATACCGCCCAGCTCGACCTGACACTGGATACTTTTGAGCATAGCGAAGGTATAGGCGCTTCACTGAACTATGCGACAGCATTGTTCGATAAGCCAACCATAGAGCGGCTAGCCCAGCACTGGCTCAATTTGCTGGAAGGCATTGCTAAAACACCGACTCAACGTATCGAAGAGTTGTCGTTGCTGAGCCAGGAGGAGCACCAGCAAATCCTCTACGACTGGAACCGTACCGAGGCAAGCTACCCGAGCGACCAGCGCATTCATCAACTGATCGAAGCCCAGGCCGAGAAAGCCCCGGATGCAGTGGCGGTGATCTTCGATAACCAGGAGTTGGGCTACCGGCAACTGAACCAACGAGCCAACAAATTGGCCCACAAACTCAGAGAGTTGGGCGTAGGCCCGGACGTGCTGGTGGGGATCGCGGTGGAGCGCAGCTTGGAGATGGTGATCGGGCTGCTGGCGATCCTGAAAGCAGGCGGTGCCTATGTGCCGCTGGACCCGGAGTATCCGCAGGAGCGGCTGGCCTACATGATCGAGGACAGCGGCATCCAACTGCTGCTGTCTCAGAGCCATCTGCAAAATCAATTGCCGGTTCCAAGCCATGTCCAAAGACTGGAATTGGACCAGGGGAATGATTGGCTGAAAGGCTACAGCGAAGCCAATCCGGCCAATTTCACGCAACCAGAGAACCTGGCCTATGTGATCTACACATCAGGCTCGACGGGAAGGCCCAAAGGTGCGGCTAATAGTCATGCGGGGTTGGTCAATCGCTTGAACTGGATGCAAAAAGCCTATGAGTTGGGTGCAGTCGATGCCGTGCTGCAAAAAACACCTTTCAGTTTCGATGTATCGGTCTGGGAGTTTTTCTGGCCGCTGATAACCGGGGCCCGATTGGCAGTGGCACAACCTGGCGACCACCGTGATCCAGCGCGTCTGATCGAGACTATTCATCGCCATAAGGTGACCACACTGCATTTCGTGCCCTCGATGCTTCAAGCCTTCATGACCAATGAGCAGGTGGAGAGTTGTACAAGCATCAAGCGCATAGTGTGTAGTGGTGAAGCACTGCCAGCGGACCTTGTTCAACAAACCTTGGCACGACTGCCAGAAGTAGGGCTATTCAATCTGTACGGTCCAACCGAGGCTGCGATTGATGTGACACATTGGACGTGTCGTCCAGAAGACCAGAGCAGTGTGCCGATTGGTCAACCGATCGATAACCTCAAGACGCATATCTTGACGGGTAGCTTGTCGCTTGTTGGTCAGCATGTAGGCGGGGAGCTTTACCTGGGCGGCGTGGGACTTGCTCGGGGTTATCACCAACGGCCAGCGCTGACCGCTGAGCGCTTTATTCCCGATCCGTTCGACGATAGAGGGCAAGGTGGTGGACGACTCTACCGTACCGGCGACCTGGCCCGTTACCGTGCCGATGGTGTGATTGAATACGTCGGCCGTATCGACCACCAGGTAAAGATCCGCGGCTTCCGCATCGAACTGGGCGAGGTCGAGGCCCGCCTGCAAGAGCATGAGG
>NZ_QJUO01000008.1 GCF_004327335.1 Stutzerimonas kirkiae | reverse complement strand
GCTGATGATGCGGTACGGGGCCGGCGGCAGTGTCCTGCCATGGATGGGGCAGGTCGGAAGGCAGGGACGACTGGAGCCGAGCGCCGGACTGCTCAGCAGTAACGTGCAATAGCCACAGGCATCCAGCGCGCTGGCAAGCGTGTATCGTTCAGGCGTGTGATGGCCGTGGCCCGCGTGGTGATGCCCGGCTGCGGCATGATGCTCCGCATGCCCGGCCTGCTGCATCTGCGACAGCAATGGGCCGGTATAAATCAGCAGCATGGCGCACAGGCCGAGCCAGGCGAGGCCCTTCGAGTGCCGGCTAACCTGCAAGCGACTCATGTCAGCCGGCCCCGGCCTGAATACACTGGGCGCTCCCGGGTATTGGAGCACACCGGAATACTTCCATATGCATACGGAGCAGCTTGTCGAAGCCCATGCGTTCCACCTGGTGGTGATGAACCCTCTGCACGCGACCGACCTGCGTCCAGGCGCGTCCGTGCTACACGAAATACCTTCGGATCAGAGGGAGAGGTTCGCTGGCTGGCGGGATATTTGTATCTGCACGAGCGGACTCTAGCATCCATACCAGGGGAGAGGCAGTGGCAAGATGGTCGCACCGCCCTTCAGCGGATTTCCAGCGGCGAGTAACTGCGCTTGTAGCGAATGACCGTATTGCCTTCCTTGTTGCGGGCGAGCTGTACTGGCAGAACCCTCGGCAGCGCCTGCACCAGGCCAGCGATATCCTGGGTGTTGTAGATACCGCCGAGACGCAGCTCACCAGCGTATTTGTCACCTAGAACGACAGGGCTGTCCAGGTAGCGATTAATCATGGGCAGGGCCTGATTCAGCGTCAGATCGTCGATGATCAGCTTGCCTTCCTGCCAGGCCATGACCTGCCCGGTATCGACAGTACGTGTCAGCGGCTTGCGCAGCGTCCCACCATAACTGGCCTGCATGCCTGGTGTCAGGCGGACCTCCTGCCCCTGGGAGTGATTATCGCCATTTACCTTGACCGATCCTTCCGTCAGGGTCACGACGACCTGCCCATCGTACTTCCAGACATTGAACTGGGTGCCCGTTACAGTCACCTCGCCGCTGCCGGCACTGACCACGAAGGGGTGACTGGCATCATGATGAACCTTGAAGAAGGCCTCTCCTTCATCGAGGGTGACGCTGCGGCGGTCGATATAATTCAGGTAGGTCAATCGCGTGTTGGTATTCATGACGACAGTCGAGCCATCACCCAAGGTGACTTCCTCACTGGCGGCAACCGTCGAGTAGCGCTGGTAGTCGTTGGGAACCCAGCCTTGCTTCCAGCCAAGGAACGCCGCGACGGGCAGCGCCAGCAAGGCAAAGGTGGCGGCCCTAGCGTAGTACCGCAAGGAAGGCTGACGATGGCTCCGCGGAGGAACTACAGGGGGCTTCCCCATGCGAAGTTCAGGTTGTATGGAGATAGCTTCGCTGGTCGTCCAGATGTCCTGCATCGCCTCGAACTCCAGTCGGTGGGCCGGGTCGCTCGCCAGCCACTGTTCGAAGCGTGCGCGTTCCTTAGGGCTGAAATCGGCCTCATGCACGCGGATGCACCAATGAGCGGCCTCATGGGTGATGCGTTCGCTGCTCTCATCGGAAGAGTTAGGGCTATGCATGGGCGAAATTACTCAATAAAGCCGAATAGTGAAAATTCTGGACGAATCTGCACGAAAAACACATTGATTGTTTGTGATAACGACCAAGCTGTAACGAACATTAGTATAGTTCCTGCCGGGTTTGACGCTCAAGGTGTGAAGCGACTGATGGGTATGCGCCGTCCCATGGGCTTTGGTGAGCACGGCTAATTTCCCCAAGAGCACCCTCGTTCCTGTGTGGATCACTTGCACAAGGGCGCCTTCATCATGATCAAGCGGCATCCATCCATTCTGCTCGCTCTGGTTCTTTCCTTCTGTTGCATTTCAGGCTGCAGCAACAGAACCCACGAGAAAGCTCCGTCAAACACCGAGATACGTTGGACATCGCTGGGCATTCCTCATATCACGGCAAGCGACGAGAGGGGGCTGGGGCTGGGCGTGGGATATGCCTATGCCAGGGACAACCTGTGTCTGTTGGCCAATGAAGTATTGACTGCCCGCGGTGAACGCTCGAAGTACTTCGGTGGACAAGGTGTTTCTTCTGCCCGGCATGCCAACATCGAGTCGGACTTTTTCTTTCGCTGGCTGAACGACGAACGCTCCATTTCCGCTTATTGGGAGGCCCAGCCCAGGGAGATACGACAGTTGCTGTCCGGGTATGCGGATGGCTTCAATCGTTATCTGCAAGAACACGCGGGGCGATCATCATGCCATGGCGAGCCCTGGCTCAGGCCACTGGACGAGCAGGACCTGGTTCGGCTGATCCGGCGACTCATGGTCGAAGGCGGTGCAGGTCAATTTCTCGTGGCCATCACCACAGCCACACCACCGGGGCTGGCGCCCGCCAAGGCGATCGCGAGTACAGCTCCCAGGCTCGATCGCTTCGCCCTGGAACGGGGTAGCAACGCCATCGCCGTAGGTGGCGAGCGCAGCGGCAATGGCAGAGGCCGCCTGCTGGCAAATCCGCACTTTCCCTGGGGCGGGGCACTGCGCTTCTACCAGATGCACCTGAAAATCCCAGGAAAGCTCGATGTCATGGGGGCGTCCCTGCCAGGCCTGCCAGTGATCAATATCGGCTTCAACCAGCACCTGGCCTGGACACACACCGTGGATACCTCCAGCCACTTCACACTGTTCCGCCTCGATCTGGACCCTGCCAATGAAGGTCATTACCTGCTGGACGGTCGCAGCCGGCCCTTTGACCGGCACACCATCCGCATAGAAGTAATGGGCGAGGGCGGGAAATTGGAACAGCAGCAACGGGTGATCTACAGCTCGCACTGGGGACCTTTGCTGAAATGGCCAGGCGTCGCCGATTGGGACGAGAAGCATGCCTATGCATTGAGAGATGCCAACCTGGACAACCATCGTGCCATCGCCCAGTGGTATGCCATCAACCAGGCCAGCAGTGTTGCGACCCTGCGCAGCTCGATAGAAGGGCAGCAGGGTATTCCCTGGGTGAATACCCTGGCGGCGGACGACCAGGGCAACAGCCTGTTCATGAACGCCTCCGTGGTCCCCAATGTTCCCGTTCAACTTTTGCAGTCATGCGCGGATTCGCGACTTCTGCAAGCCGGCCTGCCCGGGCTGGACGGCAGTCGCAGTGCCTGTGCCTGGCAGACTGCCGAAGGCACGGCCCAGGACGGTATCCTGCCGGCCGATTCTCAGCCGGTACTGGAGCGACGAGACTTCGTACAGAACTCCAATGACAGCGCCTGGATGACCAACCCGGCAGAGCCGTTGGTGGGCTTCTCGCCCCTGGCCAGTCGTTCGGAAATACCACTGAACCCCAGAACGCGATTCGCTCTGGATAAGTTGGACGGGCTGCAAGGCGGCCCGATCGGCGAGGACTTCCTGCAGCATCTGGTGACCGATAACCGCGTCCACATGGCCGACCTGATGCTCGACGATGTACTGGCCTTCTGTGAAGGCAGGGCCGATTTGCGCAAGGTATGTGGCGAACTGGCACGCTGGAACCGGCAGGCAGACAGCGATGCCGGACCAGGCTGGTGGTATTTCCAGGCATTCATGGCCGAGTTCGCCCGCCTGGAAAACCCATGGCGGCAGGCTTTCGATGCCGCGGACCCGCTCGACACGCCACGGGGGGTAGACCTGGAACGCGAGGATATCGCTCGGCACCTGGAGAAGATTCTGCTCGATATCGGCCACCAAGCAGAGGAGCACTTCCGTCAATTCGCCAGCACACCGGAAGGCGAACGTATAGCGATCCCCGGGGGCCCAGGGGCGCTGGGTGTCTACAACGTGATCCAGACGAACGACTCCGGAGAGGTGGTCGGTGGGAGCAGCTATATCCAGTTGGTCAGTTTTACCGAGCAGGGACCGATCGCCCGGGGTTTGCTGGCGTTTTCCCAGGCAACCGAAGCCGGCTCCGTGCATCGTCACGATCAGACCAGACTGTTCGCCAAGGGGCTCTGGCAGCCATTGCCATTCACTGAATCACAAATTTCATCGGAACTGAATAATGAGAGGGTCGAATTGCCTCGATTAGGCATATAAAGCGAACTCATACATTCGTCACTTTAACTCGAAAAGTACTTCTTATCTGTCATGAGAATTATTATACTCGCCGCGTTTTGAGGAGCAGGCTGCATAGGCCTGCGATCATCAATGCCAGGGGGAGGGCGCTGCGACGTGACGATGGAACGATACTACGAACGGTTGATTCGGTACCTCGTAATCAAGCTGCGGGACCAGGAACAGGCCCGTGACATCGCGCAAGAGGCCTATGCGAAGGTGCTGGAGAACACCATCAACAACAAGATGGTGCTCGAGTATCCCCAGGCCTATCTGTTCCGTACCGCCCTCAATCTCGTGACGGACCTCTATCGCGAGAGCGCCAAACGCCCGACGCGTTCGCTCGAGGAGGTCAGCCCCGTGGAGCAGTCCACCTTCAGGACGCCGGTCGCGCACCTGTACCAGCAGGAGCGTGCCCTGATGGTCGAACGGGCGCTGGGAGAGTTGCAGGACAACTGCCGCCAGGCCTTCCTGCTACGCAAGCTGGAAGGCCTGAACCATGACCAGATCGCCCAGCAGATGAACATCTCCAAGGCCATGGTGGAAAAGCATATCGTCAATGCCATGAAGCACTGCCGGATCCGCGTCAAGGAGATGGAGTATTCCAGGGCGGATGACGACGCCCCGCAGCGGCGATTCAGACGCCGGAACACCTGAAATCATACCGTACGGGAAAAGCGCTGCTGGGTTTCACCCTCGAGGTAGGCATCGAAGGCCATCGCCACATTGCGCATCATCAGATGCCCCTGGGGTAGCAGCACGACCGCATCGTCACGGATTTCCACCAGGCCATCGCGGCACGCCTCCGCCAACTTTTCCAGCGCTGCGGAAAAATACTGCCTGAAATCGATGGCATGGCGCTGCTCCATTTCGGCGAAGCTGACATAGCCATGGCACATCAGGGAGATGATGACATCCCGACGTAGCCGGTCGTCCGCATTCAACCGGTAGCCCCGCTGGATCGGCAACAGCCCTTCGTCGAGGCGGGCATAGTACTGGGACAGCTCCTTGACGTTCTGGCTGTAGCCATCACCGACCTTGCCGATGGATGAAACGCCAAGGCCGATCAGGTCGCAATCGGCATGGGTCGAGTAACCCTGGAAGTTGCGTTGTAGCGTGCCGTTGCTGCGGGCCAGCGCCAACTCGTCTCCGGGCAGGGCGAAATGGTCCATGCCGATATAGACGTAGCCGGCTGCGGTCAGGCGCTTGATGGTCAGCTCCAGCAGTTCCAGCTTGCGTTCAGCCGGGGGCATGTCTTCCGGTCGTATCAGCCGCTGGGCACGGACCAGATGGGGCAGGTGGGCATAGCTGTAGGCGGCGATACGGTCCGGGCGCAGATCGATGATCTTGTCCAGCGTGGTACGGAAACTCGCCTCGGTCTGCAGCGGCAAGCCATAGATCAGGTCGACGCTGACAGACTTGAAGCGGGCTTCTCGGGCAGCCTGCACCAGTTCGACCGTCTGTTCCTCGCTCTGGATGCGATTCACGGCCTGCTGCACCTTCTCATCGAAGTCCTGCACCCCGAAGCTCAGCCGGTTGAAGCCCAGTGCCCGCAACCGGTGTATCTGCTCGGGCGTCACGGTGCGCGGGTCGACTTCGAGGGAAAACTCGTGTGTATCGCTGTCGTCCAGGTTGAAGGCATCGCGCAGTGCCTGCATCAGTTCCGCCAGTTGCTCATCGGTGAAATAGGTCGGCGTACCGCCCCCCAGGTGCAACTGGGTCAATTTGCGCTGCGGGTCGAAAAGCTCGGCCTGCATGGTTATCTCGCGCTTGAGATAAGCCAGGTAGCGGGCGGCACGCTCGGTCTTGTGGGTGATGATTTTGTTGCAGGCGCAGTAGTAGCAGAGGCTCTTGCAGAACGGGATGTGGATGTATACCGACAAGGGTTTCGCCATTGGCAACTGGTTGCTTTCGCGGGCACAGGTCCGGTAATCGTCCAGGGCAAAGGCCTGATGGAACTGCGGGGCAGTCGGGTAGGACGTATAACGGGGGCCAGGGCGGTCATACTTCTTGACCAGGGCGCGGTTGAAACTCAGCGTTTGGGCCATGTTCGGCACACCTTGCGGAATCGGTTCGATAGGAAAGTCGCACGTCCGCAGAGAGCAGCGCACGCAGGGGGATTATCGACGATCAGCACGACGGCACCGACTGTTCCAGATCAAGGAATGGGGAAGATCGGCCCTCCCGAGCCTGCTGAGGCGGCATTCACTGCAATGCGAATGCCGCCTTGCCATGCTTTCAGAGCTTGAACTGTCCCACCAGCCGGTTGAGTTCGGCAGCCAGTTGCACCAGTTCCTCGCTGATCTGCGAGGTCTGCGTCGCACCACTGGACGTGCTGTCGGCAATATGGCTGATGGTGTTGATGTTGCGGTTTATCTCCTCGGCGACCGCGCTCTGCTCCTCGGCAGCCGTGGCGATCTGGGTGTTCATGTCGTTGATCGTCGCCACTTCCGTGGCGATCACGCTCAGGCTCTGCGCTGCCTTGCCGACGCACTCTGAACCGCTCTGCGCACGTTGTTGCGCGGAATCCATGGCTTGCACGGCATTGCGCGAACCGCTCTGCAACTGTTCGATCATCGCCTGGATTTCTTCAGTGGACTTCTGCGTGCGCGAGGCGAGGGTACGTACTTCGTCGGCGACAACCGCGAAACCACGCCCCTGTTCCCCCGCCCGGGCCGCTTCGATCGCCGCATTCAGGGCCAGAAGGTTGGTCTGCTCCGCGATCTCCTTGATGACGCCAAGGATCATGCCGATATTGGCACTATCGCTCTCGACCTGCTGGATGACGCCTGCCGCTTTCTCGATCTCGTGAATCAGTGCCTCGATACCCTCGAGAGCCTGGGTGGCGACATTCACGCCCGAGCGGGATTCCACATCGGCATCGGCGGAGGCGGTCGCCGTCTGCGAGGCGTTGCGCGCCACTTCCTGGACGGTTGCGCTCATTTCGTTCATGGCCGAGGCGACCATATCCGTTTCGCTGCGCTGCTCCATCACCGCGGTCAGGGTCTCCTCGGCGACCGAGGAGACGCGGGTGGACACTTCGCCCAACTGCCGGGTCACGCCGGCCACGGCCACCAGGCTGCTGCGGAATTTCTCGATCATGAGGTTGAATGCCAGGCCCATGGCGCCGACTTCGTCCCGTACATCAGTCTCCACGCTGCGGCCAAGGTCCTCGTTGGCGGTCATGTACTCCATGGTATGGCGCATGGCGTTGATCCTGCTGATGACCACGCGGCGCACCGTGTAGCCCATGACCAGAACGCCCGCGAGCAACAGCAGCAACTGGATGCCGGCAGAGATGAAGATGTTGCGGTTGACCTCCGCATCGAGCTCCTTCAGGTCGTAGCTGATGCGCACGGCGCCTACCACGGTATTTTCCGGAACAGCGTGGCAGGTCAGGCAGTTGGTACCCCGATAGTCCTTCTCGGCATGGATCGGGTTGATCACGGTGAGCACCCGGCTGCCGCCATTGTCGTCGACCTGGACGATCGACTCGCCCTCCAGCGCTCGCCGATCCAGTTCATCGACAGGCGCCTGGTGATCGTGGCCGGCGCCGAAATACTTGGTTATTTCTTCCCCACGGATGATGCGGGCCTCGGTAACTCCCGGCCTGGAGAGAATCTTCGTACGCAAGACCTCGCGCTGGGCCATGGTACCCGTCAGCATCATGGTATTGATGCTGTCGAAATAAGAATCGGCGGCATCCTTGGTCTGCTGCTCGACGACATTGCGCACCAGTTTCCTTTCCGTGCTGGCAGCAAAGAACAGCGATGCCGACATCACCAGTGCGAATACCAGCACGAGTGCGAGGTTTATCTTGGTTTGGACGGACATTTGTCGTGAACTTGGCGCTTTATTCATTCTTTCCCTCGGCTACCACCGAATGAGCAAAATGGCGGGTCTGTATTACTTGTCTCGCGTGCCAGCGGCGCATGGCCAGATGCCATAGCGAATCTTGTACAGGATATCGGCTAGAAATCCACTTTTCATATGGTTATTTGGAAAAAGTCGGTGGACTGCCCCCTGGCGACAGGGCAGGCTACAATGCTGCCGGTAAAGCCCTTGATGCAGGCGGACCTTGCTTCCAGCATGGCAAGTCATAACCTCTATCAGGCCGCTTCGACCCGCCGGTGTTTTCTCCAGTGCGGTTCGTTGCATGGCGCGGACTGGAATATTTCCCAAGGAATCCCATGATCAAGAAATGCCTCTTCCCGGCAGCCGGGTACGGTACCCGCTTTCTACCCGCAACCAAGGCCATGCCCAAGGAAATGCTGCCGGTAGTCAACAAGCCGCTCATTCAGTACGGCGTCGAGGAAGCCCTGGCGGCCGGGTTGAACCAGATCGCCATGGTGACCGGCCGCGGCAAGCGCGCGCTGGAAGATCACTTCGATATCAGCTATGAGCTCGAACAGCAGATCCGCAATACCGACAAGGAAAAATACCTTGTCGGCATCCGCCGGCTGATCGATGAATGCAGTTTTTCCTACACCCGCCAGGTCGAAATGAAAGGGCTTGGGCATGCGATCCTCAGTGGCCGGCCTCTGATCGGCGACGAGCCCTTCGCCGTGGTGCTGGCCGATGACCTCTGCATCAATCTCGATGGCGACCCGGTGCTGGCGCAGATGGTCAAGCTGTACAACCAGTTCCGCTGCTCGATCGTCGCCATCCAGGAAGTGCCATCGGAAGAGATCAGCCGCTATGGTGTGATCGCCGGCGAGATGATCCGCGACGATATCTTCCGGGTCAGCCACATGGTGGAAAAACCCAAGCCCGAAGAGGCGCCATCGAACCTCGCGATCATCGGCCGCTACATCCTCACCCCGGATATCTTCGACCTGATCGAACAGACCGAGCCAGGCAAGGGCGGGGAAATCCAGATCACCGACGCGCTGATGAAACAGGCCAAGAGCGGCTGCGTGCTGGCCTACAAGTTCAAGGGGCAGCGCTTCGACTGCGGCAGTGCCGAGGGTTACATCCAGGCGACCAACTTCTGCTTCGAGCATTTCTACCAGACCGGCAAGGCCTTCTGAGGCCCAAGGTCATGGCCGTACCGTTCACAGGACCTGAAGGAGGCTGATGCCCATGAGTCATGACTTCGATCTGTTCGTCATCGGTGCCGGCTCCGGCGGCGTCCGGGCCGCACGCTTCGCCGCGGGATTCGGCGCCCGGGTGGCCGTCGCGGAAAGCCGATACCTGGGCGGTACCTGCGTCAACGTCGGTTGTGTACCGAAGAAGCTGCTGGTTTATGCGGCGCACTACGCCGAAGAGTTCGAGCAGGCATCGGGTTACGGCTGGAATATCGAAGGTGCCGGTTTCGACTGGAAAACCCTGATTGCCAACAAGGACCGGGAAATCCAGCGGCTCAACGGTATCTATCGCAAGCTGCTGCTGGACAGCGGGGTCACCCTGCTGGAAGCCCATGCACGTATCGTCGATGCCCACACGGTGGAAGTCGAGGGGCGGCGCTACAGCACCGAACATATCCTTATCGCCACCGGGGGCTGGCCGAGCCTGCCGGATATCCCGGGTAAGGAACATGCGATCACCTCCAATGAGGTCTTCGCCCTGGATGCGCTGCCGGAAAGGGTGCTGGTGGTCGGCGGTGGCTATATCGCCGTCGAGTTCGCCTCGATCTTTCATGGCTGCGGTGCCCGGACCCGTTTGCTGTACCGTGGCGAACAGTTCCTCAGGGGCTTCGACCAGGCTCTGCGCACGCATCTGCAGGAAGAACTGACGCGCAAGGGGGTCGAGCTGAGCTTCAATAGCGATATCGTCCGTATCGACAGGCAGGCCGACGGCAGCCTGCTGGCTACGCTCAAGGATGGCGGCACGCTGGTGGCGGACTGCATCTTCTACGCCACGGGCCGCAAGCCGATGCTGCAAGGCCTCGGACTGGCGCAAAGCCAGGTCGAGCTGGACCAGCGCGGTTATATCGCGGTGGATGAGCACTACCGGACATCGGTACCCTCGATCCTGGCGATCGGCGATGTCATTGGCCGGGTGCAACTGACACCAGTGGCCCTGGCGGAAGGCATGGCGGTTGCCCGTCGGCTGTTCCAGCCGCAGGAATACCGCAAGGTCGACTACGATGGCATTCCAACCGCCATATTCAGCCTTCCCAACATGGCGACCGTCGGGCTGACCGAGGAGCAGGCGCGCGAACAGGGTTACCAGGTCCGCGTCTTCCAGAGCCGTTTCCGGGTAATGAAGCTGAGCCTGACCGAGAGCCAGGAACGCACCCTGATGAAACTGGTGGTCGACGCGGAAACCGACCGGGTTCTCGGCTGCCATATGGCTGGCGCGGAGGCGGGGGAAATCATCCAGGGACTGGCAGTGGCCTTGAAAGCCGGTGCTACCAAACGGATGCTGGACGATACCCTCGGTATCCATCCGACCGCGGCGGAAGAGTTCGTCACCATGCGAACGCCGCTCGCGGAGTGAAACGACGTAGCCGTCGCCCCGGCGTCGATCCGGGGCGACGGGGCTGTCAGTCTTCGGTTTTCCAGTTCTTGCGGCTCATGTAGTCGCGGGTTTCCTTGACCACCACGCCCGACAGCAGCAGCAACCCGATCAAGTTGGGCAGGGCCATCAGGCCGTTGGCGATATCGGAGAAGGTCCATACCACTTCCAGGGATGTGACCGCACCGATGAAGACCACTACCGAGAAGATCAGCCGATAGGGCATCACGGCCACACGCCCCCACAGCCGCTCCATGCAGCGCTCGCCGTAGTAGGACCAGCCGAGGATGGTGGTGTAGGCATAGACCAGCACGCCAATGGTGACCGTGTAGATGCCCCAGCCGCCTCCCAGGCCCTGCTCGAGCGCCCAGGCGGTCATCGGTGCGCCCTTGAGCCCTTCCTGGGTCCAGGCGCCGGTGACGATGATGGCGAATGCCGTCAGCGTGACCATGATCAGCGTATCCAGGAAGGTCTGCGTCATCGAGACCATGGCCTGGCGTACCGGCTTGCTGGTCTTGGCCGCGGCAGCGGCGATGGCACCAGTCCCCAGGCCTGACTCATTGGAGAAAATCCCGCGGGCCACACCCATTTGTACCGCCAGGATGATGCTCGATCCGAGGAAGCCACCTGCGGCGGCGCTGCCGCTGAAGGCATCGGTGAAGACCAGCGCGATCGCGTCCGGCAGCCTGTCGGCGAAAACCACCAGTACCGCGACATTACTGATGATATAGAGCACGATCATCACGGGTACAACGCCTGCGGCAAAACGGCCGATGCTCTTGATGCCGCCAATGATCACTACCGCGGTACCGATGGCCAGGAACAGCCCGCTGACGGTAGGGGAAATGTTCCAGGTGGAATACAACTGGTGCGCGGCGGTATTGGCCTGCACCATATTACCGATGCCAAAGGACGCCAGGGCCCCGAAAATAGCGAAGGCGATACCCAGCGTCTTGCCGAAGGTGCCGCCGACACCGTGGGTCAGGTAGTACATCGGGCCACCGCTCTGTTCGCCCTTGGCGTCGGTGACACGGTATTTCACCCCGAGCAGGGCCTCCGAGTACTTGGTGGCCATGCCCACCAGGCCGGTCATCCACATCCAGAATAGCGCGCCCGGTCCACCAATCCCGATAGCCGTGGCAACACCGGCGATATTACCGACGCCGACGGTCGCCGCGAGGGCGGTCGCCAGCGCCTGGTAGTGGGACACGTCCCCGGGTACATCGCCTTTCTCCGTGCGCTTGATAAAGGCCAGCCAGAAGGCATGCCCGAGGATGCGGAACTGCAAGCCACGCAGGCGGATCGTCAGGTAGAGGCCGGTCAGCAGGAGGAGGGGAATAAGAAGGAAGGGGCCCCAGATAAAAGAGTTTATCGCTGAAAGTATCGCGAGCAGTTGGTCCATTGATGAGTCCTTGTTGGTCCAGTCTGGATAGGAAGCGCCGATTCACTGGCAGCAAGCATGCCAACCGGGGCAAAGCCTCCGGAAATGTGCCATGGCGTGGAACGTTATACTAAAAATTCTTTTAAATCATATTGTTATGCTTATAAAGTAAGGGTTTTGAGCACTTTCGGCAGCCCAGGCACTCGTCAATCCATGCAAACGGAGTGAATTGACCTGCCGCTATGGGCTTTAGCGGCCAAGTTTATCGTCACTTTTGAAAAAACAGATAGAAAACCAAGGGTTTCGTGGCCGGAAAGCCAGATTTCCTGTCGATAGGTAAAGGAAACCGAATGATGCGCACCATGATTGTGCAGTGATGACCAAGGGATGTGTCACTGTCTGTAACCTTTCAGCGGAATATCCGCTGTACTCGAGTTATCCGGTGCCAGGGTGCTGCCATTGTCCGTGCCTAAAGTCTCGCTCGAATGGCGCTGTCACTGGGTTTCCCAAACATTCGGCCCTCCGGGAATAGTCTCGATGCAGCAGAGGTGGCGCGCCCCGAACCGGGGCATTCAGGTATTTGTCGCTGGAGCACAAGCAAGAGAGAGCGGCAAAGTGATCGGTAGCGACCAGGAGGAACGGGGGGCCACTATCCTCTACTTTATTTAACATAATATACATTATGCGAAGTAACGGATGTCACCAGCACATTTTCAGCTTGCCGACTGGTAAAAATGGCCCATGGCGATTTACCACTATCCATGACCTGTTCGGTCTCAGCGCCGACCTGAAGAACTGCAAACCCACATTCACTGGCGCCATCGCCGGCAATGTCGAACGCTGGAAGCGTTATCCATGGTGGCGTACATGACACGCTCAACCTGCAATTTCGCAAGCTGGCGGGCCAATGCCCAGGTGCCGCAAGCGTTCAGCGCCACCAAACATGAGTCTTTGAGGCGTCAGTGGAACCGACGCCGAAGACGATAACGACCCACAGACCGATGCCTCAAAGGGGTCTGGAAAGATACCCTGAGGGTGAAAAATCCCGCCGAATTCCTCGCACCGAAACAGGAGCTCGACACAGTCGTCGTGCGCACTCGCTACCAGCGCTATACCGGCGATTTCGTGCTGCATTGCCATATCCTCGACCATGTGGACCAGAGCATGATGCAGCTTATCCGCATCTTCGATAGCGATCCCCAGGGCCATCACCACCGAGCGACCTGCCGGGCCCCTGTGCGGTTCCCTCCGGGTACGCCCTCGCTGCCGATCCGCGGCAGTGAAGGCGTTCTCCTGATACCAGAGTGTCATTCGCCAACCCGCATGGCGATACTCGCGAGCTGCCACCCCCCTTCTCTCCTGGTCATGTACCGAGTCACTGTGCGCTCGCGGCAGCTCATATCGCATCGTCCGATATCGATATAACCCCTACGAATAATCATTCCGGCTGATAGTTATCTTCGAACCATTCGATTCGTCGAACCGCATTGCTCACAGCAGACTCCCGCCATCCACAAATCCGACTGGCGGAGTCACCCATGCAGCAACCCTACAAGAATCCCCGGATGCTTCCCCTGGCACTGGCCGCTATGCTGGCACTCGGCGCCTGTAGCCAGCCCTCGGAACACCAGGCGCAGATGCCGGCGGCCAAGGTCAGTGTGGCCGAGGTCATCGAACAGCCGGTCAACGAATGGGACGAGTTCACCGGTCGCCTGGAGGCACCGCAATCGGTAGAAATACGCCCGCGCGTTTCCGGCTATATCGACCGTGTGGCGTTCGCCGAGGGCGGGCTGGTGAACCAAGGCGACCTGTTGTTCCAGATCGATCCGCGTCCTTTCCAGGCCGAGGTCAGGCGCCTGGAGGCACAACTGCAGCAGGCCCGCGCCAGCCTTGCCCGCGCCGACAGTGAAGCTCGCCGTGGCGAGCGCCTGCGCCAGAGCAATGCCATTTCCACCGAGCTGGCCGAGGCCCGCAGCAGCGCCGCCGCCGAGGCCCGGGCACAGGTCGCAGCCATCCAGGCGGAACTGGAAAACGCCCGGCTGAACCTCGCGTTCACTCGTATTACCTCGCCCATCGACGGCCGCGCCAGCCGTGCGCAAATCACCGAAGGCAACCTGGTCGGCGCCGGCGAGAGCCTGTTGACCTCGGTGGTCAGCACCGACAGGGTCTATGCCTATTTCGATGCGGATGAGCGCGCCTTTCTCAAATACCTCGAGCTGGCGCGCCAGGCCGGGACCGATGCACGGGGCTCCAGCCCGGTCCAACTGGGGTTGTCCGACGAGGATGGGCACCCTCACCTGGGCCAGTTGGACTTCCTCGACAACCAGGTCAACCCACGTACCGGCACCATCCGTGGCCGTGCGGTGTTCGACAACGCCGGCCGTCGCTTCACGCCGGGGCTCTACGTGCGTCTGAGGCTGGTGGGCAGCCGTCCCTACCAGGCCACATTGATAAAGGACGAAGCCGTGGGCACCGACCTGGGCAAGAAGTTCGTCCTGGTGCTCGACGAGGACAACCGTGTGGCCTACCGCGCCGTCGAGCTGGGGCCGAAGCTGGAGGGCCTGCGCATCGTGCGCACCGGCCTGGCGGCTGGCGAGCGGATCGTGGTCAATGGCCTGCAACGGGCCGTACCCGGGGCCAGCGTCGACCCGCAGGTGGTGCCCATGGCCGATGAGCCAACCCTGGCGCAACTGGCCCGCATGCGCCAGGAGGTCGACGGCAGCCAGGTGCCACGCCTGGCCATCGAACGCAACGACGCCCGCTCGCCGCGCGGCTGACAAGAAGCCTGGTGCGCACGACGCACCCTACCCGATCGCAGGGCGCGCCGTGCGCCGCAAAGCCCTGAGGACCACCCGATGAATTTCTCGCAATTCTTCATCCAGCGGCCGATCTTCGCCGCTGTGCTATCGCTGCTGATCCTGATCGGCGGTTCCATCTCGCTGTTCCAGTTGCCGATCAGCGAATACCCGGAAGTGGTGCCGCCCACCGTGGTGGTGCGCGCCAGCTTTCCCGGTGCCAACCCCAAGGTGATCGGCGAAACCGTGGCCTCGCCGCTGGAGCAGGCCATCGTCGGCGTCGAGGGCATGCTCTACATGTCGTCGCAGTCGACCAATGACGGCAAGCTGACACTGACCGTCACCTTCGCCCTCGGCACCGACCTGGACAACGCCCAGGTACAGGTGCAGAACCGCGTGACCCGCACCCAGCCGACCCTGCCCACCGAGGTGCAGCGCCTCGGCGTGACCGTGGACAAGGCCTCGCCGGACCTGACCATGGTGGTGCACCTGACCTCCCCGGACAATCGCTACGACATGCTCTACCTGTCCAACTATGCCGCGCTCAACGTCAGGGACGAACTGGCGCGCCTGGATGGTATCGGCGACGTGCAACTGTTCGGCATGGGCAACTATTCGCTGCGGGTATGGCTTGACCCGCACCAGGTCGCCTCGCGCAACCTGACCGCCAGCGACGTGGTCGAGGCCATCCGCGAGCAGAACCGCCAGGTCGCCGCCGGTGCCCTCGGCGCCCCACCCGCCGACGCCGGCACCAGCTTCCAGTTGTCGATCAACACCCAGGGCCGGCTGGTCAGCGAGGAAGAGTTCGAGAACATCATCATCCGCGTTGGCGACGAGGGCGAGATCACCCGCCTCAAGGACATCGCCCGGATCGAACTGGGTTCCAGCCAGTACGCCCTGCGCTCGCTGCTGAACAACCAGCCGGCGGTGGCCATGCCAGTGTTCCAGCGCCCCGGCTCGAACGCCATCGAGATTTCCGACTCGGTGCGTGAGCGCATGGCCGAACTGAAGCGGAGCTTCCCCCAGGGCATGGACTACCAGATCGTCTACGACCCGACCATCTTCGTCCGCGGCTCGATCAAGGCGGTGGTCAACACCCTGCTCGAAGCCATCGTGCTGGTAGTGCTGGTGGTGATCCTGTTCCTGCAGACCTGGCGCGCCTCGATCATCCCGCTGGCGGCGGTACCGGTGTCGCTGATCGGCACCTTCGCCGTGATGCATATGTTCGGCTTCTCGCTCAACGCGCTTTCGCTGTTCGGCCTGGTGCTGGCCATCGGTATCGTGGTGGACGATGCGATCGTGGTGGTGGAGAACGTCGAGCGCAATATCGGCCTTGGCAAATCGCCCCTGGAAGCGACCCGCCAGGCGATGAAGGAAGTGACCGGACCGATCGTCGCCACCGCCCTGGTGTTGTGCGCGGTATTCGTGCCCACCGCCTTCATCTCCGGCCTCAGCGGGCAGTTCTACCAGCAGTTCGCGCTGACCATCGCCATCTCCACGGTGATCTCGGCCTTCAACTCGCTGACCCTGTCGCCCGCCTTGGCCGCCGTGTTGCTGAAAAGCCACCATGCGCCGAAGGACCGCTTCTCGCGCCTCCTCGACAAACTGTTCGGCAGTTGGCTGTTCGCCCCCTTCAATCGCCTCTTCGAACGTGCCAGTGGCGGCTACGTCGGCACCGTGCGCCGCGTCTTGCGCGGCAGCAGCATCGCCATGCTGGTCTACGCGGGCCTGCTGGTGCTCGGCTACCTGGGCTTCGCCAGCACACCGAGTGGCTTCGTGCCGCAACAGGACAAGCAGTACCTGGTGGCCTTCGCCCAGTTGCCGGACGCCGCTACCCTGGACCGTACCGAGGCAGTGATCAAGCGCATGTCCGCCATCGCCGCGGAGCACCCGGGCGTGGAGAACACCGTGGCCTTCCCCGGGCTGTCGATCAACGGCTTCACCAACAGTCCGAACAGCGGCATCGTCTTCACCCCGCTCAAACCCTTCGACCAGCGTAGGGAGCCGTCGATGAGCGCGGGCGCCATCGCTGCCGAACTCAACGAGCGCTTCGCCGATATCCAGGACGCCTACATCGCCATCTTCCCGCCGCCCCCGGTACAGGGCCTGGGCACCATCGGCGGCTTCCGCCTGCAGCTCCAGGATCGCGGCAACCTCGGCTACGACGAACTGTACCTGCAGGCCCAGAACATCCTGGGCAAGGCACGCCAGCTACCGGAGTTGAACCCGCTGTCGGTGTTCACCAGCTACCAGGTCAACGTGCCGCAGGTGGATGCCGCCATCGACCGCGAGAAGGCCAAGACCCACGGTGTGGCCATCAGCGACATCTTCGACACCCTGCAGGTGTACCTGGGCTCGCTGTATGCCAATGACTTCAACCGCTTCGGCCGCACCTACCAGGTCAATGTCCAGGCCGACCAGCAGTTCCGTCTGGAGCCGGAGCAGATAGGCCAGCTCAAGGTACGCAACGCGCGTGGCGAAATGGTACCGCTGTCCGCCTTCGTCAAGGTCGAGGACAGCGCCGGCCCGGACCGGGTGATGCACTACAACGGCTTCCTCACCGCCGAGGTCAACGGCGCCGCCGCCCCGGGCTACAGCTCCGGCCAGGCCGAGGCGGCGATCGCCAGGCTGCTGGCCGAGGAACTGCCCAACGGCATGGGCTACGAATGGACGGACCTGACCTACCAGCAGATCATCGCCGGCAACACCGCGATCTTCATCTTCCCGCTCTGCGTGCTGCTGGCCTTCCTGGTGCTGGCCGCCCAGTACGAGAGCTGGAGCCTGCCGCTGGCGGTGATCCTGATCGTGCCGACGGTGCTGTTCGCCGCCATCATCGGGGTGATCCTGGCCGGTATCGACAACAACATCTTCACCCAGATCGGCCTGATCGTACTGGTGGGCCTGGCGTGCAAGAACGCCATCCTGCTGGTGGAGTTCGCCAAGGACAAGCAGGAGGAAGGCCTGGATCGCGTCGCCGCCGTGCTGGAGGCCTGCCGCCTGCGCCTGCGGCCGATCCTGATGACCTCCATCGCCTTCATCATGGGCGTGGTGCCGCTGGTGCTGTCCACCGGCGCCGGCGCGGAAATGCGCCATGCCATGGGCGTGGCGGTGTTCTCCGGGATGATCGGCGTGACCTTCTTCGGCCTGCTGCTGACTCCGGTGTTCTATGTGCTGATCCGTGCCTTCGTCGAGAAACGCCAAGCGAACAAAGCCGCCCGCCAGCAGGAGGTGCATGCATGAAAGTCCTTGCCCCCGCCCTGCTGAGCATGGCCCTCTGCGCCTGCGCCGTCGGCCCGGACTACCAGGCACCGGCCAGCGAACCGATGCGCATCGCCTCCCTGGAGGCCGCCGACTACGACCGCTCGCGCTTCGAAAGCGCCTGGTGGCGGCAGTTCGAAGATCCGACCCTGGACCAGTTGGTGCAACGCTCGCTGGCTGGCAACCGCGAACTGCGGGTGTCCTTCGCCCGCTTGCGGGCCGCACGGGCGATCCGCGACGACCTGGCGAACGACCGCTTCCCCACCGTGACCAGCCGCCTTGGCGGCGAATTCGGCAAGGGCCGGCAACCACCGGCCAGCGAACAGCGTATCCGCCAGGAACGCTATGACCTCGGCCTGGATACGGCCTGGGAGCTGGACCTGTTCGGCCGTATCCAGCGCCGGTTGGAGGCCAGCGAAGCCCGTATGGACGTGGCCGAAGCCGACTACTACCAGTTGCAGGTCAGTCTGATCGCCGAACTGGTCGACGCCTATGGCACCCTGCGCGGTGCGCAACTGCGCGAACGCATTGCCCGCGACAACCTGCAGAACCAGCAGGCCTCGCGCGACATCACCGAACAGTTACGCGACGCCGGCGTCGGCAGCGAACTGGACGTACTGCGCGCCGATGCCCGCCTGGCCGCCACCGAAGCCAGCCTGCCACAGTTGCAGGCGCAGCAGGTGCGTGCACGCAACCGTATCGCCACCCTGCTCGGCCAGCGCCCCGAGCGTCTGGACCTGGACCTGTCCGCCAGGCCGCTGCCGGCCATCGCCAAGGCCCTGCCGATTGGCGATCCCAGCGAATTGCTGCGTCGCCGTCCCGATATACAGGCCGCCGAACGACACCTGGCCGCAGCCACGGCGGAGATCGGTGTGGCCACGGCGGAGCTGTTCCCACGGGTCAGCCTGTCCGGCTTCCTCGGTTTCACCGCCGGGCGCGGTTCGCAACTGGGCGCATCGGCTGCCCGCGCCTGGAGTGTGACGCCGGGCATCAGTTGGGCGGCCTTCGACCTCGGCAGCGTACGAGCCCGCCTGCGTGGCGCGGAAGCCGACGCCGACGGTGCCCTGGCGCAGTACGAGCAACAGGTGCTGCTGGCCCTGGAGGAAGCGGCGAACACCTTCAGCGACTACGCCAAGCGCCAGCAGCGCCTGCTCTCGCTGGTGCGCCAGGCCGAGGCCAGCCGGGCCGCCGCGAGCCAGGCGACGATCCGTTACCGCGAAGGCACGGTGGACTTCCTGGTGCTGCTGGATGCCGAGCGCGAACGCCTGGCAGCCGAGGACGCCCAGGCCTCGGCCGAGGTCGAGCAGTACAGCGCCATCGTCGCCCTCTACAAGGCCCTCGGTGGCGGCTGGCAACCTTAGAAATACGCGAGCGGGCTCGCCTGCGTCCGCTCCCGGACAGGTCTATATCCTTCAGGGGACAAGACAGCGCGACCGGGTTGGCGGTCAAGTCCGCGATTAGCCGTAGACCGCTGCCGGTGTTCGCCTGTCCGTGGTGTCGCGAACCCGGCCAACCCCGCGACGAAACACGCATGAACCCGTCGCTCATGGAGAAGGGGGCGCTCTTTATCGGCGTCCCTGCCGACGAAGGTTTCGTAATGGAGCTGGCAGGGCTCGCGGTAAATACCGAGGTGGCTATGGAAAGAGCCGCCAGTGCAGTGCCGAGTCATTCGTAGGGTTTGCGGTTTCGTCGGCTCTTTCCCACAGGCAGCGCCGAGAGTGGCTGTGCGGATGCCTGGTGGTGGGACGGGGCCTTCGCCGCCAGGGATGGCGGCGAAGAGCTACAGGGAGGTATTCACGCGTGCCCCGTCCCACCACCCGGCATTCGCACAGGGACGATGTCCTTCAGGTAACGCAGTACATAGCCAGCCAGACACACGATTGCCAATCCGCTGCCACGAGGCCGCGCACGATTATCCGGCCTCGACGCAGAAGACGCTCCTGTGGGATGAGCATGCTCCTGATCGCGCAAGCGTGCCGCAGACGGCGTTGGAAATCACCGACAGGACTCGAACGGCGAGCCCACTTCTCGTACTCTTGGCGGTCTGATTCCCCCGCCTGGACGAGCCGCCCGATGAAATTGCTGGTAGCCGAAGACGAACCCAAGACCGGGGCCTACCTGCAACAGGGGTTGAGCGAGGCCGGCTTCACGGTTGAGCGGGTCATGAACGGCAGCGAAGCGCTGCAACGGGCACTGGATGAAGCCTACGACCTGCTGATCCTCGATGTGATGATGCCGGGCCTGGACGGCTGGTCGGTGCTGCGCGCAGTGCGCGCCGCCGGGCGGCAGGTGCCGGTATTGTTCCTGACGGCGCGCGACGGTATCGAGGAGCGGGTCAAGGGGCTGGAGCTGGGAGCGGACGATTACCTGGTCAAGCCCTTCGCATTCGCCGAACTGCTGGCAAGGGTGCGGACGTTACTGCGGCGCGGCAACACTGTGGCGCTGCAAACCACGTTGCAGGTGGCCGACCTCCAGGTGGACTTGCTCAAGCGCCGCGCCTCGCGGGCGGGCCGGCGCATCGAACTGACCGCCAAGGAGTTCGCCCTGCTCGAACTGCTGATGCGCCGACGCGGCGAAGTCCTGCCCAAATCCCTGATCGCCTCCCAGGTCTGGGACATGAACTTCGACAGCGATACCAATGTGATCGAGGTGGCGATCCGCCGCCTGCGCGCGAAAATCGACGACGACTTCCAGCCCAAGCTGATCCATACCGCCCGCGGCATGGGCTACACCCTGGAGCGCCGGGACTGACATGGCCCGCCTCTCGCTGACCACCCGCATGAGCCTGATGTTCATGCTGGCGGTGACTGTCGTGCTGGCCCTGGCCGGGCTGAGCTTCAATGCGCTCAGCCAGCACCACTTCCGCGCGCTCGACCAGCAGGTGCTGGAGGAAAAGCTCGCCTCCATCGGAAACGTCATCAGGCTCTCCGACAGCCTCGCGGAGCCGGAGCGCATACGCCTGCAACTGCAAGCGCTGCTGCAGTCGCACCAGGACCTTTCCGCCCTGCTGCTGGCGGCGGACGGCACGCTGTTCTTCGGCAACCCGCAAGATACCCTAGCCCCCCGCCATCTGCGCCCGCTCGCGGCGTGGCGGATGTGGGAATGGCAGGCCGGCGGCCACCTGTACCGGGGGATGCGTGCGGATATCGCGCTGCCAGGGCAGGATGCACCGCTCCAGGCGCTGTTGGCGCTGGACATCACCAACCACACGCACTTCTTCGAAATACTGCAGCGCTGGTTCTGGCTCGGCCTGATCGCCAGCGCCGGCCTCAGCGCCCTCCTCGGCTGGATCGTCGCCCGCCGCGGGCTTGCGCCGCTGCGCCAGGTCACCAGGGTGACGGCCTCGATCTCGGCGAAATCCCTGCAGGAGCGCATCCCCCTGGAAGCGGTGCCGGCGGAGCTGAAACAGTTGGTGGAGTCCTTCAACGCCATGCTGGCACGCCTGGAGGATGCCTTCGCCAGGCTGTCCAATTTCTCGGCGGATATCGCCCATGAACTGCGCACGCCGCTGAGCAACCTGACCACCCATACCGAGGTGGTGCTTTCCAGGGCGCGCAGCCTCGACGACTATCGGGAAAACCTCTATTCGAACCTGGAGGAACTGACGCGCATGTCACGCATCATCGACGACATGCTGTTCCTGGCCAAGGCGGACAACGGCTTGATCGTTCCACAGCGCGAACGCACGCAACTGGCCGAGGTGCTCGACAAGCTGTTCGACTACTACCAGCTACTGGCGGATGAACGGGGCATACGGCTGTGTCAGCGAGGCGCGGGCGAGGTTGCCGGTGATCGGCTGATGCTGGAGCGGGCCTTGTCGAACCTGCTGGACAACGCCCTGCGGCATACACCGGCCAATAGGGAAATCAGTGTCGATATCCGCCAATCCGCCGGGCAGGTGAGCCTTTGCGTGGAGAATCCGGGAGCGGCGATCCCGGCGGGGCACCTGGAGAGGCTGTTCGACCGCTTCTACCGCATCGACCCCGCGCGCCGCGAAGGCAGCCCCGGCAATGCCGGCCTGGGGCTGGCCATCACCCGCTCGATCATCGAGGCCCATGGCGGCAGGATTCGCTGCACGTCCACGGACAGGGCTACGGCTTTCCATATCGAACTGCCCCGATAGCATCGTTTCAGCGAATGGACGACAAAGCGCTGGCGGCCGGACGAGAACAGGTCGTCCAGCCCGCCAGCGCTCTTTGCAGCATCTGCGTCAGCGCTTTTCCGGCTCGAAACGCACGACGAAACCATCCAGCTTGTGTTGCCGTTGCAATTGGTCACGCAGGCGATTGGCTTCGGCACGCTCGATCAGCGGGCCAACGAAGACCCGGTTCATATTGCCCGAGGTGCGGATATAGGCGTTGTAGCCCTGTGCCCGCAAGGTCTTCTGCAGGTTCTCCGCACTGGCGCGGTTCGACAGGCTGGCCAGTTGCACCGACCAGCTCACCGGCAGGTTGCTGGCGTCCAGGCGCGGCTCGGCGGGTTTTTCCGGGGCGGCAGCGGCTTTCGGCTGCTCGCTCGGCGCCACCACTGGCTCGGTAACCGTCGCCGGCGTTTCGGTGCTCTCCTGCACTGGAGCGCTCGCCGGTGCTTCGTCGATGATTTCGTAGCTTTCGGCGACCGGCTCGGGCACCTCGACCGCCTGCATCTCGATCTCGGGTGCGGTCGATGCCGTCGGCATCGGCGGTGCCTCGACCGGGATAGGCCGTGACTCATCCTCACGGTTGAACAGCATCGGCACGAAAATCACCGCCAGTGCCACCAACACCAGGGCACCGACGATTCGCTGTATCAAGCCTCTATCCAGCAATGCCATAACCCTCTCCTTCTTGGATGGATCAGTTCAACCACTCCAGTGCCTCGGATACACAATAGAAGGATCCGAACAGCACGATCTCGTCCCCGGCCTGCAACCCATCGCACACCGCATCCAGTGCCTCGGCGATACTGCCATGGACGCTGACCGGCGCGCCATGGACCAGCAGCGCCTCACGCAACTGCTCGGCCGGGCGCGAACGCGGCGTCGGCAGAGGCGCCACCGACCAACTGGCGAACAACGGCAGCAACGGCCCGATGACACCCTCCAGGTCCTTGTCGGCCAGCAGGCCGAACACCGCATGGCGGCGCCCACTGCATGGGCACTGGGCCAGTCGCGCGGCCAGGTAGGCAGCCGCATGGGGATTGTGCCCGACATCCATGACCAGTGAAACGGGACGACCGCCAGCGGTTATTTCACGTCGATCGAAACGCCCCACTACCCGGGTGTCGGCCAGTGCTGCGGCCAGTGCCGCGGCCTCCCAGGGCAACCCCAGCAATGCGTAGGCCTGCAGCGCCAGCGCCGCATTCTCCAGCGGCAGGTTCAGCATTGGCAGCGCCTCCAGCAGCAACGGCTGGCCCTGGTTATCGACACCGCGCCACTGCCAGTGGTTCGCTGCAGCGTTCGGGGAAATGCTCAGGGAGTAATCGCGGCCACGCAAAAACAGCGGGCTGGCCAGTTGCCGAGCCTGCTCCAGCAGCGGTTGCGGTGGATCGGTATCGCCGCAGAGCGCGGGTTTGCCCGGGCGAAAAATACCGGCCTTTTCATAAGCGACGCTTTCCCGACTGTCGCCCAGCCAGTCGGCATGGTCCAGGCCGACATTGGTCACCAGCGCCAGGTCGCTGTCCACCAGGTTGACCGCGTCCAGGCGCCCGCCCAGGCCGACCTCGAGCACCGCGAGGTCCAGTTGGCTGCGCTCGAACAGCCAGAGCGCGGCCAGGGTGCCGACTTCGAAATAGGTCAGGGAAATCTCGCCACGCGCCTGCTCGACCACGGCGAAGGCGGCACAGAGCTCGCTGTCGTCGGCCTCACGGCCATCCAGCAGCACCCGTTCGTTGTAACGCAGCAGGTGCGGCGAGCTGTAGACACCGACCCGCAGGCCCTGGGTGCGAGCCATGGTGGCGATGAAGGCGCAGGTGGAACCCTTGCCATTGGTACCGGTGACGGTCACCACCTGCCTGGCCGGGCGCGCCAGCCCCATGCGCTGCGCAACCTCGCGTACACGCTCCAATCCGAGGTCGATCGCATTCGGATGCAGCCCCTCGAGATAGCTCAGCCACTCGGCCAGGCTGCGTTCACTCATGCCGAGATAGCCGGCAGGCCTTGCAGTTGCGCCAACAGGCGCGACAGGCGCGGGCGCAGTTCCTCGCGCGGGATGATCAGGTCGATGGCGCCATGTTCGAGCAGGAATTCGCTGCGCTGGAAGCCTTCCGGCAGTTTCTCGCGCACGGTCTGCTCGATCACACGCGGGCCGGCAAAGCCGATCAGCGCCTTCGGCTCGGCGACGATCACATCGCCCAGGGTGGCCAGGCTCGCGGAAACGCCGCCATATACCGGATCGGTCAGCACCGAAATGAACGGCAGGCCTTCTTCGCGCATACGCGCCAGCACCGCGGAAGTCTTGGCCATCTGCATCAGGGAAATCAGCGCTTCCTGCATGCGTGCGCCCCCCGAGGCCGAGAAGCACACCAGCGGGCTGCGCTGTTCCAGGGCCACATTGGCCGCGCGCACGAAGCGCTCGCCGACGACAGCGCCCATGGAGCCGCCCATGAAGGCGAACTCGAAGGCACAGGCCACCACCGGCACCTTGTACAGGGTGCCACGCATGGCGATCAGCGCATCCTTTTCGCCGGTCTGCTTCTGCGCGGCGGACAGGCGATCCTTGTACTTCTTGCTGTCGCGGAATTTCAGGCGGTCGACCGGCTCGAGATCGGCGCCGATTTCCTCACGACCTTCGGCGTCGAGGAAGATATCCAGGCGGGTGCGAGCGTTGATGCGCATGTGGTGCTGGCACTTGGGGCAGACATCCAGGGTCTTTTCCAGCTCCGGCTTGTACAGGACGGCATCGCATGAGGGGCATTTGTGCCACAACCCCTCGGGAACCGTGCTCTTCTGGGCTTCGGAACGCATTATCGAGGGAATCAGCTTGTCGACCAACCAGTTGCTCATGCTCTTGTTCTCCACAATATGTCATCCCCGGATATGCCCTGCCCGGGGATATTCATTATTCATGGCGCAGGCCGTTCGGCCCCCGCTCACCTGAGCGACGCGCAACGCGGCGCATCGCGAAATTCCAGCAGTTTCTGCCGCACCAGCCTACTGGACGGCAGGCACCACGCTTGCGTCACATGCAGGCGCGCACGCGGGCGATGAAATCGCGGACCTTGCCCGCGTCCTTGATGCCCTTTTCCCGTTCCACGCCACCACTGACATCCACCGCGTAGGGCCTGACCCGGGCGATGGCTTCCTGCACGTTGAGGGCATCGAGCCCTCCAGCGAGGATCAGTGGCTTGGACAGATCCCGGGGTATCAGGCTCCAGTCGAACACCGCTCCGGTACCCCCGGGGATGCCCGGCACATAGGTGTCGAGCAGGATGGCGCTGGCCCGCTGGTAGTGCTGTATCTCTTCGTGCAGCCCCCCGCCGTCGCGCACGCGCAAGGCCTTGTACCAGGGACGCTGGAAGCCATCGCAGTATTGCGGTGATTCATCGCCATGGAACTGCAACCTGTCGAGGGCGACCGCATCGAGGATTTCCTCGACTTCGCCACGGCTGGCATCGACGAACAGGCCGACCGTCGTGACGAACGGCGGCAACGCGGCAACGATACGCCGGGCCTGCTGCACATCGACCGCCCGCGGGCTCGCCGGGTAGAACACCAGCCCGATGGCATCGGCGCCGGCTTCGGCGGCGATCAGGGCATCTTCCACACGGGTGATGCCACAGATTTTGCTTCGAACGACTGGCAAGGAGCGCTACCTGTTGCAAGGGACAGGGGATGTTAACAAAAGGCCGCGGGAAATGAGGTGTTTTCTTCACGCCCGGGCGAACTCCACCCTGACCCGCAACCCATTCGGCAGCGCCTGGTGCAAGCTGACCCGGGCCTGGTGTGCGCGGCAGATTTCGCCGACGATGGCCAGCCCCAGGCCGCTACCGCCAGCCTGCGGGTTGCGCTGGTAGAAACGCTCGAACACCCGCTCGTAGTCTTCCGGCGGTATGCCGGGGCCGTCATCCTCCACCTCGAGGATGGCCGGAGCCATGGTCCTCAGCACCTGGTTGCCGCCCCGTGGCGTATGGGCCAGGGCATTGTCCAGCAGGTTGCTGAGCAGTTCGTTGAGCAATCTCGGATCGCCATCGACCCACACCGGCTGTGCGGCTTCCAGGGCCAGGGCCACGCCCCGCGCATGCGCCAGCGGCGCCATGGCCATGCCCAGCTCGCGGGCCAGCAGGGAAAGCTCGATGCGCTGCGCGCCCCCCCTCGACGTACCCCTGCCGCTTGGCATCCTTTCGACCCTGGAGAACTGAACCATGGACACTCTCGGCTATCTCGGCCAGGGCTTCGGTATCGCCCTGACGCCTTACAACCCGGGCACGGCACTGTGTGGCACGCTAATCGGCACCATCATCGGGCTGCTGCCGGGGCTTGGCCCGATCAATGGCGTGGCCCTGCTGATCCCGGTGGCCTTCGCCCTCGGCCTGCCTCCGGAAAGCGCGCTGATCCTGCTGGCAGCCGTCTATCTCGGTTGCGAATACGGTGGCCGCATCTCTTCGATCCTGCTGAACATCCCCGGCGAAGCCTCGGCGGTCATGACTACCCTCGATGGCTACCCGCTCTCGGCCATCCTGCTCGGCTTTATCCTCGGCGGCCTGATGGAACAGAACCTGCGCCGGGCGCTGTCGATTTCCAATGGCGACATCGGCATCCTGTTCGCCAGCCCCGTCACCTGGCCCGCCTGGGCGCTGATCCTGGTGATGATCGCACTGCCGTTCTGGCGCGCCTGGAGGAAGCGGTAACCGCAGCGTTTGCACAAAATCGCGATAGGAGCCACCCACAGGTTTTCGCCGCGACACTGCCTCGCGGCAAGAACGCCGGGAGCGTTTTTGCGCGCAGTCGCCCAAAGAGGTGAAACGCATGGATGCGCCGAACAGACTTCGCATCTCGCGTTTCGCCTCGGGTAAACATTGGCTCCTGCGCGGTCGCGACGAAACGTCAACAGACCACCACAATGCCTGGTCTGCTTGCGGTAAGTGGCTCAGGATCTTCAAGGCGCTTGTGGTTGAACCCGACCTGGAGTGGGCTTTCATTGATGGCAGCTATGCCAAAGCCCACCAGCACAGTGCCGGCGCTGCCAGCGGGGATGATGAGGGCATAGGAAAAAGTCGGGCCGGCAACACCAGCAAGATTCACTTAGCCGTGAATGCACATGGCCTGCCCATCGAGTTTGAAATCACGGGAGGCCAGATCAACGATTGCACACAGGCAACCTCCTTGATTGCCAAGCTTCCCACGGCGCAAGCCATCGTCGCCGATAAGGGCTATGACAGCGAGGCGATACGCGAGCAGATAGAGGAACAAGGTGCCAAGGCTGTAATTCCAAGAAAGCGCACCTCTGTGAAAGGCAACGCTGATCTGGACAGAGGGCTTTACCGCAACCGGCACTTGGTGGAAACGCCTTCGCCCGGTTGAAACATTACCGGGCAGTGGCGTCGCGCTTCGACAAGCTCAAACGAAATTACGAGAGCGTGGTGGCCATGGCATGTGCCTTCCTTTGGCTACCCATGTGAAACGTCAACAGACCCTAGGGGCTGTTGACGTTTCGGCATGGATGGCCGGATCGAGGCACAAACGGACAGCCGAAAAGCGCTCGAGGCTGAACGACCGGCACACGGCGCCAGCTTTTCGTCCAGCGTTCAGCCATCAGCGCTTTTAATCGAAAGCCGAAGGCCGCTTGGGCCTCGAAAAAGCCCGTTCGGAGGGCTGGACTGGAAATATATTTCCATCCGAATCAATGAGTTAAAGCGTCATGTCAACAGCCCCTAAGCAGGGGGATTCGCCCGGGTTTCCCGGCAGTCCGGCAACGCGGAAAGGAAATGCGGCCCGAGGTAGCGCTTCGGCAGCTCGAATTCCTCGGGGTAGTCGACTTCGACCAGGTACAGGCCATAGGGATGGGCGGTCACGCCACCGGTGCGGCGCACGCGGGTTTCCAGCACTTCCCTGGCCCATTCCGTTGGGCGCTCGCCGGCGCCGATGGTCATCAGCACACCGGCGATGTTGCGCACCATATGGTGCAGGAAGGCGTTGGCGCGCACGTCGAGGACGATCAGGCGGCCATGCTCGACGAGTTCGAGATGGTGGATGGTCTTGATCGGTGACTTGGCCTGGCACTGCCGGGCGCGGAAGGCACTGAAGTCATGGGTGCCGAGAAAACAGCGGGCGGCTTCGCGCATGCGCTGGATATCCAGCGGGCGATGATTCCAGGTGACCTCCTCGGCCATATGCGCCGGGCGGATCGGATCGTTGTAGATCACATAGCGGTAACGGCGGGCCATGGCACTGAAGCGCGCATCGAAATGACGCGGCATTTCCCTGGCCCAGGTGACGCTGATATCGCCCGGCAGGTTCATGTTCGCGCCCATCACCCAGGAATGCATGCTGCGCACCACCGGCGTATCGAAATGCACCACCTGCCCGCAAGCATGCACCAGGGCATCGGTACGGCCAGCGCAACTGAGCGTGACACGCTGGCCGCCCGCGACTTTGCCCAACGCCTTCTCGAGGCATTCCTGTATGGACGGCACGCCGGCGCGCTGGCGCTGGAAGCCGCGATAGCGGGAGCCCTTGTACTCGACACCGAGGGCGATTCTGAAGGTCGTCGCCGCGGATTCGTCGATCGCTGCCTGGGTAAGCGTTTCAAGCATGCTCAGGACAGACCGCCGAGCATGTCCCGCGCTTCCTGCTGCTGGGCGGGATTACCCTCGGCGATCACCTCCTCGAGGATATCGCGGGCGCCATCGGCGTCGTCCATGTCGATATAGGCGCGGGCCAGATCGAGCTTGGTGGTGATTTCATCGGTATCCGCAAGGAAATCGAACTCTTCCGACAAGTCATCGGCTGCCGGTGCCGCCGTGTCGGCAATCAGCTCCTGCAGGTCGGCATCGACCTCGCCCAGGCTGGCGGTCAGGCTGCTCGGATCGATATCGCCCGGGGCGCCATCGGTATCGCTTTCCAACGACAGGTCGAAGGCCTCAGGCAAGTCGGCGCTATCCACCTCTTCCAGGTTGAACGCATCCTCATCGTTCTCCGGCTCATCCACTGGCTCCTCGGCCGGGGCCGGCGTGGAGGCGGAGTCGGCGCTTGGGCCTGCCGCTTGCGCAACACTGTCAGCGGACAGGGCATCGTCCAGGTCGAAGTCGGCATCGGCAGGCGCGTCATCGAGCGCGAGATCGTCTTCCTCCCCTGCTTCCTCTGCCTCGGGCAGCGGCTCGGACGACGCGTTGTCGTCGGGCTGCAACTCATCGTCAAGCTGCAATTCATCCATGCTCAGGTCGAATGCATCATCGAGCGAATCGATATCGAGATCATCCTCCGCTCCGGACTCCCGCGTCTCCGCCACGGCGCCATAGGCCGCCGTCGCCGCTGCGCTCGCCGCGGCGAAGGAGCTCATGGACGGGTAGCGTTCTTTCAGCCGCTCGACCTGCTCGGCGGTGCCGGGGGCCTTGTCCAGTTCCGCCTCTTCCTGGGCGAAACCCTCGCGATCCTCCAGCTCCGCATGCACTTCCATCAGTTTGAGGCGCAGGTCCGTGCGTTGTGGTTCGTCCTTCAGCGCGCTCTGCAACAGCTCGGCAGCCTGGTTGAAACGACCGTAGGCGATATAGATATCCGCCTGCGCCAGCGCATCGGAGGCCATTACCGCGCCCTTGAGCGGGTCTTCCGTGGTGCCATCCTGCGGCCTGCTCGGGGTCACCTCGACCACTTCGGCAGGTTCGAGGCGGATCACTTCCTTGCTCGCGCGGCTGCGCCGGGCCCAGGCGAACAGGACCAGCAACAGCAGCAACAGAGCGCTGCCGCCCAGTCCGATCAACCACCAGGCATTGGACAGGATATTACCCAGCGGACCAGCACCAGCCTTGCTGGAGGCAACCGCCCCGGACTCCAGTTGCGCCTGCAGGGCAGCCAACTGTTCGTCCTTGAGTTGCATCAGGCGCTGCAGCTTGTCCAGTTGCCCCTGCAGGTCGTCCAGGCGCTCGCCCAGTTCCGTATTCTCGCGCTGGGTGGAGTCGAGGCGTTCCTGGGTGGTTGCCAGGCGATCACGCAGCCCCTGCAGGCTATCGTCGGCGCCCGACTCTCCGGCACCGGCGGCCTTGCCGGCATCGGCCGCGACCAGTCGCAGGTTATCCCCGGTGGCGACCCGCGCGGGCGCCTCCGAGGCTTTGCTGCGGGCGGTCGCATCGAGTTGCCGGGCACCGCGGCCCTGCTTCCAGCTGGCATTCTGTTCGGCGACACGGGCTATCGCCTGCGGCTGCGGCAAGCTGGTGATCTGCTCGGCGCTGGGCAGGCGCAATACCTCACCGGCCTTGAGCAGGTTGATATTGCCGTTGATGAAGGCGCCCGGGTTGAGCGCCTGGATAGCCAGCATGGCCTGCTGCACACTACCGCCCTGGCGATTGCGCGCGGCGATCTGCCACAGGGTATCCCTGGGTACGGTACGGTATTGCCCCTGGCTGGCGGCGGGCTCGGGCTCGGGCCGCTCCGGTTCGACAGCGCGGGCGCTCGGCGCGCTGCCCAGCGGCGTGCTCGCAACCGGCAACTGCGGTGCGAGCGTCGCCGCGGCCTGTTGCTGGTACAGCGGCGGGTCGAGCAACAGGGTGTATTCGCGCAACAGGCGGCCGCTGGGCCAGAGCACTTCAACCAGGAAGCTCACATAAGGCTCGCGGACTGGTCTGCTCGAAGACACCTGGATGACACTCTTGCCATCCTCGCGCAGCACCGGCGTGAAGCTCAACCCGGCAAGGAAGCCCTGGCGCTCGACGCCGGCTTTCTGGAAATCCTCGACCGAGGCCAGCTTAGACACCACCTGCTCCGCGGAAAGCCCCTGCACATCCAGTAGTTCGATTTCGGCAGCCAATGGCTGGTTGAGGGCCGACTTCAACTCGACATTCCCCAACCCGAGGGCGAAGGTCGTTTGCGAAGTCAATGCAGTCGCCGCTGCAATTGCCAGCACCAGATTGCGAACCCTAGCCATCGTTTGACTCCTTGTTTTTCCCGCCGGAGCCACGGCACAGGCGACACCTTTGCCGAAACCCGCTAGAACGGTTCTTCGAATAGTCCGCAAGTATCTTTTACAGATAGTGTTTTATCAACAACTCAGCCGAATCCAGGGCATTGGAAACCGTACCTTTCTTCAGGTCATCGGCAACCAGCCACAAATCGAGCGAACAGGGGTCGTGCTCGACCGCCCTTGGCCGGCCCATGCAGATACGCTCCTGGCCGACCGCATCATCAACCACCCCGGGGCTGTTCGCCGCGCTGGCCAGGTCGATATGCCCGGCAGCGTCGAGACTGGCTTCTATCGCCCCCATATCGAGGGGCCGCGCGCCGACCAGCGACAGGCTCAGGCTCTCGCCGAAGAACACCGGTACCTGGATGCAGGTCACGGAAACCGGCAGATCGGGCTGCCCGAACAGTACCGTCAACTCCGACAGGATGCGCCGCTCAATCGCGCGGTCATCGCTGGCGAATATGTTGAAGGCGACCTGGCGTGCGAACAGGCGCGGCTCCAGCGGGCGTCCGTTCAACAGCTCGGCGGTCTGCCGCGCCAGTTCCCGGACACCGGCATTGCCATGGGCCGACGCTGGCAGGCATACCGAAACGACGATACGTTGCAATTCGATCAGATGGCGTATCGGCGCCAAGCCGCCGAGCAGTGCCACCACCGCCGAAGCCGGGCTGGCGACCTGCCTGGCCGGCACTGCGGAAGGATTCCAACCAGGCACCAGCGCGGGCAGCCGCTGCTGCCCGGACAGATCGATCAACAGGCAATCCGAATCCCGCAGGCGCTGGAACAGCGCTTGCGGCCCTTGCAGGAAAAAGACCAGCGTGACCTGCTCGAAGTCGAAACGCTCGAGTTCGCGGACGCGGATATTGTGCCCGCGGAATGCCAGCGAATGTCCGAGCGCCTCGTCGCTGCCCAGCAGGAACAGCTCCCGCACCGGCAATTCACGTTCGCCCAACTGTTCCACCAGCGCTTCCCCGAGCAGTCCGGAAGCTCCCACGATGGCAATATCAACGGGCTGTGACATGTTTTCTTCCTCGGTGCTGGAAATGGAAAAAGCGCCACGACAGAGCGGGCGCTTGAAAGTGCGGCGTTAGCTTGTGATGCGCACCGTGGATGGCGCCGAGACACGGCACCCTCCGCGGCGGCTGGCCTCAGCGTTCGAGCAGGATACGCAGCATGCGCCGCAACGGCTCGGCGGCGCCCCAGAGCAACTGGTCGCCTACCGTGAACGCGCCAAGGAAGTGCGAGCCCATATTGAGCTTGCGCAAGCGCCCGACCGGAACGCTCAGGGTGCCGGTGACCGCCGCCGGGCTGAGATCGCGCATGCTGTCCTCGCGGTGGTTGGGCACCATTTTGACCCAGGGATTGTGCTGGCTGATCAGCCCTTCGATCTCGGCGATCGGCACGTCCTTGTTCAGCTTGATGGTCAGCGCCTGGCTGTGGCAGCGCATGGCGCCGACCCGTACGCAGATGCCATCGACCGGGATCGGGCTCTTGAAGCGACCGAGGATCTTGTTGGTCTCGGCTTGGGCCTTCCATTCCTCGCGGCTCTGGCCGTTGGGCAGCTCCTTGTCGATATAGGGGATCAGGCTGCCGGCCAGCGGCACGCCGAAGTTGTCGACCGGGAACGACTCGTCGCGCTGGGTCTGGGCGACCTTGCGGTCGATATCCAGGATGGCGCTGGCCGGATTGGCCAGGTCGTCGGCGACCGACTGGTGGATGCTGCCCATCTGGCGGATCAGCTCGCGCATGTTCTGCGCCCCGGCGCCCGAGGCGGCCTGGTAGGTCATGGCGCTCATCCAGTCCACCAGCCCGGCCTCGAACAACCCGCCAAGGCCCATCAGCATCAGGCTGACGGTGCAGTTGCCGCCGATATAGTTGCGGGTGCCGGCATCCAGTTGCTGGTCGATGA
This sequence comes from Stutzerimonas kirkiae, assembly GCF_004327335.1. Taxonomy (GTDB): domain Bacteria; phylum Pseudomonadota; class Gammaproteobacteria; order Pseudomonadales; family Pseudomonadaceae; genus Stutzerimonas; species Stutzerimonas kirkiae. The sequence continues at coordinate 99,113 of NZ_QJUO01000008.1, read as the reverse complement.
CCTTGCGGTTCACCGGGTCGAGCACGATCACCGCATCGTCTTCCATGCGCAGGCTGGAGGCGGCGTCGATCCAGTAGCCGGTCCAGCCGGCCTCGCGCAGCTTGGGGAAGACCTCGTTGGTGTAGTCGCCGCCCTGGCAGGTCAGGATCACATCCAGGCCTTTCAGCTCGTCGATGCTGTAGGCGTCTTTCAGAGCGGCCGTTTCCTTGCCAATGTCCGGGCCTTGACCGCCTACGTTGGAAGTGGTGAAAAACACCGGCTCGATCAGGTCGAAGTCCCGCTCTTCCAGCATCCGCTGCATGAGCACCGAACCGACCATGCCGCGCCAACCGATCAGACCTACACGTTTCATCGCAACTACACCTATATGCAAGTGACCCGCCGAGTGAAATGACGGGCCAAGAGATTACAACTTCGCGAGCGCTTCGACCACCGCGTCGCCCATCTGCGTGGTGCCGACCCGCGTCTGGCCCTCGGACCAGATATCGCCGGTGCGCAGGCCCTGGTCCAGCACATCGCTGACGGCGCGCTCGATGGCATCCGCCGCGGCGACCTGGGCGAAGCTGTAGCGCAGCATCATCGACACCGAGAGGATGGTCGCCAGCGGGTTGGCGATGCCCTGCCCGGCAATATCCGGTGCGGACCCGTGGCAGGGCTCGTACATACCCTTGTTGTCACTGTCCAGCGAGGCCGACGGCAGCATGCCGATGGAGCCGGTCAGCATGGAGGCCTCATCCGACAGTATGTCGCCGAACATGTTGTCGGTGACGATCACGTCGAACTGCTTGGGCGCACGCACCAGTTGCATGGCCGCGTTATCCACGTACATGTGCGACAGCTCGACATCCGGGTAGTCCTTGCCGACCTCTTCCACCACCGCGCGCCACAACTGGCTGGAAGCCAGCACGTTGGCCTTGTCCACCGAGCACAGTTTGCTGCCGCGCACCCGCGCCATGTCGAAACCGACCTTGGCGATACGGCGGATTTCTCTCTCGCTGTACGGCAGCGTGTCATAGGCCATGCGCTCGCCGTTCTCCAGCCGCTTGCTCTCGCGCGGCTGGCCGAAGTAGATGCCGCCGGTCAGCTCGCGCACGATCAGGATGTCCAGGCCGGCGACCACTTCCGGTTTGAGGCTGGAGGCGCTGGCCAGTTGCGGGTAGAGAATGGCCGGACGCAGGTTGCCGAACAGCCCCAGTTGCGAACGGATCTTCAGCAGGCCACGCTCCGGACGGATAGCCGGGTCGATACCATCCCACTTCGGCCCGCCGACCGCGCCCAGCAACACGGCATCGGCGGCGCGGGCACGGTCCAGGGTTTCGTCGGCCAGCGGCACGCCATAGCGGTCGATGGCGGCTCCACCCAGGTCATCGAAGCTCAATTCGAAATCCAGCTCGAACTTGTCGTTGGCCAGCTTCAATACCTTGACCGCCTCGGCGACGATTTCCGGGCCGATACCGTCGCCGGGGAGAATCAGAATCTGTTTGGACATGGGAGTTTCCTTCGGAAATAGCTGCCAGCTTCAAGCGGCAAGCTACAAGTAAAAGCTGCTCTTATGCAGCTTGAAGCTTGTGGCTTGCCGCTGCAGTCATTTGATTGCGCCGAACAGCCAGGGCTGGTTGCGGCGATGGGTTTCTTCGAATGCCTTGATCTGTTCGCCGACCTGCAGGGTCAGGCCGATGTCGTCGAGGCCGTTGAGCAGGCAGTGCTTGCGGAACTCGTCCACCTCGAAGGCGTATTGCTTGCCGTCCGGGCGCGTGACCGTCTGTGCCTGCAGGTCGACAGTCAACTGGTAGCCCTCTTCGGCCTCTGCCTGCTGGAACAGTTCGTCGACTTCCTCATCCTTGAGGGTGATCGGCAACAGGCCGTTCTTGAAGCTGTTGTTGAAGAATATATCGGCGAAACTCGGCGCGATGACGGTACGGAAGCCGTACTCGTCCAGTGCCCAGGGCGCATGCTCGCGGCTGGAGCCGCAGCCGAAGTTCTCGCGCGCCAGCAACACGCTGGCGCCTTTGTAGCGTGGGAAGTTCAGTACGAAGTCGGGGTTGATCGGGCGCTTCGAGTTGTCCTGGTTCGGCTGGCCGACATCCAGGTAGCGCCACTCGTCGAACAGGTTGGGGCCGAAGCCGCTGCGCTTGATCGACTTGAGGAATTGCTTGGGAATGATCTGGTCGGTATCGACATTGGCACGGTCGAGGGGGCAGACCAGGCCGGTGTGTTGGGTAAAGGCTTTCATGCTGTATTCCTCAGGCCTGGGTCAGTTCGCGCACGTCGATGAAATGGCCGGTCACCGCCGCCGCCGCCGCCATCGCCGGGCTGACCAGGTGGGTGCGCCCGCCGGCACCCTGGCGCCCTTCGAAGTTGCGGTTCGAGGTGGAGGCGCAGTGTTCGCCGTTGCCCAGTTTGTCCGGGTTCATCGCCAGGCACATGGAGCAGCCCGGCTCACGCCATTCGAAACCGGCCTCGATGAAGATCTTGTCCAGCCCCTCGCTTTCCGCCTGGGCCTTGACCAGGCCGGAGCCCGGTACCACCAGCGCCTGCTTGACAGTCGGCGCGACCTTGCGGCCCTTGGCCACTTCGGCTGCCGCACGCAGGTCTTCGATACGCGAGTTGGTGCAGGAACCGATGAACACACGATCCAGGCGAATATCGGTGATCGGCTGGTTGGCCGTCAGGCCCATGTATTTCAAGGCACGGACGATGGAGTCGCGCTTGACCGGATCGGCCTCGCGCGCGGGATCGGGCACGGTCTGGTCGACCGCCAGCACCATTTCCGGCGAAGTGCCCCAACTGACCTGGGGCTTGATGTCCTCGGCGCGCAGCTCGACCACGGTATCGAAGACCGCGTCTTCATCGGACACCAGGCCCTGCCAGAGCGCCACGGCCTGCTCCCAGTCGGCGCCTTTCGGCGCATAGGGGCGGTCCTTGACATAGGCGATGGTCTTGTCGTCCACCGCCACCAGGCCGACCCGCGCCCCGGCCTCGATGGACATGTTGCAGATGGTCATGCGCCCTTCCAGCGACAGGTCGCGGATCGCGCTGCCGGCGAACTCCAGCGCATGGCCGTTGCCGCCAGCGGTACCGATCTCGCCGATCACCGCCAGCACGATGTCCTTGGCGGTGACACCGAGGGGCAGCTTGCCTTCGACGCGCACCACCATGTTCTTCATCTTCTTCGCCACCAGGCACTGGGTCGCCAGCACATGCTCCACTTCGGAGGTGCCGATACCGTGGGCCAGCGCGCCGAAGGCACCATGGGTGGAGGTATGCGAATCGCCGCAGACCACCGTCATACCCGGCAGTGTGGCGCCCTGCTCCGGGCCGACCACATGCACGATGCCCTGGCGGCGATCGTTCATCTTGAATTCGAGAATGCCGAAATCGTCGCAGTTCTCGTCCAGGGTCTTCACCTGGATACGGGAAACCTCGTCGGCGATCGCATCCAGGCCGCCCAGCCGCTCGACACGAGTGGTCGGCACGTTGTGGTCGGGCGTGGCGATATTGGCGTCGATGCGCCAGGGCTTGCGCCCGGCCAGGCGCAGGCCTTCGAAGGCCTGGGGCGAAGTCACTTCATGCAGGATATGGCGGTCGATGTAGATCAGTGACGAGCCATCATCGCGGCGCGTGACTTCATGCATCTCCCAGAGCTTGTCATAGAGTGTTTTGCCAGCCATCTATCGGTCCTCATCAGGCGTTTCTATGCACGGGGCACATGGCCCCTCTGCTTATGAGGACAATGCTAGGGGCTTATATCGAATTACTCAAATTCATATTTTTTATCCGAAGGATTCCTTTGGGGAATTCCAGGGGAATGTTCTTCCAGCAAGTCTCGACATGGTGGTATCCCCTGCTAGGTTTGCAGAAATGGCATTGTTCGATGAAAACTGGCCAAGGGGGTGCCGTCGAAGGGGAAGACTTCAGTATGATGGGAGCGTCTCGCAAATATAAATGCGAACCAATATTCAGCCAGGGTGATCGTGCCATGCCCTATTCACGGGCGAGGTGCTTCGATAAAGCCGCTGGAGGCCGCAACGCTGGGCGAAAAACACGGTCTTTCGTTCAGCCTCCAGTTTTCCAGCGCTCTTTTCGGCTTTTGCAGTGCAGAGCGCGATCTACCCCGAGTATTCACAATGCTTTGCGGAGTTTCCCCCATGCCGATGACAACAAGCAGTGTTTCCCACCAGGGCAAGAATCGCTTGCCGCGCTGGCTGGCGGCGGCCCTGGCGGCATTCGGCCTCGCCCTGGCCTGTGCCCAGGCCGCTGCCGGGGAGACTCCGGCAGCGAAATTCAAGGTCGTCACCACCTTCACCGTAATTGCCGATATCGCCCGCAACGTCGCCGGGGACGCCGCCATCGTCGAGTCGATCACCAAGCCGGGGGCGGAAATCCACGAGTACCAACCCACGCCGGGCGACCTGGTCAAGGGCCAGGGCGCACAACTGATACTGTGGAACGGCATGGGCCTGGAGTTATGGTTCGAGAAATTCTTCCAGCGCATGAAGAACGTGCCCAGCGCAGTGGTCAGCGCAGGCATCGACCCCATCGGCATCGCCGAAGGCCCCTACAGCGGCAAACCCAACCCCCATGCCTGGATGTCGCCGACCTCGGCGCTGATCTACGTGGACAATATCCGCGATGCGCTGGCCAGGCACGACCCGGGCAATGCCGCCACCTACGAAGCCAATGCGCAAGCCTACAAGGCGCGCATCAGCGCCAGCATCGAACCCATCAGGACAGCGCTCTCGCAACTGCCGGAAGAAAAGCGCTGGCTGCTCACCAGCGAAGGCGCCTTCAGCTACCTGGCCCGCGACTTCGGCCTGAAGGAGCTCTACCTGTGGCCGATCAATGCCGACCAGCAGGGCAGCCCGCAGCAGGTACGCAGGGTCATCGACGCGGTACGCGCCAATGGCATCCCGGCCATCTTCAGTGAAAGCACCATATCCCCCGCGGCGGCCATGCAGGTTGCCCGCGAGGCGGGCATCCACTACGCGGGGGTGCTCTACGTGGATTCCCTGAGCGAGCCATCCGGCCCCGTCCCCAGCTACCTGGAGCTGCTCACCGTGACCTCGCGCACCATTGTCGAGGGGCTGTCCCGGTGAACGACAGCATCCATTCCGAACCCGAACAGGCGGCGCCGGACTCAGGCAGCGGCCTGAGCGTCGAGCATGTCAGCGTGACCTACCGCAATGGACTGACGGCGCTGCATGACGCCAGCTTCGCCATCCCGACCGGTACCATCACCGCACTGGTCGGTGTCAATGGCAGCGGCAAGTCCACGCTGTTCAAGGCCGTCATGGGCTTTCTGCGCCTGGCGCAGGGGCGCATCAGCGTACTCGGGCAACCGGTGCGCACGGCGATGCGGCAGAACCTGATCGCCTATGTCCCGCAAAGCGAGGAAGTGGACTGGAACTTTCCCGTACTGGTACGCGACGTGGTGATGATGGGCCGTTATGGCCACATGGGCTTCCTGCGCCGCCCACGTGCCAGCGACCACCAGGCCGTAGCCGCCGCCCTGAGCCGCGTGGGCATGCAGGGCTACGAAAAGCGCCAGATCGGCGAACTGTCCGGCGGCCAGAAGAAACGTGTGTTCCTCGCCCGCGCCCTGGCCCAGGATGCCCAGGTGATCCTGCTCGACGAACCGTTCACCGGGGTCGACGTCACCACCGAGGAAGCCATCATCGCGCTGCTCAAGGAACTGCGCGACGAAGACCGGGTGATGCTGGTGTCCACCCACAACCTGGGCAGCGTGCCGGAATTCTGCGACCGCACCGTGCTGATCAGGAATACCGTGCTGGCCCACGGCGCCACCCAGCGCATATTCACCCGCGAGAACCTGGAAAGGACCTTCGGCGGCGTGCTGCGGCACTTCGACCTGCCACGCCAACCCAACGACAACGCCAACTCGGTGGTCGGCATCATGAGCGACGACGAACGCCCCCTGGTGTTGCTGGACGGGCTGGCGTCGGTGCGTGGTGTCGCCACGCCCGATGGCAAGGAAGATCCGGCGCCATGATGCAAAGCCTGCTGGCGCCCTTCGCCTATGAATACATGGTCAATGCCATGTGGGTCGCGGCGCTGATCGGCGCCGTCTGTGCCTTTCTCTCGTGCTTCCTGATGCTCAAGGGCTGGTCGCTGATCGGCGATGCGCTCTCGCACTCCATCGTCCCCGGAGTCGCCGGCGCCTATATGCTCGGCCTGTCGTTCTCGGCCGGGGCCTTCTTCGCCGGTTTGCTCGCGGCGGGCTCGATGGCGCTGCTCAACCGGCATACGCGGCTCAAGGAAGACACCATCATCGGGCTGATCTTCACCTCGTTCTTCGGCCTCGGGCTGTTCATGATCTCGCTCTCACCCAGCAGCGTGAACGTGCAGACCATCATCCTCGGCAACATCCTCGCCATCACCCCGGGCGACACCCTGCAACTGCTGATCATCGGCCTGGGCAGCCTGCTGGTCCTGAGCGCCAAGTGGAAGGACCTGATGCTGGTGTTCTTCGATGAAAACCACGCGCGCAGCGTCGGCCTGAACCCGCTGCTGTTGAAGGTCCTGTTCTTCACCCTGCTCTCGGTCTGCGCGGTGGCGGCGATGCAGACCGTCGGCGCGTTCCTGGTCATCGCCCTGATCGTCACCCCCGGCGCCACCGCCTACCTGCTCAGCGACCGCTTCGGAAGGATCATCTGCATCGCCGTTGCCATCGGCACCCTCAGCAGCTTCGTCGGAGCCTATTGCAGTTTTTTCATCGATGGCGCCACCGGTGCGATCATCGTTCTTCTACAGACGCTGGTCTTTCTCGCCGCCTTCCTGCTGGCGCCCAAGCACGGCCTGCTGGCGGCGCGGCGGCGTAGCCGTATCGCGTTGCAAAGGAGTGCGCCCTGAACATCATCGCCCTACTGCTGCAACCGCTGCAGTTCGACTTCATGCAGTTCGCCCTGGCGATCGCCGTCATCATCGCGATCCCCACCGCGCTGCTGTCCTGTTTCCTGGTACTCAAGGGCTGGGCGCTGCTGGGGGACGCCATTTCCCACGCGGTGTTCCCCGGCGTGGTGATCGCCTACATCCTCGGCCTGCCATTGGCCCTGGGCGCCTTCTGCGCCGGCATGAGCTGCGCGCTGGTCACCGGCTACCTGCACCAGAACAGCCGCATCAAGCAGGACACCGTGATGGGCGTGGTGTTTTCCGGCATGTTCGCCCTGGGCCTGCTGCTCTATACCTGGGCCCGCAGCGACATCCACCTGGACCATATCCTCTTCGGCGACGTGCTCGGCAGCCACTGGCCGGACTTGCTGGAAAGCGCTGTCATCGCCCTGCCGATCAGCCTGTGGGTTCTGCTGAAATGGCGCGACCTGCTGTTGCACGCATTCGACCCGGTACAGGCACGCACCATCGGGCTGAAGGTCAACCTGTTGCACTACGGCCTGCTGGCCGCCGTTTCGCTGGCCGTGGTCGGCTCGTTGCAGGCGGTCGGCATCGTGCTTTCCATCGCGCTGCTGATCGCCCCCGGGGCCATCGCCTTCCTGCTCACACGCACCTTCGGCACCATGCTGCTGGTGGCGACTTCGATCTCCGTCGCCTGCGCCGCCGGCGGGGTCTACCTGAGCTTCTTCCTCGACAGCGCCCCCGCCCCCACCATCGTGCTGTTGCTGAGCCTGGTATTCATCGCGGTGCTGCTTTTCAATGGCGCCAGAGTCTCCAGGGTCAAAGGCCAGGCCAAGGGCGCGGCAGAATAAATTTGCAGGCCCGCTCCATGCCTTGTAGCTTGCTGCCTGCAGCTTGGAGCTTTGTATGGACCTGGCCAACCTCAACGCCTTTATCGCCATCGCCGAAACCGGCAGCTTTTCCGAAGCCGCGGAACGCCTGCACCTGACCCAGCCGGCGGTGAGCAAACGCATCGCCGGCCTCGAACAACAGCTCGAGGTACGCCTGTTCGACCGTCCGGGCCGCGAAGTCAGCCTGACCGAGGCTGGCCGCGCACTATTGCCGCGCGCCTACCGGATACTCAATGTACTGGACGACACACGGCGGGCCCTGAGCAACCTGTCCGGAGAAGTGTCCGGCCGCCTGGCCCTGGCCACCAGCCATCATATCGGCCTGCACCGCCTGCCGCCGTTGCTGCGTGCCTTCACCCGCGACTATCCCGGGGTGGCGCTGGATATCCAGTTCCTCGACTCCGAGGTCGCTTATGAGCGGGTACTGCATGGCCGTGCCGAACTGGCGGTGATCACCCTCGCCCCGGAAACCCGCGAGCCGGTGCGGGCAGTGCCGGTATGGGACGACCCACTGGATTTCGTGGTCGCCCCGGAACACCCGCTGGCACGCAAGCGGCACATCGAGCTGGCCGATATCGCCGGCTACCCGGCGGTCTTCCCCGGTGGTAATACCTTCACCCACCATATCGCCCGGCAACTGTTCGAAAGCGAGGGGCTGACGCCCAATATCGCCATGAGCACCAACTACATGGAGACGATCAAGATGATGGTTTCCATCGGCATCGCCTGGAGCCTGTTGCCACGCACCATGGTCGACGAGCAGGTAGTGCGCCTGGAACTGCCCGGCCTGCAACTGACCCGGAGCCTGGGCTATATCCTGCACACGGAACGCACCCTGTCGAATGCCGCGCGCACCTTCATGGCGCTGCTGGATGCCAGCGCGGACCCCGCGCCCCATGAATGAAAACGGCTGCGGCGAGCACTTCCCGCAGCCGTTCCGTCATCCCGCATTCACTAGGGTCGTACGGGAGAATTTCAAGCCCGCGCCAAGAGTATGTCTATTCGCTCGCAATCGTTTTCCCGGCGCAGTTCGTCGAACAACCGCTTCGCCTCGGGATAGTTGCGCGTCAGCAGCGCCAGCCACTGCTTCAGGCGGCCTGGCGCGTAACGCGGCGCCACCTTGTAGCGCGCCTGCCGCCAGAAATCCTCGAGCAGCGGCTTGAGTTCTTTCCAACCCATGGGAGAGAACTCAAGCCCCTCGCGCCAGGCGGCGATCTGCCGCGCCAGGTCCGGGCGGGACACCAGCCCGCGCCCCAGCATGACGTTATCCACGCCGCTGACGCTGCGGCAGCGCTGCCAGTCCTCCAGGCTCCAGACTTCGCCGTTGGCGTAGACCGGAACCGTTACCACCTCCTGCACCCGCGCCACCCATTCCCAGTGCGCCGGCGGCTTGTAGCCATCGACCTTGGTACGGGCATGCACCACCAGTTGCTGCGCCCCACCATCCACCAGCGCCCGTGCGCACTCCAGGGTGCCATCGGTGCTGCTGAAGCCCAGGCGCATCTTGGCCGTGACCGGGATCGCCGCCGGTACGGCGCCGCGCACCTCACGCAGGATGCGCCATAAAAGCTCGGGCTCGTTGAGCAGGATCGCCCCGCCGCGGGACTTGTTGACGGTTTTCGCCGGGCAGCCGAAGTTCAGGTCGATGGCTGTCGCACCAATACTGCAGGCATAGGCGGCGTTATCCGCCAGGCAGGCGGGATCGGAACCGAGCAGTTGCAGGCGCAGCGGTACACCGGCAGCGGTCAGCGAACCCCGGCGCAACTCGGGGGCGAGTTTGTGGAAACTGGAAGCCGGCAGCAGCCGGTCGCAGACCCGCACGAATTCCGTCACGCACCAGTCGATCCCGCCGCAGCGGGTCAACAGATCGCGCAGGATTTCGTCGACCAAACCCTCCATCGGCGCCAGGGCAATTTGCATCCGCAGCTCATCCACGCAAAAGCGCGCATTGTACGCAGCCACCCGCGAGCGGACAGCCTGGATTTGCAGGGCACACACAAGTATCGAAATTTATTGGATTTTTTCCGTGACAAGAGAGGAAAAGCCTGTAGAATGCGCCCCACAGACGCGGGATGGAGCAGTCTGGTAGCTCGTCGGGCTCATAACCCGAAGGTCGTCGGTTCAAATCCGGCTCCCGCAACCAAATACACGAAAAGCCCCGTATCACTCAGGTGATACGGGGCTTTTCGTTTCATCGCTCCCCGGGAGCGGCCTTGGCCGCGAGGGTTTTGCTCCATTCGCAGGCCAGCCCGCTCCCACGCTCAGGACGCCCCGTGCAAGACGGGACGCCGCCAGGCGATCACTCCTGCCATTTGCCGCCTTCGACGATCACCGAGTCCGGATCGGTATCGTCGGCCAGTTCGGGACGCACGTACTGGTCGTAGAGCTTGAGCAGGAACTGTTCCTCGCCCAGTTTGGCCAGATCTTCGTCGACCCAGTTGCGCAGCTCGATATTGCCCTTTTTCACCGCCGGTGCGATCGGCGCCTCGTCGCCGAGCTTGTCTTCCAGCACGCGGTAGCCGGGATTCTGCTTGGCCCAGCTGAACAGCACCAGGTTGTCCTGCGCATAGGCGTCGCCACGGCCGTTGGCCAGGGCCTGCAGCGACTCGGAGTTCTTCTCGAACTTGAGCAGCTTCCAGTCCGGACGGTTCTGCGTCAGCCAGATATCGGCGGTGGTGCCGGTGGTGACGATGGTGGTCTTGTCGGCCAGGTCATCGAGCCGGCGTACCGCGCTGTCCTCGGCGACGATGGCCTGTACCGCGACGCGCAGGTTGGGGTTGGTGAAGTCCACCGCCTCGGCGCGCTCCGGGGTGACAGTCATGTTGGCGAGGATCAGGTCGACCTTGTCGCTCTGCAGGAAAGGAATGCGGCTGGCCGGTTCGACCACCACAAACTCGACCTTCTTCTCGTCGCCGAGCAGGTCCTTGGCGAAGCGCTTGGCGATGTCGGTGTCGAAGCCGACGTACTCGCCCTTTTCGTTGACGAAGCCGAACGGCGGCTTGTCGCTGAACACGCCGACGATCAGCCGGTCGCGCTCCCTGATCTTGTCCAGGTAGCCCTGGGGCGCCGCGGCTTCGGCGGCCGGCTGGGGCTCGCTGGCGGCCTGTTTGGGCGCCTCGTTATTGTTGCCACAGCCGACCAGCAGGCCGGCGGCCAGCAACGGGAACATCAATGCGGATCCGAGTTTCATCGCGTTTTCCTTCTAGGCAGGTTTTCCACATAAGAGAACTTCTCCAGGAACTGCTGCGCGCGCGCGGTCCGCGGGTTGCTGAAAAAGCTTTCGGGATCGTTCTGTTCGGCGATCACGCCGCCGTCCATGAACAGGATTCGGTCGGCCACCGCGCGGGCGAAGGCCATTTCATGGGTGACGATCAACAGGGTCATGCCGCTTTCGGCCAGGCCGAGGATCACTTCCAGCACTTCCTTGACCATTTCCGGGTCGAGGGCGGCGGTGACTTCGTCGAACAGCATCACTTCGGGGTTCATGCACAGCGCGCGGACGATGGCGATGCGCTGCTGCTGCCCGCCGGACAGCTCGCGCGGCCAGGCGTCGCGCTTGTCCAGCAGACCGACCCGCGCCAGCAGCGCCTCGGCCTGCGCCACGGCCTCGGCGAGAGGGCGCTTCTGCACCTTGAGCGGGCCGAGCAGGATGTTCTGCAACACCGTCTTGTGCGGGAACAACTGGTAGCTCTGGAACACCATGCCGATGCGCTGGCGTACCTCGCGCCAGTCCGCGTCGGCGCCCAGCTCGCGCCCGGCGAAGCGCAGGCTGCCGCCCTGCCCCAGTTCCAGGCCGTTCAGGCAGCGCAGCAGGGTGCTCTTGCCGCAGCCGCTGGGGCCGAGGATCACCACCACTTCGCCACGCTCGACGCGCAGGTCGATACCATCGAGCACCTGGCTGTCACCGAAGCGCTTGCTGAATGAGGACAGTTCGATCAAGGCGCTCATGCATGACTCCAGCGCCGCTCCAGCACACGGGAAGCGGCCGACAGCGGGTAGCACAACAGGAAGAAGAAAACGAACAGGAAGCCGTAGATCAGCAGCGATTCGTAGGTGCGCTCGATGATCTGCTGGCCGACCTTGATCACCTCGACCACGCCGATCAGCACCGCCAGCGAGCTGGTCTTGATGATCCGCGTGTAGACGTTGATGGTCGGCGGCATGATGCGCTTGAGCGCCTGCGGCAGCAGCACTTCGGCGTACAACTGCGGCGTGCTCAGGCCGATCGCCAGCCCCGCTTCGCGCTGGCCGCGCGGCAACGATTGCAATCCGCCCCGCACCACCTCGCCGACCTCGCTGGCGCCCCATAGCGACAACACCAGCACCGCGCACCAGAAACTCGGCACGCTGACACCGAGGAAGATCGGCAGGCCGAAGAACAACAGGTACAGCCAGACCAGTACCGGGATGGCGCGGAAGGCTTCCAGGTAGATACGCAACGTCAGGTCCAGCCAGCGCTTGCTCCAGAGCCCGGCAAGGTTGCGCAGCACGCCGTAGAGCACGCCGCCGAGGCTGGCGAAGAAGATCGAGGCGGCCGAGATACTCAGGGTTTCCCAGGCGCCTTTCGCCAGTTGCGGCGCGGATACCCAGAGCAGTTCAAGACCCGAACTGGCCATGTTGCAGCCTCCGTTCCAGGTAGCCGAGCAGCAGCGACAGTGGCAGGAACAGCAGCACGCACAGCGCCGCCATCACCGCCAGCATCTCGTAGGTCTTGTAGTAGAGGGCGATATAGCTCTTGGTGGTGTAGAGGATCTCCGGCACCGCCACCGCCGAGACCACGGTGGTCTCCTTGAGCAGGAAGATGAAGTTGGCGAACAGCGCCGGCAGGCTGAGCAGCCCGGCCTGCGGCAGGATCACATGGCACAGCAGTTGCCAGCGCGACAGGCCGATGGCCAGCCCCGACTCGATCTGCGCCCTGGGCACCGCCTCCACCCCGGCGCGCAGCACTTCAGTGAGGTAGGCGCCGCCAAGGAAGGTCATGGCGATCACCGCCGAGGCGAAGCCGGAAATACGGATGCCGACACTCGGCAGGGCGAAGTAGATGAAGAACAACTGGATCAGCAACGGCGTGTTGCGCGCCACCTCGACGTAAACCTTGACCAGCACCTGCAACAGCGGCACGCGGCAGGCCAGCAGCGCGGCGTTGCACAGCGCCACCAGCAGCGAGGTGCCGATGGCGATGGCGCCGACCTGCAGGGTCACGCCCACGGCCTTGAGGAAGGCCGGCAGGGTGGACAGCACGAAATTCCAGTCGAAGCTCATCGCGGCAACCGGTCCCCGGGTTGCAGCAGCGGCACGTCCACCTGCACGGTATCCGGGTACTTGATACCGGCGCCGGTGTTGAGGATCACCACCCGCTCGCCCGCCGCGATCCAGCCGCCCTCGCGCAGCTTGCGCGCCGCCGCGTACAACGCCGCGCCCTCGGGGCAGACGAAGGCGCCTTCGAGTTCGGCCACCTTGCGCTGCTCGGCGAGCAGTTCGGCGTCGTCCACGGCGATGGCATAGCCCTGGCTTTCGTACAGTGCTTCGAGCACCAGGAAGTCACCGAGGGCCTTGGGCACGTTGATGCCGAAGGCCAGCGTCTGCGAGTTTTCCCAGAATTCGGACACCTGCGCTCGCGCCTCCCAGGCCCTGACGATGGGCGCGCAGCCGCTGGCCTGCACCGCCACCAGGCGCGGCAGCGGCTGGTCGGCGGCGATCCAGCCCAGCTCGCGCAGTTCCTTGAAGGCCTTGTGCAGGCCGATCAGCCCCACCCCGCCACCGGTGGGATAGAAGATCACATCGGGCAGCCGCCAGCCGAACTGCTCGGCAATCTCCAGGCCCATGGTCTTCTTGCCCTCGATGCGGTACGGCTCCTTGAGCGTCGAGGCATCGTACAGCCCGCCTTCGGCCACCGCCTGGGCCACCTGCTTGCCGGCATCGGAAATCAGCCCGTCGACCAGGTACAGCCTGGCGCCGGAGATGGCCGTCTCGTTGCGGGTAATCAGCGGCGCGTCCTGCGGCATCACCACCGTGGCCTCGATACCAGCGCGCGCGGCGTACAGCGACCAGGCCGCGCCGGCGTTGCCGTTGGTCGGCATGGCCAGGGCCTTGACGCCCAGTTCCAGGGCCTTGGACACGCCGACCGCCGCGCCACGCGCCTTGAACGAGCCGGTGGGAATGATGCCCTCGTCCTTCAACCAGAGATCGTCCAGGCCAAGGTCGCGGCCGATGCGCGGCGTACGCAGCAAAGGCGTGAAGCCCTCGCCGAGGCTGACCACGTTGGCCGGGTCGAGCACCGGCAACAACTCATGGTAGCGCCACAGGCTGGCCTCGCGGCCGAGCAGGTCGGCGGGCTTCCAGCGCTCCTTGAGCGCCTGCAGGTCATAGGCGGCCAGCAGCGGCGCACCAACGCTGCTGAGTTGCTGGATGCGGCTGGCGTCGTGGCGTTCGCCGGTTTTCGGGCAATATAGGTGGGAGAGGTAGCTGTAGGGCATGTAAAACACTCGCCAATCAGGTCGATATCCGGGTAGTCACGCTATTCATTGCAAAAAAGCCGAAAAGAGCGCTGGAAAGCTGGAAGCTGCACGAGAACCGGCCTGCGGTGCCTTTATCGAAGCCCCTTGCCAGCGGCCAAGGGTTATCAACGCTGCATCCCCCAGCGCTTGACGGTGATCCGTTCGACGCTGGCGAAGATCAGGTTCTCCACCAGCAGGCCGATCAGGATCACCGCCGCCAGGCCGGCGAACACCTTGTCGGTGTACAGCTCGTTGCGGTTCTGGAAGATGTACCAACCCAGCCCGCCCTTGCCGCTGGAAGCGCCGAACACCAGCTCGGCGGCGATCAGCGTGCGCCAGGCAAAGGCCCAGCCGATCTTCAGCCCGGCGAGGATCGACGGCAGCGCCGCCGGGATCAGGATGAACAGCACGAAGCGCAGCCCCTTCAGGCCATAGTTGCGCCCGGCCATGCGCTGGGTCTCGGACACGCCGAGAAAACCCGCGTAGGTATTCAGCGCCAGCGCCCAGAGCACCGAATGCACCAGCACGAAGATCAGGCTGTTCTCGCCCAGGCCGAACCACAGCAGCGACAACGGCAGCAGGGCGATGGCCGGCAGCGGGTTGAACATCGCGGTCAGCGTCGACAGCAGGTCGCGGCCGAGCTGCGTCGACACCGCCAGGGTGGTGAGCAGGAAGGCCAGGACGATGCCGAGCAGGTAGCCCTTGACCAGCACCGATAGCGAGATCGCCACCTTCTCCAGCAGTTCGCCGCTGCCGATGCCCTCGACGAAGGCCCTGGCGGTCTGCACGAAGCTCGGCAGCAACAGGTCGTTGCCCTGGTAACGCGCCGCCAGTTCCCAGAGCAGTGCCAGTACCAGCAGGATCAGCGACTTGCGCAGCCAGCCCTGCTGCCACAGGCGCTGCCACGCTGGCAGCTCGCGCTCCAGCTTGAAGTCCGGCAGCGGCTGCGGGGGGATTTCGTATTCCTCGCGCCGCGTGGGGGAAAGACTCATGATTTCACGCTCCTCAGTAGGCGATGCGGATGTCGTGGAAGCCCAGCTCGGCGCCACTGCCGCCCTCGCCGTCCTCATCGAACAACAGCCGGTGGATACGCTGCGCGGTCTGCTGGAAGGCCACACCACCGAGGCTGTGCAGATCGAACTGGTGGCTGTTGATTTCCGCCCGTACCCGCCCGGGGTGCGGCGACAGCAGCAGGATGCGGTTGCCGACGATCAGCGCCTCCTCGATGGAGTGGGTGACGAACAGCAGGGTGAAGCGCACCTCCTCCCAGAGTCGCAGCAGCTCTTCCTGCATCTTGCGCCGGGTCAGGGCGTCGAGCGCGGCGAACGGCTCGTCCATCAACAGGATCTTCGGCTGCATGGCCAGGGCGCGGGCGATGGCCACGCGCGCCTTCATGCCGCCGGACAAGGTATGCGGGTAGGCATCGGCGAAGGCCGCCAGGCCAACCTTGTCCAGGTAATGCAGGGCTCGCTCCTCGGCTTCGCGACGGCCCAGGGTGCGCGAAGCCAGCAGCGGGAACATGACGTTCTGCCTGACCGTCTTCCACGGCGGCAACTGGTCGAACTCCTGGAACACCACGATGCGGTCAGGCCCCGGCTCGCGCACCTGCGTCCCATCCAGGCGGATGCTGCCGGCGACCGGCTCGATAAAACCGGCAACGGCCTTGAGCAGGGTCGACTTGCCGCAGCCGGAAGGGCCGAGCACGACGAAACGATCGGCGCGGTCCACCTCGAAGCTGACTTCGTGAGTGGCGCGCACCACGCGCTGCGGGGTGCGGTATTCCAGGCTGACCTGCTCCACCTGCAGTAGGGTGTCGAAGGCGTTGGCGGCATGGCGCGGATTGCTGGCCGTGTGGCCTTGCAAGGGGGCGTTCATGGCATCAGCTTCCCTGGCCGATGGCGGCGTCTTCGAAGAAGTAGTCCTGCCAGGAGGCCGGCTTGTTCTTGATCGCACCGACGCGATGGAGGAAGTCGGCCAGCGGGTAGGTGTTGGTCGGCGTCACGCTGAACTGGATCTGTTCGTTGTCGATGATCTTCAGCAGGTCCTCGCGGCTGATCTTCGCCCCGGTGACGCGGATGTAGGTGTCGGCCGCCGCGCCCTTGTCGTTCTGGGCGAACTCGGCCGCCTCGGCCAACGCGGCGACGAAGGCCTTGTAGGTCCTGGGGTTGTCCGCACGGAACTTCTCGGTGGCGTAGAGCACGGTCGGCGAGTTCGGCCCGAGCAGTTCGTAGGTGTCCAGCACCACGTGCACGTCGGGGTTCTCCAGCGCCTGGTTCTGGAACGGCGGGTTGGAGAAATGCGCGGTCAGCTCGGTGCCGCCGGACAGCAGCGAAGCGGTGGCGTCCGGATGCGGCAGCGCCAAGCTGTATTTGTCCAGGCGGTTGAATTCCTTGTCGCCCCACTGCTTGGCGGCGGCGTACTGGAGGAAGCGCGACTGCACCGACACGCCCACCGCCGGCACGGCGATACGGTCCTTCTCGGTGAAATCTGCGATGCTCTTGACCTTGGGGTTGTTGCTCAGCAGGTAGTAGGGAAAGTTGCCCAGCGAGGCCACGCCCTTGACGTTCTGCCGGCCATGGGTGCGGTCCCACACGGTCAGCAGCGGGCCGATACCCGCCCCGGCGATGTCGATGGCGCCGGACAGCAGCGCATCGTTGATCGCCGCGCCGCCGGACAGTTGCCGCCAGTCGACCTTGATCTCCAGGCCGTCGGCCTTGCCGTGCTTCTCGATCAATTGCTGGTCACGCACCACGTTGAGCAGCAGGTAGACGATGCCGAACTGCTCGGCGATGCGAATCTGCCCCTCGGCCTGGGCCGCCTGCGGCGCGGCCAGGGTGCCGGCCAGCAGGCTGAAGGAAAGGCCGATGCCGGCGACCAGCCGGCCGAAACGGGGAATGAAGGGAAAGCGCTTGCCTGACGACATGTCGTGACTCCATGGAAAAGGGATGGCGGATGTATGGAAAAGCGATGGCGGACGAACCAGGGGCAAACTCAGAACGGAACGTCGCCCTGGATGGTCGTGCGGTGCATGCGTCGGCGCAGATGGCCAGGGCAGCCGGTGGCCAGGTGGATCAGCGCGCGGTTGTCCCAGAACAGCATGTCGTGCGGCTGCCACTGATGGCGGTAGATAAACTCCGGACGGGCGCTGTGGGCGAACAGCTCGGCGAGTATCTGCCGGCTTTCGTCTTCGGGCAGGTCGAGGATGTGGGTAGTGAAATTCTCGTTGACGAACAGCCCCTTGCGCCCGGTTTCCGGGTGGCTGCGCACTACCGGGTGGACCACCGCCTTGACCTCGGCCAGTTGTGCCTCGGTCAGGGTCGGCCGGCGGATGCCGGAAAACACTTCGTCGGCGTAGCGCGCGGTGTAGGAATGCGCCGCGCGCTTGCCCTCGATGGCCTGGCGCAGCTCGCCCGACAGGCTCTCGTAGGCCAGTTGCTGGCTGGCGAACAGCGTGTCACCGCCCTCCTCCGGCAGTTCCTGGGCCAGCAGCATGGAGCCCAGGCTGGGAAACTCCTTGTAGGACAGGTCGGAATGCCAGAACTTGCCGGCATCGCCCAGGCCGATCGGCTGGCCGTTCTCGACGATATTGGAAATGATGAAGACTTCCGGGTGCCCGGACAGCAGGAACTGCTTGAGCACGTGGATTTGCAGCGTACCGAAGCGGCGGCTGAAGGCGATCTGCTGCTCGGGGTCGATGCGCTGCTCGCGGAACACCAGCAGGCCGTGATCGAGATGAGCGCGGTGGACACGGGCGAAATCGTCGGCGCCCAGTGGCCGGCCAAGGTCCAGGCCGATGATCTCGGCCCCCAGAGGCGCATCGAGAGGAATGACCTCGAAGTGTTGTGCCGACACCTCGTTGGTATGGGTAGTGGCAACAGCCGACATAGAAAGCTCCATGCAAAAGCGCCAGCGGCGCATCGCTTTGACAGGCCACTGCTCGGGCCTTGTCCCTGGTGCGGCAGGCCGATTGTTCGGCTGCCAGGCATGGAGCGACTATATAGATATAAAAAAATCAATATAAATACATTTTAGGAATATATTTATGATCCACGCTCAGCCCGGTCGATAGCCAACGCGCGACATGGACCACGGATTGGCCGGCGCAGATACACGAAAGCCCCGGCAGTCGCCTGCCGGGGCTTTTCGATCACAGCGGAATCAGAATGCCAGGCCCAGCTTCAGGCCGACCTGCTCCTGCTTGAGCTTGGTGCGCTGGGCGACGACATTGCCGCTATCCAGTTGATAGCGCGTCTGGGTGTAGTACAGACCCGCGCTCACGGGCAGGTTGTTGATGCCCTTGTTCCACAGGAAGCTCAACTCACCATAGGGGTTGACCTTGTCCTTGAGATCCACCGACTCGCTTTCGTCCCCGACCTTGAGCTTGCTGCGGCCTTCGATGGAATAACGGGCACCCAGTTCCAGGCGTACCGTATAGCCGGGCGTCAGGTAGTTGTAACCGACACCGGCCTTGGCGAATGGCTGCTTAGTGGTCAGCTTGACATCCTCTTCGGTAAAGCCGATGCGCACGTCATCCTGCTGCACACGCCCCCAGTCATAGCCACCACCGACGATGAAGTCCAGGTAGTTGTTGATGCTCAGGGGCGCGCGCAGGCCCACATCGAACTCGGCCTTGGCCGCTTTGAACTTGGTATCGCCCTCTTTGCCGTACTGGCCTTCCGCACCGATCTGATAGACGACGCCTTCCTGGCCGGTCAGCTTGTTGCCGAAGTTATAGTACAGGCCGCCCTGATTGACCCTGTCCTTGTCACTCTCGCCGTCCACGGTCAGCTTGTACTGGTTATGCGAACCGATCAGGCCAATGTTGGAAACAGGGCCGGTCACCGAATCCGCATAGACATGCGAGGTACCGGCCAGACAAACGCCAAGAGCCGTTGTTGCCGCAAGTCCACTCATACGCATGGATGTCACTCCTTAATCAGATCTTCCAGATAGTGCTGTATTGCACGGTCCATGATCTTGACTCGGGCTTTATCCAAGCGGTTCGCGCAGGGCTGACGAACGGTATCCGCCCTGCGCCCGGGCCGACGGCCCCGCTCTCACTGACGCTCTATGTCGCAGGAATTGCAGGCGACCAGGCCGCTCGGCTCCCCCTCCAACAGCACCAGCGCACGCTGCAGGTCGATGCGCAGGGGTTCTATTTCCACCACGGTGCCATGCCGGACCTGACGCGGCAGGCCGGGTGGCAGATGATGCTCGGGGACACGCACACGCTGGCCGACATGGAGTCTGTTTATTGTCATTGTCCACCCTCCACGGGATATCGCTGGAATAGAGGGTATAGGCCAGAGACCCACGGACAGCCAGGCGCCCTTGTTGCCAAATACGACCGCATGGCGGCGGCGCTGTCAGGCCCCGAGGAAACGGGATGAAAGCGATGAGGGCGGTACCGGAGGGTAGAAACGAAAAAGCGACCGTGAAGGTCGCTTTTTCGTCGATCGCTTGCGCAGAAACCTGCGAACCGATCATTGTATGGCGCAGCGGACGGGACTCGAACCCGCGACCCCCGGCGTGACAGGCCGGTATTCTAACCGACTGAACTACCGCTGCGCGTCGGCTGGGCTTTCGCCCATTCCACAGGTCCAGCGAGCGGCTTATCGGGCCGTTCATCCTGTGAGGCGCGCAATTTACTCATCCACCATGAGCAAGTCAACACTTTGCCGGTGTTTTCCCAGGGCGATCACAGCGCCGCCAGCCCACGGGCCAGGTCGGCCTTCAGGTCGGCGATATCCTCCAGCCCCACCGCTACCCGTATCAGGCTGTCCTTGATACCGGCACTGGCCCGCTCCTCGGCGGAAAGGCGGCCATGGGAGGTGCTGGCCGGATGGGCGATGGTGGTCTTGGTATCGCCCAGGTTGGTGGTGATGGAGATCACCCGGGTGGCGTCGATGAAGCGCCAGGCGGCTTGCTTGCCGCCCTTGACCTCGAAACTGACCACGGCACCGAAGTCCTTCTGTTGGCGCTTGGCCAGTTCATGCTGGGGATGGCTGGCCAGGCCGCTGTAGTAGACATGCTCGATGCCAGGCTGGATTTCCAGCCACTGCGCCAGTTGCAGGGCGCTGGCACAGTGGGCCTGCATACGGATACGCAGGGTTTCCAGGCCCTTGAGGAAGATCCAGGCGTTGAACGGGCTGAGCGTCGGCCCGGCGGTGCGCAGGAAGCCGACGACGCTCTCCATCAGCTTGGCGCTACCGGCCACCACGCCACCCAGCGCCCTGCCCTGGCCATCGATGTACTTGGTCGCCGAGTGCATGACGATATCGGCGCCAAGCTGCAAGGGTTGTTGCAGCGCCGGCGTGCAGAAGCAGTTATCCACCGCCAGCAGGGCACCATGGGCATGGGCGATCTTGCCCAGGGCGGCGATATCCACCAGTTCGGCCAGCGGGTTGGAGGGCGATTCGACGAACAGCAGGCGGGTATTGGGCTTGAATGCGCCCTCCCAGGCGGCCAGGTCGGAGAGCGGCACGTAGTCGACCTGCACGCCGAAGCGCTTGAGGTATTTCTCGAACAGGCTGATGGTCGAGCCGAACACGCTGCGCGAAACCAGCACATGGTCACCGGCGCTGCACAGGCTCATGGCGATGGAGAGGATCGCCGACATGCCGGAAGCGGTCGCCACGGCCTGCTCGGCGCCTTCCAGGGCAGCGATGCGTTCCTCGAAGGCGCGCACGGTCGGGTTGGTGTAGCGCGAGTAGACGTTCCCCGGCTGCTCGCCGGCAAAACGCGCCGCGGCATCGGCCGCGCTCCTGAACACATAGCTGGAGGTAGGGAACAGCGCCTCGCTGTGCTCGCCTTCCGCGGTGCGATGCTGGCCGGCACGCACGGCCAGGGTGTCGAAGGCCGCCTGGTCCAGGTCGCTGTCCAACCGCCCGGCATTCCATTCTGTGGTCATGATTCTTTCACCTCGTCACGGCGGCCATCAGGCCTGGGTGTTGTACAGCCCGATGGTTTCATCGCTGATAAGCGCGACACGGGATTTGTTCAGGTCGTTGCGGCTCTCTTCGATGCGGTTCAGATAGGCTTCATCGACATCGCCGGTCACATACTGGCCGTCGAACACCGCACAATCGAAGTGCTCGATCTTGATCTTGCCGCCACCCACCGCCTCGATCAGGTCCGACAGGTCCTGGTAGACCAGCCAGTCACTGCCGATCAGCTCCGACACTTCCTCGGTGCTGCGGCCATGGGCGATCAGTTCATGGGCGCTGGGCATATCGATGCCATACACGTTCGGGTAACGCACGGCCGGCGCCGCCGAGCAGAAATAGACCTTCTTCGCCCCGGCTTCGCGCGCCATCTGGATGATCTGCTTGCAGGTGGTGCCGCGCACGATGGAGTCGTCCACCAGCATCACGTTCTTGCCACGGAACTCCAGGTCGATGGCATTGAGCTTCTGCCGTACCGATTTCTTGCGTGCGGCCTGGCCGGGCATGATGAAGGTGCGGCCGATATAGCGATTCTTCACGAAACCCTCGCGAAAGCGCACCCCGAGCCGGTTCGCCAGCTCCAGCGCGGCACAGCGGCTGGTGTCGGGGATAGGGATGATCACGTCGATATCGTGGTCCGGGCGCTCGCGCAGGATCTTCTCCGCCAGCCGCTCGCCCATGCGCAGGCGCGCCTTGTAGACCGAGACGCCATCCATCATGGAGTCCGGCCGCGCCAGGTAGACATGTTCGAAAATGCACGGCGCATAACGCGGATCACGGGCGCACTGGCGGGTATAGAGCTCGCCCTGCTCGGTGATGTAGACCGCCTCGCCCGGCGCCAGGTCGCGGATCAGGGTAAAGCCGAGCACATCCAGCGCGACGCTTTCCGAAGCGATCATGTACTCGACGCCGTCATCGGTCTGGCGCTGGCCGAACACGATCGGGCGGATGGCATAGGGGTCGCGGAAACCGACGATGCCATAGCCCGTCACCATGGCCACCGCGGCATAACCGCCACGGCAGCGCTCGTGCACCTTGCTCACCGCGGCGAAGATATCCTCCTCGGTCGGTTGCAGCTTGCCGCGCTGGGCCAGCTCATGGGCGAAGACATTGAGCAGCACCTCCGAATCGGAGTTGGTGTTCACATGGCGCAGGTCTGCTTCGTAGAGCTCCTTGGTCAGTTGCTCGACGTTGGTCAGGTTGCCGTTGTGCGCCAGGGTGATGCCATACGGCGAATTGACATAGAACGGCTGCGCCTCCGCCGAGGTCGAGCTGCCCGCCGTCGGATAGCGCACATGGGCGATACCGATGTTACCGACCAGGCGCTGCATGTGGCGCTGCTGGAATACATCGCGCACCAGGCCGTTGTCCTTGCGCAGGAACAGCCGCTCACCATCGCTGGTCACGATACCCGCCGCATCCTGCCCGCGGTGTTGCAGAACGGTAAGCGCGTCATACAGCGCCTGATTGACGTTCGACTTACCGACAATGCCGACAATGCCACACATGCAAGGAACCCCTCAGTTATTTCAGGCTATCCGGGCATCGGCCTGGGCCGGCCCCGTGGTCAAACAGCTCAATCCGATACGTTGAGCGAACTGGAAATCCACTGGCCGCCAAAACCCAGGATAAGGTTCTTCGACCAGTCGGCAATCAATAGAAAATGCGGTATCAGCGTGGACTCGCGCCACCATGGGTCTTCCGCGACCGGAGCCAGGCTCAGTAGCCCGACCAACGCCACGATCAGCAGGCCGCCACGGGCGGCGCCGAATACCATGCCGAGAAAACGGTCGGTGCCGGACATGCCGGTGACGCGGACCAGCTCGCCGATCAGGAAATTGACCAGGGCCCCCAGCAGCAGGGTCAGCACGAACAGAATGACGCAGGCACCGATGACCCGGGCCGAAGGCGTGCTGACGAAAGGCTCCAGATGGTGGGACAGCGATCCGCCGAACATCCAGGCCACCACACCCGCGACGATCCAGGTCAGCAGCGACAGGGCTTCCTTGACGAAGCCCCGCCTGAGGCTGATCAGGCTGGAAATTGCGATGATGGCGATGATGGCCCAATCGACCCAGGTAAAAGCCACGGTAATCTCAGGCAGAGAAGAAGGCGGCGCATTTTACCAGAGCCTCCGGCATCGGGTAAGCGAAAAACCGATCCCACGGGGTAATCGAATGAGCGCTCACCTGCGCTCCCGGGCGGGCGGCAGTGCGAGCGGATTGGCAATAGTGTGACTGGCTTGAGGATCGAAGAAGCGCGACCTCGGGGTCATCGTCCCTGAGCGAATGCCTGGTGACGGGACGGGGCACGCGTGAATACATCCCTGTAGCGCTTCGCCGAGCCCATCGCCAGGCATCCGCACAGCCACTAGCTGTGTGGTGCCTGAAAGAAAAAGCCAGTGAGACCGAATCCCTATGAATGAGGCGACCCGGCACTGAGGGCTCTTTCCATAGTCACCGCCGTATTTGCCGCGAGCCCGGCCAACCCTGTTACGAAACCTTCGTCGGCCGGGACGCCGACGAAGATCGCCCCCTTATCCATATGGGCGACGGGTTCATGCGAGTTTCGTAGCGGCACCGGCCAGGGACAACGGAGCACCGACAGCAGTGTACCGCCAATCGCAGACTTTATTGGCAACCCGGTCGCGACGCATCGCCCTACAGCCTGGCTCGAC
The DNA here is from genome assembly GCF_004327335.1 of Stutzerimonas kirkiae. GTDB lineage: Bacteria > Pseudomonadota > Gammaproteobacteria > Pseudomonadales > Pseudomonadaceae > Stutzerimonas > Stutzerimonas kirkiae. Next base: position 75,235 of record NZ_QJUO01000008.1, on the reverse strand, counting down.
TCATCGTGCGCAGTCGCTCATGCGCTAGAATGCGGTCTTACCTCTCCCTGATGCATGGGCGCTTGCGCGCGATACGCCGCTCTTGCACAGGCAAATAACCGTGAACGAGCAACCCTCTTGAAGTCCGTAGAACCCCAAGAATCCTCAGCAACCCCAGCCGGCCCGTCCAGGAAGTTCTCCGTCGCACCGATGATGGACTGGACGGACAGGCACTGCCGATATTTCATGCGCCGGCTGTCGCGGCATGCGCTGCTCTATAGCGAGATGGTGACGACCGGGGCGCTGCTGCATGGCGATGCCGAGCGCTTCCTGCGCCATGACGACAGCGAACAGCCCCTGGCATTGCAGTTGGGCGGCAGCGACCCGCGGGCACTGGCCGCCTGCGCCGGCATGGCCGAGCGAACGGGATACCGGGAAGTCAATCTGAATGCCGGCTGCCCCAGCGACCGGGTACAGAACAATATGATCGGCGCCTGCCTGATGGCGCATCCGCAACTGGTGGCCGAATGCGTCAAGGCCATGCGGGATGCGGTCGGCATCGACGTGACGGTCAAGCATCGCATCGGCATCAATGGCCGCGAGAGCTATGGCGAGTTATGCGACTTCGTCGGCCAGGTCCACGAGGCGGGTTGCCGGACCTTTATCGTGCATGCGCGCATCGCCATCCTCGAAGGGCTTTCGCCGAAGGAAAACCGCGAGATACCACCGTTGCGCCACGAGGTCGCCGCTCGTCTCAAGCAGGACTTTCCCGAGCTGGAGATCATCCTCAATGGCGGTATCAAGACACTGGATGAATGCGCGGCGCATCTACAGTGCTTCGATGGCGTAATGTTGGGCCGCGAGGCCTATCACAACCCCTACCTGCTGGCCGAAGTGGATCGGCGCTTCTTCGCCTGCGCCACCCCGCCCATCAGCCGGGCGCAGGCGCTGGCAGAGATGCGGCCCTATGTGCAGCGGCATCTGGCGGAGGGTGGCGCCATGCACCATGTGACTCGTCATGTGCTCGGGCTGGCTCAGGCTTTCCGAGGGGCCAGGCGTTTTCGGCAACTGCTGTCGGTGGACATCCACAAATGCAGCGATCCGCTGGCGCTGCTGGACCAGGCCATCGCCCTGCTGGAGGGGCATTGAGGCCGGGCCTTGGCATAACGCGGTGCTTAAGGCGCGCTTGACACGCGCAGCAAAAGTGGCATTGTGCCTCGCCTTGTGCTAGGGTGCGTTCCGCCGCTGGGTGATAGGTGCATGGGAATCATCGACTCTCGCGCCTCAAGCGGCAAGCAGCACTAAAGACACGCAGGCTGGATTGGGCCGAAAATACCCATTGCGTGCAAACCGCCTCTCTTGAGATCGAGAGCCGGCAACGACTTTACTCTCCCTTTGCTTTCATGGCGCAACCCTTTGCACATGGATGCCTCTTGCAGATGTTCTGCTAGATCTCAACCGTCCTCACTGGCATCACCTCCCGTCGAGACAAACCGTTACTGGCCAGCACATCGCTGGCCGGCATCCATTACGCAATGGCCGTGGATTTTTCACCCGGCCTGCTCGACACGAGAGTTCATCATGACAGTACCCATCATTTGCCGTACCTATCGCAAACCCGCCAATCAATGCGACTGCTTCCGCTGCCGCCCCCTGATCACCTATTCCAGCCTCAAAAACAACGACCTGCGCCTTCGCGATTGAGCGCCAGCGGTCGCTCGGGTAATGTCGTCCCACTCCCCGGATAGAGATTCCCCATGACTTCCAAGCTGGAACAACTCAAGCGGTTCACCACGATCGTCGCCGATACCGGCGATGTCGACGCCATCGCCAGTCTGCAGCCGATCGACGCCACCACCAATCCTTCCCTGCTGCTCAAGGCCGCCGCATTGCCCCGTTATACCGGGCAACTGGCCAGCGCCAGGGCCGGCAGCCAGGGCGACCCGGCCAAGGCCTGCGACCTGTTCGCCGTAGCCGTAGGCAAGGAAATACTCGAACTGATCCCCGGAAGAATTTCCACGGAAGTGGACGCCAGGCTGTCGTTCGATGGCCAGGCCACTTTCGAGCGAGCGCTACGCCTGATCGACCTTTACCAAAGCCAGGGAGTGGGAAAGGAACGGGTCCTGATCAAGATCGCCGCGACATGGGAAGGCATCGGTGCGGCCCAGCGGCTGGAGCGGGAAGGCATCCAGACCAACCTGACCCTGCTGTTTTCCTTCACCCAGGCCGTGGCCTGCGCGCAGGCCGGGGTCTTTCTGATCTCCCCCTTCGTCGGGCGTATCTATGACTGGTACAAGCAGCACGAAGGAAAGGAATACGCCCCCGAGGAAGACCCTGGGGTACGCTCGGTCAAGCGTATCTACGACTATTACAAGGCCCACGCCTACGGCACCGTGGTCATGGGTGCCAGCTTCCGCAACAGCGGGCAGATCGAAGCCCTCGCCGGTTGCGACAGGCTGACCATCAGCCCGCAATTGCTGGCCAGCCTGGAAAGCGAAAACGGTACACTGGAACGCAGGCTACGTCCCGGCGCGGGGTCCGAACCGCTTATCGACCTGGACGAAAAAAACTTCCGCTGGGGCCTGAACGAAGACGCCATGGCCACGGAGAAACTGGCCGAAGGCATTCGCCAGTTCGCCAGGGATCAGGAAAAACTGGAAGCCCTGCTCGGCGCCTGAACGCGCGGTACTTTCGCAGGATGCGCCAGCCGATGCGCATGGCGCACCCCGCCTCTACCTCTAATAGGCAGTCGTCAGGAGCGCTCCAGGGCGTTGACCAGATCCTGGAAGGCTTCCCGATTGGACTCGTTGAGCCCCATCAGGATGCGGTGCGCTTCCAGCACCGTGGCCCGGACCACCTCTTCGGACTGATCCTGGCTGGGCAGGTCGGACAGGCAATCGAGGCACGGCAATGGGCTATCGACGATATTGAATACCTGGTCGAAGCCCATCGAATGCAGCAATCGTGTGATGTCCGGGTGCACGGTGACCAGGGTGGGCAGCAAGCCGACCTTCTGCCGCGACAGGATCGAGAGCTTGGCCAGCATGCCGAGGGTGGTGCTGTCGACGCTGCGACTTTCCGTCAGGTCGATGACGATGGAGGAAAAGTTGCTGGAGGAGAAGATCCTGTCGATGGTGTCATCCAGCGCAGAGCAGAGCGTCAGGCGGATTTCACCGATGAACTTGAGGATGAAAGTGCCGTCCAGTTCGGCAAACTGGATCTTACCAGTACTCATGCAAGGTTCCTGCTCAATACCAGCAAGGCAATATCATCGGGCATTCCCTCCAGGCCGGCCAGGCCAAGGGCCTGGCTAAGGCCCTCGAGGGTTCCAGCCGAGCGGGCGACCAGCTCGGGCAGTAGCTGTTCCTTGTCCTTGAGCGTGTCGCCCGGCAGCAGATCGAACACACCATCGGACAGCAAGGTCAGGCTGAAGGCATCGGGCAGTGCCAGCTCGAAGTTCTCGTAGCTGGCATCGGCGAACAGCCCGACGGGCAGGCCACGCCCTTCCAGATAGCGCGCTTCGCCCGCGCTGAAGAGCACCGGCATGGGCAAATGGCCGCCGATACTGTAATGCAGGGTATTGCTGTGCTGGTCGATGATCCCACCCAGCATCGTCACATGCTTGCCGAGCTTGCAGTTGATCAGGCCACGGTTGATATGCTCCAGCACCTCGGAAGGCTTGAACTCGGGCAACACAGGATGACGCCGGAATTCGTAGAGCAGCCGCGTGGTCATGAACTTGAGCAGCACGGTGACGAAGGCCGAAGAAGCGCCATGCCCCGACACATCGGCAAGATAGAAGGCGATGCGGTGCTCATCGACCCGGAGGTAATCGACGAAATCCCCCGAGAGATAGAGCGAGGGAATGATCGTGTGGGCAAAGCTGAAGTCATCCACCACCCATGGGCTTTCAGGCAGCATGTTCATCTGCACCTGACGCCCCGCGTCCTGGTCCTCCTGCAGCAGGTGCAGGCTCGCCTGCAGCTCGCGATTGGCCGTTTCCAGCTGTTCGCGGTAGAGGCGGTTCTCCATTCGCAGGTGAGAGCGTTCCAGAGCGCGACGCACCGAATGCTCGAGCACGGCGAGGTCTTCAAGGGGCTTGATCAGATAGTCGACCGCACCCAGGCGCAGGGCCTCGACCGCATCGTTCATGACACCGGCACCGGAAACCACGATGACCGGCAGCTCGGGCTGGCTCTCGCTGACACGACGAATCAACTCCAGTCCGTCCATCTGCGGCATACGCAGATCACAGAGGATCAGATCGGGGGATGCCGACTCGAACAGTGCCATGCCCCGGGGGCCACTGGCCGCTTGCAGGACATGGAAACCACTGTCTTCCAGATAGGCGGCCAGACTGGCTCTCACCACATCGTCATCATCGATGATCAGCAACGTTGCGCTTGGGTTCTGCATGTCTCTACCAGGCGGAATCCGCCAGGATGATTGGCGAAAACAAAAGGCCGGCGCACAGCGCTGGGCATGGAGCTTTTCAAGGCGCAGACGGTACTCCCATATGTGCGGCGTTTCAACCCATGCCCCCTGACATCAGGACGATCGCGCCATGCTGTTATGCCACCGGCAAGGCGCTTCGATAAAAGCGCTAGAGGCTGGAAAGCTGGACGAAAAAAACCGGTTGCCACGCTCTTTCGTCCAGCCTCGAGCCTTCCAGCGCTCTTTTCGGCTGTTTGCCGTGCATAGCGCGATCGCCCTGCCCCTGACATTCGGCGGCTTTACAGAGCGATTTGACGGAAGTTATAAGGCCTTCTGACTCTCGAAAAAGGAATTGAACATGTCCGGAATAGACCGTCATTACACAGAGAAACGCAACTTCATCAGGATGAACGTGGACTCCCGCGCCACTCTCATCGCGCACGGGCAGCAGTTCGAGGCACACTGCCTGGACCTCTCCAGCACCGGCCTGCAACTGCTGGCCCGCACCGAACTGGACAGCGGAGATGAGGTAGATGTCCTCATTCCCTCGAGCCACCCCGGCCTCAAGGGCCTACAAGTCAAGGCCAGGGTCGTGCGTACGGCACGCCATGACGACGACCGGCAGAGTCTGGGACTGGAGATAATCGCCATGAGCTGAATACCGTCCTCATTGCGAGGCGCTGTCGTCAGTCATTCGTCGTCAATGTCGGCCGCATGGCGCTGATGACGCAACGGAGCCGCTTGGGCATACTAGCCACCCTTTTTCCAACCCAGGGTATGCTCATGTTCAAGGTCAACGAGTATTTTGCCGGTTCCGTCAAATCCATCGCCTTCGAGAGGCCGGAAGGTCAGGCAACCATCGGCGTCATGGCGGCAGGCGATTACGAATTCGGCACCAGCGCACAGGAAATCATGCATGTGATCTCCGGCGAACTGGTCGTAAGGCTGCCCGGCAGCGATACCTGGGAAACCTTCGCTGGCGGCAGCCAGTTCACCGTCCCCGCCAACAGCAAGTTCCAGTTGAAAGTGGCTTCCGACACCGCCTACCTGTGCGAATACCGCTGATCGACCACCCGCCGCTGGCATTGCTTACTGGGCAATGCCATCCCAGCCGCTCTTCACCTTGCGCAGCAGCTCGCTGACTTCATCGAGAATCGAGGGATCGTTCTTCACGTTGGCCTCGGTCAAGCGCTCGGTCATATAGACGTACAGCCGGTCCAGATTGGTCGCCAGCTCGCCACCGGCCTCGAGATCCAGCCCCTGGCGCAGCCCGCCGATGATTCCCAGTGCCTTGCCGATCAGCGTGCCCTTGAGCGGGATATCACCACGCGCCATGGCACCGCGCGCCTGTGCCAGACGTGTCAGCCCACCCTCCATCAGCATCTGGATCAGGCGATGCGGCGTGGCATCGGAAACCTGGGCCTGGACGTTCACCGATTGGTACTGCTTCATGGCGGCCATTGCATACATGGAAATTTCGCTCCATTGAGTCTCGAATACTTCCTCTATCGGCGCCTGTCGCCATAGCTTTAGTCATCTGGCCAGTTTTTGACGAAATCGCCCGGCTCCAGGTGTGGCGCGTTACGTGGCTGCCCCAGTGGCGTTCCGACATAGATGAAGCCGAGAATGCATTCCCCCGCACTCAAACCCAAGCCCTCCTCGACCACCCGCTCGAAAGCCATCTCCCCCGTTCGCCATATCGCCCCCAGCCCCTGGGCATGGGCGGACAATAACAACCCATGGGCGGCGCAGCCCGCCGCCAGCAGTTGTTCCAGTCGCGGAACCTTGGGATGCTCCTGAGGACGGGCAATGACCACTATCACCAGAGGAGCCCTGAGCGGCATATTGCGCGCCTTCTCGAGCGCTTCCGGCGCGGCGCCGGGGCTTTTCGCCAGCACTGCCTCCGCGTAAAGCTCGCCCAGGCGCCGGCGCTCACCAGCGCTGACGGTCAGAAAGCGCCATGGCCGCAACTGCCCATGATCCGGCGCCCGCAAGGCGGCCCGGAACATGCCGTCGAGCTGCTCATCGGTCGGCCCTGGTTCTCCGAGCCGGGCAACGGAAACACGCTCCAGCAACAGTTCATCGGCCTTCATTGATCATTCCTTTCATGGATGGATTCACTATCGAGTACTCGCCTCACGCCACACGGTCCGGGGACAACTGCGGCTGCAGGGGCGGGTCCAGCGGTGGCAGGCCATGGGCCGCTCGTGCCATGTCGCAGTGCGGATTAGGCTGGCCATGCTCCCAGGATGCCTCGAACTCCCGGCAGGTGCTGGAGCGCTGTTCGTATGCCGTACAACGCACGCCACACCCTACATCGCCCATCAGGCTGGTACAACGTGCCGGCTTGCTTTGCGTGCCAAGCATCGCCACATGGAAAGGGGAAACCTGGACAGTCAGATGATCGGGAACGCTGCCACCGGCTGAAATGCACTCCCCCCAGAAAAATGACACACGAAAATACGCGCAGCAGGCGCCGCAGGTAAGACAAGGGTTATTGGTCGACATGGATCGTGAACACTCAGATACCGGAAAGGGTCCGGCGCCGGAACGTCTATTTTATTCATCACGCAAGGCTTGAGAAGATATGCCTCGGACAACCCGATGGCGCCCCTATCCGCCATGCCCCATTCGCCTCGCGGCAACCCGGCCGCACGCCGTAGACAGGAAACCCCATGCAACAGCCTTCATACGTCACAGTGCTTTACACTGGCGGCACCATCGGTATGCAGCAAGGCCCGCAAGGCCTGGCACCGGCCAGCGGCTTCGAACGGCGCATCCGCCAGGCGCAGGCCGGCATGGCTGATCGGACCGGGCTTCCAGAATGGCGCTTCATCGAGCTCTCGCCCCCTATCGATAGCGCCAATATGCAACAGGCCAACTGGCTGGCCATGCGCGACAGCATCGTCGATGAAGCCAGCCGCGGGGAATGCATGGGCATCCTGCTGCTACATGGCACCGATACACTGGCCTATACGGCGGCGGCGCTGTCTTTCCTGTTGATCGGCCTGCCGATTCCGGTGTTGCTCAGCGGCTCCATGCTGCCCGCCGGGGTCGAGGGCAGCGATGCCTGGGACAACCTGTTCGGCGCCCTGCGCGTGTTGCAACGCGGCATCCCGGAAGAATGCCTGGCCGCCGAGACGGTACCCGGCGTGCACCTGTACTTCGCCGGAAAATTGCTGCCGGGAACGGGTGCCACCAAGTTCCACAGCGAGGCCCGCGAAGCCTTCCAGGTATTACCGCGCACGACGAAACGGCCAGTCCTCGACGCCTGGCCTGCACGGCTGGATTATCGCCAACGGCGGGCAACGGTCGGCCTTGCCGTCCTGCCGGTCTATCCGGGCCTGCAGGCGGCCCAGTTGCAGGCGGTACTCGGCGAAGGTGTGCGGGGCCTGGTGCTGGAGTGCTACGGCAGTGGCACCGGCCCGGGGGATGACGAAGCCTGGCTGCGCGTACTACGCGAGGCTCACGACCGGGGCGTGGTGCTGCTCGCCATCAGTCAGTGTCCTAGCGGCAGCGTGACCCTCGAAACCTACGCGGCAGGCAGCCGCCTGCAACAGGCCGGCCTGGTGTCCGGCTACGGCATGACCCGCGAGGCCGCGCTGGGCAAGCTGTTCGCCCTGCTGGGCTGCGGTTTGTCGCAGGCCGAAGTGGAATACTGGCTGCCTCGCAGCCTTTGCGGGGAGGCAGCCGGGCCCGCTCGGCAAGGATAGAGCGACGGCCACCAGAGCGATTGCGCGATACCGTTACTCATGCAAGTGTCTCGATAAAGGCGCTGGAGGCTGGAAAGCTGGACGAAAAACATCGGTTGCCACGCTCTTTCGTCCAGCCTCGAGCTTTCCAGCGCTGTTTTCGGCTGTTTGCCGTGCATAGCGCGATCGCCCTGCGCGAGTCCTGGCCACTGGCTCTCATCAGCGGACAAAACCGGTAGAATGTGCGCCCGTTCCAGCGCCAGGCACCAAGACAATGGCTTTGCCGACACTACGTATCATCGGCTTCATCCTTGGCATTTTCCTGATAACCCTGGCCATCAGCATGGTCATCCCCATGCTGACCCTGTGGAGCTTCGAGCGTAACGACGATATCCAGGCGTTCATCTGGGGCAGCCTCATCACCATGGGCTGTGGCATCGCACTGGTCGCACCGGGGCGCCCGGCGAACGCACAACTGCGCCCCCGTGACATGTACTTCCTGACCACGCTCAGTTGGCTGACCGTCTGCTGCTTCGCCGCCCTGCCGATGATGCTGATCCACCACATCAGCTACGCCGACGCCTTCTTCGAGACCATGTCCGGCATCACCACCACCGGCGCCACCATTCTGGTCGGCCTGGATCATGCCTCGCCCGGGCTGCTGATGTGGCGCTCACTGCTGCACTGGCTCGGCGGTATCGGTTTCATCGGCATGGCCGTGGCGATCCTGCCATTGCTGCGCGTCGGCGGCATGCGCCTGTTCCAGACGGAATCCTCCGACTGGTCGGAAAAAGTCATGCCCCGCTCGCATATGGCGGCGAAGTATTTCGTGGCCATCTACGTCTTCTTCACCCTGCTGGCCACCCTGGCATTCTGGCTGGCCGGCATGAGCCCGTTCGATGCGATCAACCACGCCATGTCGTCGGTCGCCACCGGCGGTTTTTCCACCTCGGACGCCTCGTTGGGCAAGTTCAGCCCGGCCTCGCACTGGATCGCCGTAATCTTCATGATCCTCGGTAGCCTGCCTTTCGCCCTTTACGTCGCCACCCTGCGCGGGCATACCAACGCCCTGGTCAAGGACCAACAGGTCAGGGGCTTTCTCAGGATCCTGCTGCTGACCAGCCTGTTGTTCACCCTGTGGTACTGGCTCAAGCACGATGACGACCTGCTCGATTCGTTGCGCGTGGTGACCTTCAGCGTCGTTTCGGTAGTGACCACCACGGGCTTCGCCGTGGTCGACTACAACCAGTGGGGCGGCTTTGCCGTGATGATCTTCTTCTACCTGATGTTCCTCGGCGGCTGCTCGGGCTCGACCACCGGGGGCCTGAAGATATTCCGCTTCCAGGTCGCCTATGCCCTGCTCTGGGCCAGCCTCAAGCAGATGGTGCACCCGCGCGCGGTCATCCGTCAGCAATACAACGGGCACAATCTGGACGAAGAGATCGTCCGCTCGATCCTGACCTTTTCCTTCTTCTTCACCACCACCATCGCACTCCTGGCCTTGTGCCTGGCCATGCTCGGCCTCGATTTCATCACCGCGCTGACCGCGGCCGCCTCGGCCGTCTGCAACCTCGGCCCGGGTCTGGGCCCGATCATCGGCCCGGTCGGCAACTACGCCTCACTGCCGGAAACGGCCAAATGGCTATTGTCGCTCGGCATGCTGCTGGGGCGCCTGGAGATCATCACCGTGCTGGTGGTACTGACTCCGGCATTCTGGCGGCATTAGGGGAGTTCCATTACGAACCCCGCCCTGCCGCATATGAAACGGGGGCAATTCCACCCCTTTGAGCGGCAAAAACGGAACTTCTTCTCAAAACCAAAGATTCCTCGGCGTCACGGATTGGCGCCCCCCCATGCCTTGGCTATGATCGAATAGCAATGTGCCACAAGCTATGGGAGAACAGCGACAGCCCGTAAACTGAGCCATCCCCCGAAGCCATCCCGGCATCAATGCCATAACCCATGGACAGGTTTTCGGAGCAGGGGGCTCGATCACTACATGACATCCGCCATCAGCGAACAGCGCCCCACTCCAGCATCGCGACCCTCCCACACCTACCACGCACGCACCCTGGCCTATGCCGGCATCGGAGCGATACTGGCAACAGGCGTCCATGGCCATGCATTCTCGCCGGACCTGCTGTGGATGCTGCCTTACCTGATGATCTACCCGCACTTCGCACAGGCACTGGACAGTTTTTTCAGACGCAGGTACCCCAGTGCAATCAAACGAACGCTCCTGCTCGTCGATGCCATGCACAATGGCGCCTTCATCGCACTATCCGGGCTCAGCCTGGCCCCCTACCTGATGCTCCTGCTGTCAGTGGGGGCCACCGCCTTCATCATCGACCGGCTTAACTATCTGCCCCTGACACTACCGCTCCTGAACGTGGCGGCGCTGCTCTACCTCGTGTTGCTGCCACTGGAGTCGACAGGCCCATATTCATTGGTGCTCGACCTGTCCGGCATCGTCGGCATGGCCCTGTATGCCTGCGTCAACGCCTGCCATATGCACCGGCAAGGCCTCCATCTGGCCCAGTCGCATGCCGAAATGGAGGCCATGCAGAGCAGGATCATATGCCTGGCCAGATACCTGTCACCCCAGATCAGTGAGTCGATATTCAGCGGTAAACACCACACCCGCGAGGAAACCCGCCGCAGCAAACTGACGGTGTTCTTTTCCGATATCAAGGGATTCAGCGAGTTGTCGGAAGAGCTGGAAGCGGAAGCATTGACCGATATGCTCAACCAGTATCTCGACGAAATGTCGAAGATAGCCCTTGAACACGGGGGCACCATCGACAAGTTCGTCGGCGACTGCATCATGGTCTTCTTCGGCGACCCGTCCAGCAACGGTACCAGGGCGGACGCCATCTCCGCGGTATCCATGGCCATTGCCATGCGCAAGCGCATGAGCGCGCTGCGCAGGCAGTGGCGTATCCGCGGCATGGACTGCCCGCTGGAAGTCCGCATGGGTATCCACACCGGCTATTGCAGTGTCGGCAACTTCGGTACGGAGGCCCGCATGGACTACACCATCATCGGCCGTGAAGTGAACCTGGCCAGCCGCCTGGAAAACGCGGCCGAAGCGGGAGAAATCCTGATATCCCACAAGACCTACGCACTGATCAGGAAGGTCATCATGTGCCACAGCAGGGGGCCCATCAGTGGCAAGGGGCTGTCCCGCCAGATCCAGGCCTATCAGGTCATCGACCTGTACCGCGAGCTGGGTGCCCACAACGGTTTCGTCGAGCACGACATGCCTGGCTTCTCCATGTACCTCGACACCAATGATGTACGGATTCGCGATCGCGAACGCATCATCACGGCTTTGCAACAGGCCGCCAGCAAGCTGCAGGGCCTGAAGCGAACGTAGGGTGTTACTCAGCCCTCCAGCTCGGTCCAGCGTTCCAGCAGCGCATCCAGCTCACCTTGCAGTCGCTCCAGGCGGGCCAGCACCTCGGCGGTGACAGCGGGTGCCTGCTGATAGAAGGTCGGTGCGGAAATTTCCCGCTGCAGCGCCGCCATGCTCTCTTCATGCGCTTCGATCTGCGCGGGCAAGGCTTCCAGCTCACGCTGCAACTTGTAGCTGAGCTTCTTCTTCGGCGCCTCCGCCGGCACTGCCACAGGCTCCGGCTGGCCGCTTGTTTCCAGCGCACCGGCATTGGCTTGCGCCTTCTCTTCGGCAGCCCCGAGCAGCTTGATCGTGCCACCCTGGCGCAGCCAGTCCTGGTAGCCGCCAACATATTCGCGGACCCGGCCATTGCCTTCGAATACCAGCGTGCTGGTCACCACGTTATCGAGGAATGCCCGGTCGTGGCTGACGATGAGTACCGTGCCCTGGAACTCCAGCAGTACCTCTTCCAGCAGTTCCAGGGTTTCCACATCCAGGTCGTTGGTCGGTTCGTCCAGCACCAGCAGATTGGCCGGCTTGCTGAACAGCTTGGCCAGCAACAGGCGGGCGCGCTCACCGCCCGAGAGCGCCTTGACCGGTGTACGCGCACGTTGCGGGCTAAAGAGAAAATCACCCAGATAGCTGAGCACATGCCTGCTCTGGCCATCGATGCTGATAAAGTCACGGCCCTCGGCCAGGTTGTCGACCACGGTCTTTTCCAGGTCCAGTTGGTGGCGCAACTGGTCGAAGTAGGCGACTTCCAGCTTGGTGCCCGTTTCCATGCTGCCGCTGTCGGGCTGCAATTCGCCCAGCAACAGCTTGAGCAAGGTGGTCTTGCCGGTGCCATTGGCGCCCAGCAGGCCGACCCGGTCGCCACGTTGCAGCACCATGGAAAAGTCCCGGATCAGCGGCGGCTTTCCTGCGCCATGGGCGAAGGAAACATGCTCGGCGACGATCACCTGCTTGCCCGACTTGCTCGCGGCATCCAACTGTATATTGACCTTGCCCTGGCGCTCCCGACGCTCGCTACGCTCGGCACGCAGTGCCTTCAGCGCACGCACCCGGCCCTCGTTGCGGGTGCGCCGCGCCTTGATACCCTGGCGTATCCAGACCTCTTCCTGGGCGAGCTTCTTGTCGAACAGCGCGTTGGCGGTTTCCTCCGCGGCCAGTTGCTGCTCCTTGTGCACGAGAAAACTGGCGTAATCGCCATTCCAGTCGATCAGGTGCCCGCGATCCAGTTCCAGGATGCGGGTGGCCAGGTTCTGCAGGAATGCCCGGTCGTGGGTGATGAACAGTACGGCGCCGTTGAAACCCAGCAAGGCTTCCTCGAGCCAGGCGATGGCACCGATATCCAGATGGTTGGTCGGCTCGTCCAGCAACAGCAGGTCGGGCTCGGAAACCAACGCCTGGGCCAACAGCACGCGCCGCCGCCAGCCACCGGACAATTCGGCAAGCGTCTTGTCGGCAGGCAACTGCAGACGGCTCAGGGTGCTTTCCACCAGTTGCTGCAGACGCCAGCCATCCTTCGCTTCCAGTGCCTGCTGCACATGCATGAGCTTGTTCAGGTCTTCATCGTCGCGGATGTTCTGGCTCAGATGATGATAGTCGGCCAGCAACTGGCCAACGCCATCCAGCCCCTCCGCCACCACGTCGAATACCGTACGCTCGTCGGCACGCGGCAATTCCTGCGGCAACTCACCGATCTTCAGGCCGGGGGCACGCCAGATTTCACCGTCATCCGCCGCCTGCTCACCCTTGACCAGACGCAGCATGCTGGATTTACCGGTGCCGTTGCGACCGATGATACAGACACGCTCGCCTCGCGCGATCTGCCAGGACACGCCGTCGAGCAGCGGCATGGCGCCATAGGCAAGGGATACATCGGTGAACTTGAGCAGCGTCATGACTACCTCCGTAAAACTGGTCGCGCAGTCTAGCAGCTAACGACACGACACAAGCAGCCTTGCTCTCGGCCGACAGGGCGATTGCGCCATACCGTTATTCACCGGAGAGGGGCTTCGACAAAGCTGCAGGCTGACAACACCAGTTACCACGCGCTTTCGTCCAGCCTCGAGCCTTCCAGCGCTGTTTTCGGCGCTTTGCCATGCATAGCGCGATCGCCCTGAAGCACCTTGCCCGTGGATCGCGACCATTCATAAACATCTGTATACTCGCGCGCGATTTTTCTACCCGTGATCCAGCCATGACTATTCAGAAAGAGAGCAAAGCTCCGAGCGTAGGGTTTATTTCCCTTGGTTGCCCCAAGGCCCTGGTCGACTCCGAACGCATCCTCACCCAGTTGCGCATGGAAGGCTACAGCGTCGTCCCGACCTACCAGGACGCCGATGTGGTGGTCGTCAATACCTGTGGCTTCATCGACAGCGCCAAGGCCGAATCCCTGGATGCCATCGGTGAAGCGATCGCCGAGAATGGCCGGGTGATCGTTACCGGCTGTATGGGCGTCGAGGAAGGCAGCATCCGCGAGACGCATCCCAACGTGCTGGCCGTGACCGGCCCCCAGCAGTACGAACAAGTGGTCAATGCCGTGCACGAGGTGGTGCCGCCGAAGCTCGACCACAACCCGCTGGTCGACCTGATTCCGCCTCAGGGTATAAAGCTGACGCCCCGCCATTACGCCTACCTGAAGATATCCGAGGGCTGCAACCACAGTTGCAGCTTCTGCATCATCCCCTCGATGCGCGGCAAACTGGCCAGCCGCCCGGTCAGCGATGTACTCAGTGAAGCCGAACGCCTGGTCAAGGCCGGCGTCAAGGAGCTGCTGGTGATTTCCCAGGACACCAGCGCCTACGGCGTCGACCTCAAGTACAAGACCGACTTCTGGAACGGCCAGCCGGTCAAGACCCGTATGCTCGAGCTGTGCCAGGCCCTGTCGAGCATGGGCGTATGGGTGCGCCTGCACTATGTCTACCCCTACCCCAACGTCGATGACGTGATCCCGCTGATGGCCGCCGGTAAGCTACTGCCGTATCTGGATATCCCATTTCAGCATGCCAGCCCGAAAGTCCTCAAGGCCATGAAGCGCCCCGCCTTCGAAGACAAGACCCTCGCCCGCATCAAGCACTGGCGCGAGCGTTGCCCCGAGCTGACCATCCGCTCCACCTTCATCGTCGGCTTCCCCGGCGAGACCGAGGAAGACTTCCAGTACCTGCTCGACTGGCTGAGCGAAGCCCGGCTCGACCGCGTCGGCTGCTTCCAGTACTCCCCGGTGGACGGTGCCCCGGCCAATGAACTGGGGCTTGAGGCTGTGCCGGACGACATCAAGCAGGAACGCTGGGAGCGCTTCATGGCCCACCAGCAGGCCATCAGCGCCGCCCGCCTGCAACAGCGGATCGGCCAGGAAATCGAAGTGCTGGTCGATGAAGTCGATGAGGAAGGCGCCATCGGCCGCTCATGGGCCGATGCGCCGGAAATCGACGGAAATGTCTATCTCGACAGCCAGCGGCCGCTGAAGCCCGGCGACAAGGTCCGTGCCCGCGTCACTCATGCGGATGAGTACGATCTATGGGCCGAGGCGCTGTGAATCATCGCGGATACGGTTTTCCTGCCGGCCTGGGAAGTTCCCGGAGAAAGCCCATAAGCCCTTTTACTTATAAGGATCAAAGACTAAAGTCTAAGGGCTGAAATCGCACTGTAATGTTTTAGTGCATAGGCCGTTTGTAAAGCACAAAAACAAAGCAGCAATCAGAGCATCACCCATACGAGGAGAAATAAGAAATGCTCAAGACTCCAATTGCACGGGGTGTGGCCCTGGCCTCCCTGGGAGCGACCCTGGCCATCCCTTCGCTGTCTCAGGCAGCCTTCATCGACGATAGCAAAGCCAGCCTGGAACTTCGTAACTTCTACTTCAACCGTGATTTCCGTGATGGCGGAACCCCTGGTAACCGCCAGTCCAAGCAAGACGAGTGGGCCCAAGGCTTCCTGCTGCGCTACGAATCCGGCTTCACCGAAGGCACCGTCGGTTTCGGCGTGGATGCCATCGGCCTGCTCGGCGTACAACTGAACTCGGGGGGCGGCACTGGTGGTACCGGCCTGCTGCCGGGTGGCTACCAAAATGATGCTCCGGACGAGTACTCCGAATTCGGCCTGACTGCCAAGGCCAAGCTGTCCAATACCGTACTGAAAATCGGTAGCCTGCAATTCAAGAACCCCGCACTGGGTACCAGCGACAGCCGCCTGCTGCCGCAACTGATGCAAGGCGCTCAACTGGTTTCCAAGGAAATCGATGGCCTGACCCTCGACCTGGGTTATGCGAACCGCACCAACCTGCGCAACTCCAGCAATCATGAAGTGATGACCGTGCAGACTGGTGGTCGCCGCGGTATCACGGTGAATGGCGGCGCTAACGAGTCCGACGACTTCCGCTACCTGGGTGGCAGCTACTCCATCACCAAGGACCTGACCGCGACTTACTACTACAGCAAGCTGGAAGATCTCTACAAACAGCACTCCACCAACCTGGTGCATGTCCTGCCCCTGGGTGAAGGACAGTCACTGAAGACCGACCTGCGTTACGCGCGCTCCAAGGATGATGGCCGCACCAATATCGACAACAAGGCATTGGGCGCCATGGTCACCTACTCCCTGAGCGGCCATAGCTTCGGCCTCGGCTACCAGAAGATGAGCGGTGATACCGGCTTTGCCTACGTGGGCGGCTCGACCGACCCCTTCCTGGTCAACTACGTACAGATCAACGACTTCGCCAACAAGGACGAGAAGTCCTGGCAGGCTCGTTATGACTTCAACTTCGCATCTGTCGGCATCCCTGGCCTGACCTTCATGACGCGCTACCTGAGCGGTGACAATATCGACCAGGGTGCCAACGCCCCCGAAGGCAAGGAATGGGAACGCAATACTGATATCGCCTATACCATTCAGGACGGCACCTTCAAGAACCTGAACATCCGCTGGCGCAACGCAACGGTGCGTAACAACAACTACTCCGCAACCAGCCGGGATATCGACGAGAACCGCTTGATCGTCAGCTACACCATCCCCCTGCTGTAAGTGCCCTGCCACCATCGCGGCTCTGCCGCGTAATAAAACACCCCGCTCATCCGGGGTGTTTTATTTTGTAAGCGCTATCGCGGCCTTCGCGTCCGGCGGCGCTCCATATCCGTCGGTATATGGGGCCGCTCAACCTGCATCGTAGGCACGGTGAGTTTCCCACGCTCCGGTCACGAAGCAATAAAAAGCCCGGCCCCATTCAGGGCCGGGCTTTTTATTGCGGCAGCGGAGCTTATAGCTTCTCTATCTTGGCCTTTCCTTGCTGGTAATCCCGATAGGCAGCGAAGTCCAACTGACCGGCCCTCGAAGCCAGGAAGCGCCGATAACTCAGTTTATCCTCATCGCTCAACGCTTCTTCGGGCTCACTGACACCATCAAGACGCAGTACCACATAATCGCCGTTCACCAGAGTGAGGCCGGTATAGCTTGGGACATCCGTCGGCTTTGGCATACGGAACACAGCCTGTAGTAGCGCCGGTGCCACGCTGTCTTGCGCGCGCGTCGCCGCCTCGACAACACTCCATTGGCCCTTGATCTCTCCAGACTTGGCTTGTGCCAGTAGCAGCTTGCCTTCACTGGACGCCTTTTCCGCAGCCTTTTCCTGGCGCAACTGAAGGGCGATGGTATCCCTGACCTTCTCCAGGGGCAGCGTCTCCGGTTGCAGGTGTTCTTTCGCGCGCAGGACGATGGAGGTATCCGGATCGAGCTCGATGATGCCGCTGTTGGCGCCATCCACCAGCACCTCTTCACTGAACGCGGCTTGCAGCACCTGCCGGTTGGAGGTAATCCCCTCGCCGCCTTCACGCCCGAACGCAGGTGTCGTATTGACGTTCAACCCCAGCTCCTGGCCCGGCTGTGCAAGGTCGGCAGCCTCGAAGGCGGAGTCTTCGAGCTGCTTGCCAGCCTCGACGAAACGCTGCTCGACCTGGCGTGCTTTCACTTCGCGCTCCAACTCTGGACGAAGGCTGTCGAAGTCCGGGACCACCGGGGACTGAACGCCCAGCAGCTTGATCAGGTGCCAGCCGAACTCGGACTCGACCGGAGCGGAAACCTGGTTCTCCTGCAAGGCATAGAGCGCCTCTTCGAACGCCGGATCGTAGACGCCCTTGCCAGCGAAACCGAGATCGCCGCCGTCCACCGCGGAGCCACTATCCTCGGAAAACTCCTTGGCCAGTACCGCGAAGTCCTCACCAGCATTCAAGCGTGCGGCAATCTCGTCGATGCGTGCCTTGGCCTGCGCCTCGCTATGATCCCCGCCGACTTCGATCAGGATATGAGCGGCACGACGCTGTTCGGCCAGATTGGCAATCTGCTTCTGATAGAGTTCCTGTAGCTCTTCCTCGGAAGCCTCGACCTGGTCGAAGAAGGATTCCTTGCGAAGTTCGAGATATTCCACGACGACCTGCTCGGGGGAACGAAAACGCTCAGTATTGGCATTGTAATAGGCCGCGATATCGTCATCGGAAACCTGCACTTCATCGGGATTGGCCTTGACAGTGATACTGGCGAAGTCACGTGTCTGCTGCTCGAGACGCGCGAAATCCGCCACCTGCCGGTCGGTGACGAAGCTCGTACCGGAAATGCCCGCACGCAATTGCCCGATCAGCAGTTCCTGCTCGAGTAAGTGACGGAACTGCAAGCGGTTGTAGCCCATCTGCTGAATGACCTGATCGAATCGAGCGGCATTGAATACACCGTCGACCTGGAATTCAGGCGTCTGCAGAATCAATTGGTCCAGAGCCGCCTGGGAAAAGGCGAAACCTGCGTCCACGGTACTTTGCAGCAGTACCTGGCGCTCGATCAGCCCGGCCAGGGCGGACTCGCGCAACAGCCGGTCATCGAGCAGGGAAGCATCGAAGTCACGCCCGAACTGCTGGACCAGTTGCCGGCGCTGCATGTTCACAGCCTGCTCCAGCTCCGCCTGGCTGATCTTCTCGCCATTCACTTCTGCCACATCGCGGCTGTTTCCGGTCGAGTTGAAGATAGCCTCAACACCGGTCAGCGCCAACAGCACCACAATGATTCCGATGATGGTCTTGGCAATCCAGCCTTGAGAATTATCCCTGATGTTTTGAAGCATGCATCCCCCGGGTGGCTGCGTAATACGACGAGCAGCGCAGGTGAGTCCAGATAAAAGAAAGGCGCATCCATGGATGCGCCCTCTCGGAACTTTCAAAGCGACCATTACGCGAGGATGGAATCTCCGGCGAAGGCGCCTCTACAGGCCAGAGCCAGGATCGAAGACGCTTAGTTGACTGCGTCCTTGAGTGCCTTGCCGGCCTTGAAGCCCGGGATCTTGGCAGCAGCGATGCTGATCGGCTTGCCAGTCTGAGGATTGCGGCCAGTGCGGGCAGCGCGTTCCTTGACGGCGAAAGTACCAAAACCAACCAAAACGACAGAGTCGCCAGCCTTCAGAGCACCGGTGACGGATTCGATCACTGCATCCAGCGCACGGCCAGCTACAGCTTTCGGGATATCAGCAGATGCAGCGATGGCATCAATCAGTTCCGATTTATTCACTCTTGAATCCCCTTGAATATTCTATGGAGTCGTATCTTCGATTTTTCGGGTGTAAGCAAAGCGATGCTGGGACGCTGCCGACAAGGGGCCGTTTATATCAAGGCGCCCAAAATTTTGTCAATCATGCCCACGGACTAATGCGTGCTGATCCTCTCCTTGGAGTCTACCTCGCGCTTTTCTTCCGTTGCAACAATCTCTGGAGCCGCATCAGACAAGGGCTCCGGCGCGTATTGCAACGCAATTTGCAGGACCTCGTCAATCCACTTGACCGGTTTAATCTGCAAGTCCTGCTTAATATTCTCGGGAATTTCCTTCAGATCTCGCTGGTTCTCTTCCGGGATGATGACAGTCTTTATTCCTCCGCGATGGGCTGCCAGCAACTTCTCCTTCAGCCCACCGATCGCCAGCACCTGCCCACGCAGGGTGATTTCCCCGGTCATGGCCACATCGGCGCGGACCGGAATCTGCGTCAGCGCCGAAACCAGCGCCGTGCACATGCCAATACCGGCACTCGGGCCATCCTTGGGCGTGGCCCCCTCGGGCACGTGGATATGGACATCCTGCTTCTCATGGAATTCCGCTTCCAGGCCGAGGCTGCGGGCGCGGCTGCGCACCACCGTCATCGCCGCGGTGATAGATTCGCCCATGACATCGCCAAGCGAGCCGGTCTTGGTCAGGCGCCCCTTGCCTGGCATCGCGGCCGCCTCGATCGTCAGCAACTCGCCACCGACCTGCGTCCATGCCAGCCCGGTCACCTGGCCGACCTGGTCCTGTTGCTCGGCCAGGCCGTAGCGGAACTTGCGCACGCCCAGGTATTGCTCCAGGTTTTCCGTATCGATACGCAGGCTGACCTTCTTCTGTGCAACATGCTCCTTGACGACCTTGCGGCAGACCTTCGCCAACTGCCGCTCCAGGCTGCGCACACCGGCCTCGCGGGTGTAGTAGCGAATGATATCGCGCAGGGCCGACTCATCGAAGGTCAGCTCGGCGGCCTTCAGGCCATTGGCCGCGACCTGCTTGGGTACCAGATAACGAGTGGCGATATTGATCTTCTCGTCCTCGGTATAGCCAGGCAGGCGTATGACCTCCATGCGGTCCAGCAATGGCGCGGGGATATTCATCGAGTTGGCGGTACAGAGGAACATCACCTCGGACAGGTCGTAATCGACCTCCATATAGTGGTCGTTGAAACTGTGATTCTGCTCCGGGTCCAGCACCTCGAGCAGGGCGGATGCGGGATCGCCCCGCATGTCGTTGCCCATCTTGTCGATTTCATCGAGCAGGAACAATGGATTGCGCACCCCGACCTTGCTCATGCGCTGGATCAGGCGCCCCGGCATCGAGCCGATATAGGTACGCCGATGCCCGCGGATCTCCGCTTCGTCACGTACGCCACCCAAGGCCATGCGGATGAACTTGCGGTTGGTCGAACGGGCGATCGACTCGGCCAGCGAGGTCTTGCCGACACCGGGAGGGCCAACCAGACAGAGCACGGGCCCCTTGAGCTTCTTCACGCGCTTCTGTACCGCGAGGTATTCGAGGATGCGCTGCTTGACCTCTTCGAGGCCATAGTGATCGGCATCCAGCACCTCCTCCGCCTTGGCCAGATCGAGACGAACCTTGCTGACCGCCTTCCAGGGCACATTGACCAACCAATCGATATAGGAGCGGACCACGGTCGCCTCGGCGGACATCGGCGACATCTGCTTGAGCTTGTTCAGCTCGGCCATCGCCTTCGTCTGTGCGTCCTTGCTCATTCCGGCGGCATCGATACGCTTCTTCAGGTCATCGATTTCATTGTGCCCTTCGTCGAGGTCGCCCAACTCCTTCTGGATGGCCTTCATCTGCTCGTTCAGGTAGTACTCGCGCTGGCTGCGCTCCATCTGCTTCTTGACGCGCCCACGAATACGCTTCTCCACCTGCAGCAAGTCGAGCTCGGCATCCAGCAGGGCCAACACATGCTCGACACGCGCCGGCAACTCGGCCACTTCCAGGATCGCCTGCTTCTGCTCGATCTTGAGCGTCATATGCGCGGCCATGGTATCGACCAGGCGCGCCGGATCGTCGATCGAGGAAAGGGACGTCAATACCTCCGCCGGCACCTTCTTGCCCAGTTGCACATACTGCTCGAACTGGCCGAGCAGGGTCCGCGCGAAGACTTCGGCCTCTTTCTCGCTGACCTCGACCTCATCGAGCAACTGCACCTCCGCACGATGATGGGAGGCGTCGGCGACGAAGTCCTCGATCCGGCCACGCTGCTCGCCCTCGACCAGGACCTTGACCGTCCCGTCGGGCAGCTTGAGCAACTGCAGAATAGTGGCGACCGTACCCACCCGGTAGAGTGCATCCTCGCCCGGATCGTCATCCGCAGGGTTCTTCTGCGCGATCAGCAGAATCTGCTTTTCACTTGCCATCGCCGCCTCCAGGGCTTCGATGGATTTCTCACGCCCAACGAACAGCGGTATCACCATATGCGGGTAGACCACGACATCACGCAGCGGCAAAAGGGGCAATTCGATGGTTGTTTTCATAATTGAGCTCTACGACGGCGATGAACGGGCAAGGCTGATACGCATTGACGAACCCTTAACATGAGGGTGTGTCGTGCAAAAAACAAGGATGAAAAGATAAAGGGGCCAGACGGCCCCTTTATCTATCACGCCTCCGGCGCAGCCTTGGCTGGCGGCTCGGCACTTTCGTAGATCAGCAGCGGCTGGGAAGAACCCTCGATGACACTCTCATCGATGACGACCTTGCTGACATCCTTCTGCGAGGGAATCTCGTACATGGTGTCGAGCAGAACCCCCTCGAGGATCGAGCGCAGCCCGCGCGCACCCGTCTTGCGCTCGAGCGCCCGCGTGGCGACAGCCTTGAGCGCATCGGCACGGAACTCCAGCTCGACGCCTTCCAGCTCGAACAGCTTGGCATATTGCTTGGTCAGGGCGTTCTTCGGCTCGGTGAGAATCTGGATCAGCGCGGGCTCGTCCAGCTCATCCAGCGTCGCGATGACCGGCAGCCGGCCAACGAACTCGGGAATCAAGCCGAACTTGACCAGGTCGTCCGGCTCTACCGAACGCAGCGCTTCGCCGATCTTCTTGCCCGGCTCGCGACTGCGTACCTCGGCAGCGAAACCGATGCCCGCCTGGGTCGAGCGACCCTGAATGACCTTCTCCAGACCAGCAAAGGCACCACCGCAGATGAACAGAATGCTGCGGGTGTCGACCTGCAGAAATTCCTGCTGAGGATGCTTGCGACCGCCCTGCGGCGGCACCGAGGCAACCGTGCCCTCGATCAGCTTCAACAATGCCTGCTGCACACCTTCGCCGGAAACGTCGCGGGTGATGGAGGGGTTGTCGGATTTGCGCGAAATCTTGTCGATCTCGTCGATATAGACAATGCCCATCTGGGCCTTCTCGACATCGTAATCGCACTTCTGCAACAGCTTCTGGATGATGTTCTCGACATCCTCGCCCACATAGCCGGCCTCGGTCAGCGTCGTCGCATCGGCGATGGTGAAGGGAACGTTGAGCAGTCGCGCCAGGGTCTCCGCCAGCAGCGTCTTGCCGGAGCCGGTCGGCCCGATCAGCAGAATATTGCTCTTGCCCAGCTCGACTTCTTCTTTCTTGTCGCGCTGGTTGAGACGCTTGTAGTGATTGTATACAGCTACCGCAAGAATCTTTTTCGCACGCTCCTGACCGATCACGTACTGGTCGAGAATGCCGCTGATTTCCTTGGGAGTTGGCAATTTGTGCGAGTTGTTCTCGGCCTGGGCTTCCTGCACCTCCTCGCGGATGATGTCATTGCACAGGTCGACACACTCGTCGCAGATGAAAACGGAGGGGCCGGCAATCAGTTTGCGCACTTCGTGCTGACTCTTTCCGCAGAAAGAGCAGTAGAGAAGCTTTCCGGAATCCTCGCCGTTGCGGGTGTCAGTCATTCGGTCAATCCAATACGGTAGTCTTGCAAGACAAGATGAAGGCAATCGAGGGCGTTTTCAACCCCGGGAGGCCCTGCCATCCGGGGTGAAGAATCAGACAGCCAGTTGACGACGGCTATGAACCTGATCGATCAGACCGTACTTGACCGCATCTTCGGCGCTCATGAAGTTGTCGCGATCGGTATCGCGGGCGATGATTTCGATCGGCTGCCCGGTGTGGTCGGCGAGGATGCGATTCAGCCGCTCGCGGATCGTCAGTATCTCGCGCGCGTGGATCTCGATATCCGATGCCTGCCCCTGGAAGCCGCCGAGCGGCTGGTGAATCATCATGCGCGAGTGCGGCAGGCAGTAGCGCTTGCCTGCGGCGCCACCAGCCAGCAGCAACGCACCCATGCTGCAGGCCTGGCCGATGCAGGTGGTGGTGACGTCCGGCTTGATGAACTGCATGGTGTCGTAGATCGACATGCCGGCCGTGACGGAACCGCCTGGCGAGTTGATATAGAGATGGATGTCCTTCTCGGGGTTTTCCGCCTCGAGGAACAACAGTTGCGCAACCAGCAGGTTGGCCATGTAGTCTTCGACCTGGCCAACGAGAAATACCACGCGCTCCTTCAGGAGACGCGAATAGATGTCATAGGCCCGCTCACCGCGCGCCGATTGCTCGATCACCATAGGGACCAGACCGCCGGCGGCTTGGATGTCCGGAACATGCATGAAGGAATTGCGGGACATATCTAAGGTTACTCCCTATGTCATTGCCTCAAATGCATAAGCCAGCGCGAGGCTGGCTTATGCTGGCGTACTCGAACGAATCAAATCAGGCGGCTTGAGGCGCTTGCGCTGCCTTGACGGCTTCCTCGTAGGAGACTGACTTGTCGGTCACCTTGGCCTGCTTGAGAACAGTATCTACAACTTGTTCTTCGAGTACAACAGAACGAACTTCGTTCAGTTGCTCGTCATTCTTGTAGTACCAGGAAACCACCTGCTCCGGCTCCTGGTAGGCGGACGCCATTTCCTCGATAAGCTCGCGTACACGGGCCTCATCGGGCTTGATTTCGTTCTTCTGCACGACTTCGGCAACGATCAGGCCGAGCAGCACACGGCGCCGGGCCTGTTCGGAGAAGAGTTCCGCCGGCAGTTGATCGGGCTTGATATTACCACCGAACTGCTGAACCGCCTGGGTGCGCAGACGATTGACCTCGTTGTCCAGCAGCGCCTTCGGCACTTCGACCGGATTGCTGTCGATCAGGCCGTCCATGACCTGGGTCTTGACCTTGGTCTTGATCGCCTGGCGCAGTTCGCGCCCCATGTTCTTCCTGACCTCGGCACGGAAGCCTTCCAGACCGCCTTCGGTCACCCCGAAGCGCGCGAAGAATTCATCGTCCAACTCGGGCAGCTTGGGTTCCGCGACACTGTTGACGGTAACGCTGAACTCGGCGGTCTTGCCGGCCAGGTCGAGGTTCTGGTAATCCTCCGGGAAGGTCGGCGTGATCACGCGCTCCTCACCCGCCCTGGCACCGACCAGCGCCTCTTCGAAACCGGGAATCATGCGCCCGGAGCCCAACACCAGTTGAGTCCCCTTGGCCGAACCGCCAGCGAAAGCCTCGCCATCGATCTTGCCTACGAAGTCGATATTGACCTGGTCGCCGTTCTCGGCCACGCGGTCGGCAACGGTTTCGAAACGGGTGCTCTGCTTACGCAGGATTTCCAGCATGTTATCGACATCCGCATCGCCGACTTCGGCTTGCAGACGCTCGACCTCGATGCCCTCGAAACCAGCCAGTTCGAACTCGGGGAAGACTTCGAAAGTGGCGATGTACTCGAGATCCTTGCCCTTCTCGAAAACCTTGGGCTCGACCGAAGGCGCCCCGGCCGGGTTCAGTTTTTCGGCCACGACGGCTTCGTAGAAAGTCGCCTGGATCACGTCACCCAAGGCTTCCTGGCGGGCAGCCTCTTCATAACGCTGGCGGATGACGCTCATGGGCACCTTGCCCGGACGGAAACCTGGAATCTTTGCACGGCTGGCGGTCTGCTGCAGACGCTTGTTGACTTCGGTCTCGATACGCTCTGCCGGCACGCCGATAGTCAGGCGGCGCTCGAGAGCAGAGGTGCTTTCAACAGAAACTTGCATGTATTTTCCTCGTTGCACAGACATAAGCCGGGCGTTCCGGCCCCAGAATGGGGATGCATTCTATTAGCTCGAATGACAGAAGTCACCCATCGCCAAGGCACATGCCGGCTGATGAAATTCTCGGATACGAAAAGGGCGACCGAAGTCGCCCTTTCCAACGGAAAGCAGAAACTCAGTTCTGGTTTTCCATTTGCGCGCGGATCAAATCACCAATGGTGGTCGGACCGGTGCTTTCCACGGTTGTTTCCTGCTTGCGCAGCCCCTGGATGGCTTCCTTCTCGTCATCCACGTCCTTCGACTTGATGGACAGGCTGATGACGCGGGACTTGCGGTCGATGCTGATGATCTTGGCTTCGACTTCGTCGCCTTCCTTCAGCACGTTGCGCGCATCTTCGACGCGGTCGCGGCTGATTTCGGAAGCTTTCAGCGTGGCTTCGATATCGTTGCCCAGGTCGATGATGGCACCCTTGGCGTCGACTTCCTTGACAGTGCCGCGAACGATGCTGCCCTTGTCGTTGATCGAGGCGTAGTTGGAGAACGGATCGTCTTCCAGTTGCTTGATGCCCAGGGAGATGCGCTCGCGTTCCGGATCGACCGAGAGGATGACGGTATCCAGTTCGTCGCCCTTCTTGAAGCGGCGGACGGCTTCTTCGCCCGGCTCGTTCCAGGAGATGTCGGACAGGTGGACCAGGCCATCGATGCCGCCATCCAGACCGATGAAGATACCGAAGTCGGTGATCGACTTGATGGTACCGGAGATGCGGTCACCCTTGTTGAACTGGCTGGAGAAGTCTTCCCACGGGTTGGATTTGCACTGCTTGATACCCAGGGAGATGCGACGGCGCTCTTCGTCGATGTCGAGAACCATGACTTCCACTTCGTCGCCAACCTGAACGACTTTCGACGGGTGGATGTTCTTGTTGGTCCAATCCATTTCGGAAACGTGCACCAGGCCTTCCACGCCCTCTTCCAGCTCGGCGAAGCAGCCGTAGTCGGTGAGGTTGGTGACGCGAGCCACGACGCGGGTGTTTTCCGGGTAGCGAGCCTTGATGGCAACCCATGGGTCTTCGCCCAGTTGCTTCAGGCCCAGGGAAACGCGGTTGCGCTCGCGGTCGAATTTCAGCACCTTGACGTCGATCTCGTCACCAACGTTGACGATTTCCGACGGATGCTTGATGCGCTTCCAGGCCATGTCGGTGATGTGCAGCAGGCCATCGACGCCACCCAGGTCGACGAACGCACCGTAGTCGGTGAGGTTCTTGACGATACCCTTGACCTGTTGGCCTTCCTGCAGGGATTCCAGCAGGGCTTCGCGCTCGGCGCTGTTCTCGGCTTCCAGCACACTGCGGCGGGAAACGACAACGTTGTTGCGCTTCTGGTCGAGCTTGATGACTTTGAATTCGAGCTCTTTGCCTTCCAGGTGAGTGGTGTCGCGGACAGGGCGCACATCGACCAGGGAACCCGGCAGGAAGGCGCGGATGCCATTGACGTCGACGGTGAAGCCACCCTTGACCTTGCCGTTGATGACGCCCTTGACCACTTCCTCGGCAGCGAAGGCTGCTTCCAGAACGATCCAGCTCTCGGCGCGCTTGGCTTTCTCGCGGGACAGTTTGGTTTCACCGAAACCATCTTCCACCGCATCCAGAGCGACGTGGACTTCGTCACCCACCTTGATGGTCAGTTCACCCTGTTCGTTGTAGAACTGCTCGACCGGGATGACGCCCTCGGATTTCAAGCCGGCATGTACGGTGACCCAGTCACCGTCGATGTCGACCACCAGGCCAGTGATGATGGAGCCCGGTTGCATGTCGAGGGATTTGAGGCTTTCTTCAAAGAGTTCTGCGAAGCTTTCGCTCATGTTTATTCCTGCTGTTTTCAGGCGGGGTTCCGCCCAATCTCCATATCCCAGACGATATGGGTTGACTCATTAATAAAAGGCCCGCGGAACAGGGTCTGGATTTCCGCATGCCTTCTTTTCGACGGACCGCGGCAGCGGTCCCTCATCAGGCGAGGCCGCGACTGGCGGCCTCGCTCAGAATGCTTGCAAGCACCTGCTCGATGGAAAGTGCCGTGGAGTCCAGCAGCACGGCATCGCCAGCCGGCTTCAGGGGTGCCACGGCACGCTGCGTATCACGCTCGTCGCGCGCACGTATCTCATCGATAAGACTCGCGAGATTAACATCATCGCCCTTGGCCTTCAACTGCAGAAAGCGGCGACGTGCCCTTTCCTCGGCGCTGGCGGTGAGGAATATCTTCAGCCGGGCATCGGCGAACACCACCGTTCCCATGTCCCGGCCATCGGCCACCAGCCCCGGTGCCTGGCGAAAATCCTTCTGCCGCTGCAGCAGTGCCGCGCGTATCGCCGGCAGTGCCGCGACCCTGGATGCCCCGGCACCGACGGACTCATTGCGAATGGCTTCGCTGACATCATCCCCCTCGAGGAGAATGGCAGCGCCCTTCCCTTCGCCCTCCGCACCGAAACGCACATCGAGACGGGCGGCCAGAACGGCGAGTCGCTCTTCGTCATCCAGGGCAATGCCATGCTTTTGCGCAGCGAGCGCCAGTATGCGATACAGCGCCCCCGAATCCAGGAAGTTCCATCCCAGTTGCCTGGCCAGCAGCGTCGCCACCGTCCCCTTGCCAGAGCCGCTCGGGCCATCGATGGTGATGACGGATATATCTGCGCTCATAAACCAGCCTCTGTCTTGATATTCATGCCGAATCGCTCGGCAAGTTCGATGAAGTCGCGCACGGATGCCGGGCACTCATCTATCTGCAGCCCGCCACCGGTATGCGACCCTGCGATGCACAAGGCCATTGCCACATGCAGATCCCGGTTGGCGGCGACCTTGCGCCCTGCGAGGGCGCCCCCCTCGAGTGTCAGTTGCTCTTCGTCGACGACCACCCTGATACCGAGTTCGAGCAATGCATCGAGGGTATAGCGAAGCCGAAGCCGCTCCAGCCCTTGCAGCGCGCCGATCCCCGAAAAGCGGCTGGTTCCGCTGGCGCAGGCCGCCGCCACCAGCAGAACCGGCAACTCCGCAGCGATTATCGGCAGACAGTCGGGCGGCACATCGCCCCCCCGCAGTCCGGCACCGCTCACCGCGATAGAAGCCACCGGGACACCTGCGACATAGCCCCTGCGCAGCAGACGGATATTCGCCCCCATACGCCCCAGCAGCGTCAACCCGGCGTCCAACGCCGGCGTCATCGCAACGGCCTCCAGGGTCAGCTCCGAGCCCGCCGCCAGACTGGCCGCGACCGCCAGAGCAAGCGCCATCGAGGCATCCCCGGGGATATCCAGGCGTTGCGCCACCAGGGCATGGCCAGCCGCAAGCGCCAGTCCGCCCGCCTCTATCCGCACAGGACAGCCGAACCCGCCGAGCAACTCGCCCTGTTGGCGCGCCACGACACTGACACGGGTATTGCCGGAGGCATACAGGCCAGCCATCAGGAGAGCTGGCGCGGCCTGTCGCAGATGCGACCGGTCGATCCCGACCAGAGCCTGGCCGCCCCTGATGCGGATCGGGGCATGGCCGTCGTGCAGGGAAATGCTCGCCCCCATCTCGCACAGCGGCTCGACGACATCGCCCATGGGCTGCCGGCTCAGCGCGGCATCACCGGTCAGCATGCAATCGAAGCGCTGCGCCGCCAGCAGACCGGCCAGCATCCCCATGGCACTGGCGGAACCACCGAGATAGAGCGGCCCGGGCGGCGCCTGCAAACCATGCAGGCCGACACCATGGATGATCAGCCGGCCCTGCTGCGGGCCTTCGATGACCACGCCCATATCGCGGAAGGCCTGGAGGGTCGCCAGGGAAGCTTCGGCGGCACGAAAGCCGCTTATTTCGCTGCTGCCCTCGGCCAGCGCCGCCAATACGATCGCGCTTTGCGCAATGCCTTTGTCCCCCGGCACCGGGGCTTCACCCCGCAGCGCGGCGACAGGCTCGATCCGTATGCCCAGTGCTGCCGCATATTCATCCTCGGCATAGGCGCGGCCTGCCAGGATCTTGCCGAAATGCTCGCGCGCCGCCCTGGCCCGAGTGAACACCCCCAGCAGGTGGTGGCCGTCCTTTTCGACCATCGCCTCGCGCAATAGATCGAGATCGGCCTGGAACTCGTCCAGGGTCGCCAGTACGGCATCCCGGTTGGCCAGGAAGATATCGTGCCACATCACCGGATCACTGCCGGCGATCCGCGTGAAGTCGCGGAAGCCGCCCGCGGCATAGCGGAATATCTCCAGGTTCTCATGGCGCCTGGCCAGCGAATCGACCAGGCCGAAGGCCAGCAGATGCGGCAGATGGCTGGTGGCCGCCAGGACTTCGTCGTGATGCTCGACCTGCATGTGCTCGACATCCGCCCCCAGCACCCGCCATGCCCGGTCGACCAGCGCCAGGGCGCCAGGATCGGTATCGGTTTGCGGCGTGAGGATCACCTTGTGGCGGCGGAACAAGGCCGGATTGGCGGCGCCGACGCCACTCTGCTCCGAGCCGGCGATGGGATGGCCCGGCACGAAACGCGGCAGATTGCGACCGAAGGCTTCGGCGGCGCAGCGCACCACACTGCCCTTGGCGCTGCCGACATCGGTCAGCACGATGCGCTCGATGTCCAGCTCCAGCAATGCCAGGGTCCGCAGCAGGCGCTCCATGGCGAGTATCGGCACCGCCAACTGGATCAGGTCGGCCTCGCGGCAGGCCTCTTCCAGGGTTTCCGGGCAGCGATCCACCACACCGAGTTCCACGGCCAGGCGCCGCGTCTGAGGATCGAGATCGAAACCTGTCACTTCCCGGCACAAGCCACTGGCGCGCAGGCCCTTGGCAAAGGAGCCGCCAATCAGGCCCAGCCCGATCACCAGCACGCGGCCGAAGCCCGCTGCCGGTTTCACGAAGCCAGCACCTTGCCCAGGGCAGCGAGGAAGCGTGCGTTCTCCCGTTCGGTACCGATGGAGACACGCAGGAATTCCGGCATGCCGTAGCCGGCGATCGGCCGTACGATCACGCCCTCGCGCAGCAGCCCCTGGTTGACCGGAGCGGCATCGCGGCCGACATTCACCGCGATGAAATTGCCGCGGGAGACGATCCACGACAACCCCAGCGCCGCGCAGCCCTGTTCCAGTTGGCGCTTGCCGGCCTCATTGATTTCACGACCGCGACGCAGGTACTCCTGGTCGTCCAGGGCCGCACAGGCGGCCGCCTGGGCCAGCGAGTTGACGTTGAACGGCTGCCGTACGCGATTGAGCACGTCGGCGATGCGCGGCGAACTGACCCCGTAGCCGACACGCAAGGCACCCAAGCCATAAGCCTTGGAAAAAGTGCGCGACACCAGCAGGTTGGCATGCCGCGACAGGTAACCCAGGCCATCCGGCAGGTCGTCGCCGCTGGCGTATTCGATATAGGCCTCGTCCAGCACCACCAGCACATCCTCCGGCACGCGGGCGAGGAAATCCTCCAGCGCCTGCGGGCCGAACCAGGTGCCGGTCGGGTTGTTCGGGTTGGCGACGAAGATCACGCGGGTCTGCGCGTCGATGGCGGCCAGCATGCCATCCAGGTCATGGCCGTAGTCGATGGCCGGAACCACCTTGCTCCCGGCACCCACCGCCTGAGTCGAAATGGGATAGGCGGCGAAGGCGTGGGCACTGTAGACCGCATTGCTACCAGGCCCGAGAAAGGCACGGGCAACGATGTCGATGATGTCGTTGGAGCCGTTGCCCAGGGTTATCCCGGCCGGATCGATATCGAAACGCTCGGAGAGCTTGCGCTTGAGTTCGTAGCCACCGCCATCGGGGTAGCGGGTCAATTCCGCCAGCGCCTGTTCGATGGCTTGCAGTACGCGAGGGTTGGGGCCTTGCGGGTTTTCGTTGCTGGCCAGCTTGACGATCTCGCCCGGGTCGATACCGAGCTCGCGCGCCAGCTCACTGATCGGCTTGCCCGTGACGTAGGGGGACAATTGCTGTACGCCTGGCTGCGCCAGGGCGAGGAAATCACATGACATAAGTAAGCCTCAAGCTTCAAGCTTCAAGCCGCAAGCTCCAAGACTCAGGCCGACCCACTTGCAGCTTGAGGCTTGAGGCTTGCGGCTGCGATCAGAGAACCGCCTTAGGATAGGAACCCAGGACCTTCAACGCCACCGCTTCGCCGTTGATCTTTTCCAGCACGTCCTTGACCAGCGGGTCCTGGTGATGGCCCATGCAGTCGATGAAGAACACATAGGTCCATTTGCCGCTGCGCGATGGACGGGTTTCGATACGGGTCAGGTCGATGCCGTTGGCATGGAATGGCAGCAGCAGTTCATGCAGCGCGCCCGGCTTGTTGCGCATGGAAACGATCAGTGAGGTCTTGTCGTCACCGGTCGGCGGCACTTCCTGGTTGCCGATGATCAGGAAGCGCGTGGAGTTGTCCGGACGGTCCTCGATCTTTTCCGCGATGCGCGTCAGGCCATAGAGTTGCGCCGCCATGTCGCCGGCGATGGCCGCGCTGTTCCATTCGCTCTTGACCCGCCTGGCGGCGTCGGCGTTGCTGGAAACCGCCACGCGCTCGACGTTCGGGTAATGCGCATCGAGCCACTTGCGGCACTGTGCCAGCGACTGGGCATGGGAGTAGATGCGGGTGATGCGGTCGGTCCTGGTGGTTTCGCCCACCAGCAGGTGATGGTGGATACGCAGTTCGACCTCGCCACAGATGACGATGTCGTGCTCGAGGAAGCTGTCCAGGGTGTGGTTGACCGCGCCCTCGGTGGAGTTCTCCACCGGCACCACGCCAAAATTCACCGCGCCGGCGACCACTTCGCGGAACACCTCGTCGATCGCCGCCATCGGCTTGCTCAGCACCGACTGGCCGAAATGCTTG
Source organism: Stutzerimonas kirkiae (assembly GCF_004327335.1). Classification (GTDB taxonomy): domain Bacteria; phylum Pseudomonadota; class Gammaproteobacteria; order Pseudomonadales; family Pseudomonadaceae; genus Stutzerimonas; species Stutzerimonas kirkiae. Next base: position 43,278 of record NZ_QJUO01000008.1, on the reverse strand, counting down.
AGTGCCGCCGCTTGCGAGAAGGTCCCCTCCGGGCCGAGGTAGGCCACGCGCAGCGGCTGCTCCAGGGCCAGGCAGGAAGACATGATCTCGCGGAACAGCCGCGCCACTTCCTCGTTGTCCAGCGGCCCCTTGTTCAGTTCCATGATGTGCTTGAGCACCCAGGCCTCGCGCTCCGGGCGATAGAATACCGGTTGCTCGCCTTCGGGCAGCGCAGCGGTCTTCACCCGCGCCACTTCCTGGGCACAGCGGGCACGCTCGCTGATCAGTTCGAGCAGCCGCTCATCCAGGTTGTCGATGCGCAGGCGCAGCGCCTTGAGCTGATCGGCTTCGCTCATCAGCCATGCTCCTTCTCGAACTCGGCCATATAGGCGACCAGCGCCTGCACCGCATCCAGGCCGGTCGCGTTGTAGATGGAAGCGCGCATACCGCCCACCGAACGATGCCCCTTGAGGTTGAGCAGTCCACGCGTCTCGGCGCCGGCCAGGAAGGCCTTGTCCAGGCGCTCGTCGGCCAGACGGAACGGCACGTTCATCCAGGAACGGGCATTGTGGCTGACCGGATTGGTATAGAACTCGCTGCGGTCGATGACGCCGTAGAGCAGTTCCTGCTTGGCGCGGTTGCGCTGGCCCATGGCCTCGACGCCACCCTGCTCCTTCAGCCACTCGAAGACCAGCCCCGAGAGGTACCAGGAGAAGGTCGCCGGCGTGTTGTACATCGACCCGTTGTCGGCGGCTACCTTGTAGTCGAGCATGGTCGGGCAGGTGCTGCGGGTACGGCCCAGCAGATCTTCGCGGACGATCACCACCACCAGCCCGGAAGGCCCGATGTTCTTCTGCGCACCGGCGTAGATCAGGCCGAAGCGGGACACGTCCAGCGGGCGCGAGAGAATGTCCGAAGACATATCCACCACCAGCGGCACGTCACCGGTTTCGGGAATCCAGTCGAACTGCAGGCCGCCGATGGTTTCGTTGCTGGCGTAGTGCACATAGGCGGCACCTTCGCTCAGTTGCCACTCGTTCTGCCCCGGAATGGCGAAGTAGTCGTAGGGCTTGGCGCTGGCGGCGAGATTGACGTTGCCGAAGCGGCGCGCTTCCTCAATGCTCTTGCGCGACCAGATACCGGTATCGATATAGTCGGCGACGCCATCCTCTGGCAGCAGGTTCAGCGGAATCTCGGCGAACTGCTGGCTGGCGCCGCCCTGCAGGAACAGTACCTTGTAGTTCGAAGGTATCGCCAGCAGGTCGCGCAGGTCCTGCTCGGCCTTCTCGGCGATGGCGACGTATTCCTCGCTGCGATGGCTCATCTCCATCACCGACAGGCCCTTGCCGTGCCAGTCGAGGAGTTCCGCCTGTGCACGCTGCAGCACGGTTTCCGGAAGCGCGGCCGGGCCGGCGCAGAAATTAAAGGCTCGCTTGCTCACATCCACTCTCGCTCAAATGATCTTGTCCACCCCGCACGATGCGGGGCCATCGCGGCGCCATCGCGGCCACAGGGCCTCAGAGCCTGTGGCCGCGACGCGGTCATTCTTCCTGCTGCGACCCGCCGACCTCGGCATCCGTGCCAGCTTCGTAGTCTGGCGACGCTTCGTCCGGCTCATCGCCCTCCTCCTCGGAAGGCTCCTGCACCCGCTCCAGGCCAACCAGCGTTTCTTCCTTGGCCAGCTTGATCAGGGTGACGCCCTGAGTGTTGCGTCCGGAACTGGAGACTTCGTCGACCCGCGTACGCACCAGGGTGCCCTGGTCGGAAATCAGCATGATCTCCTCGCCTTCCTGCACCTGGATAGCGGCGACCAGCTTGCCGTTGCGCTCGCTGCAGACCATGGCGATGACGCCCTGGCCGCCACGACCGCGACGCGGGAACTTGCTCAGCGCGGTGCGCTTGCCATAGCCGCGCGCGGAGGCCGTGAGGATCTGCGCGCCCGACTCGGGGATCAGCATGGAGATCAGCTGCTGCCCTTTCGCCAGGCGGATGCCGCGTACGCCACGGGCATTACGGCCCATGGTGCGCACGGCGCTCTCGGCGAAGCGGATCACCTTGCCGGTATCGGAGAACAGCATGACTTCCCGCGCGCCGTCGGTGATGGCGGCGGCGATCAGGCGGTCGCCCTCGTCCAGCTTCAGGGCGATCAGGCCGGAGCTGCGCGGCTTGCTGAACTGCACCAGCGGCACTTTCTTCACCGTGCCCTTGGCGGTGGCCATGAAGATGAAGGCGCCGGTCGGCTCGGCGACCAATTCGGCGGTTTCGCCATCGGCCTCTTCGACTTCCGCCTCGACCACTTCGCCTTCGATCAGCGCCGTATCGCTCTCGTCCAGGTCGTCATCGTCGGTGCCGCTCTGTTGCAGCGCCTCCAGGTCGATCTGCAGCATGGCGGTGATGTACTCGCCCTCGTCCAGCGGCAGCAGGTTGACCATCGGCCGGCCACGGGCCGCGCGCGAGGCTTCGGGAATCTCGAAGGTCTTCAGCCAGTAGACCTTGCCCTTGCTGGAGAACAACAGCAGCGTGGCATGGCTGTTGGCGACCAGCAGGTGCTCGATATAGTCCTCGTCCTTGACCCCGGTGGCCGACTTGCCCTTGCCGCCGCGACGCTGCGCCTGGTAGGCGGCCAGCGGCTGGCTCTTGGCATAGCCACCATGGGAAATGGTCACTACCCGTTCCTCTTCCGGGATCAGGTCGGCCATGGTCAGGTCGGTCTGCGAAGCGACGATCTCGGTACGGCGTTTGTCGCCGAATTCCGCCTTGACCTTCTCCAGTTCCTCGCGGATCACTTCCATCAGCCGTTCGGGGCTGGTCAGGATACGGATCAGCTCGCCGATCTGGGCGAGGATTTCCTGGTATTCGCCCAGCAGTTTCTCGTGCTCGAGGCCGGTCAGGCGGTGCAAACGCAGGTCGAGGATCGCCTGTGCCTGCTCCGGCGACAGGTGATACTTGCCGTCGATCAGGCCGAACTGCGGGTCCAGCCCTTCGGGGCGGCAGGAGTCGGCCCCCGCGCGCTCGACCATGGCCACCACCGCACTCGATTCCCAGGAGGTGGAAATCAGCGCTTCCTTGGCCTCGGCCGGGGTCGGCGAGGCCTTGATCAGGGCGATCACCGGGTCGATGTTGGACAGCGCGACCGCCTGGCCTTCGAGGATGTGGCCACGCTCGCGCGCCTTGCGCAGCTCGTAGACGGTGCGCCGGGTCACCACTTCGCGGCGGTGCAGGACGAAGGCTTCCAGCAGTTCCTTGAGGTTCAGGGTGCGCGGCTGGCCATCGATCAGCGCCACCACGTTGATACCGAAAACGCTCTGCAACTGCGTCTGCGCATAGAGGTTGTTGAGCACCACTTCCGGCACTTCGCCACGGCGCAGCTCGATCACCACGCGCATACCGTCCTTGTCGGACTCGTCGCGCAGTTCGGTGATGCCTTCGATCTTCTTCTCTTTCACCAGCTCGGCGATCTTCTCGATCAGCCGCGCCTTGTTCAACTGGTAAGGCAGCTCGGTGATGACGATCTGCTGGCGGCCGCCGACCTTGTCGATGTCCTCGATATCGGCGCGGGCACGGATATAGATGCGTCCGCGGCCGGTACGGTAGGCCTCGATGATGCCGGCACGGCCATTGATGATGCCTGCCGTGGGGAAGTCCGGGCCGGGGATGAACTGCATCAGTTCGTCGATGCTGATCTCGGCGTTGTCGATCAGCGCCAGGCAGCCTTCGATCACCTCGCCCAGGTTGTGCGGCGGGATGTTGGTGGCCATGCCGACGGCGATACCGCTGGAACCATTGACCAGCAGGTTGGGAATCTTGGTCGGCATGACCGCCGGGATCTGCTCGGTGCCATCGTAGTTCGGCACCCAGTCGACGGTTTCCTTCTCCAGGTCGGCCAGCAGCTCGTGCGCCAGCTTGGCCATGCGCACTTCGGTGTAACGCATGGCGGCCGCATTGTCGCCGTCCACCGAACCGAAGTTGCCCTGGCCATCGACCAGCATGTAGCGCAGCGAGAATGGCTGCGCCATGCGCACGATGGTGTCATACACCGCCGAGTCGCCGTGAGGATGGTATTTACCGATCACATCACCGACCACACGGGCGGATTTCTTGTACGGTTTGTTCCAGTCGTTGCCCAGTTCGCTCATGGCATAGAGAACACGGCGGTGTACCGGCTTCAAGCCATCACGCGCATCCGGCAAGGCTCGACCGACGATCACGCTCATTGCATAGTCGAGATAGGACTGTTTGAGCTCGTCTTCGATATTGACTGGAAGAATTTCTTTGGCCAGTTCGCCCATGGAAGCCTGGTTCCTTGTAGTCAGCAGGGTCCTGCGATAAGCCGGCGATAGTAACACAAGGCAAGCCAGCGCAGGAGCAGGCAAGGCGCCCACGCCAGGGCGATCGCATGAAGCCTCGGCTCATGGTCACGGGGCCGACCGATGCCATGCCGTGTTGCGAACGGATTGGCAATAGTGTGTGCGGTTTGCCGGACCTGTTAGCGGTGCTCATCCGGCCGTGGAGTCGCGAGCCCGGCCAGCCCGCGACGAAACACCCATGAACCCGTCGCCCATATGAATACGGAGGCGCTCTGCCGGCGAAGGTCTCGGCGCGGGGCTGACCGTGCTCGCGGCGAATACCCGTGGCGCCTGAACGAAACAGTACCGAATCACCCGCAAAGCTTGCGGTTTCGTTGGCTCTTTCCTTCAGGCGCCGCCGAGAGTGGCTGTGCCGATGCCCGGTGGCGGGACGGGACCTTCGCCGCCAGGGATGGCGGCGAAGAGCTACAGGGATGTATTCACGCGTGCCCCGTCCCGCCGCCGGGCATTCGCACAGGGACGATGCTCCCGAGATCGCGCTCTACGACCCTGAAGCCAGACACTTTATTGCCAATCCGGCAACTGGGTGAAAACGGCAAACCATCCATCGGCACGCTCATGGAGAGTGGATCAGTGCAGATGCTTGCGGCTCATGAGCGCCGCCATCTTCTCGCTGGTCGGGCGCTCGACGATGCCTTTTTCCGTGACGATCAGGTCGATCAGGTCCGCCGGCGTCACGTCGAAGGCCGGGTTGAACACCTCGACGCCAAGCGCCATGCGTTGCCCATCGAACTCCAGCAACTCATCGTCGCCACGCTCCTCCAGGTCCAGCAGTTCAGCCGTTTCCAGTGTCATGTCGATACTCGAACTGGGCGCCGCGACCATGAACCGCACACCGTGGTGCATGGCCAGCACCGCCAACTGGTAGGTACCGATCTGGCTCACCACATCACCATTGGCAGCGATGCGGTCGGCACCGACGATCACCCAGGTCACCCCGCGTACCTTCATCAGGTGCGCCGCCGCCGCATCGGCGTTCAACAACACCGGAATCCGCTCGACCCCCAGTTCCCAGGCGGTCAGGCGCGAGCCCTGCAGGCGGGGACGGGTTTCATCGACATAGACGCACTCCACCAGCTCTTCCTGACTGGCAGCCCGTACCACTCCCAGTGCCGTGCCGAAACCGCCGCTGGCCAGCGCGCCGGCATTGCCATGGGTCAGCAGGTTCTGCGCATGGCCCTGGTACTTGCGGATGGCCTCCAGGCCGAGCTGGGCGATGACCAGGTTGGCTTCGCGGTCACTCTGGTGAATCTCGATGGCCTGCCGCTCCAGCGCCAACAGCGGCGACTCGCCGGGACGGCAACGGTCGAGCCGCTCGCGCATCTGCCGTAGCGCCCAGTGCAGGTTGGCGGCGGTACTGCGCGAAGCCTCCAGGTGCTGGAAATCCTCTTCGAGCGCGCCACGCCAGTCGCCGCCGGCTTCGAGCCGGGCACGCAGGCCGAGCACGACAGCATAGGCGGCACTGATGCCAATGGCCGAGGCTCCACGCACCACCAGGGAGCGGATGGCCTGTACCACGCCAGTGGCCGTGTCATAGCAGTGCCATACGCTTTCCTGCGGTAATCGGCGCTGATCCAGCAGATAAAGCCGCCCTTCCCGCCAGTCGATGGACTTGACCTTCTCCGCCGCCAGCAGACGCTCGCGCATGGCGTATTCCCCTATGCAAAAGGCGGCGATTATACCCATAGTGGCAAGCCGGGCCATCACGCCATATCGTTATTCCGCAGGCAAGGCGCTTCGACAAAAGCGCTGGAGGCTGGAGCGCAGGATGAAGCGCACGGCTTCCCCCGTTTTACTCCAGCCTCAGGCGCTCTTTCCGGCATGTAAAAGCACAGGACTCATCAGTGCCGGGGACTGTTCTCTGGCAGCGCCATCAGTTGCAGCTCCCGCACCCAGTCAAAATCCTGCCCGGCCTCTTGCGCCTCGAAGCGGCGCTCATCCACCGCCTGGAAAATGGCGATTTCCTCATCCGGCATGAAATGCAGGCAGTCGCCACCGAAGAACCAGAGCAGGTCACGCGGAACCAGATGGGCAATCTGTGGATAGCGCTGGAAAACCTGGCAGATCACCTCCTGCCCAAGATAGTGCTCCTGCTCCTCCTGCCGCAGATCGTGCAATACCTCATCGAAGCGCTCGAGAAACAGGGCATGGCTTTCCTCTTCCACCTGCTGGTTCTCCCCAACGGCGACCAGGATATCGCGCAGGTGCGCCATGAGCGCCGCATTGTGTTCAAGATAGGAAGTCGCCATGGCAATCGGCCCTTGTCGGATTTCAGGGCCGGCGATTATAGGCGCGTAGCGCGGATGAAACGAGAGGATTGCCACGGGAGCAAAAATGGTTATTATTAAAAACGTTATCTCATAACATTAAGGCTTTCAGATGAAACCCGGAATCCACCCCGACTACCGCCCCGTTCTCTTCCATGATGTCTCCGCCGACACCTACTTCCTCATCGGCTCCACGGTGCAGACCGACAAGACCCGCGAATACAGCGATGGTGCCACCTATCCCTACGTCGCCCTCGATGTGTCCAGTGCCTCGCACCCGGTCTATACCGGGCAACAGCGCCAGACCAAGAGCGAAGGCCGCGTGGCTGGCTTCAACAAGCGTTTCGCCGGCTTCCCGGGAGGTGGCAAATGAAAGTCGTCTCCTCCCTCAAACAGGCCAAGCTGCGTCACCGCGACTGTCAGATCGTCAAGCGCCGTGGCCGTGTCTATGTCATCTGCAAGAGCGAACCGCGCTTCAAGTGCGTGCAAGGCCGTCCTAAGCCGAAACGCAAGAACAAGGGCTGAAGATTGCGCTATACCTTTGTTCACAGGAAAGGGGCTTCGATAAAAGCGCTGGAGGCTGGAAAGCTGGACGAAAACACCGGTTGCCATGTTCTTTCGTCCAGACTCCAGCCTTCCAGCGCTCTTTTCGGGGCTTTGCCGTGCATCCTGGGTGAACCGACAACCCGAGTGGGCGCCAGTACGCTCGCCCGGAACTTGCGGTAACGTCTCGCGAAGAAACAGGATGCGATGAATTCCCATCCGCATCCTGTTCCAAAGGTCGCCGCAGCAGTGTCCATCCACCCTTACCTTCGCCCAGCAGGCGGGCATCACCCTGCCCTACGACCCGGCCCTGATGCGCGGCAAACAGGCGCCGGGGCTGGATGGGCATTACCAAGTCGACAGCGCCCTTGAACATCTACTGGCAGGCAGTGGCCTGATGGCCTCGCGTGGCGCCAGTGGCAACTGGGTGCTGGAGGTCCGGCCGTCGCTGGACAGTCTGGAGTTGAGCGCCGTGAGCATCTCCGGCAAGGCACCGGGCTCGATCACCGAGGGAACCGGTTCCTACACCACCTGGTCGTCGAGCAGTTCGACACGGCTGAACCTGTCGCTGCAGGAAATACCGCAATCGATCACCGTATTGACGCGGCAAAGGCTGGACGACCAGCGCCTGGACAACCTGATCGACGTGCTGGAAGCCACTGCCGGGATTACCGTGATCAAGGAGTCGCTCGCGCGGACGCCAACTCGTTCTGGTCACGCGGCTTCTCCATCGCCAACTTCTCGATCGACGGTGTTCCCACCTCCTCTTCCCTGGCCAACCACCTTCACAACACGGCCATCTACGACCGGGGCGAGATCGTCAGGGGCAGCACCGGCCTGGTCAGCGGCATGGGTACCGCTTCGGCGACCATCAACATGATCCGCAAGCGCCCGACCTACGAGCCGCAGGCGATACTGAGCGCCCAGGCGGGTAGCTGGGACCGCTATGGCGGCGGCCTGGACCTGTCCGGCCCGCTGAACCAGAGCGGTAACCTCCGTGGCCGCCTGGTCGCCGACTACAAGAGCCAGCACGCCTGGGTCGATCACTACGAACAGGAGGACTTCACCCTCCATGGCATCACGGATGCTGGACCTGGGCGAGCGTACGTGGGCTTCAACCAGCAGACGAGCGACGCTGACGCCCCCTGCGTAGCGGCTTCCCGCTATTTTACCGCAATGGCCAGCGTACCGGCTTCAAGCGCTCGGCCAACAGCGCCCCGGGCTGGTCCTACTACGACAACACCAGCAACAGTGTCTTCGCCGCGCTGGAGCACCAATTCGGCAACGGCTGGAACGGCAAGGCGGAATACAGCCACACCCGCTACGACTATGACGCCGTGGTGACCTATGTCAGCGGCTCGCTGGACCAGGCCAGCGGATCGGGAGCCTCGCTCCAGTCGACAAGATTCAAGGCGAACCCTACCCGGCAAGACAGTCTGGATGTATACCTGACCGGCCCGCTCAAGCTGTTCGACCATGAGCATGAGCTGATCACCGGCGTTACCCTCTCCCAGCTCGACACCCTGGATACCACGGACTATGGCTGGTTCTCGGTATCCAGCCCGATCCCGGACATCGACGACTGGAACGGCAATACAGAAAAGCCGCAGTTCAGCACCTATGGGGAAAGCGATAGCCGCATCCATCAATATGCCGCCTACCTGACCGCGCGTTTCCATTTGACCGACTCCACCCAGTTGATCCTGGGCAACCGGGTGGTCGACTGGCGGGACAACTATGACTACACGGCGAACGACGGCAGCAAGAGCAAGACCAGTCGCCGGGAAAGCGGTATCTACATCCCCTATGCCGGCCTGGTCCAGAAGCTGGACGATACCTGGTCGCTGTACGCCAGCTATACGAAGATATTCAACCCGCAGGGCAACTGGGTGCGCGATGCCAACGGCAATCGGCTGGCCCCGGAAGAAGGCACCAGTTACGAAACCGGCATCAAGGCCGGTTTCAATGAAAGCCGGCTCACTTCGAGCCTCGCCCTGTTCCGGACGGAGCAGGACAACCTCGGCATCCATGAGCCCTCGTTCTCCGCCTACCGGACCGAGCAGGGAACCACTACCCAGGGCTTCGAGCTTGAACTCAACGGAGAGCTGGCGCCGGGCTGGCAGCTCTCCGGGGGGCTACACCCATAGCGTCAGCACCGACCAGGACGACAGGAGAATCGTCACCCAGGTCCCTCGCCACAGCCTGAAAACCTTCACCAGCTATCGCCTTCCGGGCGCCCTGAGCAAGCTGGTCGTCGGCGGCGGCATCAACTGGCAGAGCAAGGCTGCCTACTACCCGGACACCTACATGCAAGGCAGCTATTCTCTCGTCAACCTGATGGCCCGCTACGACATCAGTGAAAACCTCTCCGCCTCACTCAACCTGAACAACCTGTTCGACAAGGAGTACTTTTCCAGCGCCAGCGAATACGGTGTCCATGGCGCCCCGCGCCACTTCATGACCTCCCTGAAATACACCTACTGAAAGACAGAGGGCCGGCAAAAGCCGGCCCTCCCAGGTCCAATCGATCCTGCCCGCGCTCGCTACGCCTCCTGCGGCTCATCCAGCAACAGGCGCTCCTTGATCACATCCACCAGCTTTTCCGGCTGGAACTTGGAGAGGAAGTTGTCGCAACCGACCTTCTGCACCATGGCCTTGTTGAAGTTGCCGGACAGCGAAGTGTGCAACACCACATAGAGATCGCTCATGCGTGGATCGTGGCGGATCTCGGTGGTCAGCCGGTAGCCGTCCATTTCCGGCATTTCGGCGTCGGTGAAGACCATCAGCAGCTTCTCGCTCAGCACCAGCCCTTCATCGGCCCATTTCTGCAACTGGCGCAGTCCCTTGAGGCCATCGCTGGCGGTATGGATGACGACGCCCAATTGCGACAGGGTATCGCGCAGTTGCGCCAGGGCCACGATGGAGTCGTCGACGCAAAGCACCTCGCGGCCCCGTGCGCGCTCCAGGATCGGATCGCTCAGGCGCTCGCTGGAAATGCGTGTGTCGTAGGGCACGATTTCCGCCAGCACCTTTTCCACGTCGATGACTTCCACCAGTTCTTCATCGACCTTGGTGATGGCTGTCAGGTAATGCTGGCGCCCGGCCGTGGCGGGTGGTGGCAGCACCGCGTCCCAGTTGAGGTTGAGGATACGGTCCACGCCACCGACCAGGAATGCCTGCACCGAACGGTTGTACTCGGTAACGATGATGGTGCTGTTCTCGTCCGGTGTCAGCGGACGCAGGCCAATGGCCCTGGACAGGTCGATCACCGGCAGGGTCTGGCCACGCAGGTTGATGACGCCACAGACGGAATTGTGCCGGTGCGGCATCAGGGTCATGCGCGGAAGCTGCACCACTTCCTGCACCTTGAAGACGTTGATCGCGAACTTCTGCCGCCCGGAAAGGCGGAACATGAGAATTTCCAGGCGATTCTGCCCAACCAGTTGGGTGCGCTGATCGACTGTATCGAGGATGCCGGCCATAAGGTGCTCCTAAAGTCTTCAAGACCTGGAATATCGGCAGCGAAGCCCCGGTCTTGAAAGTGATTGCCGGACAACATTATCGCCGGCCAGCCATCATATAGCCATCAACGAAGGTTTGTCAGGTCGCCGATACAAGCTCGCGCCATGGAGCCGAAAAGAGCGCTGACAAGCTGGAGGCTGAACGAAAGCCGGTGTTTTTCGTCCAGGGCCCCAGCCTTCAGCACCTTTATCGAAACACCTTGGCCCCGAATAACGGCATGGCGCGCTCACCCTACGCCAGCAGTGGGCATGCCTGCGGCAGGTGCATGCGCAGGGCCCCCGGGCGTACGCGCAAATGCATATCCCGCAGGAGCAAGGGCTCCCCGTCCAGGTTGAGATCGAGGCTGCCATCCAGTTCGATATCCAGCCAGGGCAGGCGCGCGGTCAGGGAAATACTCTCGAGGCCCAGCAGGCCGCCGCTGAGCAGTGTGCCCAGGGTCGCCACGGTATCCGCCGGAGCGGGAAGGACGCAGATATCCAGCAGGCCATCGTCGATCCGCGCCTGCGGGCAAAGCACCTGCCCACCGCCGGCCTGCCGGCCATTGCCGATCCCCATGGCCAGGAAGGAGCCCTCCCAGTGAAAATCGGGCCCATGAAAACGGCCATGGGCCGCATTCAACTCACCGAAGCGCGACAGGCCACTGAGCAGGTAGGCACCGCCACCGAGCACCCTCTTCAGCTCTTCCGGCGTATTGGCCGTGACATTCGCGCCAAACCCGCCAGTGGCCATATTGATGAAGAAATGGCCATCGCGGAGCTCCCCGACATCGACCGCGACCGGCTCTTCATCGAGCAGCGCCAAGGCCGGGCCGGGCTGCAATGGAATAGCGGCGGCCCTGGCGAAATCATTGGCGGTGCCCAGTGGCAGGACCGCCAGGGAAACCGCATGGGCGCCGTCGAGAATGGCGCTGGCGACCTCCCGCAAGGTGCCATCGCCGCCACCTGCGATCAGCCGGCCATACCCCTGGGCCACGGCCTCATGTACCAGCCGCTGGGTATCACCGCCTTCCCAGGTCACGCGCACGGCCAGTGATCGCTTCCCGCCATGAGTCTCGCGCCAGTGCTGCACGGCCTGGCGTACCTCTTCGTTGAGCGCCTGTTTGCCATGCAGGATCAGCAAGGCGGGAGCGGGCTTCATGGACTGTCTCCGGAGGACGAACACTGCGTATAGGACCGCGATACCCCGTCGGTGTTTCCCCGGCGCGAGTCACTCTTCCAGCAGCGGCTCGGCAAGGCCCTCACTGTGCCACCCGCCACCGAGGGCCGCGATCAGTTGAACGCTCGCCAGCAGACGATTGCCCAGCAACGTCAACTCGGTACGCTCGTTGGACAGCGCGGTGGCTTGCGCACTGACCACGTTGAGATAATCCACGGTGCCCGCCCGGTACTGGTTCTCCACCAGTTCCAGGGCCTCGCGGGCCGAGCCGACGGCTTCGCCCTGTACCCCTGACTCCTGCTCGAGCACACGCAACTGCACCAGGTAATCCTCGACCTCGCGCAAACTGTCGAGCACGGTCTGGCGGTAGCTGGCCACGGTGCGGTCATAGCCGGCCTCGGCCTGCTCGATACGCGAACGGATCAGCCCGCCATCGAAGAGGGTCATGGCGAACTGCGGCCCGATCGACCAGAAACGGTTGGGCGTCTCGATCCACTCGTTCAACACGCCACTGCGATAGCCGCCGGAGGCACTCAGGCTGAGGCTGGGGAACCAGGCCGTTTTCGCCACGCCGATCTGTGCATTGGCCGCTATTACCTGCCGCTCGGCCGCCGCCACGTCTGGCCGCCGCTCCAGCAATTGCGATGGCAGCAGGCGCGGTACCTGCGGCAAGCTCGGCAAGGCGTCGCGGGACGCCAGTTGGAACTGCCCCGGCGGGACGCCGATCAGCACCGCAATGGCATGCTCCAGTTGCGCACGCTGGTATTCCAGGTCGATGGCCTGGGCTTCGGTGCTTTTCAGTTGCGTGCGCGCCTGGGCGACATCGGCCCGGGTGACGATACCCGCGCGCCGCTGGTTCTCGGTAATACGCAGGGAGCGCGCATAGGCCTCAACGGTATCCGCCAGCAGGCGCCGCTGTGCATCGATGACTCGCAGTTGCAGGTAATTCTGCGTCAGCTCGGATTGCTGGCTGAGGCGCACGGCGGCCAGCTCGGCCGCACTGGCATCCAGGCTGGCGCGGTCCGACTCCAGTTGGCGGCGCAAGCGCCCCCACAGGTCAAGCTCCCAGCTCACCCCCAGCGACAGGTCGTAGCTCTGGGAAATGCCGCCCCCCGAGCTGCTCACCGCGGTGCCGTCGATGACCCTGGTGCTGGTGCCGGCCCCCTGGCCGGAGCGGGTTTTGCTGGCGTCCGCGGAAACGCTCGGGAACAGCGAGGCACGCGCACCACGCACCACCGCCTGCGCCTCGCGGTACTGGGCCACCGCTTGTGCCAGGGTCTGGTTGGACTGTCGCAGGCGCTCGTGCAGTTGATCCAGCAGAGGATCATCGTACAGGCGCCACCAGTCGCTGAGGGCAACGTCCGCTGGCTCGGCCAGTTTCCAGCCCTCGACCTGGCGGAACTCGCCGAGAGCCGGCAGCTCCGGGCGCTGGTAATCGGGGCCGAGGGTGCAACCGGCCAGGGCAGCCAGGGAGACGGCCAGGCCCAGGGGGCGCAGACGGTGAAGCGCAATCAGTGAACTCATAGCGGATTTTCCAGAGCGGCATCGGTGCGCACACCACGCCAGCGGTTGAAACGATGGCGCAGACGATCCAGATACAGGTAGACCACCGGCGTCGTATAGAGCGTCAGCACCTGGCTGAACAGCAGCCCGCCGATGATCGCCAGCCCCAGTGGCCGGCGCATTTCCGCGCCTTCCGAACCGCCGATCAGCAACGGCAGCGCACCGAGGATGGCGGCCATGGTGGTCATCAGGATCGGCCGCAGGCGCAACAGGCAGGAGCGACGGATCGACTCGCTGGGCGACAGCCCGTCATGGCGCTCGAACTGCAGCGCCAGGTCGATCATCAGGATGGCGTTCTTCATCACGATGCCGATCAACAGGAACAACCCGAGCAGTGAAATCAGGCTGAACTGGTCGCCGACCAGGATCACCGTGAGCAAGGCGCCGACACCTGCCGAAGGCAGCGTGGAAATGATCGTCAGCGGATGGATGTAACTCTCGTAGAGAATGCCGAGCACGATATAGACCGCGATGATCGCCCCGAGGATCATCAGCGGCTGATTGTCCAGGGTCGACTGGAAGGCGCCGCCGGTTCCACCCTGGCGACCCTGCACATCGCTGGGCAAGCCGATGGCAGCCACCGCCCGGGTGAGCGCGGCGTTGGCCTGTTCCAGGCTGACGCCCGGCGCCAACTGGTAGTAGATACTCTCCGAGGCGAACTGGTTCTGGTGGCGCACCCGGTCATTGGCGACGCTCAGCTCATAGCTGGCGAAGGTCGACAACGGCACCCGGCGGCCATCTTCCGTGACTACCTGGATACGCTGCAGCACCACCGGGTCGTAGGCATATCTCGGGTCGACCTCCATCACCACCTGGTACTGGTTCAGTTCCGCATAGATGGTGGAAATCTGCCGCTGGCTGAAGGCATTGTTCAGCAACGAGGTGATATCGCTCATCTCGATACCCAGCCGCCGCGCCGCATCCCGGTCGATATTCAGGCTGACCTGCGTGGCCCCGTCGCCTTCGTTGCCGTCGATGTCCACCAGCTCCGGCAAGGCCTTCATGGCCGCCAGCACCTTCGGCTGCCAGAGCCGGAGCTTGCCCAGGTCGTCGGCCAACAACTGGTATTCGTACTGGGAACTGCGGTCGCGGCCCGGGCCGCTGAAACTGAGGTCCTGGTTGGGCATCAGGAACAGGCGGGCACCGGGGACCTTGGGCATCGTATCGCGCAAGCGTTCGATCACTTGCTGCGATGACACGCCACGCTCCTTGATCGGCGTCAGGCGGATCAGCAGGAAGGCATTGTTGATGCCTCCGTCGCCGCCGATGAAACCGGCCACCCCCGCCACCGCCGGGTCCTTCAGCAGCGCCTGGCGGTAGGTTTCCATCTTCGGCTGCATGACCTGGAACGACAGCCCGTCATCACCACGGATAAAGCCGTTCAACTGGCCATTGTCCTGCTGCGGCATCAGCGTCTTGGGCACTTCGATGAACAGGAAGACATTCAGCGCGATGGTCGCCAGCAAGGCCAGCAGCGTGATACGCGGATGCTGCAGGACGAAACCCAGGCTGCGGTCATAACCATCGACCAGGCGCTGGTGCACGGCATGGCTCCAGCCTTGCAGGCGCGATTGCCGGTGCTCCTCGCCATGGGCGCGCAGCCAGCGCGCGCAGAGCATCGGCGTCAGCGTCAGGGACACCAGCAGGGACACCAGCACCGCCGTGGCCAGGGTGATGGAGAACTCGCGGAACAACTGGCCGAACACGCCGCCCATGAACAGGATCGACAGGAACACCACCACCAGCGAGACGTTCATCGACAACAGGGTGAACCCCACTTCCTGGCTGCCCAGGTAGGCCGCGCGCAGCGGCGGCTCGCCGTTGTCGATATGCCGGGCGATGTTTTCCAGCACCACGATGGCATCGTCCACCACCAACCCGGTGGCCAGGATCAACGCCATCAGCGAGAAGATATTCAGCGAGAACCCCCACAAGTACATCACCGTGAAGCTGCCGATCAGCGAGATCGGCACCGCCAGCGCCGGGATCAGCGCCCGCCGCACACTGCCGAGGAACAGGAATACCAGCAGTATCACCAGGGCCACGGCGATGGCCAGGGTCAGCTTGGCCTCGGCGAAGGTGGCGCGGATCACCCGTGTGCGTTCGGCGGCGATCTCCAGCTCGACACTGGCCGGCAACAGTTCGCGCAGTGCCGGCAGGCGTGCCTGGATCGCCTCCAGGGTTTCCAGGATATTCGCCCCGGACTGGCGATAGACCACCAGCAGTACCGCCGAGCGATCATTGTAGAAGCCGCTGTTATAGCGATTTTCCACCGCGTCGGTGACCCTCGCCACATCCCCCAGGCGGATGGCCGCGCCGTTCTCGTAGCGAATCACCATGGGGCGATAATCAGCGGCCTCGTTCAGTTGATCGTTGGCCTGCACCTGCCACTGGCGATGCTGGTCCTCGACGAAACCCTTGGGCCGCCGCTGGTTGTTGCTGGCGATGCTCTGGCGCACCTCGTCCAGCGACAGCCCATGGTGCTCGAGCAGGCTGGCCTGCAATTCGATACGCACCGCGGGCAGCGAGCTGCCGCCGATATTGATCGCACCGA
Source organism: Stutzerimonas kirkiae (assembly GCF_004327335.1). Taxonomy (GTDB): domain Bacteria; phylum Pseudomonadota; class Gammaproteobacteria; order Pseudomonadales; family Pseudomonadaceae; genus Stutzerimonas; species Stutzerimonas kirkiae. Next base: position 27,328 of record NZ_QJUO01000008.1, on the reverse strand, counting down.
CGCCAGTGACCTGGGCCAGGCTCTGGCCGACGATGGTATCGGCCAGGTCGTACAACTCGCCCTTGCTCAGTTCGTCGGAGCTCAAGGCGATGGCCATCACCGGATCGCCGGCAGTGCTCGCCTTTTTGTAGCTCGGCATGCTGCGCATGCCGCTGGGCAACAGGTTGCGCGAAGCGTTGATGGCAGCCTGCACTTCGCGGGCGGCGGCATTGATATCGCGCCCCAGTTCGAACTCCACGTTGACACGGGTCGAACCCTGGTTGCTGGTGCTGGACATCGAGCGGATACCGGCGATGCTGCCCAGCGCCCGTTCCAGTGGCGTCGCCACCGTCGCCGCCATCACCTCGGGGCTGGCGCCCGGCAGGCTGGCGGAGACTTCGATAGTCGGGAAGTCCACCTGTGGCAGCGGCGATATCGGCAACAGCCGATAGCAGACGGCGCCGATCAGCAGGATCGCCAGGCCCAGCATCATGGTCGCCACCGGGCGGGCGATAAAGGGTGCCGAGAGGTTCATCGCGGCAGCTCCAGGGCAACCCTCATGGTGCCTCCCCGACGACCGCGCTCGCACTGCGCAGCCCGCGCAGGCGCCGGCCCAGGCGGTCGAAGAACAGGTAGATGACCGGCGTGGTGAACAGCGTCAGCAACTGGCTGAGCAGCAACCCACCGACCATCACCAGCCCCAGCGGCTGGCGCAGCTCGGCGCCCGAACCGGACGCCAGCATCAACGGCACGGCGCCGAACAGCGCCGCCAGGGTGGTCATCAGGATCGGCCGGAAACGCAGCAGCGCCGCCTGGTAGATCGCCTGTTCCGGCGTCATGCCCTGGTGCCGCTCGGCCTCCAGCGCGAAATCGATCATCATGATCGCGTTCTTCTTGACGATGCCGATCAGCAGGATGATGCCGATGATGGCGATCAGCCCCAGGTCGTTACCGGTCAGCAACAGCGCCAGCAAGGCGCCGACCGCCGCCGAAGGCAGCGTGGAAAGGATGGTGACCGGGTGGATGTAGCTCTCGTAGAGCACGCCGAGCACGATATACATGGTCACCACCGCCGCCAGGATCAACAGCAGAGTGCTCGACAGCGAGGCGCGAAAGGCTTCCGCCGCCCCCTGGAAGCGAGTCTGGATCGACAGCGGCAGGCCGATCTCCCGCTCGACCTGCTCGATCACCTGCACCGATTCCCCCAGGGAAACACCGGGGGCCAGGTTGAAGGACACCGTCACCGCCGGGAACTGGCCGATATGGTTGATCAGCAATGGCGCCGGCCGCTGCTCGAAGCGCGCCAGGCTGGACAGCCGCACCGGCGTACCGCCCGTGCTCTGCACGAACACCTGCTCCAGCGCAAGCGGGCCGAGGCGGCCACCCTCGGTATTCTCCAGCACCACCCGGTACTGGCTGGCCTGGGTGAAGATAGTGGAAATCTGCCGCTGACCAAAGGCATCGTAGAGCGCATCGGTGATCGCCGACATCTCGATACCCAGGCGCGCCGCCGCATCGCGGTCGATATCCAGGAACACCTGCAGGCCTTCGTTCTGCAGGTCGCTGGCGACATCGCGCAGTTCCTCGCGTGCCTGCAAGGCTTCCAGCAGGCGCGGCGTCCACGCCTCCAGCAACTCGCTGTCCGGCGACTGCAGGCTGAACTGGAACTGCGTGCGGCTGATCCGGTCCTCGATCGACAGGTCCTGCACCGGCTGCATGTAGAGGGCGATGCCCGGCAGCTTCTGCAACTGCGGACGCAGGCGTTCGATCACTTCCCGCGCCGTCACGTCACGCTCGGCGAAAGGCTTGAGGTTGATCAGCAGGCGCCCGCTGTTGAGGGTGACGTTGTCGCCGTCCACACCGATATAGGAAGAGAGGCTCTGCACCGCCGGATCGGCCAGGACTACCCGCGCCAGGGACTGCTGGCGCTCGCTCATGGCACTGAAGGAAATCGACTGCGGCGCTTCGCTGATGCCCTGGATCACCCCGGTATCCTGCACCGGGAAGAAGCCCTTGGGCACCGCCAGGTAGAGCACCACGGTCAGCCCCAAGGTCGCCAGCGCCACCAGCAGGGTCAGCGTCTGATGGCGCAGCACCCAGCGCAACCAGCGCGAGTAGCCACCGATCAACCGCTCGACCCAATCGGGCTTTTCCTTGACCTCGGCTTTGTGGCGCAGCAGGCGCGCGCACATCATCGGGGTCAGGGTCAGGGATACCACCAGGGAAATCAGGATGGCCACCGCCAGGGTGACGGCGAACTCGCGGAACAGGCGCCCGACCACATCCTGCATGAACAGCAGCGGAATCAGCACCGCGATCAGCGAGAAAGTCAGGGAAATCAGTGTGAAACCGATCTGCCTGGCACCCTTGAGCGCCGCCTGCAGGGGCGTCTCGCCCTGCTCCAGGTGGCGCGCGATGTTCTCCAGCATGACGATGGCATCGTCCACCACGAAGCCGGTGGCGATGGTCAGGGCCATCAGTGTCAGGTTATTCAGGGAGAAGCCGGCCAGGTACATCACCGCGAAGGTGCCGACCAGCGACAGCGGCACGGCAATGGTCGGGATGATGGTGGCCGACAGCTTCTTGAGGAACAGGAAGGTCACCAGCACCACCAGCACCGTCGCCATCAGCAGTTCATGCTGCACGTCGGTGATCGCCGCGCGGATGGTCTGGGTGCGATCGGTGAGGATCACCACATCGACCCCGCTCGGCATGCTGGCGGTGATCTCCGGCAACAGTGCCTGGATACGATCGACCACCTCGATGACATTGGCCCCCGGCTGGCGCTGGATATTCAGCAGCACCGCCTGGCTCTCGTTGGCCCAGGCCGCCAGGCGCTCGTTCTCCGCACCCTCGACGATGCTGGCGACATCGCGCAGGCGCAGGGTCGCGCCATCCTGGTAGTTGAGGATGAGTTCGGCGTACTCCTCCGCCGTCTTCAACTGATCGTTGGCGTCGAGCATCGACATCTTGATCGGGCCGTCGAAGTTTCCCTTCGGCTGGTTGACGTTGGACCGGGTGATCAGCGAACGCACATCCGCCAGGGTCAGGCCATAGGCAGCCAGGGCCTCGGGGTTGACCCGGACGCGCATCGCCGGCCGTTGCCCGCCGGCGATGCCGACCATGCCGACGCCACTGATTTGCGCCAGTTTCTGCGCCATGCGCGTGTCGACCATGTCGTGCAGCTTCGGCAGCGGCAGGTTCGGCGAAGTCACCGCCAGGGTGATAACCGGCGTATCGGCGGGATTGACCTTGTTGTAGACCGGCGGTGCCGGCAGGTCGTCGGGCAACAGGTTGTTGGCCACGTTGATCGCCGCCTGCACCTCCTGCTCGGCCACATCCAGGGAAACTTCCAGGGAGAAACGCAGGGTGATGATCGAGGCACCACCGGAGCTGGTCGAGGACATCTGGGTCATGCCCGGCATCTGCCCGAACTGCCTCTCCAGCGGCGCCGTCACCGCACTGGTCATCACTTCCGGGCTGGCGCCCGGATACAACGTCATCACCCGGATGGTCGGATAATCCACCTGCGGCAACGCCGCGACGGGCAACAGGCGGTAAGCGATCAACCCGGCGATCAGGATGGCGATCATGCTGAGCGTGGTAGCCACCGGTCGCAGGATGAACAGGCGGGAGATATTCATTGCGCGGCGTTCCCCGCACCCTCTACGGCGGCTTGCCCACCAGGGCCGGCCTCGATCACTTCGACATCGGAACCCTCACGCAAGCGGTCGGTACCTTCAAGCACCACCCGCTCCCCGGCCTTCAGGCCTTCGAGAACCACGGTGGACTCGCCATCGTCGGGGCCGAGCTGCAGATTGCGGATCTCGACCTTGTTGTTGCCATTCACCACATAGGCGAAGACTCCGCGCCCCCCGAACTGCACCGCCGCGGACGGGATCAGCAATGCGTCTTCGAGGGTTTCCACACGCAGGCGGACATTGACGAACTGGTTGGGGATCAGCACTTCGTCTTCATTGTCGAAACGTGCCTTGAGCTTTAGGGTACCGGTGGTCGCGTCGATCTGGTTGTCGACGCTGGCCAGTACGCCCTCGCCCAGCAGTTGCCGCTCGCCGCGGTCCCAGGCCTGCACCAGCAACTGCTCGCCGCGACGGTGGCGCGCCAGCACCGCTGGCAGGGCGCCTTCCGGCAGAGTAAAGCTGATGGCCACCGGCTGCGTCTGGGTGATCACCACCAGCGCGGTCGCATCATTGGCCGCGACCAGATTGCCCGGGTCCAGTTGCCGCAGACCCACGCGGCCATCGATCGGGGCACGGATACGCGTGTAGTCGAGGTTGAGGCGGGCTTCGTCGACTGCCGCCTGGTTACTGGCGAGGGTGCCCTGGTACTGGCTGTAGAGGGCCTCCTGGGTGTCCAGGACTTGCCTGGAAATGCTGTCCTCGCCATGCAATTGGCGATAACGGCGCAGATCAGTTTCGGCATTCTTCAACAGTGCCCGATTCTGCTGCAGGGTCCCCTCGGCCTGTTGCAGGGCGATCCTGTAGGAGCGTGGATCGATCACCGCCAGCAGATCGCCGGCCTTGACCCGCTGGCCTTCCTCGAAGTGGATCTCCACCAGCTCACCCGCGACCCGGCTGCGCACATTCACCACATTCAGCGGTGTAACACTCCCCAGAGCCTTGTCATAGACTTCGAAAAGCGCCTGGCGCACCGGTTCGACACGCACCGGGATGCCCTGGCCAAAGGATGCGAACGAAGAACCACTGGCAGGCGTACGGCTTGGCTCACTTGGCCAGAGCCACCAGACGATCAGCAGAACAGCGACGAGAAGCAGGGACAGAATCAGCCAGACACGGCCGGCACGCGGAGGGGAAAGGTGAGCCTCGGACATGGAATATATGATCGCAGGAGAGGAAAGTCAGGAACCATAATCACTCTCGATAAAAACGAAAAGAGCATTTACGGCATTTTTACGAATTGTCCATATTACGTAGCGGCACTGCAGTCGATTTAGGCGGACAGTCCATCACACTGCCTGCAGCCGCCATTGGCGGCCATTCGGGCGATCGCGCTATGCCGCCATTCACCGACAAGGTGCTTCGATAAAAGCGCTGGAGGCTGGAACGCTGGACGAGAAACACCGGTTGCCACGCTCTTTCCTCCAGTCTCGAGCCTTCCAGCGCTGTTTTCGGCTGTTTGCCGTGCATAGCGCGACCGTCCTGCCCGCCCGACTTGCCGCGCCCAGTCCTCAGCCCCTAGAATGCACGCTCTTTTGGCAAATCACCCAATGGGTTCCCTAACCCCATCCATCAAAAAGGTCCCGCATGCCGTTATATGACCAACCACGCCAACGCCTGCTGCTGGCGGCACTGATCGCTTTCCATATCCTTATCATCATCGCCAGCAACTACCTGGTGCAGTTGCCGGTCACCCTGTTCGGTTTCCATACCACCTGGGGCGCCTTCAGCTTTCCTTTCATATTCCTCGCCACCGATCTGACCGTGCGCCTGATGGGCAAGTCGCCGGCACGCCGGGTGATCGCCCGGGTCATGCTGCCCGCGCTGGTGGCCTCCTATGTGGTTTCGGTGCTGTTCCACGAAGGCGCCTTCAGCGGCCTCGCGGCGCTGGGCGAATTCAACACTTTCGTGTTCCGTATCGCACTGGCCAGCTTTACCGCCTATGTGCTTGGGCAGTTGCTGGATGTGCAGGTATTCGACCGCCTGCGCCGCAGCCACCGCCGATGGTGGATCGCTCCCGCCGCCTCCAGCGTGGTCGGCCAGGCGCTGGACACCGCGGCATTCTTCTCCATTGCCTTCTGGAACAGCAGCAACGCCTTCATGGCCGAGCACTGGGTGGAAATCGCCCTGGTGGACTACGTCATCAAACTGGCGGTCAGCCTGATGCTGTTCGTGCCGCTCTACGGCGTGCTGCTCAACTCCATCGTACGTTGCCTGCCGACGCTACGGGTGCGAGTGCATTTGTAACGATGTCTCGCGAGGGGCTTGGCCCTGACAGGATTGGCAGTAGTGTTCCTGGCTATAGGGCCGTCGGGAGCATCGTCCCTGTGCGGATGCCAGGTGGCGGGACGGGGCACGCGTGAATAGATCCCGGTAGCTCTTCGCCGCCATCCCTGGCGGCGAAGGCCCCGTACCGCCACCTGGCATCCGCACAGCCACTATCAGCAGTGTCTGTGGGAAAGCGCCGGCGAAACCGCAAGCCCTGCGAATGACTCGGCACTGCCCTGGCGGCTCTTTCCATAGCCACTGCGGTATTTGCCGTGTGCCAGATACAAAGACAAGTGCTTCAACGCACCTCGCGCAAGCGCGCCAGGTGCAAGGCCACACCCAGGGACACCAGCAGCAGCATGGAGATGAACAGGCCTACACCATTCCACCCCGCCGACTGCCAGAACAGGCCGCCCAGGGTGCCGGCCACGCTCGATCCCAGGTAATAGCTGAACAGGTACAGGGAGGATGCCTGCCCCTTGGCCTGGATGGCACGGCGACCGATCCAACTGCTGGTCACCGAGTGGGCACCGAAGAAACCGAAGGTGAACAGCAATATGCCACCCAGGATCGACGGCAGGTAGGCGGGCAAGGTCAGCAACAGGCCAGCCAGCATCAGCGCGATCATGGCCCACAGCACCCGCTGCCGCCCATGCCGGTCGGCCAGCACGCCAGCCTTGGTCGAGCTGTAGATACCGGACAGGTAGACCACCGACAGCAGGCCGACACTGGTCTGGCTCAACCCCAGCGGCTCGGCGATCAGCCGATAGCCCATATAGTTGAACAGCGTCACGAAACTGCCCATCAGCAGGAACCCCTGGGCGAACAGCCAGGGCAATCCCGGATCACGCAAATGCAGCATGAACCCCTGCACTAGCGAACGCGGGCGCAACGAGCGCGAAGAGAAATTGCGCGACGCCGGTAGCAACCGCCAGAAGGCCACGGCCAGCAGCAGCGCCAGAATACCGAGCAACGCCAGCGCCGTATGCCAGGACACATAGTCCACCAGCACCCCGCCCAGCAAGCGTCCGCCCATGCCACCGATGGCGGTACCGGCGATATAGACGCCCATCGCCAGCCCCAGGTGCAGCGGGTCGATCTCCTCGCTCAGGTAACTCATGGCCACCGCCGCCACCCCGCTCAGCGACAGGCCGACCAGCGCCCGCATCACCAGCACCGCATGCCAGCTCGGCACCAGGGCGGCACCCAGGGTGAACACGGAAGCCGCCAACAACGAAATCACCATGGCCGGCTTGCGCCCCCAGGCATCCGACAGCGGCCCGGTGACCAGCAGCCCCAGCGCCAGTGAGATGGTGGAAACGGAAAGCACCAGGCTGCTCTGCGCCGCCGTCAGGCTGAAGCGGGCAGCCAGCATCGGCATCATCGGCTGCACGCAGTACAGCAGGGCGAAAGTGGAAAAACCGCCGGCGCACATGGCCAGCAGCACCCGTACGAATTGCGGCGTTCCCTTGAGAACATGGCTAGGAGGATTCTGACTTTCGTTCGATCTGTTCATTGCGGCCTCTTGCACGAGCCTGCGTTCTTACGCCGCAGGCAGGAAAACGCGGCCAGATTAATGAGCCGAACGAGACATATCCAATATAGAATTCGAAATGAATGATATGTAAAACGACCTATGGAGCCCATATGGAACTGCGCCATCTCCGTTACTTCGTCGCAGTGGCCGAAGAGCTGCATTTCGGCCGTGCCGCCGAACGCCTGGGCATCTCCCAGCCACCCCTGAGCCAGCAGATCCAGGCGCTCGAACAGGAACTGGGGGTGCGCCTGCTGGAGCGCAGTAACCGCCATGTGGCGCTGACCGACGCCGGCCGGCTGTTCCTCGAGGAAACCCGCCAGAGCCTGGCCCAGGTGAGCAAGTCGGTGGACGTGGTGCGGCGTGCCCAGCAGGGCGAACTGGGCGAACTGCAGATCGGTTTCACCTCGTCCTCGCCCTTCGTCTCGATCATTCCACGTTCGGTGTTCGCCTTTCGCCAGGCCTTTCCCGCGGTCCATCTCGACCTGCAGGAAATGACCAGCAGCGAAGTCAGCCAGGCAGTGCTGGAGCGCAAGGTCCAGGTCGGCATGATCCGCCCACTGGAACTGCCGCAGGAACTGTCGGCGGTGGAACTGCTCAGCGAGCCCCTGGTAGCGCTGCTGCATGCCGATCACCCGCTGGCCGGGACGCATGACGAAGCCATGCCCCTGGCCGCCCTGGCCGACGAACCCTTCGTGTTCTTTCCACGCACCTACGGCACCGGGCTCTACGGCCAGTTGTTCCAACTTGCCCGCCAGGCCGGCTTCACCCCGCGCATCACCCAGGAAGTGCACGAGGCCCTGACCATCATCGGCCTGGTGGCCGCCGGACTGGGCGTTTCCGTGCTCCCCGCCTCCTTCCGTCGCGCCAGGATCGACGGCGTGGTGTTCCGCCCGCTGAGCGATACCGGCGCCACCACCGCCGTCTGGCTGATCAAGCGCCGCCAGGAGCATTCCCCGCTGGCCCAGGCTTTTATCGACATACTGACGCGGGGAGTACAAAGCTAGGCAGGGTCCGTTGCCGTTTCTTTGCGACCTGGCCGGTACCTGAGGCCCTATGCCGCTTGCGGCCAACTGGATGCACAAATCGTGAACGGCTTCACAGCCCGCCCGTGGCGTACTGGCAACATTGCCCGCGTGCTTTCCATCCAGGACAGGGGATATGGCTCAGCCCCACGACACCAGCTACAAGCTGTTGTTCTCCAACCCGGAGTTCGTTCGCGACCCGCTGCTGGGCTTCGTGCCGCAGGCCTGGGTCGGCCAGCTCGACTTCGGCACCCTGGAGCCGCTCAACGGCCACTATGTCAGCGAAGATATGCGCCAACGCCATGAGGACATGGTGTGGCGGGTGCGCCTGCGCGACGCATGGATCTATATCTACCTGCTGCTGGAATTCCAGTCCACGCCGGATCGCTTCATGGCACTGCGGCTGCTCAGCTATATCGGGTTGTTCTGGCAGCAACTGGAAAAACAAAGGCAATTGACCGCGGACAGACTACTGCCTCCCGTACTGCCGCTGGTGCTCTGCAACGGCGACCAGCCATGGCACCACCCCTCCGAGCTGGCAGCGCTGTGTCATCCGCCGCCCAAAGAGCTGCAAGCCCTCCAGCCGCAGTTGAACTACCTGCTGGTCGACGAGAACAATTACGAGGACGAACAACTGGCCGGCCAGCGCAACCTGGTCGCTGCCCTGATACGGCTGGGACATGCCGGCGATGTGCAAAGCCTGCAGGCGATCATCGCCGAACTGCTGACCTGGCTACGGCTCGACGACCAGACGGCGCTCAGGCGTAATCTCAGCCGATGGATCGTCCGACTGATCCGTCATCGAGCGCCCCGGGAGCAGGTTCCCGAACTGACCGACTTGCTGGAGGTGAGCACCATGCTGGCTAAGCGTGATATCGACTGGAGTGCGAAATGGAAGCAACTGGGCCGGGAGGAAGGCCTGGAACAAGGCAGCAAGAAACAGGCCGTCGCTTTACTGCAACGTCAGTTGGGCAAACGCTTCGGCTCTTTGCCGGACTGGGCGGCGCAGCGGGTCGAGCTGGCCAGCGTGGAGCAGATCGGCGAATGGGCCGAGGCGATCTTCGATGCGCCGAGCCTGGAAGCACTGCTCGGCCAGGGTGGCCGCAGCGCATCGTAAGTAGCAGCAACGGCCAAGCGATGAGCTTGGCCCTTCCCTTGCCGGGCAAACCCGCCGTTACTCCGCTGCGCAATTCCACTCCAAACTTATGGCCTGCCGCTTGAAGCTTGAAAAGCTCGGCGCTCTCACCCCGGCTCTGGCCGTTGCGGGCCAGACGCCGGCAGATATTCCGCCTGCCAGGCCTGGGCAATCCGCCCTGAGCGGCCCAGGGCGATGCTGTCGTTCTCGAAATCCACCACCACACGGAAATCGGCGCCGTCAGGGCATCGCGGCAGTTGGCGGAAGCGCGCATCACTGAGCAGCCACAGGCCGCACTCTGCGCCGGGATGACGCTTGCGCCAGTTACCGATCTCACGCTCGCAGAGTGCCAACGCGGCCTCCACCGGCGAACCGCCGCCCGCCCCCAGCGGCGCGATCCAACCCCGGCCGTTGGCGGAGGCGCGTCCCGGCGCCTGGATCAGCCAGGCGCGCTGGCCGGCGAAGCCGATCACCGCCAGGTCGGCGCGTTGCCGGTAGCAATCCTCGGCGCAGCGCAGCAGCCAGCCCTTGGCCCGGGCCAGCTTGTCGCCACGCAGCATGGACGATGAGCAATCCAGCAACAGGCAGTGCAATTGACGCACACCACCGCGCACCGAACGAAAGCGCAGATGCTCCGGGCGCAACGCCGAGGCGCCCTTGGCCAGCAAGGTACGCGGCCAGTGCAGCCGCGTACCCGGTTGGCTGCCCGTATCGGCATGGCGCAGTTCATAGGGCGCACGAGCCTTGGGCAGGCGACCACCCGCCAGGTGTGGCCTCAGGGCTTTTTTGCCGGGGATGGCTCCAGCCGTGGGCGCCGCGCAGTCGGCTCCTGTATCGCCACGGCCTGCGGCGGCATGGCGCCCCAGTCACCGTCATCGCTCGTATCGGCCAGACCTTCCCCCGTCATCGAAGAAGATGCCGAAGACGGCGGCTGTGCCCCGCTATCCGCTGACGGCTCTGGCGGATTCTTGCGCCGATGCGCCAGCACCAGTTCCGCCACCGCCCGCACATCGCCCTCGCCCACCTCGTCTCGGCCCTGCCAGGCGGCATGGGCGGCGGCGGCGCGCAGCATCACCAGGTCCGCGCGCACGCCCTCGACACCCGCCCCATGGCACAACCTGCTGACCAGGCGATACAGCGCATCGCTGAACTCAAGCGTCACCACCCGCCGCCGCGCCTCGCCCAGCCGCTCGCTCAACACCTGCTGCTGCGCCTGGTATCGCGCGACAAAGGCCTGGGGATCGCGATCGAACTGCAGCCGGCTGCGCACGATGCGCTCGCGCTGCTCGGGCTCGATGGTCTGCCCCAGGCGCACCAACAGGCCGAAACGGTCCAGCAGTTGCGGACGTAGCTCGCCCTCCTCCGGGTTCATGGTGCCGACCAGCGCGATACGCGCCGCATGCTGGTGGGAAATACCGTCGCGTTCGATACGGTTGACGCTACTGGCGCAGACATCCAGCAGCAGGTCGACCAGGCTGTCGGCCAGCAGGTTGACCTCGTCCACATAGAGCACGCCACCATCGGCCCGCGCCAGCAGGCCGGGCCTGAACGCCACCTCGCCATCGCGCAGCGCGGCCTGGATATCCAGCGAACCAGCCAGTTGCTCCTCGCTGCTGCCCAGCGGCAGGTTGACCAGCCGCCCGTCCGCCAGCAGGTCGGCCAGCGCCCGCGCACTGGTGGACTTGGCGGTGCCACGCGGGCCCTCGATCAGTACGCCGCCGATGCGCGGGTCGATGGCCACCAGCAGCAGCGCCAGGCGCAGTTCGTCCTGGCCATGCAGGGCGGCAAAGGGATAGTGCGGAGTCATGCGCCACCTTCCAGTGTGTGTTCGGCATCCAGCAGGTGCTGCTCGATACGTTGTCGATAATCCCCGGGTTCCCGCCACAGGCCACGCTGGATGGCTTCCAGCAGGCGTTCGCTGATATCGCGCAGGGCATCCGGATTGTGCCGCTGGAGGAATTCGCGGGTGTCCGCATCCTCCAGCCAGGCGTCGCTCAGGCTGGCGTACTGGTCGTCGCGCACCACGCCGGTGGTGGCATCGTAGGCGAACAGGTAGTCCACCGTCGCCGCCATCTCGAAGGCGCCCTTGTAGCCGTGGCGCTTGATGCCGTCCAGCCATTTCGGGTTGGTCACCCGGGCGCGCATGACCCGGCTGACTTCCTCGTCCAGGCTGCGGATACGCGGCGCCTGCGGGTTGCTGTGGTCGCCGAAGAGAATCGCCGGCTGGCGCCCGCCGAGGTGGCGCACGGCGGCGCTCATGCCACCCTGGAACTGGTAGTAGTCGTCGGAGTCGAGCAGGTCGTGCTCGCGGTTGTCCTGGTTCTGCACCACCGCCTGGATCCGCCCCAGGCGCCGGGCGAAGCCTTCGCGGGCGGTTTCGCCGTAGGTCTGTTGGCCGTAGGCATAGCCGCCCCAGTTCAGGTAGGCCGCGGCCAGGTCGGCATCGCCCTGCCAGTCGCGCGAATCCATCAGCCCCTGCAAGCCGGCGCCATAGGCGCCCGGCTTGGCGCCGAAGATACGGAAGCCGGCCTGGCGCCGTGCCTGCGCCGCGTCCATGCCCGCCGCCTGCAACTCATCGCTCTCCTGGCGAATGCGCGCGCGGATCGGGTTGCAATCGTCCGTTTCGTCCAGCTCGGCGACACGCTGCACCGCCGCGTCGAACATCTGCATGACATTGGCGAAGGCATCGCGGAAGAAGCCGGACACCCGCAGCGTCACGTCCACCCGTGGGCGATCCAGACGCTTTTGCGGCAGCACCTCGAAATCCGTCACCCGGTAGCTGCCCTCGGCCCACTTCGGCCGCACCCCGAGCAAGGCGAAGGCCTGGGCGATATCGTCGCCGCCGGTGCGCATGGTGGCGGTGCCCCAGACCGACAGGCCGATGCTGCGCGGGTAGTCGCCGTTGTCCTGCACGAAGCGCTCGACCAGCAGCGCCGCCGACTTCTCGCCCAGCGCCCAGGCGGTGGGCGTGGGGATCATGCGCGTGTCCACCGAGAAGAAGTTGCGGCCGGTCGGCAGCACATCGGGGCGGCCACGGGACGGCGCACCACTGGGGCCGGGTGGTACGAAGCGCCCGGCCAGGCCACGGCAGAGCTGCAACAGCTCCTGCTCGCCACAGGCTTGCAAGCGCGGGCGCAGGTCCGTTTCCACACGCTCAAGCACCAGTGCCGTCCGCGGCCACTCGACGCCGCCCGGCAGCCTCTGTTCCAACAAGCGCAGGGCCAGCAGTTCCAGGCGTTCACGGGTATCGCCCAGGGTGCGCCAGGCCTGCTCGGACAGTTCCAGCAGCACCGCGGGCCGTTCGCCCTGCCAGGGTTCGCCCCAGGCGGCATCCAGCGGATCGAAGCGCTTCTCGCAGGACTGGCTCGCCGGCAGCAGGTCGGCGGCCAGCGCGCGGATCAGGCTGGCATTGCCGCCCTGGCCGTCGCCGACCGGATGCCGCGCCAGCGCCAGCAGGGTATCGCGCAGCAATCGCTGTTGCGGCGACTGGCCGAAGATATGCAGGCCATCACGGATCTGGCTCTCCTTCAATTCGCACAGGTAGGTGTCGGTGCGATTGAGCAGGCGCTGCTCGCTTTCCTCATCCTCCGGCGGCGGCAGGCCGAGGTCGGCATGCAGGTTATGGGCGAGGATCAGTTCGAGGATCTGCCGGCGCAGCAGCCCGGCGCGCCGGGGATCGAGGGTCAACGCGTCATAGAACTCGTCGACCAGCCGCTCCAGGTCGCGGGTCACGCCATAGCTCTCGGCGCGGGTCAGCGGCGGCATCAGGTGGTCGATGATCACCGCCTGGGCACGGCGCTTGGCCTGGGTGCCCTCGCCCGGGTCGTTGACGATGAATGGATAGAGGTGCGGCATCGGCCCGAACACCAGGTCCGGCCAGCACTGCTCGCTGAGGGCCACGCTCTTGCCCGGCAGCCACTCCAGGTTGCCATGCTTGCCGACGTGCACGATGGCGTCCGCCGCCCAGCGCTGGCGCAGCCAGCAATAGAAGGCCAGGTAGTAATGTGGCGGCACCAGGTCGGGGTCGTGGTAGTTGGCCATTTCGTCGAGGTCGTAGCCCCGCGCCGGCTGGATGCCGACGAACACCCGCCCCAACCGCAGCCCGGCGATCATGAAGCGCCCCTGGCGCAGCATCGGATCGGCCTCGGGCGCGCCCCAGCGCTGTCGAATGGCTTGCCGGTTGGCCTGCGGCAGGCCATCGAAGAAGGCCAGGTAATCCTCCATCGCCAGGCTCTGCCAGGCCGGGCGCACGGCCCAGTTGTCCGGATCGTTGGTGATGCCCTGCCTGAGCAGGCGCATCAGCGCATCGCCATCGGCGGGAATATCCTCGACGCCATAGCCCTCGCCTTGCAGGCGTTGCAGGATGCCGATCAGCGAGGCCGGCGTATCCAGGCCGACACCATTGCCCAGGCGCCCCTCGCGGGTCGGGTAGTTGGCCAGAATCAGCGCCAGGCGCTTGTCGCTATTCTCCAGGCTGCGCAGGCGACACCAGCGGCTCGCCAGCTCGCAGACGAAATCCAGCCGGTCGGCCAGGGCCTGGTACTGCACCACGTCGCACTGGGTCAGCGCATCGCGCCCCTGGGAGCCCTTGAAACTGACCGCGCGGCTGATGATGCGCCCATCCACCTCCGGCAGCGCCACATGCATGGCCATGTCGCGCGGTTGCAGGCCATGGGCATCGGCTTCCCAGCTTTCGCGGTTACCGCCGGACAGCACTACCTGCAGCACCGGGATATCGCCGGCCAGGGCATGGTCGCCCGGATCGTCCATGGCCGAGTGGGAGAACGCCGTGGTGTTGAGGATCAACGCCACCTGTTGCTGCTCGCACACCTGGCGCAGGGTATCCAGGCAAAGGGCATCCTTGAGCGACAGCAGCGCCAGCGGCAACGGGTTCAGGCCCTGGCGCAGCAGTTCCACGCACAATTCGCGGAACACCTCGGTGTTGCCCGCCTGCAAGTGCGCCCGGTAGAACACCAGCAGCACGCAGGGCGCGTCCGGGTGCCACTCGGCCTGCCAGTGGCTGACGCTGGCGCTGTCGTGTTCAGGATGAAAGATCGCCACCGGTGGCAGCACCTGGGGCGGCAACGCCTGCCAGGAGCGCTGGAAGAAACGCTCGCCGATAAAACGGTAGAACTGCCGCGCATTGCCCGCGCCGCCCTCGCGCAGGTAGCGCCAAAACTGGCGGCAATCGTCGCTGTCGATGGTGCTCAGGGCCAGCAGGTTAGGGTCTTCGCTCATGTCCCCGGAGAACATCGCCAAAGCGATGCCCTTGCGCTGACACAGGCTGACGACCTGCTCGGTGCCGTAGGGCCAGTAGCTCTCGCCGCCAAGATGGTCGATGACGATCAGCCGCGCATGCTGCAGCACTTCCTCCAGGTAGAGGTCGATGGACGCGTGCTGGCGCAGGTGCATCAGGTTGGCCAGGCGCACGCCCGGGAAATCCTCGGCCGGGCAGGTCGCCGCCAGCAGTGCCAGGGTGGTGTCGGCGGCGCTGAGGATGACGATCTCGCCAGGCGTCTGGTCCAGCCGGGTGATGATCGACGCGTCCTCGACATAGCCACCCGGCAGCGCTGACAGCATATGCATGGCTCAGGCCCCGATCACCGCGCCTTGCAGCGCGCCCTGCAGTTGCTCGGCATCCAGCTCGCGACCAATCAGCACCAGGTAGCTGTGGGGTGTCTCGTCGTCGCGCCAGCGGCGGTCGAAGTAGCTGTCGAAGCGCTTGCCGACGCCATGCACCACCAGCCGCATGGGTTTGCCCGGCAGTGCCAGGAAACCCTTGATACGCAGGATATCGTGGCGCTCGACCAGCCCCTGAAGGATCGCCAGCAGGCACTCGCGCTCGACCAGCGGCAGCTTCACCGCCAGCGACTCGAACAGGTCATGGTCGTGCTCATGCTCCTCGTCATCGCCGTGGTCGTGATGGCTTTCACGCAGGTGGATGCTGTCTTCCGAGGCGCTGGACAGGCCCAGCAGCAGGTCCAGGCCGAGGCGCCCCTGATCGCTGGCCACCACCTTGACCTGGGGCGGCAGTTCCTCGCGCACCAGCGCTTCCACCTGGCGAATGGTCGCGGCATCGGCCTGGTCGGTCTTGCTCAGCACCACCAGGTCGGCGGACAGCAACTGGTCCTCGAACAGCTCATGCAACGGCGATTCGTGGTCGAGATTCGGGTCGGCGCGGCGCTGGGCATCCACCGCCCGCGGATTGGCGGCGAACTGGCCGGCGGCGGTGGCCGGCACGTCGACCAGGGTGATCACCGCGTCGACGGTGCAGGCGTTCTTGATCTCCGGCCAGTTGAAGGCCTGCACCAGCGGCTTGGGCAGGGCCAGGCCGGAGGTTTCGACAAGAATGTGGTCCAGTTCGTCGCGGCGCCCGATCAGTTCCTTCATCACCGGGTAGAACTCTTCCTGCACCGTGCAGCACAGGCAGCCGTTGGACAGTTCGTACAACTGCCCCCCCTGCTCGGTGCCGTTCTCGTCGCAACCGATACCGCAGCCCCGCAGGATCTCGCCATCGATCCCCAGTTCGCCGAACTCATTGACGATCACCGCGATACGCCGCCCTTCGGCGTTCTCCAGGATATGACGCAGCAGCGTGGTCTTGCCGCTGCCGAGGAAGCCAGTGACGATGGTGACGGGAATCTTGCCTTGAACGGCCATGGTGTTGTCCTCGCTCGACTCAAAGTGGAAAAGAAAGTTGAAAATCAGTCGTCCAGCACGGGAATCCGGGCAATGAACTTGCCCTTTATCCCCTGCGGCCAGTCACGGAACGGCACCTGGCCGCTGTTCGAGATTCGATAGTGCTCGGCATAGTCCAGCAGCGCCTGGGCCGCGGCCTGGTCCGGCTGGAAATCCCCCAGCACGTAGGCGATCTTGCCCGGCGCCCGCAGCAGCACGCTGCAATGCCGCTGGCAGGCCATCAGGCAGCGGGTACGGCCCAGGCGCAGCGATACGCCACGCTCCAGCGCCAGCCGCTCGACCTGCTCGGCGAACAACGCCCCGCGCCGCGGCTGCTCCGGGTTGGCGGCGTCATAGCCGCAGGTTTCACAGATCAGCAGTTGGCTCGTCATACTTGTGCCTCTGGCTCGGGCAATCCGTAGGATGGGGCGAGGAGCAGAGCGACGACACCCATCAGTGGTGTCCGGTGATGGGTATCGCTACGCTCAACCCATCCTACGTTTATGGAGTGGTGGCTTGTCTTCATGCGCCATCCCCTTCCGGGCGGCAGGCCCAGGGCAGTACGAACGGCTGCTGCTGGTGCTCGCCGAGCATCGCCTGCACCTTGTACACCTGCTGCAGGTTCTTCGGCGTCAGCACCTGGCGCGGGCTGCCGTACTCCACCACGCGGCCCTGGTCGAGCAGCAGCACCCGGTCGCAGAAGCGACTGGCCAGGGTCAGGTCGTGCAACACCACCAGCACGCTGCGGCCCTGGCGGCACTGGGCGCCGAGCATCTGCATCACGTTCAGTTGATGGAAAGGGTCCAGCGCCGCCACCGGTTCGTCCGCCAGCAGCAGCGGGCTGCCGACCGCCAGTGCCCGCGCCAGCCGCGCCCGCGCCCGTTCGCCGCCGGAGAGGCTGTCGACGCGGCGTGAGGCCAGCCCGGTCAAGGCCATATCCGCCATGGCCTGCGCCACCGCCTGCCGGTCGGCCTGGCTCGGCAGGCCCCAGAACGTCCGGTGCGGTAGCCGCCCCAACGCGACATAATCGCCCAGGCGCAATGGCCAGCCGCTCTCGTCGCCCTGCCCCAGGTAGGCCAGGCGCAGGGCGCGCTGGCGCGGGTCGAGGGTCTTCAGGTCCTGGCCGTCGAGGCGGATGGCGCCGCTATAGGGCAACAGATGCGCCAGCGCCTTGAGCAGGCTGCTCTTGCCGGCGCCATTGGGGCCGATCAGGCCCAGCAGGCAGCCCTGTTCCACTTCCAGGGAGATACTGTCGAGCAGCCGCTTGCCGTCGATCGCCAGGCCGACCGCCTCCAGCGCCAGCCAGCTCATCGGGCCAGGCTTCCACGCTGGCGCAGCACCAACAGCAGGAAGAACGGCGCGCCGAGCAAGGCCGTTACCACGCCGAGCATCAGCTCCTGCTCGCCACTGACCAGGCGCAGCAGGATATCCGCCGCCAGCAGCAGGATGGCGCCGCCCAGCGCGCTGCTCAGCAGCAGCCGCGACGGGTGGTAGTCGACCCAGCGCCGCAACAGGTGCGGCACCACCAGCCCGATAAAACCGATGGCGCCAGTGACCGCCACACTGGCGCCCACGCACAACGCCGTGCCGAGGATGATCTGCAAGCGCAGGCGGGCCAGGTTGACGCCCAGGCTGCCGGCCTCGTCCTCGCCCAGGGTCAACGCATCCAATTGCCGGCCACAGGCCAGCAACAGCGCCAGGCCCGCGAGGATGAATGGCAGGCTCAAGTGGATGTCGGCGAAACTGCGGTCGCTCAGCGAGCCCATCAGCCAGAGCACGATGTCCTGCATGTCGGTCGGCGTCGGCGCCAGGTTGATCGCCAGGGAGGTCAGCGCCGCCGCCAGGGCGGAGAGCGCCACGCCGGCCAGGATCAGCGTCAGGTTGCCGCCCCGGCGGCGGGCGATGACGTACAGCAGCAAGGTAGCCAGCGCCGCGCCGCCCATGGCGGCGCCCGGCAGCAGCCAGTGGCTCAGGCTGGCATAACCGTAGTAGAGGCACAGCACCGCCCCCAGGCTGGCGCTGCTGCTGACGCCGAGCAGGCCCGGCTCCGCCAGCGGATTGCGCAACAGCCCCTGCAACGCCGCCCCCGCCGTGCCCAGCGACATGCCGACGAGGATCGCCAGCAGCACCCTGGGCAGGCGGATTTCATGCACGATGACCCAGTGCTGCACCGCCAGCTCGCGCAGGTCGTCACTGGCCGGCTGCCATTGCAGCAACGCCCGCAACACCTCGCCGGGCGCCAGGGATACCGAACCGATGCCCAGCGACAACAGGAACAGCACAGCCAATGCCAGCAGCAGGACGGGATTCACCAGTCGGTTCATGGGCGCAGCGCTCCCGCATCGGCCAATGCATCCAGTTGCCCGGCCAGTTGCTCGGCGGCCGTCACCAATTGCCCGTCGCTGCAGCCCCAGTGGTTGTCGGCGATGGTGATCGACGGGGTATGACGCAACAGTTGCTGCAATCGGGGATGGCGCCAATAGGACGACTTGGCATGGCCCTGGTCGATCAGCATATCCGCCTTCACCAGCACATCCGGCGGTGCACCGAGCAGGCGCTCAAGGGGGTAATGCCCCCAGCCCCGGGCAGGAAAGGCATTCTCAGCCCCCAAGGCCTGGAACACCGTATCGACATACGTCTCGCGCCCGGCACTACCGCCGTTGGGCCGCAAGTACAGCAAGCGGAAGGGTCGTTCACGCGTCTGCAACCGTTGCAGACGCGCCTGCCAATCGGCCACCTGTGCCTGCCCGGCCGCCTCCCGATCCATATGCTGTGCAACCAATAGGGTGGTATCGAAGATCTGCTGCCAAGTGGTCGGGTATGGCACCGCCAGCACCTCGATGCCATGGCGCTGGAACAGCTCGCGCGGGTTCTGCGCCAGCCAGCGCCGCGAGGCCAGCACCAGGTCCGGGCGCAGTGCGACGATTTCCTCGGCACTGGCCTGGTTCGCCGGGTACTGGCGCGCCTGCCGCGGCATGGACGACACCCGCGCATCCTGGCTCTTCGCCGACACCGAGAGCAGTTGCCCGGGCGCCGCCAGGCCCAGCGCCAGGTAATCGGCGCACAGGTTGGTCGACACCACTCTGGGCAGTGCCATGGAGCCCTGGGCGAGCAGCAGCGACAGCGCAAGCAGCACGCAGGAACGGGCTTGCCCGCGAAGCCATCGCGGCCATCGCGGTTCGCAGCCAAGACGGCGCCGACGAAAGCGGAAAAGCATCAGAAATCGACGCCGGCCTGGCCCTTCACACCGGCGTTGTAGGCATGCTTGACGTCACGAATCTCGCTCACCGTGTCGGCCAGCTCGATCAGTTCCGGCTTGGCCGCTCGCCCGGTGACGATCACGCTCTGCTGCGCGGGGCGTTCGCGCAGGGCCTGCAGCACCTCGTCCAGCGACAGGTAGTTGTACTTGAGCATATAGGTCAACTCATCGAGCACCACCAGGCTCAGGCTGGCATCGGCCAGCATGCCGCGGGCATGGGCCCAGGCCTCGTCGGCGGCGGCCTTGTCCTTGTCCCAGTCCTGGGTGTTCCAGGTGAAACCGGTGGCCATGGCGTGGTAACGCACCTGGGGCGCATGCTGCTGCAGGTAGATGACCTCGCCGGAGGCCTGGGTACCCTTGATGAACTGCACGACTCCGGCCTGCTGGCCATGCCCCAGCGCCCGGTACAGGGTGCCGAAGGCCGAGGTGCTCTTGCCCTTGCCGTTGCCGGTGATGAGGATCAGGATGCCGCGCTCGATCTGCGCCTTGTCGATACCGGCATCGACCACGGCTTTCTTGCGCTTCATGCGCTCGGCATGGTTCTGCTTCTTCTGTTCGTCGATCATCGCTCGCCACTCCGGAAAGGAGGCGGGATGGACGCGGGCAGGCAAACTCGAAGACACCTGACAGCGGCAGCCACCCACACCCCGGGGTCATACCTGATCGCAACAGGCCGGTCTTCTGGCTCGCCATCATCCGAATACCGCGCCTTCCCGGAGCAGGCTCCAGTGGCATATCACGGCATCGTCAGGCTCACAGCAGCGGGGGCTGCGCCGGAATCGGCATGCCTTTGGCACGCCCCACCGGACTTCCCGTTTCAGCCCCGCCAGAGGATATGGCGAAGGCACCTGTTCGAGGGGTGGCAGGTTAGCAGCAAAATCGTTGGAAGCCGATAGCAGCGACATACCTACCCAGGGCAATCGCGCCACGCACTCGAAGAGCCGAAAACAGCGCTGGAAGGCTGGAGGCTGGACGACAAGCACTCCGTTGCTTCTACGTCCAGCCTCCAGCACTTTCAATCAAAGGTTTCATGCCGCCTGCAACCTACTGCTTTCCTCCCGGCCCGGGGGGCAGGTGGCGGCCGTACCAGGGACGCAGGGGGATGCGTCTGGACAAGCGCTCCACCTCCGTCTCGTCGGAATGGATGATCCGCAGCGCCAGCTTCATGGTCTCGATATCCAGCTCCCCGCCGCCGCCATTGCCTTGCAGCCAGGCGCCACAGCCGGCCTGCTGCGGGCCGAGCCAGGGGCGGGCGAGTTCGACCCAACGGCCAGGGGCGAACCAGGGCACACCATCGACGAAGGTACGCAGCACTTCGCCCGGATGCGCCTGCTCATGGGCCAGGAACCAGTCTTCGATACGGTCGTCGATCCAGCCATGGAAGGCCCAGAATACCGGATTGAGGTGGGACGAAAAGGCATCGCCAAGAAAATCGTTGTCCTCGCGGAACCAGCGCTCGGAGAAATCGACGGGATTACGCGCATAGGGCATCGACAAGCCGCTGTTGGGATCACGCGCCAGGGACGCCCAGCACATATGCAGCCAGTCATGGATGCCCAGCTCGATACGCGAGCCCAGCTCTCCCAGGCACAAGTTGCTCAGGTACTCCGGGTTCTGGTACTGCGCTTCCCACAACTGGAAATTACCGAAATACCCATCGCTGCTCTTGATACCGAGCAGCCAGGCATTGAATCCATCGTCGCCGGGAATCTCCCAGGATGGCGGTACCGAGTAACCATCATGGTTTTCCACATAGTCGACGAATGCCTGTACGCCATGGCCAATATAGGGCCGTGGCGCCGGCAGGCTGGGCCAGGAAGGCAGCGGCTGCATGGCGCGCGCCTTCAGCACCATATCCCGGTGCATGAACAGGAAATCCTCGCCCGAGCCGTTGCGGTGGCGCTCCTTGCCCCGCGCATCCCGCTCCTTGCCTTCCGGCCCCGGCTGCCAGCCCAGGCCGCGCACACCACGCCGTTGCGTCTCGTCCAGGTGCCGCCAGCGATCACGGGCGGCATGCCAGACCTGATGGAACAGCCGGTGTCCGGGAGACATCAACCAGGCCTTGAGCTCGGGCCGATAGGGAAGCCGCTCACGCGCCAGCACGAAAGGCCGACGCACCGCGACGAAACGCGCCTGCCGCGTGGAAAAGCCATGCTGGCGGCCCAACTCGCTCAAGGCGCCACTGATGGTCGCCTGGCCACCGCCACTGCTCCAGTTGCCCCAGATTTCATCGAAGATCGCCTGACAGTCGTATACCTGGCCAGCATGATCCGTCAGCTTCCAGCGCAGGTTGGGCACCTTGCCCGCATCCAGCTCACCGAACACCTGCAGATTGCCTTTATCGAATGGCCGCTGCCCCAGCGCACCACGTACCGCCCGCCCACCCGGACCGATATCCAGCAGCAGCTCGAGGCGCTCGAGTGCCAGCCCGGGATAGTCCTCCTGCCCGTCGAGCAAACGAAAATCCCAGATACCGACCAGTCGCTCGCCAAGCAGCACTTCCGCCTGTGGCACCGGGACGACCTCCGGCTCCTCGTTCAGCTCGGCCGCTTCCTTTTCCTGATGACTGCGGTAAGCGCTGCGCGCCGCCACCAGCGCCCCTCCGGCGACCCCGGCCGCCGCCAACCCCGCTACGAACTTCCGTCGAGAAACCCTCATAAATCCCTGCCCAGCCCCTCTGCCCGATACGGACATTTCCCATACGGACGAAACGGTCAAAGGCGGATTTAGGTTCGGCTCACCAATGGTGCGTGGCGCAGCACGGTTCTCTTTTCCCCTTGCGGGTTAACCCATGCACATATCGTCGCGTTCAAATCCATTGCACCGGCGTGGCACCCTACAGCGTCCTTCTCCACTGGCGGGAGAAGGGCTGGGAAGAAGGGTCCGCCCGCCAGGGCGCTGCTGCGGCAGATGCCTGCTCACAGGGTTAAATCCCTCCGCCGCCAACTCGTCTAGTCGGTTCAAGGTCCGTCTCAGAGAAGCCCCCATGTCGCCACGCCTGTCCGCGGAAGTCCTGCGCATTCTCAAGCCGTTCTGGCTGTCCGTCGCACTCGCGACCCTGCTGGGTATCGTCAGCGGCCTGAGCGTCACCGCGCTGCTGGCGACCATGAACGACGCGCTGAACCGCGAAGGTGGCGCCACCGCGCGCCTGGCTCTGCTGTTCGCCGGCCTGTGCATCCTCACCCTGGCCTGTTCCACCCTGTCCAACCTGCTGACCAACCGGGTCGGGCAAAAGGTCATCGCGCGCATGCGCCAGGAACTGGCGGCGAAGATCCTCGTCGCGCCTATCGAACAACTGGAACGCTATCGCGCCCACCGCCTGATCCCGGTGCTGCTCAACGATATCGGCACCATCAGCGGCTTCGCCCTGTCCGTGGCGCCCATGGTGATCTCCCTGACCGTGACCCTCGGCTGCCTGTCCTACCTGGCACTGCTGTCCTGGCATATCCTGCTGCTGACCCTGCTTACCGTGGTCATCGGTGGCGGCGCCCAGTACCTGGCCCATGCCATCGGCCTGCGCAGCCTGCAGGCCGCTCGTGATGGCGAGGACGAGTTGCAGAAGCACTACCAGGCGATCTCGGCCGGCGCCAAGGAACTGCGCATCCAGCGCGAGCGTCGGCACACCATGCTCGAGCGACATATCAAGGGCACCACGGAAAGCATCTGCCGCGCCAATATCCGTGCCGCCACCATCTTCGTCAGCGCCGAGACCTTCGGTTCCATGCTGTTCTTCGCGGTGATCGGCATGGTCATCGCCTTCCAGGCCCTAGGCTCGGCCACCGACAAGAGCGTGCTGGGCGGTTTTATCCTGGTGATGCTCTATATGAAAGGGCCGCTGGAACAACTGATCACCACCATCCCCAGCATCAGCCGCGCCGAAGTGGCGTTCCGCCGGGTCGCCGAACTCTCGCAACGCTTCTCTTCCCCCGAGCCACACCTGCTGCTGAGCGAGCCGCCCGCGACGGACAGTACCCTGCACAGTATCGAACTGCACCGGCTCGGCTACGACTACCCGGAGGTGGAAGGCAGCAGCGCCTTCCACCTCGGCCCGGTGGACCTGGAAATCCGCCAGGGCGATATCGTCTTCATCGTCGGCGAGAACGGCTGCGGCAAGACCACCCTGATCAAGGTCCTGCTCGGCCTCTACGAACCCCACCAGGGCGAGATCCGCCTGAACGGCCAGCGCGTCGATGCCGAACACCGCGACGACTACCGCCAGCTCTTCACCACCATTTTCTCCGACTACTACCTGTTCGACGACCTCGCCCCCGGCAAACAGCGACTCCCCGCGGAAGCGGAAAAATACCTGCGACGCCTGGACATCGCCCACAAGGTCTCGATCCGCGACGGCGCCTTCAGCACCACCGACCTCTCCACCGGCCAGCGCAAGCGCCTGGCCCTGATCAACGCCTGGCTGGAGGAACGCCCGGTGCTGGTCTTCGACGAATGGGCCGCCGACCAGGACCCGGCCTTCCGCCGGGTGTTCTACACTGAGCTGCTGCCCGAGTTGAAGCGCCAGGGCAAGACCATCATCGTCATCTCCCACGACGACCGTTATTTCGACATCGCCGACCAACTGGTGCATATGCACGCCGGCAAGGTGGTCAGCGAGCGGGTTGCCGGCAAGGAAGTGCCGGCGTGAGCGGACCTCGATAGAGCTTCTCCTGAAGCACTACAGTCTTCGACTCCCCGTAGGATGGGTCGAGCGAAGCGATACCCATAGGTTCACAAAGCGATGGGTATCGTCGCCCTGCTCCTCGCCCCATCCTGCGAGAAGCCGCCCAACCGCCAGTTTATCTGTGATGCAACACCGCTACGCCAGCCGGCTGCCGTGGCAGTCCAGCCACGGGTAGGATCACACCTTGTCAGCAACAAGATGGCACCCAAGAAAAAGGTGATATATCATCTACTAAAGCATTTAAAAGATGAAATATCATGCAAAAGCACAAGTCTCTCTTGACAGATTCGACCTTGGCCCTGCTCACTCGGCTCGGCGCCAACATCGAGCTGGCCCGCAAGCGCCGCCGCCTCTCGGTCGAGACCATTTGCAGCCGCGCCGGGATCACGGCCCAGACCTACAGGCGCCTGAGCAAAGGCGAACCCGGCCTGGGCATCGGGATAATGGCGGCGGTCCTGAGTGCAATGAACCTGGAGGACGACCTTGCGCTGATCGCCTCGCCGTCTTCCGATGAAGTCGGCATATCCATGGAAAGAGCACACCAGCCCAAGCGAATTCGCGGGGAGGCGTCCGATGAACTGGACACCGATTTCTAAGACGTACGTTTTCGCAGCACTCGACGGCGAGCCGCGCCCCATGGGTATCCTGGCCAAGGACCCGTCCGGGCTGCGCTTCGCATACGCACAGAGCTGGCTCAGCTCACCCGACGCATTCTCCGCCGACCCGCTGAACCTTCCCCTGTCGCCTGGCGAAAAGACCGCATCGAAGCTATGGGGATGCTTCGAAGACGCCACGCCCGACAACTGGGGCAGAAAGGTACTCCTCGCCACCCACAAACAGGCCCCTGCCAACGAGCTCGAATGGCTACTGGCTTCCCGCGGCGCTGGCGCTGGCTGCCTGCTCTTCTCGGCTTCACGGCACTCGGTGGCCCCTCCCGTTCCCGTGCCTTCGTTTTCCGAACTCGAGCGACTGCTGGAGCTTGCCGACGAAATCGACCGTGGCGAGCTACCGGATCACCTGGACGACGCATTGGCCAAACTGCTGGTCTACGGCTCATCCATGGGCGGCGCCCGGCCCAAGGTGACGGTACGCCTTGACGAGCGGCAATACATCGCCAAGCTCTCCCGGCGCGATGACCTGTTCAACCAGCCGCGTGCCGAGTTCGCCAGCCTGGCCATGGCAAAGGACGCCGGCATTCCAGTACCCGGCCACCGACTGCATACAGTGAATGGCAGAACGCTGCTACTGATTGAGCGCTTCGATCGCGAGGGAGAGCATCGCTGCCACTACCTGAGCGCAAACGCACTCATAGCGCCAGAGCGCATGCGCCAAGGAGATATGGAAGGCTCGGTCAGCTATCTGCGCCTGGCTACCATCATCCAGAAGATCAGCCAGGACGCCCAGGCCGACCGGCATGACCTGTACCGACGCATGATCTTCAACATCTCGATCAGCAACACCGACGACCACCTGAAGAACCACGGCTTCCTGCACCAGGGCCACGACCAGTACCGGCTTGCCCCTGCATTCGACCTGCTGCCCCACCCCGAGCAGACCGACGAACTCGCCCTTATCGTAGGCACGCAGGGGCGTGCGGCCACCTTCGAGAACGCCCTGAGCCAGTGCGAACGTTTCGGCCTATCCAAGGTACAAGCGAGTCAGATCATCGAGGAAGTCATGGCAGTTACCACGCACGCAGCCAGCTACTTCCAGGAGGCAGGCTTATCCCCTGTGGAGGTCGGCATTCTCAGCGCTGCGTGCGGCCTGAATCGCATGTAAAGCCAGCGCAAAGCGATGCCCATCATCGAGCTGGTCAGGGCCTACCCCGGACGACCAGATATGGCGTGCCTGGCCTGGCGCAGCAGATGAACGTCCGTACTCCACGCATGCCCACAGTTCAAACCCACCACCGACCAATACCACTGCCTTCCCATCCAACGCCAGCACCGCTGCCGACTTGGTCGGGAAGATGTAGTCCATCACCGCATAACGACTAAAGGCGCCAATCGGCGCCCTTAGCTCATCTACGCGGCAATGACAGAGACTTCCAACCGCTGTCCGAGTATGGCCAGAGCATGTTCAACCTGCTCGATCTTCGAGCTGTGTAACAAATCCACCAGCCTATCGACTTGGGGCCGATTGACACCGAGCCGGCGCGCCATTTCGGCCTTGCCAATCCCCTTGTCCTGCATCGCGTTCCACAACGCAACCTTGGCAGCGGACAGGGCTGGCAATCGCACTAAAACCTGGCCAGGCTTTGCAGTCGATGGCAATGGGATCGGGCGGCGCTGATCCACATACAGCGACAGCGCGGACTCCAGCCCATCAACAGCATCCAGCAGCGCCTCGGCATCGTTATCGCCAGCGCTGTTCAGTTCCGGCACATCGTCGCTGCTGATCCAAACGCTGCCAGCCTCATGGTGCAGGGTCACTGGGTAATCAAACATTCGTCACCTCTCCCAAGCCTGGAAACCAAGGGTTCAATCCTTGAATCCCAAGTCTTTCAGTATCTTATTTCTCAATCCTTCGCCTATTTCCTTGGAGCCATGGTCGGGAACAATTGTCTGGCGGCCACCGTAGTAGGCCTTGAAATGGCTTCCTTTGGCGGGTTCAAAATGAACACCTTGAGCCTTTAACCACCGTCGAAACTCGCTGTACTTCATATGTACTTCCTTCGTTTCGACATAACGACAATGCAACAAATATGTTGCGCTCGCAACATATTTGTTGCGCACAACCAAAAGACCAACGCCTGGCGCCAATCGATCAAGGCCTCGATATCCAGGAAAAACAGTGCAGGAATAGTCGAAAAAAGACTTCCAGAGCTTCTTTCCAGGGGGAATCGTGGTCTTCGTTCATGGCGCACAATCGTGGCTATTCATTTGCCCATCAAACTGCAACAGTGGCGCACAGAGCGAAAGACCGATAAACCAGAACGGTGAAACCGGTCACACAGAAATGCTCGGTTTTGTGCAACAGCTCTCAAAACCAGACTGCCAGCTCACGCGCCCTAACCGCGGCACAAGTCCATATACGAAAATCCCCACTGCTCCATCCACCCTGGTGCCATCGCC
>NZ_QJUO01000085.1 GCF_004327335.1 Stutzerimonas kirkiae | reverse complement strand
GGTCCTCGCCGTCGGGGTGGCGATCTTCTACGGCACCACGTTCGGCGGCTTCCCGCTCCTTCTCACCGCTGCGGTGGCCGCCACGTTGGGCATCGCCGGCTCCGGTTCGGTCTACGGGGCGCTGTCCGCCCGCCTGCGAACCCGCGACACCCTGTTGCCATTGCTGCTCCTGCCCCTCCTCGCTCCCGTGCTCATCGCGGCGACCCGCGCCTTCGAGGTGGGCATGGGGCGCGAGGCTGGTCAGGGCTGGTCCTGGGTGGCGCTGCTCGGCATCTTCGCCCTGGTCTATCTGAGCCTCGGTGCGCTCCTGTTCCGGCCCCTCATGGAGGACGCATGACGACAACCACTTCCCGCGCCGCCTCACCGGTGCCGGCGGCACCCACGGGCACGGGATCCCGCGTCACGCGCATCCTCGGCATCGCGTCGCTCATCGGGGTCGCGGTCCTGGTCCTGTAC
>NZ_QJUO01000084.1 GCF_004327335.1 Stutzerimonas kirkiae | reverse complement strand
TCGACGAAGGTCAGCGCGTAGTTGCCATCGCTGCCGCTGGCGGTCAGCAGGTAGCTGCCGGCGTTGGTGCCGCTGCCGCCGCTGGTGGTGACGCCGGTCAGCACGCTTGCCGTCTCGCCATTGACCAGGCCGCTGGCGGTAAAGCCCGATACGTTCTGCTGCTGGCCGTTGTAGGTGACGTTGGCGCTGTTGGCGGTGATGGTGGCGGCGGCCTTGTTGATGGTCAGGTTGCCACCCTGGTAGCTGATGGCGTAGTTGCCGGCATTCAGGCCACCGATGTCGAGGGCATAGCTGCCGGCATTGGTCGCGCCCTGGGCGTCGCCACCGTAGGCCAGGCTGCCGTCGAGCACGGACTGGTTCTCGCCGTTGACGAAGCCGCTATAAGTGACGCCATTACCGCCGCTCCAGGCCAGGCCGTTGTAGGTCTTGGCGGCGTCGTTGGCGGTAACGGTCAGGGCCGCCTTGTCGATGGTCAGCACGCCCTCGACGAAGGTCAGCGCGTAGTTGCCATCGCTGCCGCTGGCGGTCAGCAGGTAGCTGCCGGCGTTGGTGCCGCTGCCGCCGC
>NZ_QJUO01000083.1 GCF_004327335.1 Stutzerimonas kirkiae | reverse complement strand
TCGAGGCGATGGTCCAGGCCGACCCCGAACTGGCCTGGTTGAAGGAGATGGAACAGCGCGGTGATATCGACTGGCAGCGCGTGAAGGAAGTGCACGACAGCTTCAAGTACAGCAGTTCGGGGTTGGGCGTAGCGGCACAACTGGTGATAGCCATCGTCATGGCGGCGGTAGTGGGACCAATGGCCGCTGGCGGTATTGGTGGTGCCGCCACTGGAGCGGTCGCCACATCGGCAGCAACCACCGGCGCCATCAGTGTGATTAACAACCGTGGTGACCTGGGCGCGGTACTCAAGGACGTGACGTCCAGCGATGCATTGAAAGGTTATGTCGTTAGCGGCATCACGGCGGGCCTGACGGCGGGGGTGTATGACGGTTGGACGGGAACGGATACGGCGGCCAACAGTGCAGGGAGTGCGATGGGCAATACCGGCGTATTGGCCAACAGCGGCACAGTGGCGGGTGCCGGCCTGAACACCTGGGCTGGTGTAGGGCAGTTCGCCGCCAACCAGGCATTGCAGAACGGTACCTCGGCGTTGCTGAACAAAGCTCTCGGCCAGGAGGGCAGCTTCAGCGATGCCCTGCAGAGCACTCTGGCCAATACCTTCATGGCGGCGGGGTTCAACTGGATTGGTGACCAAAGCCTACCAGGCAAATGGGATTTACAAGACGGCAGTGTCGCCAAGGCTGGTCTGCATGCCGTGATGGGTGGCCTCGTCG
>NZ_QJUO01000082.1 GCF_004327335.1 Stutzerimonas kirkiae | reverse complement strand
TTGCTGCCGCACCACAATGTCATGCGCCTGTTCCGGGCCACCCAGGATTGGTACCAGTTCGATGCCTGCGACGTCTGGAGCGTTTTCCACTCCTACGCCTTCGATTTCTCGGTCTGGGAACTGTTCGGCGCCCTTGTGCATGGTGCCAAGGCAGTAGTTGTGCCAAAAGAAGTGGCGCGGTCGCCTGAAGACTTCCATGCACTCCTGCTGCGTGAAAAGGTCACAGTCCTCAACCAGACGCCCTCTGCCTTCAAGCAGTTGATCCCGGTGGCAGTGGGGAAAGCCCAACCTCTGCCGCTGCGCTACGTCATCTTCGGCGGTGAAGCGCTCGATGTCGGTAGTCTGGAGCCCTGGTTCGAGGCATTTGGCGATCGCCAGCCACAACTGGTCAACATGTACGGCATCACCGAGACGACGGTGCATGTCACGTACCGTCCTATCAGCCGTGAAGACCTGGATAAAGAGGCCGTCAGCCCAATCGGCGAAGTGATCCCGGACCTGTCCTGGTACCTGCTGGACGGCAACCTCGGGGTTGCCATGCCAGGCAGTCATGGTGAGCTGCATGTAGGCTGTGCCGGTCTGGCGCGTGGTTATCACCAACGGCCAGCGTTAACCGCCGAACGCTTTATCCCCGATCCGTTCGACGATAGAGGGCAAGGTGGTGGACGACTCTACCGTACCGGCGACCTGGCCCGTTACCGTGCCGATGGTGTGATTGAATACGTCGGCCGTATCGACCACCAGGTAAAGATCCGCG
>NZ_QJUO01000081.1 GCF_004327335.1 Stutzerimonas kirkiae | reverse complement strand
CTTTTGCCCCACCAACCGCCCCAGCCCCTCTAGCCTGACCCAATAGCGCCACAATAGCCAACGCAGCTTCATTTGTCAGCCCCGCCGGTGTCTGCGCCAGAATATCCCGAACGCTCTCATACTCCCGGGCTAGTGAGTATTTAGTGTAACCCTCCATATCATTTCTGATGAGGTCATCGTGCAGTGCCCTCCATTCCGCGTTGTCCTTGTAGGGGCCATAGCTTTCTAGCGCGGTAAACGCATCTGCTCGCAGTGATTTACAAGCCGTGCTTTCCAGTGCTCCCCTGCAGGCGAACTTCAGTTCTTCATCTCGCTGCTTATCAAGCAGATCAAGCTGGTCACGTCGATCACATGCCATTTGATCACCAGCCTGGCAAGCCTGGTGTTTCTCCAAACGCTCTTCGGCTTCAGCATGGTTCAAGTAGTTGTAACTGGTCGCGCCCCCTGCCACCGCCGATGCGACCTGCAGGCTTTCGGCATCCCCGCCTTGCAATGCCGCCGTGAACACGCCGATCAACTGCGAGTTCATCACCAACAGCTTCTGCCGTTGCTCATCGTCCATTTCCTGGTACTGAGCATCCAGGTTGGCGACCAACAGCTCGTTCACACCCGCCGCCAATGCACCGGATTTGAAATCCCCGCCCATAGCTTCGGCGACGAGGCCACCCATCACGGCATGCAGACCAGCCTTGGCGACACTGCCGTCTTGTAAATCCCATTTGCCTGGTAGGCTTTGGTCACCAATCCAGTTGAACCCCGCCGCCATGAAGGTATTGGCCAG
>NZ_QJUO01000080.1 GCF_004327335.1 Stutzerimonas kirkiae | reverse complement strand
CGACGAGGCCACCCATCACGGCATGCAGACCAGCCTTGGCGACACTGCCGTCTTGTAAATCCCATTTGCCTGGTAGGCTTTGGTCACCAATCCAGTTGAACCCCGCCGCCATGAAGGTATTGGCCAGGGTGCTCTGCAGGGCATCGCTGAAGCTGCCATCCTGGCCGACGAGTTTGCTCAGCGCCGCCGAGGTGGTGTTCTGCAGCGCCTGGTTGGCAGCGAATTGGCCCACACCCGACCAACTGCTCAGGCCCGATCCCGGCACGCTGACGGTGCCGGCATTGCTCAGCGGGGTATTGGCGCCCACCGCATTGCTGGTGCTGCTGGCCGCGGTTTCGGTGCCCGTCCACTGGTCGTAGAGGCCCGCCGTCAGGCCGGCCGTGACGCCGGTGACCAGGTAGCCTTTCAAGGCATCGCTGGAGGTCACATCCTTGAACACAGCCCCCAGGTCGCCGCGGTTGTTGACAGTGCTGATGGCAGCACTACTGGTAGCAGAGGTCGCCACAGCGGTGAGCGCCACGTTGGCCCAGCCAGCCCCCATAGTGCCAACTGCAGTACCTGCAGAAACCATTGCTGAAGAGCCTGCGGCAGCCATTGCAGAACCGCTTCCTGCCCCTGCACCTGCTGCACTACCGATGAGCCCGCTCGCAGCATCCGCAGTGAAGTAAGCCACCACGATGGCAATGATCATCATCGCCGCCCCACCCAGCCCCGAATGGCTGTACTTGAAGGAGTCGTGCACTTCCTTCACACGCCGCCAGTCGATATCACCGCGCTGTTCCATCTCCTTCAACCAGGCCAGTTCGGGGTCGGCCTGGACCATCGCCTCGATGGTCTGGCTCACCGTCTGCCGGTTCACTTCCTTGATGTCGATCTGCAGCCC
>NZ_QJUO01000007.1 GCF_004327335.1 Stutzerimonas kirkiae | reverse complement strand
GCATTCTGGTGCGCCCCATCATGGCGCCCACGGTGCCGATCATCGAGTTGGGCTCCTGACACGACCGATCGCGCTACAGGCGGCCATACAACTGTCGCCATACGTATGCGACAATCTGCTCGATGTCAGGCCTGAACCCCGCCTTTATTGCCCAGCAGCTCGGCCATTCCGTGCAGATGCCGCTCTCCACATATGCGCGTTGGATCAACTCCACCTCGGACTGGGGCGAACTGGAAAAGCTCGAAATTGGTATCAAATTGGTATCAGCCCACAACAAGCGCAGCTAAGTTATTGATAGGTAAGAACTTTGATCTCCACCGCGAATATCACCATGCAATAAAAAATGGGTTTTCATGGTGGTGTATGCGTAGGAATCACAGGGCTTTCAGTCACTTGAGTACGCACTCGAACGCACCGATTGGTATCAAAAGTGGTATCGAACGTTCTGACAACGCCCTGAGCGGCCCGATCGATGACTACGCGCTACGCCAGGCGCAGAGCGTCGACGCCCTTATGCAGTTCTACACAAGCCACTACCAGGCGGCCGCCGCACAGGCCCAGCGCACCCGCGCAGACGCCGTAGTGGGCGTCATCGTGGCACTCCTCGCTGCGGGACTGGCGACCCTGCTGTTGGCACTGCTTTACACGCGCAGTCTGCTCCGCCCGCTGGGCCAGCCACAGGCACTGATCCTCGACGAGCCCACCAGCGGCCTCGACATGGGTGCCGGCCTCGGCCTGCTGACACTGCTGCGCCAGTACTGCGGCGCAGACCGGGCGATGATCATCACCACCCACCATATCGACGAGATCATTCCCGAGATCGAGCGCGTGGTGCTGCTCGACTAGGGCCAGGTGGTAGCCGACGGACCCAAAGCCGAGGTGCTGACCGATGCCAGGCTGTCAGACCTTTACCAGACCGAATTGCAGGTGAGCGAGCAGAGCGGCTGGTATCGCTTCTGGCACGCTTGAGCCGGACATTGCCGGCACAGGACCTGACCAGTCGCGCTCCACTCCTCAACACGCCGACGGCGAACGCAACGCTACTTCCCTACATTCTGTTCTGCCCTTCTCTAACAGGAGATCACGTCAACGCCAGCCTCACGTGTGGCAATCGCTGCCCCCAGACCAGGCAAGGTTGCCCCAACCACCAATACGTGCACCTGTGAAGCCAGCATATTCCGCTCCTTTTTTATTGTGTAAATGAGTTACTCGAAGAGCACTCTGGTCTCAGCGCACACGCCATCAGTACACACTTTTTCGGCCCCATCAGAGCCTGGTTTCGTCGCAAGCCGCACAGGTGACGCAGGGGCAGAGGCCGGATGCTGTTCCTCGTAGGCCTGGTACAACCCGCCCTACGGTATCCGATCAGCCCCAGTCTCATCGGCATGGCTAAGCGAGTCAGCCAGCACCTGAGCGGCCATCGACAGGCTACAACCTGACAAGTGGATTATCCCAACACGCTGCTGTATTCGCGGTTGCTCGACGGCAATGCAGCGAGCCCCGAGCTCCTCCATTTGCTGAATGCACAGTGAGTATTCGCATTGGTTCCGACATCAATTCGCATGCCTAACCGACACTGATTCGCACGCAAAACCGACAGCCATTCGCGCCCGTCGACACCTATTCGCATCCTCCGACAGCCATTCGCACGCCCCGACACCTATTCGCATCCCTCCGACACCTATTCGCACACGCCGACAGTTCGCTTTGCCGACGCCCGGAGATATCCAGTCACTGACTCGCAGTTCCAAATGGCCTCTCGCTGATGACTGCTACCGGCCCAGGCTGTGTAAAAACGCGCGGGTGATGGATAGCGGGATTTGGATTGTTTTAGCGGCGCCCAGAGGCCCTATAGGCGCCTAGCGTGTCGATCCGAGTCATCCAACTGATTCGGGCAAGTGCGGCTTCCGCGATACTGTGCGACGAGTTCAGCGGGCCGCCAATGGGGGGTCAGGCCTTCATCGCGGCCATCAGCGCACTATTGCCCAGCAGGTTCAGCATCCGTTTGAAGTTGTAGGCGAGCACATGCAAGCTCATTTCCGTGCTCACCCGCTCGAGCGTTCGGGTGAGGAAATGGGTGGCACCCATCCAGGCCTTCAGCGTACCGAACGGATGCTCCACCGTCTGGCGGCGGATGCGCATCATCTCCGGTGCCTGATCCAGGCGGGACTGCATCGCCTCGAGCACCGACTCATGTTCCCAGCGACTCACCCGGGCTCTGAGCTGGGTGTGCAGCGCTCCTTCAACGCACAGCCCTGGCAGTTCGAACTCCAGTAGCGGTGCAGCTTTAGCCCTTTCTCGATGCTTGAGAAACGCCAGATCAGACGTTGCCCTGCAGGGCAGCGGTACTCGTTCTTGGCTGCGTCCTAGATGAAATCACCTTTGCCAAAGCGGCCAGCCGCTGTCGCTCCCGAGGTCAGCGTCTTGGGCACGAAAACAGTGATTCCAGCTTCATGGCACGCCAGGATTTCTTCGCCTTTGAAATACCCTCTGTCTGCGACCGCCGAGAGCTCCTCGACACCCATGGCCTCTCGCGCCTGTTTGGCCATGGTGCTCAGTTGGTCTCGATCTACTCCGTCGTTCGTGACCTCATGCGTCACGATCAGGTGGTGTTTCGCATCGACCGCTGCCTGCACGTTGTAGCCGACCACTCCGGTGCCACGCGTCTTCATTGAGCGGGCATCGGGATCGGTCAGGGAGATCTGTTTATCCGGTGTTTCGTTGAGCTGAACCTCGATGTCCTTGAGCTCCTGCATCTTGGCTTTCAAGGTCGCGATCTTGTCGTGGAGGCGTTCGGCTTTGACCTGAGCAACGGCAGGCTCCTGACGATCTGCCGTATCGAGCGCCATCAGGTAGCGGTTGATGCTGGATTCGATCTCCGCCATCCGACGTCGCAGCTTGGCACTGGTGAAGTTGCGGTCGCGATTTTTGACCGCCTTGAACTTGCTGCCGTCGATGGCCACCAGCGCTTCGGCGAACAAACCGAGCTGTTGGCACAGCACGACGAACTCCCGACAGACGCCACGGATGGCCTTGCCGTTATCCTTGCGAAAATTGGCGATGGTCTTGAAATCCGGCATCAGGCGCCCGGTCAGCCACATCAATTCGACGTTGCGCTGCGCCTTTCGCTCAAGACGGCGACTGGATTGGATGCGATTGAGATAGCCGTAGATGTAGATCTTCAGGAGATCGGCAGGATGGTAAGCCGGTCTGCCCGTTTCCGCCGGGATGACACCGTCGAAACCCAGCCGGCCGAGGTCGAGTTCATCGACGAACACATCGCCCACCCGCACCGGATTGGTGTCCGCGACGTAGTCATCTAGGCTCTCGGGCAGCAGCGTGCTTTGACCTCGACACTCGCCCTGGATGAAACGCTTCATGGGCCGCTCCCGCTATGAAATCCGTCAGCAGCATAGCAAGGGCGTGGTCCACGTTTTTACACAGCCTGGGCCAATAGCAGCCACTGGAGACCGCCGTATCACTGATAAGGAGAAGTGGGCGACGCTGCGTCACACATGTCCCAAGCTCGTCAACGTTGGAATTGGCGGAATCGGGCAGTCAAGCTTAAGGCCATTGGCAATGTACGAGACTGTACGGTAGAAGCCTGCAAGCATCAGAATTTCCAGAATCTGGTTGCTATCGAAGCGCTCACGGAGCGTCGCATGCTCATCGTCGTTTATCGTCGAGCGGCCATGTATGCTTCAACTGTCCCCATCAGTGCAACTTCATCGTCTTGCCATTTATCGCGCTGGAGCAGGTACACAAAGGTCCGGACACTCTCGTGAAAGCCGCAGCATGCGAACGACGAGCTAAGTATGATAATTCCTTTAATCTAGAGCGAGCAATTTTAGCGGTCTGTTAAATCAGTAATATCTCTCTGGCAGCAAGCCTGCTTGACGAAATGCTTCGGAAAATTCAAACGACGCAGGGTTACGGTAGATTATAAATTCAATTTCCTCTGAACTAATACCAAGCAGGCTTAGAATCAGAAGCAAATAAAGTTTCGATAATGCCTCACTTCTGCTTACCAAATCATTGATAAAATTAGAGTAGCCCCCCGGCTCTCTTTCACCCCCATGATGAGATAAATCATTCCGCATATCTGCGCATGCTTTGGTAAAGGCCTTAAGCGCGCCATCATCTATGCCAATAGCTACAGGCTTCAGCATCTCATATAGCCTTTCCGATAAAGGCCGCTCAAAACCACGACTCTTTAATAGTGATACCAACCACTTACGGTCGCTGCGGTTGAGATCCTCCCGCGCCTCTACAAATTCCGTGAGACCTTGGATTTTTTCTTTCAGCTTGAGATCATCACATCGTGACGAATCTACACGCCGATCTAATGCCTCTAAGCCCCATACCAAATTTACAAACCGATGCTCTGCATACAACGGCCTATTTCTTCGCGTACCCAAGTAAAGACTGATTCCTGGGCCCAAGCTTTTTCTTTTTGAGAGCCATGTCTCTATCATATTACCAAAGGTGTCTTGAATCCTAGCAAATGGCAGTAAAGTCTCATGCCACTTAACTAAGGCTCCAGTTGGAGCATGACGACGAAAGTAGTAATTAACGCCAATTACTTCGTCACCTTTACGCCATAGCAACCGTGGCCAACTTAAAGTTATGTTCGAGTTTGTTAGAATCAACAACAGATCTTGAACGGATCGATACCAGTCCAAAAATTCATCGCACGTAGTATCTATTGTAGGCGTGTAACTCAAATAAGAAGTCATGGCGATATTAACCGCCTCGCTATGAAGACCCGGTACGCTACCAGAAAAGTCATGTGTTATTTCAACAAGCCCCCATGATATTTGCCAAGCGTGAGATGAGTTCAGGTCGAGATTAACCTTAATCTTCCGAGCTTCATCTTTCACCTTATCTAGTGAGTCATAAAATTCAATCCGGCCCGGCCGTACCCACTGTTGCAAACCATCTAACGATATACTCAATTTAAAAAAATTGATAAACTCAAGTGGCTTCTGAGAAATAAAACACTCATTAGCCCAAAATATTTCAAAGGAAATAAGTCCAGACCGTCCACCTTGAGCCCTGAGACCTTTCAGCAAAACATAGTGCCCGTTAGACTTTAAACATCCTAATATGGTAATGGGCTCCGGAAGTATTTCACCGAAAACACCTCCCATCCCACTTCTTCCTGGCAAAGTTTGATGTAATTCAAGCTTAATAACGCCGGCCGGATCTACGCTTAAAATCCCCGTTGCGCTACCTGCCTCATACCCCTCGCTTGTCCACCAAAAAATACCGTGATCATTAATTTCCATATGCGACCATCCAAAAACAGAGCACCTATATTATCGAGGCTATAACTAAATTTACAAATTGGCCTATCGAGATAACTACCAAGAGACTTAGGTTTTACTAATCAGCCTATGATGCAGGGCCTTCAGTTCTTCACACTCATTTCGACTGGCCTTATTCAGTAGATCGAATAGCTCATTGTTACCAAGCCAATAGGCAACATGATCACCCCCCCTCTTGAAGTTGGACGATCTACTGATGAGTGAGTTTTGCACCCCAAGCACGGAGTCTCATTTCGATTTTTTCGCGTTTATCATGGCACTCGGGACAAAGAGCCCTTAAAGCGCTCACTGGATACTCCCATGGATGGAAGCCACTATTCATGCGGGCGTAGTAACAATGGTGTACTTCCAAGCGAGCAGCTAGTCCACAATTTTGACAGCAGTGTCGAGCTATCATCCTAACGAGTTCGGCCTTCCGTTTCCATCGGTGGTCCCGTAGCAATTGCGAATATGTTGTCTGCGGGGGCGGAGTGAAGTCATATCCTTCCAATGGATAAATACCCAAGCTCCATGAATATCCCATTTCATAGTAGAACCCAAAGGACTCGAATATATCGTCAAACTCAGTCAGGTCGCCCCCATAGTTAAGCATGTGGTGAACGCTACTACCGTCGAAAACCATTACATACGCAGCGTCATTAAGCCAATCTTCGCCTCGGCGCTGCCATTGCTCAGGGGAAAGAAAGCATCACCAAGTAAATTCTCTCTAATTAACCAATCTTCGAACGCTAGAATTAACCGGCGCAGATTCGCTTCCACTTTGCATCCTCCAAGCTCTATCTAGCAGAACGCGAACCCCGACTACCTGCCAAAAAATTACCCAGCCAACATCACGTCTTCCTGCACAACGCCAAAGGATTTAAACTTAATAAATCTCGTGCCGAACTTATCTTCCGGGACTTTTAACTTCAGCAACTCATAGAAATTCTCATCATGCGTAGACAAGATTATTTGCCTATCAAACTTGCTAGAAATATTTCTGAGCAGATCAATAACCGAAAGAACGTTAATTGAGTCCATTGAGTGGATAGGATCATCGATCAATATAGATCGAACTGGGCTACCATCATGTTCTATATGAAGCGCCTTTGCCAAGAATATACTCAAACTAAGAATGTTCAGTTGCGCAGAACTGAAATACAGACCAGGAGAAATAGGCTGACTAGAACCCTCTTCATATAAATAAACCTCTAGCCTTGGGCGATCATCTTCTGGAAATACGCATTCAAAACTAACCGTCTTAAAGAACGGGTGGGGATCAATTTTGCTGTATATTGCAGTAATCAAGTCAGTGTAGAAGAAACCATCTATACGCTCCTTCAGTTTCAGCTCGATCTCTCTCAGCTCTTTAGTCAAGGACACAGTCAGGCGTTGGATTTTGCTCAGTGAGCCAAGATTGGAGTCTATTTCTTCTCGTGCCTTTCTGTATTTAAAAAATGGGAGAACATCGTCTAATTGCGCAAGAAGGATATTCAACCAAAGCAGCCCAGAGCTTAAAGATTTAAGCTGCTCTGCTAACTCCTTTTTCTTTTCAGACAAAGAACTAAACAGAGCACTTATAGAAGAGCCTGGATTTTCTACAAGCGAGCGGAAATTTGCCTCCAACTTTGAGAGCGACTCTTGGGAATACCCCAACTCACTTGACAGCGCGATGATTTTCTCACTGACAAGTGTGTCCGACAGGAATCTTCCCGACTCTGAAATATCAGACTCCAAAAGACCTATAAATCTATCTATTGCATCTATTTCTGTCTTTAGAGATAGGCGCTGTTGAATTAGCCCTTCATGCCTTTTCGAAAATTCTCCGTGAAGGTCGTCACCCTCCATTAGGTATGCAGACTTTAGAGATGTGTACGAAGAATACAGCTCAGACCCTCGGTACGAATCGAGTTTTGTGTCGAGCGCAGCTTTTGCCAATAGTAACTTGTCCAGTTTCTCTTTGGAAACTTCCATTAAAGAGATTTCTGAGCTAAGCAATTCATTCGTCGATGAAATTTTTCCCATTACATCATCAATCGACAAGCTAATGAACTGAACATAGTCATCCCTAGACATATTACCAACTAAAGCGTTAAGCCTATGAAGAGACTCAGATCTTATGACAGACTCGCGTTGAGCGTCCGAAATATCACGTGATATCTGCTCCAAGTCTGCATCGGCGCTCATCACCTTCTCAGTAATTTGATCAAGTGCAGATTTTTTTAGCGCTTTGAGATATTCAGTCCCCTGAAGTAAAAATCTGTCCATCTCGGAGATTTTACTTTGTGCCTCTTCTGTACCTCGCAAAATAGAACTCAGCGCAGCCTCAATGCTACCGTTTGATTGAATTCTCTCCAGCAACTCAGTGTGTGAGTCGTACTTAGCGCTGCACACGGGGCACTCATCAGAAAGAGTTTCTGACAACAGAGTTCTAGCTAAGCTCAATAAAGAAAAAAGATCCTTTGATTGAGAGTCCAGATTTTTCGCCTGCGCTTCCAAAGAATGAAGATGCTGCGCTGTAGCAGCTTTAGACTCAATAGTCTGAGTGTATGAGACTACGAACTGTGGATCAGGCTTAAGGTACGCTTGGACCTCTGGCGAGATAAATGAACCATCAATTTTTAGATTGAAATATCTAGCGTACTCGTCTTGCAATGATCGCCTGAGCGCACCTACTGTAGACTGTCTATTTTCAAGTTCCGCGATTTTTGATCTGTATCCGGAAATCAAGCCTTCAGACTGCTGGATATCTTGATACCGTGAGTCTATTTTTTCAGATCTATCGAGCAAAGATGCCAGCTCAGTATCTAGCTCTGAGCGCTTCCTGCGCATTGATTCAACAGATTCTTGATATGTACTTACGGATACGGCCTCTACATTCAGGCTAGAATTAATTATTTCAAGCTCAGCCTCACCAGCAGCTATATCATTTATTATTATTCTTATTTTCTCATAACCAGATAAAAGTCCCGCCACTCGGTCAAGCTCCGACATGACGCTTTGAAGACGCCTATCATGTTCGTCCTTTTCCCCGCGAGCTTTAGATATTTCTTCTAATTGGTCTCTATTTGCATGCGCTACTTGCAGTTGGGCACGTAGCGCCGAGCTAATGTTTCTCAGCTCCTCTACCCTAGGAAGACTTTCAACACATAAATCGATAGATTTCTCAAGATTTCCAAGCGACGTGACCTTACTCTCTATCTCGACAATACGCTTTGATAGCATCGAGCGAAGCTCGGTCTGTTGAAGCTCAGAAAACGAGGAATCAATGAGCGGGAAGTTATTGCCAAGTATATTGAGCTGTGTGATTGTTTCATTTACTTTCTCAACGCT
This sequence comes from Stutzerimonas kirkiae, assembly GCF_004327335.1. Taxonomy (GTDB): domain Bacteria; phylum Pseudomonadota; class Gammaproteobacteria; order Pseudomonadales; family Pseudomonadaceae; genus Stutzerimonas; species Stutzerimonas kirkiae. The sequence goes on along the minus strand of NZ_QJUO01000007.1, from coordinate 128,576 downwards.
AAAATCTAGGGCGGGTTCTTCCAACGCCCCTTCTAATGCTGAGTTTGCATCGTTTAGCGCTTTTATTTCTCTATTGCAGGACTTGATTGCAGAAAAGAGGCTGGCACGATATTTTTCATCCGCCTCACCAAAATCCAGCATGAATCTTTCATAACGCTGTTCTGGTCGCTCTTCTTTTAGAAAGGCATCAATGGCGTCTTGGGAGAGAAAAATATCTACGAGATGTTTAGTGGACTTATCCGTATTTGATGGATCATAGGTATAGTCCCGCTGGCCAGCAGCTGGTCGCCTTACTGTCCGCTCATACTTTTTCTTTCCCCCTGTGGTTTTCACAGACACGTATGATGGAGCAGTTTCTGAAATGTACCGGTTCTTCAGAATTCGCTGCGACGAAGAGCTTGTATTTAAGTAGAGGGAAACCGAGTCATTAATCCCACGCTGACTGTCTCTTATATAACGACTAATATTGTTCGTTATCGCCCATTCCATAGCATCATAGAAAGAACTTTTCCCGAATCCATTAGGAGCATAAATAGCCACAAAATTTGAGACGGAGCCATCGGAATTACTAAAATCAAATTTCCCATCGCCTTCCTGAGCATAAGCACGAAAACCAACAATATCGACGGATTCAATTTTCATTTTCAGCCACCCAGTTAGCTAAATCCGCCACCTCTTCAGCGGTAAATGTTAAGGCTCCCCTCTTTTTAGCAGTTAAGCTTGTAACTTTTGAATACAAGGCAGATACATCTGCATCCTTGAGGGCCTCGTGCTGAAGCACTTCTTTAATATTTAGATCAGCCCCCAGCAGCTCATTATTCAAAAAGTCTTCAATACTGAAATCTGCGCGAACATCCCCTACAACCAATTTCCTCATTGAAAATTTATCGTTTTCAATTTGGTACTTAATTGACTTTGAAACCGGATCGGACACAATGAAGACAAGGTAAATATTCCAAGCTTCGAGCTTGTTATCAAGTTTTGCCTGGAATTCATAGGCAATAATACTCGCGATTTGGCCCCAGAGAATAGCCAAATCCTCCTCACTCTTTAACCAACATGTAAAGCAGCTTATATAGCCCTCTGGCCTTGACCGATACAATTCAAAGGATGCGCTTTCGAATTGGGCGAGAAATTCCACATAATCTAATTCTCTAGATATGTTCACTATATAAACTCCGGACTAAAGTCATTAAGTCATCTGGACCATAGCCGGGGGCATCATTACCCGCATAGTATTTGGCCAAATCATGCTCGTTTCTCAGAATGCACTCTCTATGCAAGCCCGTTAGGTGATAGACATCGAATTCTTTGGCTGGATTCGTAATCCCTGCATCAACCATTAACTCGCTAGCATCACTTCGCCCGATATTTGGCACGATTCCATCAAGTGTTGGTTTCATCACCTGCATATTGGCAGAAATGTCACCGGTACTTATAACAACTTTTCCTTTTCGCTTAAGCCCTCTAAAGTCCGATCTAAATATATCCATTAGACGCCTAGCCCAAACACCTTTGTCTGCTGAATACAAAAATCTTCGCCTAGAATTATTATCATTTACGTATGCAACATCAATATTTTGCACATCATCAATTAAACAACTAATTATTAGATACTCTAAATATGAAATCCAAAGATCTGTAGAGTAGAGGTCTTGTGCTAGACTGTTTCTAATTAACAGCCCTGATCGAAATTTATGATACAGGTCTAGCGGACTTACCGAGCCAGCCAATCCAAGATTATTAGCTAGATCATGCAGTTTGCCCTTGAGATAATTTAAATTATCAGGAAGCTCGGTTCTGTTGTAATACTCGAAGGACCTTTCGACCAGCCCAATAAAGCTACTCATTGCAACCGGGTAAATTTTTGGAATCCCCTCTTTTTCAATGAGAGACTCAACCGCAGACATAGAGGAACAAACAACTTTCCCGTGAAACTCCCGGCCAACAGCTCCCTCTACACGCGACTCCACACCATATAGAAATATATCTTCGCCGATTATCTTGAACACACCGCCGCCTGAAGAACCAGCCACCTCAGCCCACTCAGGTTGCCCATCCAACATTAGAGTGAAGCTATTTTCAGGATTCTCCGTTACTTCGCCTCCGTACTCACGAAGCCGATCTTCCTGGTTAGTGCCTCTACGGGTCTGAGGGTAGCCGTAGTAAAGAACTCTATCCTCACGTTGCGGCTTTGATATTGCGGGTTGTACCTCAGCATCCAGTCGATCATTTGATATAATTACCGCGAGATCGGTAACTGCACATATTCTTCTATCTTGGAGTGCAATTACTTCCCCGTTGTACTTGGTCACCACAATTTCTTCAGCGGAAAAGTACACGCCTGAATTTTTCGCTGTCTCAATGACATGTTTAGCGGTCAATATGTAAGTAAAATCGGCATCAGCCGGCTGAATGAGAACGCCGCTGCCGGTATTCACAGTTACGACGTGAGCACGTATCTTCTCTGTAAAGTCAGGCAAACTTTAACTCCCCATCCACGACCTTAATTCTATTACCTAAAGCCTTTTGCTCAATTTTTGTATATACATCATCTACAACGCCCTGATAGTTGAAGTATATTTCTGTAGAATCTTTATGACTATGTATTCGTGCAAGCGTTACTTTATCTGGCAACCCGTGCCTGCTTCCATCCGTACTAATCACATACTTCGTACAGTTTACCAAATGAAGTAATTCTTCATTTGTATTACCCTTACTCCCGTGGTGGGATATTTTCATTAGCTTTGCTTCAATCGGATTTTCGTGGGTATAATTTCGTAGTTTCAGTCCCGCAGAAATTGTGCTCGGATGAGCATCACCCAAGAAGAGATAATTACTTCCGTCAACTTTTAGAATGAATGACAAAGAACTGGCGTTAGTCTTAGATGTGTCTTCTCGAAATTTATCGTTCGACAACAAATCTTGATAGCTTTCGTTCCAGTCAGTTTTATCTGGCGATGTGAATGAACTTAGAGTTTCTTTTTCCCATTTACCTAGAAGGGCTTTCAACTCCCCTTCGCTTGGGGATAGAAAATCAAGTTCTAAGTCGTCCAGTCGAAGCTTATCCCCCTGCTTAGTAACCTCCTGCGTCCATATTCCCTCGTTTTCTAGAAGCCGCTCTAATGTATCTCCTTGGTCTATTGAGGTTTCTAGCGCATGAGAAAAATTACCTTGAATGTCTTTTTCAGGGTCAGCCGCAACTTCAAAATGCTTATGTATTAATCTACCTGAATTAAAGATCACTCTTTTTGCGCGTTTCGCAAGTCCGCCTTGCACTTCAAACGCCTTGATGAGACCGCCTATATGGTCATCATCTACATGAGTAAGAATTACAAGATCAATGTATTTATCCTGTTGCTCTAGCTCTGCCAAGGCAAGTCGAAGCTCGCCGGCTGAGCCGGCTTTAAAGGTGCTAGAGGGTCCACCATCAATGAGAATCCGTTTCACTGACTCATCCGCACCAACAGTGATAAGGATGCAGTCTCCATGAAACGCGTGTAAAAAACGGATGCTGATCGACATGATTCCCTCCTATCTGACCTTCTGGGCATCGACACAAGTATGTTTGCGTCTGGCGGTTGTCCTTAACCTCTAGGCATCATGGATGCGCGTAGCGCTGGCACAATGCTATCTGTTAGCTTATTTTGGCTCGGTTCGCAATGCTCTGAGCCAAAAGTCTATATTCTTACGACCCGCTATCAGTCACCTGCCCAGCGTACCTGACCTCCGTCACGGGGGCCTATATAGCCACTTGTAGCTAACCTGAACCGTCAGCTGGTCGCGCAGACTCACGGGAGGCAATATCTGCTCTTCAACGTAGAAGAATTGGCCATCCCGCTGTTCAGCTTCTACTCGATCCTTCATGGCTTGGACGGCATGTACCAGGTCACTTCCAGCTCGCAACACACTGGTTCTTGTGTCCTCACGCTCTTTGGAGGACTTCGCTTTGCTGTAGTCAGCCAGAGCGCGTTCAAAATTGCGAAGTGCTGAGGCTACGTACAACCCGCAACGAAAGAGCCCAAGGCTGTGAATCCCCCCCCAGTTCGTTCTTCGTAGATGCACTTGTCGATCAGCCTTTGCAACTGGCTCCTGTCGATCTCATTCACCGCTTCTTTCTCGTCGCGAGTCATGTTGATCTGAATCACTTCCGTGCTCCTCGTAGTTGGCAATCCCATGCCGGCATGATTGGGGGCCGCGCTAGGAAGCATCTCCCAGGAGAGTCTCGATGACAGCAGCAGAATGCTTCGCTCTCCCCTTCGTCGCAGTGACCTTTTGGGTCGTGGTGATCACCTCAACCTTGAGGGAGTACTCATTCGCGTAAGGACGACGCTGAAAAGCCTGGTGGAGATGTGCCACAAAGCGCTCGGCCAGCTCGACGCTGTCTAGGTAAAGCGTCTTGTAGGAAAGACGACCAGTAGGGGTCGCGTAGAGCCCGGCGACGATGTCTTCATCCCTGTAATGCGGATTCTGAAGATTCGACGGGACAAGGCGATGAGAAGTCTCGACCCGGATGGTCGCGTACTCCACTGCCGATTTGTTGGGGAAATCCCCCGCACTGCGCAGTTTTTTGGGTTCAATCACGACGCCAATCCCTTACTGTCGGATGTGCCAGATGTTACCACTACCCTAGTTAGTTGGCATCAAGGGACAGCTACATTGACCGGCATCCGTCACAGATAAAAAGGTGTCAAAAACCGCATGAGCACTGCATCAGTACCGGACGAACTAGTTGAATCGTTAAGGACGCATGCTTCGTTGCTGATCACGTCCTCGGAGATGAAAGCAACAGGAGCGCCCGATCCCCGCGACGACTTTGTTCGTCAACAGCTGAGGCGCGCAGCCGAGTTGGTGAGCGGAGCCGCAGCTTTGGGCGCCGTAGCGAACTCCGCCTGCCTGGGAATCTTGAGCCGAAGCCTGATGGAACAACTGATTACGGTCTTGTGGGGCATTCGATCAATTGAAAATGCAGAATCCCAAAGCAGCGCTGGTACTGCTCAATTGGCGAAGGCCTTCAAGATGAACCTAGAGGAAGGCACCGCCCAGGTCTTCGACCGGATCACGGGTGAGGAAGTAACGGCTCGATACCTCGAGCGCGAACAGATAAAACGAAGTGCTCCACCCAGCATTCAGCAGCAAGCTAAGGAGGCAGACGTTGCGGACCTGTACACCGTCTTCTACAGATTTTTATCGCTTGAGACACATGGCCACAACGAGAGCCCCAAAGAACAATCGGAAATCGTGAATTTATGCGTTATCCACCTTCAAGGAATTGGTGGCATAAGTCGCGCCATCGGCCAGGGCTGCGTTTGGTGGCTGATTCATCGTCACTGGCCTGACAACGAGTCACTCCGCGAAGTGCTGGGCCTCAATGCAAAAGCTTAGTAATGCACCTAACCTGGGCACCCAACCGGAAGTCCGCTATGGATCGGAATGGTCATTAGTGAGCGACTGCTACCGGCCGATTCTGTTGAAAAAGTAGCTGCCCCACCCACGTCGCCGGCAGAATTGCTCTATCAGCGAGCGCGGGGGCGAACAGCATGATGGGACAGCTACCGAGTGGACAGCAGCGCCTGTTCTACTCGTTCAATCTGGAAGACCACGTTCCGCCCCAACACCTTTTACGTAGCATCGACCAGTGCCTGGATCTCAGCGATCTGCGTACACACCTGGCCGACTTCTACAGCCCCATCAGACGCCCCTCGATTGATCCGGAGTTGATGGTGCGCATGTTGGTCGTTGGCTACTGCTACGGCATCCGCTCCGAGCGACAGCTGTGCGAAGAGGTGCATTTAAACCTGGCCTATCGCTGGTTCTGCCGGCTGGGTCTGGAGGACGAAGTACCCAATCACTCGACCTTCTCGAAGAATCGCCACGGCCGCTTCCGTGACAGCGGCCTGTTCCGCTGGTTGTTCAATGAGGTGCTGCGGCGCTGCATGGCGGCTGGCCTGGTCAAAGGCGAAGGTTTCGCTGTAGACGCCAGCATCATCAAGGCGGATGCCAGCCGGCAGCGTGGCGTGGCGGGAGATGAAGTCGATTGGCGTGATCCCACGCTCAGCAACCGCGCTGTGCGCGAGTACCTTGAAGCACTTGATGAAGAGGCGCTGGCTGAAGCTCTTCCCAAGAAAATCTCGCTCACCGATCCGCTGTCCCGTTGGACTGCTGCGCCAGGCGGCCCGGCCTTCTTTGCCTACTCCACGAATTACCTGATCGATACTGAGCACGGCGTGATCATGGATGTGGAGGCGACTCCGGCGCACCGTACCGCCGAAGTCGATTCGACCAGGACGATGGTGGCGCGTGTCGAAGAGCAGTTCGACCTCACGCCAGAACGCCTCATCGGGGACACCGCCTATGGCACAGCCCCTATGCTGGCCTGGATGGTCGAAGAAAAGAACATCGACCCGCATGTCCCAGTCTGGGACAAGACCGAGCGCAAGGACGACAGCCTCTCCAGTAACGACTTCCTCTGGAATCCGGAGGCCAATGAATACCGCTGCCCAGCCGGCAAACCGCTACGCAGTCAGTGGCGCACTTTCACTAAGCAAAGATCGCGGGTGACCAAGGCCAACACCGTCATATACCGCTCCAGCCAAACCGACTGTGCCACTTGTCCGTTGAAAGAAAAGTGCTGCCCCAACACGCCGAACCGGAAGATCGTCCGCAGCATCCATGAGGCTGCCCGCGACGTGGCACGACGCATCGCCAATACGCCGGAATACCTTGTCTCTCGCTGCGAGCGCAAGAAGGTAGAGATGCTTTTCGCCCACCTCAAACGGATCATGAAACTCGACCGTTTACGACTGCGTGGCCTGTCGGGGGCGACCGACGAATTCACTTTGGCCGCGACCGTGCAAAACCTGCGACGCATGGCCAAGCTTTTGCCTCACGGGCCGCCACTCACGGGATAGGTACGCCTGCTGTGAGCAGAAACCCTCGAATTAGCCTTCAAACCTGAGCCAGAACGCTCAGCGAAACACCGAAAGGCAATTTGAAGTGGCTTGCAGCCACTCCAACAGCAGGCACACCTGAGCGGCAGGCTGCCGCTGAGACGACTTTTTCAACAGAATCGGCCAATAGCTGCCTGTGACAAGCGGATTTGCCTTCAGCCAGTAGGACTTGCCCGCCGCATAACGGACAACCACCAGCGCCAGCCAGCCGTTGTGGGGCTGCTCTGTAGTTATAGGCGCGGCCGTCATCCAGAAGCGGCTGCAGCGCCTGCTCGGCGTATTGCTGAGCCAACTTACCGATGCGCGCTAGGTCTTTGCAGCGTTGAAGTTCGTGCAGGCGTGAGCCCAGGGACACATCCGCCTACCAAGAGCCGAGCGGCGTTTTGAGGCGAATGTAGACGGCGTTTGCCAGCGAGCTAATACGCTCGCCGCTCAAGTCGCCAGTGGTGGGGTCGATGTCTGCGTCCATAGGCTGGCAGAGTGCCCCGCGTATGCGCGGGGCAGTGTTTCAGGATGGTTTAAGACAATGCGGTTTGCAGCGCCATTACAAGCGCCGACCTGTCTGCCCCCAAGGCGACAGCTTCCTCAACTTGCAGGCGGGCGTATTTCTCACCCTCTACCAGGCCCAAGACATCAGGCGCTTGGCCGGGCCAACGGATGGACAGCGTGTGGGTGTGTTTTGGTTCATCCCCTCCGTCGTATTTGGAGACGAATGCCCCTGAGCGCATATCTAAAACCCCGCCCATCAGCAGATTCGTTTGGAACTGAGGCAGCTTGGCCAGGAACTTGAGCAGCGGGTGTGTGGACGTTGTACTCATAGTTCAGCCCCTTCTGGCACGGTCACGCTGGGTAGGGCTCAAAGCGTCTTCTTGCAGATAACGTCCTCCCAGAGGTGGGACCGGCACCAGCCGTGGGTACTTCCGATCCGGGTCAGTCACAGGAATCAACCCGACCACATCCCCATTCTCAATTACGCCCCAAGCTGCTACCGCAAAAGACAACGGTTCAACGTTATTTTCACTGACGTAGTACCAACCAGAGCAAGGTGTGATTTGCAGAATCTTTGACATATCCAGTCTCCAGGCGAGGAGCTTGGACGTTACCACAGGGGACTACAGCTGTGGATTTGGAGGCGTGCCGTCTGGGTGACCATGGTCGTTATAAATCTCCCGATCTGCCTGCATGCTTCGCGTATGGTCAGTAATTTCGCCGCCGGCCTGAATGTGACTGGTGGCTTCGATCAACCTAGGGCAGCCCAGGTTGACCAGGGCCGAGTAGCTCCTGAAGGAGAGAGGCCCAACAGACAGTGGCCCGCAGCAGCCCTGCGTAACGCAATAGATCATATAGAGTGCCTCGATTGTGGCTCCCCGCTGGTCAAGGCTGACAATCCTGATGCTGATATTGAGTCTTTGGATATCAGCTGCACAAAGTGTGGTTTTGTCACCGACTCCGGTGAGTTTGTGGAAGACCACTACAATGCGGCCTCGCAGCTGTCTAGATTTAACGAACTCCCCTACGGCCTGCATCGCTCCGTGGCGCTTGTTGCAGCTATCTCGGGCCGACACGACCTCGCTTCAGTCATGTTCGAGAGACTGGTTGCACCCATGGTTTCAATGGGAGACGACGACACTGCAACAGCCACTAAGGGCTAGGGAAATGAGCTAAAAAAAGGATACCAAAGCCCCTCAGTTGAGCGTGGGATAGGACTGCAGCTACTCGAATGCCAACGGGCGTCGACCTATCAACCCACGAAAAATCGAGCCTGCCGGTTCAACCTGTCCAGGATGCCCCATCAACCGCCATATGGAAGCACGTCGCAGATGTCAATGGAAAGCCTTGGGCTGCTTTCCTTGAGTCGGGAAGCACGTGCCTTATCTTGAAACACCGCACTAGATTATCCAGCGTCAGTGAGAGCGGTCTCAATAGGATGATGCAACGCCACATTGCCTGCAGACGGCTCACCGTTGCCATCTGCAAATATCAGCAAGTGCAGGAGTTACAGACGCTCCTGCTGACCATTTTGATTATCTACACGAAATGGAGGGGCTGCCTGTCACCCAGCCAGCCTTCGGAGCTATCTGTTCATCCTCTTCCCGGCCCTCAGAAATCTTCATATTGCAATGCTCTAAAAATATTGCGAGAAGCAGCCTGGAGGGTCTTTTCATCAAAGATCTAGATTGCATTTTTTCAAAGCTATGGATACTGGAAGCACGCACAAGAGTGCTCCACTGAACATCCATCGGATAAAGGGTATACGAGATGATACGCGCCATCAGAAATTTCCTAGCTGTTCTGCTACCCCAAAATGGACATTGCGATAGAAATCTCAAGCTCAAAAATTATCGCCACGACAAAACCTGGGAGATAACTTATGAGACACTCAGGGCTATTTACGTAGATGATGAACTTGATTACCAGAGCGGCATACTTGTAGATGGGAAACTAATTCTCACGCCCACAAAATTTGAATATCACCATCCCGATGACTGGGATCCAGCATCTCTTGATCTGAATCCCGCGACAGGGATGTTGATGCTGGACGACTGTGTCGACGTAATGGGCAACCCCTATGGATTCGACAACACGAGTGACTTCTGCTGTCTAGACATGGATCTATAAAGCCTCCGAGCAAGAGCCACTGCATAGAGGAGCAACGTCTCTTCAGACTTGTTGCTCTGCCATCAACACCAATGCCTTGGTGATAAGGCCCGTAGCTTCTTGCCCTTTTTCACTCATGGCCCGGTAGTGCTCGAGAAGCTGCGATTCCTCGGCTGTCAAGCTGTCCACTTGCAATGGCGTACGCAAGCCGGTAACAACGTAGAGCACATCAACCCCCCTCTCTGCCAAAGCCGCAAGGTAAGAAGCATCGGGGCTACGTTCTCCTTTCTCATATTTACCTTGGGCGTTAGCTTTCACCCCACCAATTTCACCAAAGGCAGCCTGAGAGAACCTCAATCGTTCTCGCTCTTCGCGCAGACGATCACCAACACCACTCATTCGGATAGAAAACCCCTTTCAAACCACTCAAACGAGTGATAATCTCTGCCTAATTACACGCTTTTGAATGCTATTGAACGGTTTTGAATGATGCACGCCACTCGCACCCCAGCACAAGCCAAGGCCTGGCTCGAATCACAAGGGAAAACCATCAAGGAATTTGCCGATGAGCACGGGCTAGATCGCGCGACGACTTATCAAGTTCTCGCCGGTACCAAGAAAGGGCGCCGGGGAGAAGCCCATCGCGCGGCAGTTCTACTCGGCATCAAGGAAGGCACTGTTACCAGTGTATTGAAGGAAAGCCCTAACGAGAAAAACCCCAAGTCTTAAACGGCATATCCATCGCACGACATGAGTGTACATGTAGCCCTTAAACAATCCAGACAGCCAACCCCGTAACCGACTCACCATGATAGGTAGCCGTATGCCTAGAATTTTAAGATCATCTTGTATGGCCGTAACGATAGGAATCCTAGTCAGTATCTCTGGATGCGCACAGATCCTGAATGAGATAATTCCATCACCCAACATGACATACTTTGAACGCGATGGACTTAAATATGGCTACCAGACTAACGAGTCAACCACGCTACGATATGCCAATGCCAAACCACTTGAATTTGTAGATGTATCAGACAGCGTCAAGGTCTTAGCCCTAGCGGGAATGCCAGATTTACAAACCGTACCTGCTGGAAAATTCTCTGCAACTAGCTTCGCTATATCCACGCCGGTGTTCACGCAGAGGTATATCCATTCTGCAATTGATCAGAACACAGCGGCGTCGTTAGATACAAATCAAGGCCCTAGTTCTAGCGACCTAGCAGCTTTTAGTACTAACGCCATAGGTGCGGTCGGGGGAGGAACCGGTGCAGCGGGGGCGGCAGGGCTACTCTTGCTAGGATCGAACACCGGCGGACCAGATCCTCGAACAAAGTTCTCTGGGTCAATCTGTTATCGGGGCGTAAACGAGCAACTAGACCTGAATCAGGCCTACCTAGAATGCTTCAATCAGACTGTTGATGACCTGAGAAAAGCTCTTGGTGCCAAATCTACGGTTGAAATCCTGAAAGAGAAATACGTCACAATTTCTGGACATGTGTCTAGTAAAGAAAACGAAGAACAACCAGTTTCCATAGTTCTTTCCATTACCAACTCCATGTACGCGCCAGGTTTTGCACCAGCCGATAGAGGCGGTTATAAATCAAATATCTTCATCACATTCTTTAACCGCTATGCGGTTGAGAGTTCGACAGCCACAATGGAGGATATTGCAGCAGCATTACGTACGGTCAAGTCCATTGATCACTCCTATTGGTTAGCGACCGAGATGGATTATCAGAAGAGAAAAAATCACCCGCCGATAGGAGTCTACTGATATGCGGACTATAGCCACACTCTCAACCTGCATTATTTTGATGGGATGTTCTTTCACCAATAGAAATTTTGAAACAGTGTCCCAGAGCGAGATACGTACAACCTCAGAACTACATCACCTACACTACAACACTCTATACAAATCCACCCCAGGTGCCATTATTCTCGAGGCGAGCAGCAGCACCCAGATGGACAAATATGTAAATTGCCCAAGCGACATATATTATTCAGACGGATTCAGCTCTGGATGGACGATACCAAAAGGCAAGCATAAGATTTATGGAAGCGTTGAAACCTCACCCGGCGTTTGGATACCATTTATCCAGCGTACTTATTATGATCAACTACTCAAGGATCAAAGAGAACTGCTCTTCGCAATAAATTCAGATGGAAGCTTTTATGAAAAATACTATACCGTCTCACCTCTAAGTAGTCTTTCAGAGAGACAAGGTCAACTTAAGGAGTGGAGTGGCGGGGCAAAACACGGAACGAGATGCGAGATAACACTCCCCAAAACCGCACTTACTGCCACTTGTAAGGCCGTATATAATGAGGTTATGTACTCCCCCATTGGCCCCGTAGCAATGGTGACAGTCTTAGAGAACGACACTATCCGACAGCACCCGATCCCGCAGTATGCTGCAGCAGATATATGTGGCGTAAAACTCAAGATTATCTCAATGGATAATGACGGGATCACCTACAAAGCCCTTAGGTAGATAAGAAGCCTTTCAACACAAACAGCACTGTCACCTGATACCAGGTAATCAGCATCAGGTGACAGTGGCAGTTCAGGCGTCTCCAGCAAGGACCTTTAGCGTTTTCGCTCAAGAAGCGATTCCATTCGGCTCAGATCCAGATAAATTTTCTTATTTTTCGAAATCAGCTCCCGAAGAATCTCAAATTTATCCTCATACCGAATAAACAAACTCTCCGTAAATGCATCCATTCTCCCCATGGATTTACGCGAAAACCGAAACGTGCGCCCTTTTGGCAGACGAATCAAAAATGGCTTTTCCTGAGGCCCGTCTGCATGTCGGCGATAGACGATTTTTAACCAGTAAATATTGACATAATTACCCTTTTCGGAAATAGCCACCCCGCGAGCCATGACTTTTTTGGATGCTCTTGCCTCATCCCAAAAATTGTTCACCTCAACTTTTGCATGGGCAACCAGATCCCTATGCAGATCGTTAAGTTCCTCTTTGATGCTATTGATATGAATAAGCAAAATTTCATCCTCTTGAGACGATGGGTTTGGAGGCTTCATCCTGCGCTAGGCCGCACTCTCTGAGCAGGCAATTTGCTACCTAAACTGGGACAGTTATCACTGAGCGCGCTCACGTCATAATGAAGAAACAAGCAGCGGCTAAAATCAGTCGTAACTGCGCCCCCTAGGAGATCTAACAGGGAGTCATGATGCCAAGCGTGGGTATAACCCTGGGTAACAGAGCAGTACGAGCACGGCCGAGGAAGGTGATGCTGAGGCTACGATCACGATAAAGCTCTAGCCCCTGCTGGATGAGGACACACGAAGATCCTTCGAGCGAGGCCAATCGACCATTCTGTATGAAGAGCCAGTCATCGCCGCACTTTACGCCTTGTGTTTATGCGGTGCGCAATGGGGCGAAGGCACTTCGACGAGACAGACCATTTGCTGGTGGGTGTGCAACGTACCAAGATCGCCGACCTCTTCTCCTACGCGACGGCGACCTACTCAGAGCCATTTTTCCGAAGCACAGTGCAGGTCTACAGCTGAGAGGCACATAACCGCTCCGGCCGATCAGTTCTCCATCCTGATCAGATGCACACTTGCAACCTCCTCTACTGCCAGTGCCTCGGCATAGCCACACCAGATCCTAACATTCAGCTGGCCCTCACAGACTAATCAACGTCTATAGCTTTTCACCATAAACTATCTATATCGGAAAATTTTCTGTTTTCGCCATACGCTACAGGCAGCTCACCTACATATAGCCCAAGGAATTCGCTAAAGACATATTGAATACTTTGCGACCTCTATCTATGGGAAAACCAATCTGCACTCACCATAGGCTGTTCTCACATTGAAACGCTCGCCATCTAGACGGGAATCCTCACCCTGCCTATCTATGGAGAAACAAGCCTGTTTTCACCATGCCGAAAATCACAACCAGAGCAAATGCAAAAGACAAACTACCTCAGCGTCCTTATCTATGGTGAAGACAGGCTATTTTTACGATGCTGCCTATGACGGATACCAAAGGATCTTCGTAAAATCAGCAGCACCATCTGTTCAGAAGGATTAGGGATTAGCTATTGCATATTTACGGCTCCGTGTTCGGATGAGGACTCACATCCATCGGAGCACTGATATGCCTCACTCGAAGAACCTTCGCAGATCACCCTGGCGAACCTTGATCATCTGCATGCCGCCACTGCTTCTGCTGACCATCACAATCGAAACATCCATCGCACAGCCAAACACTGCTGGCTCTACAGACGTATGTATCAGCCAGATCAAGGTTGCATTGGTGAAGCTGCTGCTATTGGCTGCCTTCCACGTAGCCCCGATCCTGTGGTTGGCAGAGCTGCTCAAAGGGGCGCGTTCCAACGTCCACAGTTCGCTATTAAACCTCCGAATGCCCATAGCCACATGGGCCGCAGCCTGCTTGCTTATAGGCTGGCGCCTATGGCCCATTCTAAGCAATAGCCCGCTCTGTCGATGATCTCTATCCGACATACCCACTAACGGACTTCCCTCGAAGGTACTTCGTGCCACCGTTCCGTGCCCCTCCCAAGGGTGCAGATTGACCTGTCTCAGCGAAAAATTCTGCTCACGATATGGACATCAAGAGACGGAGGGATGAGAGCTGGGTCAATGAGCACAAAAGAGCGATTAGCTACTGCCGCTACAGGGCGGCCTTTTACCCTGGACAAGATTTCTGAAAAGCAAATGGCCGAGTTGCTTGGTACCAGCGTGCGTGCGCTTCAGGCACGCCGAGCACGTAAACAAATTCCCGAAGGCGTTTGGATAAAAAAAGGTCGCCAAATAATTTATAGCAAAAGGAGATATGAGGAATGGCTCGAAAGCCAGTGGACTTGCCCACAGGAGTGGAAATCATCGGACAGTCAATCCGAATCCGCTTCATGTGGGAAGGAACGCGACGATGTGAAACGCTACCCTATTCCCCGACGCAAAAAGGGATCAAGATTGCATCCAATCTTCGAGATCAAGTAATTCAATCCATCAAGCTGGGGATAATGGATGAGGCTAAATATGCCGAATTCTTCCCAAACTCGGCTCTGGCCGAATCGGCTAAGATGAAAATCCCTTCTTTTGGGGAATATACGCAGCTCTGGTTAGATAGCCGGGAGATCGTCAAAGGTACTCGCAACAACTACAAGAGCTCGCTGAACAATTATTGGATACCACATATTGCCCTGAAACGAATTGACCTGATCACCCCGACCACCATCCGACGAATCATAACGAACACAGAGTGGTCATCAAACAGCGTGAAGCGTAATGCGCTGGTAAAGCTTTCCAGCATCTTGGAAGCAGCCGTTAATGACGACCTTATAGCCAAGAATCCAGCTGCCCGAATTGAGAAACCACGAAAGGCCAAGAAGATAATCGACCCATTCAGCCGTGACGAAGCCGAGCAGATCATCGGATATCTCTACGCCAATCTCAGCCGATATTCACGAATTTATGCTGCTTTCTACGAATTCATGTTTTTCACAGGCATGCGTCCTGGCGAAGCAATGGCCCTTCGCTGGGATGAAATCGACGAAGAAGAGTGTCGCGCCCACGTCTGCCGAATCGTGGTCGACAGAGAGATTCAGGAACGGGTGAAAACCAAGCACGAACGCCAGGTTCTGCTCAATGAGCGGGCACTGAACGCTCTACAAGAAGCGAGACGCATCGCCAAGCTGAAGAAGATGGCCTCGGCATCCTCATTCGCCGAAAGCCCTTTCGTCTTCCCACCAAGCAAAGGCGGGCTGTGGATCAAGGAGCCAAGTGTTACTATTAAGCACTTTCACGCCGCGCTGGATGCCTTGGGTATCCGTAGGCGCCGGCAATACGACGCCCGACACACCTACGCAACCATGTGCCTGATGGCCGGTATGAACCCCGCGTTCATAGCAAGCCAGCTCGGGCATAGCGTGCAGATGTTGCTCTCGACCTATGCCAAATGGCTGAGCTCGGCCTCCGATTGGAACGAGCTCGAAAAGCTGCCTGCCAGAATCAAAAATGGTACGGAATTGGTACAGGCAACCGAGGAAGGCGATTAACCACCGCTGTAACACCCGCAGGACAAACCCTTGATTTCTACCGCTAACATCACCATGCAGTTCGGCGCCAAGCCGCTGTTCGAAAACGTTTCCGTCAAGTTCTCCGGAGGCAACCGCTACGGCCTGATCGGCGCCAATGGCTGCGGCAAGTCGACCTTCATGAAGATTCTTGGCGGCGAGCTGGAGCCTTCGGGTGGACAGGTGATGCTCGAACCCAACGTGCGCCTGGGCAAGCTGCGCCAGGACCAGTTCGCCTACGAAGACTTCACGGTCATCGACACCGTGATCATGGGCCATGAGGAACTCTGGCAGGTCAAGGCCGAGCGCGACCGGATCTACGCGCTGCCGGAAATGAGCGAGGAAGACGGCATGGCCGTGGCCGAGCTGGAAGTACAGTTCGCCGAGTTCGACGGCTATACCGCCGAGTCCCGTGCCGGCGAATTGCTGCTGGGCCTGGGCATTCCGCTGGACCAGCACTTCGGCCCCATGAACGCCGTGGCACCGGGCTGGAAGCTGCGCGTGCTGCTGGCGCAAGCGCTGTTCTCCGACCCTGAGGTACTGTTGCTGGACGAACCGACCAACCACCTGGATATCAACACCATCCGCTGGCTGGAAAGCGTACTGACCGTACGCAACAGCACCATGATCATCATTTCCCACGATCGTCACTTCCTTAACAGCGTGTGCACGCACATGGCCGACCTGGACTACGGCGAGCTGCGCCTGTTCCCCGGCAACTACGACGAGTACATGACCGCCGCGACGCAATCACGTGAACAACTGCTGTCGGATAACGCCAAGAAGAAAGCACAGATCGCCGAATTGCAGACCTTCGTCAGCCGTTTCTCCGCCAACGCCTCCAAGGCCAAGCAGGCCACTTCGCGGGCCAAGCAGATCGACAAGATCCAACTGGCCGAGGTCAAGCCGTCCAGCCGTGTCAGCCCGTTCATCCGTTTCGAGCAGACCAAGAAGCTGCACCGCCAGGCGGTCACCCTTGAGGCAGTGAGCCAGGGCTACGACGGCACGGCGCTGTTCAAGAACCTCAACCTGCTGATCGAGGCCGGCGAGCGCGTGGCGATCATCGGCCCCAACGGTATCGGCAAGACCACGCTGCTGCGCACCCTGGTTGGCGACATGCCGGCCATGAACGGCGAGGTGAAATGGACCGAGAGTGCCGAGATCGGTTACTTCGCCCAGGACCATGCCGACGACTTCGCCGAGGATCTCAGCCTGTTCGACTGGATGGGCCAATGGACCCAGGGCGGCGAGCAACTGATCCGCGGCACCCTGGGGCGCATGCTGTTTTCCAACGATGAAATCCAGAAGTCGGTGAAAGTGATTTCCGGTGGCGAGCAGGGCCGCATGCTGTTCGGCAAGCTGATCCTGCAGAAGCCCAACGTGCTGGTGATGGACGAACCGACCAACCACCTGGACATGGAATCCATCGAGGCGCTCAACCTGGCGCTGGAGAACTACCCGGGCACGCTGGTCTTCGTCAGCCACGACCGCGAGTTCGTCAGTTCCCTGGCCAGCCGTATCATCGAGCTGTCGGAGAATGGCGTGACCGACTTCAGCGGCAGCTACGACGACTATCTGCGCAGCCAGGGCGTGCAGGTCTAGGGCTGGCGGCTGGACGAAAGAACGTGTAGCCGATATTTTTCGTCCAGCTTTCAGCCTCCAGCGCTTTTATCGAAGCGCCTTGCCGTTGATAACTGCATAGCACGATCGCCCTGCTAACATCCCCTGAGCAACTTGCCCAGCAGCTCGTAGAGCGCCCGTTGCTCTTCCCTGCTCATTCCCGCCAGTACACGCTGCTCGTTCGCCACGTGCAGCGTCATCAGTTCCTCGATCAGCGCGAACCCTTGCTGGGTCAGGGCCACCAGCACGCCACGCCGGTCATGGGGGTGCTTGCGGCGCTCGATCAGCCCGGCTCTTTCCAACCGGTCGATACGGTTGGTCATGCCGCCTGACGAAATCATCGCGCTCTCGTACAGCACCGTCGGCGTCAGCGCATAGGGCTCGCCCGAGCGGCGCAAGGTGGCCAGCACGTCGAACTCGCCGGATTGCAGGCCATGCTCGGCGAACAGCGGGTTGAGATGGTCGCGGGCAACCACCTGCGCCGCTTCCCCCAGCCGCCCCAGCACGCCCATCGGCAGAGGATCGAGGTCCGGGCGTTGCGCTTGCCACTGGGCCATGGCGATTTCAGCGCGATCCGGCATATGACGCTCCACTTATCTTGATACTAAGATACTTTTCATCGAGACTGTCGCGATCATACCCCACCGGCAAGGGAGCCGACATGGCAAACCGTCACACCAGCCTCTGGCTTCCTCTGCTCCTGCTGGTCAGCACCGGCGGCCTGATGGGCCTGACCAACAATCTGGTCAAACAGGCCGTCGCCAGCGGCTGGCAGCCGCTGAGCTTCCTGATGCTGAGCCTGCTGGGCAGCGGCCTGCTGCTGGCGCTGCTGGCCGTCGCCAGGGGCGAATATCCGGGGTTGCGCAAACAACACTTTCGCTACTACCTGGTCGCCGCGCTGCTCAGCGCCAGCCTGCCGCATTCCCTGCTGTTCAGTGCCGTGACGCACACCGGCGCCGGCTTCGCCTCGATATGCCTGGCCTTCCCGCCGCTGTTCACCTATCTCATGGCACTGTCATTGAACATGGAACGCCTGCGCCCTCTACGCCTGGCCGGGCTCCTGCTCGGCCTGCTGGGCGCAGTGCTGCTGACCCTGGACAAATTCGCCGGGGCAAACCCCAGCCCCTGGGCGCTGGCGCTGCTGTGCACGCCGGTGCTGCTGGCGCTGGGCAATATCTACCGCACGCGCCACTGGCCCGCCGGCGCCAGCCCGCTGTCCCTGGCGCCCGGCATGCTGCTGGCCGCCGCGCTGCAATTATTGCCCGTGGTACTGCTGGGCGGAGCCCCCTGGCTGCCGGAACAGGGCGGGCGGGCCGTGCCTGCGCAACTGGCGGCGCAGACAGCCCTGTTCGCCCTCACCTACGCACTGTTCTTCCTCCTGCAACGCATCGCCGGCCCGGTCTATCTCAGCCAGGTCGGCGCGGTAGCCGCCATCGCCGGCACCGCCATCGCCGTCGGCCTGCTCGGCGAATCGGCCAGCCCCGCCATGCTGCTGGCTCTGCTGGCGGTGATCGGCGGTGTACTGCTGGTCAGCCTGAATCCCCCCACGCCTGGAGACAGGCATGGGAACTGAGCGCTTGTTGACGGGCATCACGCTGGTGCTGCCAGTATCGCGTCAAATATCCAGTGGCGCAGTGGGTAACGGTGGGTTTGCCCAGGGTGCGCCGAGTGCCTGGGTGCGCACGGTGCCGCTATCGTTGGTGCGCACGGCGCACCCTACGCCAGAGCTACAGGCCGACAGGGCCTGACGAGGATCAGGGCTGCCCGTCCACATAGGGCCTGAGCCGCTCGAGCAGCCGGGCATGCAGGGCCGGGTCGCCACAGGCGAGGATGGCGCCGCCGTGCTGGGCGTCGCCACCGTCCCAGGTGGTCATGCGCCCGCCCGCCGCCTCGACGATCGGGATCAGCGCCTGCACGTCATAGGGCATCAGGCTCGCCTCGATCACCACGTCCACCAGCCCCTGCGCCAGCAGGCAGTAGGCATAGCAATCGCCACCCATGCGCAGCAACTGGGCTTCACCGGCAATCGCCTCGAAGCCGGCGCGCAACGCTGGTGTGGTGAAGATTTCCAGGCTGGTGGCCATCACCCGCGCCTGCGCGAGGTCGGCGCAGGGACGCGTGGCGATGGGTACGCCGTTGAGCCAGGCACCGTTTGGCGTACCCAGGTAACGCTCGCCGGTGAACGGCTGGTTCATGACGCCGATGCGCGGGCGGGCGCCGTCATTGAGCGCGATCAGGGTGCCCCACAGCGGCAGGCCGGTGATAAAGGCACGGGTGCCGTCGATGGGGTCGAGCACCCAGGTATAGGGCTCGCTGCCGGTGACACTGGCCTCCTCCTCACCGAGCACGCCATGCCCCGGGTAGCGCGTGGCGATCAGTTCACGCATGGCGCGTTCGGCGCCCTGGTCGGCCACCGTGACCGGATCGTAGCCGGCCTTGCCCTTGTCCACGACGGCCAGGGGCACGCGGAAGTGCGGCATCGCGGCCTCGCCGGCGACCCGTGCCAACTGGTGCGCGAAGGCGGTGAACTGGTCGATCTGTTCAGGTGTCAGCGACATGGATTACCTCGTTTTCAGACCTGGCGCAGCCAGGATTCCCACTGGGAGTTGCGCATCACGCTACGGGCGCGCATGTGCTTCCAGAAGCCATATTTGTAATAGTCGAATTCCAGCGATGAGACCGCCCGTTGCACCATGGCCCAGGTCGACCACTTCAGGTCGGCCAGCGCCTTGTGCAACTTGATGCGCGCCACGTCCCGCGGGCGCACGGCACCGAAGTAGTCCTCGATCACTTCCAGCTCCAGCGCCTCGGGGAAGAACATTTCGCCGAACCACAACGCCAGTTCGTAGTGGCGATCGTTGTTGGAGGCGTATTCGAAGTCCACCAGGCGGATGTCGCCGGCCTGGTTGAGCATGAAATTGCCGGCCAGGGTGTCGTTCATGCAGGGCACCAGGTCCAGCCCCGAGGCTTCCAGCGCCTGGCGCGCACGCTGGTACTGCAGGGTCAGCCAGTCATGGTCCGGCGGCGTGCTCGCGCCCAGCTCGCGAACCTGCCGGTAGTGCTCGTCGATCATGTCGAACACCGTCTTGGTCTGGATCAGCGAGCCCTGCGAGTTGAACGCCTTGAGGCCACGGGCCGCCCCCAGGCGCACGTCACGCTCGAGGAAGTCCCGGTTGCTGGCTGGGCGCCAGCCTTCGATGAACTCGAAGATTTCCACGCCCTGCTCCGGCAGATAGCCGACCACCGGAACCCCATAGCCGGTCGCCGCGGCCTTCAGGCTGGCGTCATGGGCGGTATCGCGGCGGATGAACATCTCGGTGCCGGTGCCCGGAATCTTCACGAAATAATCGCATGGCGCCCCGGCGATATGCACACGCCAGTTGGTATTGGAAATACCCCCGCTGACCGGTGCATAGCTGGCAGCCTTGCCGCGCCATTCGGGCAGGCCGTGGATGGCCGCCTCCAGCGCCTGTTCCGGTGGAGTCTGTGCAGTACCCAGGGTTTTCATCGTCGCCTCCTCAGAGCAATCGCAGCCAGCTTTCGAAGCGTGGATCGGCCAGGCCGTCGCGCAGGCGCAACAGGGTCCACTGGCCGACCTTGGAGAATTCCACCTCACGCTGGGTGACACTGCCGGCCCACAGCCCCCAGAGCGTCCATATCCAGTCATCGAGCAGGGCATGCAGGCGGCAGCGGGCGTAATCCGGCTCGCGGCAGGCGCCGTTCCACAACTCGATGCCGAGGCGCCACTGGTCCTCGAACTGGTACAGCTCGTTGAGGGTGGCAGCCAGGTCGTACCAGGGGTCGAACAGGCTGGAACGGTCGAAATCCACCAGCATCAGGCGCTCGCCGGCGAGGATGACATTGCTCGCCACCCCGTCGCCGTGGATCGGCGTGACGCGCCAGCCGGAGCGCGTCAGGGCGGCCCGCACCAGATCGATGCACTGGTCGATCCAGGCCGCGTCTTCCGGCAGCAGCACCCGGTCCTGTACACAGCGCCGGCGCAGCCAGTCCAGGGTTTCCAGCGGGGTGCGCCCGAGCGGCGCGGCCGGGCAGGCATGCAGGGCCTTTTTCGCCGCGAACAACTGGGTCAGGCGCTCGGCCGACAGCAGGTCGTCGACCCGGCTCCAGCGGCTGCCCTCGGGCAAGGCGGCGAACACCAGCACGCCCTGTTGCGGGGCCTGGGCCACCAGTTCAGGGGTCACCCCGCTGGCGGCGAACAACTGGCTGGCACGGGCGCTGGCGGGCACGTCGATCCAGGCCGCGGTATCGTCGAACAGCACCTT
This sequence comes from Stutzerimonas kirkiae, assembly GCF_004327335.1. Taxonomy (GTDB): domain Bacteria; phylum Pseudomonadota; class Gammaproteobacteria; order Pseudomonadales; family Pseudomonadaceae; genus Stutzerimonas; species Stutzerimonas kirkiae. The sequence goes on along the minus strand of NZ_QJUO01000007.1, from coordinate 107,056 downwards.
GGCGTGGTAACGCGCGCCCTGGCACTCGAATGCATAACCCTGCCATTCCGTGGCCAGGCGCAACGGCGAGGCCACCGCGGCGGTCACCTCCACGGGTTCGCTGGCGGCGGCGAAGCCCAGGGTTCCCAGGCAGTCATTCAGTCGTTCGAGAGGGCTGGACAGCATGAGACAACTCCTCCGCTCTTACAGGGCAAGGCGGCCAATACTGGCGCGATAGAGAAATTCGGTGAGCACATGCAGGCCGTTATGCAAGTCACGTTCCTGGGTCAGCTCGCCCTCGTTGTGGGCGATACCGCCCTCGCTGGGGATGAACACCAGCACGCTCGGATACTTGCGGCTCATGCTGATGGCGTCATGGCCGGACACGGTGACGCTGTCCACGCAGGGCAGCGCCAGCTCATGGCAAATCGCCTGCACGGCATCGCCCAGGGCTGGTTCCAGGTGCGCCGGCGCGCGCACCTGTTCGCTGAGCACCTGATAGCCGCAACCGGTCGCACTGGCGACAGCGTCGAGCTCGCTGTGCAGGCGTGCGCAGGCTTCCTCCAACAGCGCCGGTCGCGCCGAGCGCAGCTCGACGAAGCAGGTCACCCGCGACGGCACCACGTTCGGCGAATTGGGGTAGATATCCAGCTTGCCCACCGAGGAATGCAAAGCGCTGCCGAATTCGTCGCTCAGACGCCGGGTGGCATCGATGCAGCGTGCCGCCGCCCACAGTGCATCGATGCGCGCGGCCATCGGCGTCGGCCCGGTGTGGGCCTGGACACCGTTGAAACGCAGCGACAGCTTGATCGCCGCCCAGGTGCTGCGCACCACGCCGATGGCCGCGGCGCGCTCGGACAGGCCGGTGCCCTGCTCGACATGCACTTCGGCATAGCCGGCCACCGGCAATTCGACACGGGCGGCGCCCAGGTAACCGATCTCGCCGAGCGCCTGGCCGAGCGTCACCCCCTTGGCATCGGTGGCGGCGTGGGCCTGCGCCGCATCCAGCTCGCCGATGAAGTAGGAGCTGCCGATCAGGCTCGGCTGGAAGCGCGCGCCCTCTTCGTTGGTCCAGTCGACCAGCGCCAGGTTGAAGCGCGGCGCGACACCGGCCTGGCGATGCAGACGGGAGACCCGGGCCACCGCCACGGCGCCGGCGATCACGCCATAGGCGCCGTCGAAACGGCCCGCGGTCGGCTGGCTGTCGAGATGGGAACCACAGAGGATATAGGGCGCGGCGGGGTCGAAGGTGGCCAGGCCGAACAGATTGCCTGCCGGGTCGACCCTGACGTCGAGGTCATGCGCCTCGAGCCACTGGCTGAGCAGGTCGCGCACCTGCCCATCTTCGCGCGAGGCCGCCAGGCGGTGCAGGCCGCCGGCCGGGGTGGCGCCGATGCGTGAACTCTCGGCGAACAACTGGTCGAAACCCTCTATATCGATGGCGCTAGGGGGTAAGCACTGTGACATTGGCCTGCTCCAGACAGACGGCGAATGCGTCCGGCAAAGGTTTGCTGGTGACCAGGCAGTCCACCTGGTCGAAGGGGATGGTGCGAATGAAGGTGCGCAGCCCGACCTTGCCCGAGTCGGCCAGGATCACCCGCTGCTTGGCATGGCTGCACAGCAGTCGGCGCAGCAGCGCCTCGGGTTCCTCGTAGTCCATGAAGCCGACCTCGAGGTCGATGCCGCCGATGCCCATGAAGGCAATGTCGAAGTGGAACTGCTCGACGAACGCCAGGGTGTGGCTGCCGATCAGCGCGCTGTCGTTGCGGCGGACGCTGCCGGGCACCAGCGTCACGCGGTTGTCGCTGGTCTGGTTGAGCAGTTGCGCGATATCCAGCGAGTTGGTGAACAGGTTCAGCGAGCCGAAGCGATCCAGCCGGGCGGCCAGCGCCTGGGTGGTGGTGCCGGTGTCGAGGAAGATCGACATGCCGTCGCGGATCAGCCCCAGGGCCTTCTGCGCAATGCGCGCCTTTTCCTGCGGGCGGATACGGCTGCGCACGCCGAGCGGTTGCTCGGTGCTGGTGTTGGGCAGGATCGCCCCGCCATGGATGCGCCGCAGCTTGCCCAGTTCCTCCAGCCCCTTGAGGTCGCGGCGGATGGTCTCGTCCGAGACATGCAGGGCCTCGGCCAGCTCCAGCACGCTGACACGCTGCTGCAGCGTCAGGCGGCGCATGATTTCATCGAAACGGGGTTGGCTCAGCATGGCGGTCGCTCCTGGGCAAAAGCGCCAGTCTGCCCCATGCCTGCGGCGAAGTCAGGTAGGCCGCCATGGCGCTGCGGCGCGGCGCGCATCAGGCCAGACCCCGTGTGAGCGGCGACTCGACCGCTGGCGGGCGGCGGTTGAGGTGGCAGGCGGTGTAGCCGGCCGCGCCCTCGCGGCGGTCCAGCGTCGGCGAGACACTGGCGCAGATCTCCATGGCCCTGGGGCAGCGGGTGCGGAACGCGCAGCCCTGCGGCACGTCGATCGGGCTCGGTGGCTCGCCTTCGAGCAGGTACTCGCTGGCGGCGAAGGGGTTGTCCTCGAGGGTCGATACGGCGCTGAGCAAGGCGCGGGTATAAGGATGGCCAGGGTTGCTGAAAAGTGTCTGGTTATCCGTGACCTCGACCATCTCGCCCAGGTACATCACCGCGATCCGATCGCAACTGCGGCGCACCATCGCCAGGTCGTGGGAAATGAAGATGTAGGTCAGGCCGTGCTTCTTCTGCAGGCGATCGAACAGCTCCAGCAGCTTCTGCTGTTCGCCCGGGTCCAGCGAGCTGAGGGTTTCATCGAGGATGATCAGCTTAGGCGACAGGATCAGCGCCCGGGCGATGGCGATGCGCTGGCGCTGGGCGCCGTTCAGGTTCAGCGCCAGGTGGTCGTGCAGCGCAGGGTCCAGACCGACCTCGGCCATGGCCGCGAGCACCCGCTCGCGCAATTGCGCCTTGCCCAGCCGCTGGTGGATCAGCAGCGGCTCGGCGATCATGCGGCCGATGGTCATGCGTGGCGGCAGCGAGTTGAACGGGTCCTGCAACAACAACTGAAACTGCTGGCGCAGCTTCACCAGTTGCTTCTTCGGCAGGAAGCTGAGGGACTGGCCGAACAGCTCGATATCGCCCTTCTCGGGTATTTCCAGCCAGGCGAGGATACGTGTCAGGGTCGACTTGCCGCAGCCCGATTCGCCGACGATGGCGAAGTTCTCGCCGGGGAAGACATCGAAGGTCGCCTGGCGCACGGCTTTCACCGCACGGCGCTGGTGGTGGTAGGTCTGGGCCACATCGAGCACCGCCATGGAGGGCATGACGCCTTCATGGCTGTGCACCGGCCGCGCCTCGACATTGCGCCAGAGCCCCGGCTGCTGGGCGATCAGCCGCCGCGTGGCGGCATGCGCGGGGTCGCCCAGCAGGGCGTGCGACTCACCCTCCTCCACCACCGCGCCCTGATCGAGGACCAGCAGGCGGTCGGCCACGTCGCGGGCAATCGCCGGCGAGCTGGTCAGGTAGAGGATGGCGGTGCGGTGCTCGCGCGCGACCCGGCGGACCAGCCGCAGGATCTGCGCGCCGACAGTCACATCCAGCGGCTGGGTGATATTGTCGGCGACCAGAAAGTCCGGATCGCCCAGCAGGGCATCGACGATCATCACCCGCTGCAGCATGCCGCCGCTGAACTGGAACGGATATTCCTCCAGCCGCGCCTCCGGCGAAGGGATGCGCACGTCGCTGAGCAACTGCACGATGCGCCGCCGCCCTTCCGCCCGGCCGATACCCGGCCGCGCCGCGCGCAGGCGTTCCATCAATTGCTTGCCGACCGTCAGCGTGGGGTTCAGCGCACTGCTCGGGTCGCCGCCGACGAAACCGATGCGGGTACGCTGGCCACGCGCCATGGACGCCAGTTGCGGCGCCGCGATGCTCGACTCACCGACCCGCAGGGTACCGCCGAGCGCGGCGAGGTCGCGCCCCAGCCAGCCGGCCAGCGCCTTGGCCAGCACCGTCTTGCCGGCGCCACTGTCGCCAATCACCCCGAGCACCTCGCCGGGGGCGATGGCGAACGACACCCGGTCGACCAGCAGCTTGCCGGTGGCCGCCACGGCAACCGAGAAATCCGCCACGCTTACGCTCACCTGGCTGCTCATCACTTGCCTCCGTAGACACGGTTGCGGGCACGCTCCAGCGCCGAGCCCATGAGGTTGATACTGGTCAGCAGAACCACCAGCAGCAGTCCCGGAATGGTGGCGATCCACCAGGCATTGATCAGGTATTTGCGGCCATCGGCGATGACATTGCCGAAGGTCGGGGTCGGCGGCTGCACGCCCAGGCCGAGGAAACCCAGGATGGACTCGCAGATCACCATGCGCGCGATATCCAGCACCGCGACGAACAGCACCGGCGGGATGATGTTGGGTACCACCAGCAGCGCGATGATGCGCAGGTCGGAAGCTCCCATGATGCGGGCGCTACGCACATAGTCGCGGTTGCGCTCGGCCAGCGCCGCGCTGCGTACCACGCGGGCATACAGCGGCCAGCCGGACAGCCCCAGCACGAGGATGATGGCCCCCACCGAGGGCCGCGCCGCGCCCAGCACGGCGATCGCCAGGATGATCATCGGGATCGACAGCTGCACATCGGTGATGCGCATGATCAGCGTATCGGTCAGCCGCCCCTTGAACCCGGAGAGGGTGCCCAGGGTGCAGCCGATGGCCAGCATCAGCAGCACCGTGCAGATGCCGATCAGCAGCGAATAGCGCAGGCCGATGCAGGCCCGCACCAGCATATCGCGCCCGAGCTGGTCGGTCCCCAGCGGGTGCGCCCACTGGAAGCCATCGAAGAACAGCGGCGGCAGGAAACGCGACTTGATGTTCATCGCGTTGGGGTCGATGCCCGACAACCAGGGATAGAGCAGGCAGCCGGCGACCATGATGGCGAACACCAGTGTGCCGATCCTGCCGCCCCAGGAGCCCAGGGCCAGTTGCAGTATCTGCCGGGCCGGCGATGCCACCGGCTGCACCCCGGCGCTTGGCGAATGGCTGAGAATATCGGTCATGTCAGTGATCCAGACGCGGGTCGATGAGCACCGCGATGAAGTCGACGATGATGTTGATGCAGACGAAGATGACTGCGGTCAGGATGGCGATGCCCTGGATCAGCGGGAAATCCCGCTGCAGCACCGCCTGGATGGTCAGCAGGCCCAGGCCCGGGTAGTCGAAGATGAACTCGATCACCAGCACCCCGCCGATCAGCGCCGAGAGCTGGATGCCCAGCAGGTTCAGCAAGGGCACGCTGGCATTGCGCAGGGCATGGCCGAACACCACCCGTGCACGGCCGATACCGCGCGAGCGGGCCGCGGCGATGAAGGGCTGGGTCATGATCTCGGCGATCGACACCGACAGCGTGCGGGTGAGAAAGGGGATCAGCTCCACCGCCAGCACGATGGCCGGCAGCCAGGTATAGCTGAAGCCACCGTAGCCGATCGCCGGCACCCATTTGAGCTGCACCGAGAGGACCAGGATCAGTACGATGCCAAGCCAGAAGTTGGGCAGCGAGACGAAGATCGAGCCAGTGAAGAACGCCAGCTTGTCCTGCCACTTGCCGGGGTTGAGGCCGGCGGGTATGCCCAGCGCCAGCGATACCAGCAACGCGATGAGCAAAGCCAGCCCCGCCAGTTGCAGGGTATAGGGCAGCGCTCGCATGATCAGCTCGGCGACTTCGGCGCGCTCGCTGCGGGTCGGGTCGTCGTAGGCCGCGCCGCCCATGGTGGCGCCGCTCTTCGGGCGGATGAAGGATTGCCCCATGTCGCCCTGCACCAGCCCGGCCAGATAGCGGCCGTACTGCACCAGCATCGGGTCGCGCAGGCCCAGGTCCCTGGCGGCCTGCTCGACCACGTGATCGGGCGCCATGCCGCCGACGATCAGGCGCACCGGGTCGCCCGACATCACCCGCAGCAAGGTGAAGATCAGCAAGGACACGAGCAGGACGATGAAGGCACCCTGCCCCAATCGCTTGCCCAGGTAATAGAGCTTGTCCACGTCGGTGCTCCCGGTCGGCAGGCAGCGGCATCCCTTCCCGCCGTAGCGGGCGGGATGCAGCGGGTTTCAGAAGACGGCGCCGGGCGGCGCCGCGTGGTTCAGAACCTGTTCACGATCTCGCGAGCCAGGTCCTGCAAGGCAAAAACAGGCGAGGAAGCGGAGTTTACAAGTGGTAAATGAGCATTCCGAGCCTGTTTTTAACGCAGCAGGGCCGACGCGCAGCAGATCGTGAGCAGGTTCTCAGACGTACTCGGCGGCGGCGGCATCCATCTGCCCGTTGGGGTAGATGAACAGCCCCTTCAGGTCCGCGCGCATGGCATGGAAGAACACCGAGGTGAAGAGCGCGTAGGACGGCACCTTGGCCGCCAGCAGCGGCAGGGTCTCCGTCTGCAGCACGCGCTTGCGTTCCTCCAGGTCCTCGATGCCCTGCTCCTTGTCCAGCGCAGCATCGATTTCCTTGTCCTCGATGCCGGTGATGCGCTTTGAACTGGAGTGGAAGTGGGTGCGCAGCACCAGATCCGGCTCCGGCGAGCCGGAAGCCCAGCCACAGTCGATCATATGGCCGGGGCCGCCATTGGGGCGGTCGTATAGCCGCTCGTTCCAGGCGGCCACTTCCATCACGTTGAGCTCCACCGGGAAACCCTGCGCCTGCAGCATGGCGGTGATCAGCTCGCCGTACTCCTGGGTCTTGGGGTAGAAACCGACCGAAGTGATGTACTCCAGCGGCGGCAGACCCTGGCCGTTCGGATAGCCGGCCTCGGCCAGCAGCGCCTGGCATTTCTGCGGGTCGAACTCCGGATAGTTCGGCACATCGGTGTAGCCGAACTTGACCGGCGAGATATGCGAGGCGCAGGGGTGGCCGGCCTCGCCGAGTAGTTCGAGGATCATCTCGCGGTCGATCGCGTGGCAGGCGGCCAGGCGCACCCGCGGGTCATTGAACGGCGGCTTGGAACAGCGGAACCACAGGTACTTGTTCTCCACCGAGACCAGCTTGTGCAGCGCCATGTCCTTGCGTTTCTGGATGGTCTGGATCTGCTCGGGCTCCAGGCGCTCGATCAGGTCGGCCTCGCCATTGAGCAACGCCATGACCCGGGTGGTGGCATCGCCGACGAAGACGAAGTTCAGGCCGGGGATCTTCGGCTTGCCCAGGTAGTAGCCGTCGAAGGCCTCGAGCACCGAGGTGTTGCCCTTCTGTTCGACGAAGCGGAACGGCCCGGTGCCATTCGCTCTCTGCGACAGACTGCCGGCCTCGATATCGTTGGCGGACATGATCGGCAGGAACGCCGACAACAGGATATAGAGGCTGGCCGGATAACCCTGCTCGCTGGTGTCGACACGGCAGGTGTAGTCATCCAGCACATGCACCTTGCAGGTTCCCGGATAGTTCTGCGCCGGGCGATCCGGGCGCGACGCGTACTCGAAGGTGGCCTTCACGTCCCTGGCCGAGAACGGGCTGCCATCATGGAAACTGATGCCCTTCTTCAGGGTGATTTCCAGGGTGTGGCGATCGATCGGCGTGATCGACTCGGCCAGCTCCATCTTCAGTTCATCGGGGTTGGCCATGGTCATCGGCGCCCGGCACAGCGTACCGAACACGAAACTCTCCAGGTTCATCTGCGCCAGCGTGCTGTGGGAGGACGGGTCCCAGTTGCCGGTCAGGTTTTCCGCCGAGTAGAAGGTCAGTGTCCTGCCCTCGGCGGCGAAGGCCGAACTCATCAGGAAATCCGGGTTGATCCTGACGGCCATGGCGGCCGCACCGGCGATCGAAGCCCCTTTCAAAAACTTTCGGCGATTGATACTTGGCATCGTTTGACTCCTTTATATCCGTGAATGCAAAAAGCGATTGGCAAAGGTGACGCCGGGCAGGCTTCTGCACGGCCTGCTCTGGGCGCGCGGGTCACAAGTCCGGGATGCGCTGCTCCCAGGGGTTGATCGCCTCCAGGTGGGCGCACAGGTTGAACACGGCGCCCTCCTGATGGCGCGCGCCCACCACCTGCAGGCCGATCGGCAGGCCCTCGCGGCTGACGCCACAGGGAATGCTCGCCGCCGGGTTGCCGGTGATGTTGAAGGGATAGGTGAAGGGGGTCCACGCCGCCCATGGCACCAGCGAATCCGGGCGCTCGAAGCCTGGCGGCGCGACCGCATCGGCGCTGAACGGCAACACCGGCAGCGTCGGCAGCAGCAGCAGGTCATAACCCTCGAACAACTGCTGCACCTGGTTGGAGAACTGCGCGCGCGCCCGGCTGGCATCCAGGTACTGCTCCAGGTCGAAACGCCCGGCCCCCTCGATAAGCCTGGCGAACCCCGGGTCGAGCAAGTCCAGGCGGTCCGCCAGGGTCTTGCCGTAGGCGATCCCGCGGCCGGCCGCCCAGAGGGTCTCGAATATGCGTACCGGGTCCTGCCAGTCCAGGTGGATTTCCTCGACCGCAACGCCCAGCTCCTCGCGCATCTGCGACACCGCGGCGTCCACCGCGGCGGCGATCTGCGGATCGACGGCGACATCGAACAGCGTCCTGCAGTAAGCCACCCGGAGCGGCACCAGGGGTGCCTCGCACGCGGCCAGGTAGGATGCCTGCGGGGCCGGCAGCGCCTGATGGTCCAGCGCGTCCGGCCCGCTCAGCACATCGAACAGCAGCGCGCTGTCACGCACGGTGCGGGTGATCGGCCCGGCATGGCTGAGCATCTCGGTGGCCGACCAGGGCCAGGTCGGGATGCGCCCGAGCGTGGCCTTGAGCGCGAAGGTGCCACAGAAGGCGCTGGGAATGCGCACCGAACCGCCGCCATCCGAACCGAGCGCGGCCGGCACCATGCGCGCCGCCACCGCAATCGCCGAACCGGAACTGGACCCGCCGCTGGTCAGCCGCTGGTCCCAGGGTGTACGGCCATTACCGAACACCCGCGAAGTGCTCGCGCCCGTCCAGCCGAACTCGGTGGTCGCGGTCTTGCCGAGGATGATGCCGCCAGCCTGCTTCAGGCGGCGAATGATCGGTGCGTCCCGCTCGGGCACGAAATCCAGGGCCGTCAGCGAACCCCGCGTGGTACGCAGGCCCTGGGTGTAGAACAGATCCTTGATGCCGAAAGGCACACCGTGCAATGGCCCGCGCACCCGCCCGACACGAGCCTCCCGCGCCATCTCGCGGGCCTGCTCCAGCGCCGCCTCCTCGTAAAGATCGCCAAACGCATTAAGTGACTGATTTGTTGATTTTATTGAATCTATGCAATCCCTTACCAGGGACGCCGGATCAAGACGACACTCCCGTATCGCTGCCGATGCATCAAGGACACTAGGTATTTTTGCGAAATCGCTCATATCTCGGCCTTCTACCGAAAAGGAGATGTTTGGCTCGAGTGATATTTGGCTATTTTGGATTTAAACCGTCAAGTGGGTTTTGTTGATTTTGTTGATTATTTTCGCCCCAAAACCATGCGTATCGCGACATTTCGCACCGAGGCAGTGCAAACCCACCACAAGGCAGGAAAAGCAGCGCATCCGCAGACAAAAACGCCGGCCTGCCTGAGGCAAGCCGGCGCACACATCGTATGCACGCGCCGGGTGCGCCATGCGCACCCGGGCGATCGACAGCTATCCCTGGTACGCGGCGGCGCACCCTGCGCAAGGCTGTCGCGACAGTTGCTAGCTGCCCTTCTCGGATGCTCCTTCGCCACCCTCCTGCTGCAGCATTTCATCGTGCTCGGCCATGTTCCACGGCAGGTTGCCGGGGGAGATATGCAGGAAGTGCAGGTACTTCTCGAACTGGTCGAGGATATCGCTGATGATCTCCGCCTTGTCGTAGCCATAGATGTCGTAGGACTGTCCGCCACGGCGCAGGAACACCTCGGCCCGATAGTAGTGCTCGTCCGCCTCCTCGGAACGGTCCATCTGCGGGTAGGCGAAGGATGGCCGGGCGTATTCGCGCAGGCGTATCTCGTAGAGGAAGTCGAGCTGCTCGGGCTTGACCACCTCCAGCCAGGCGCGCCCCAGATCGTCGTCGTAGCTCACCCGGGCCGGCCAGCCTTGTTCCTCCAGGCCCTTGCCAACGCGGATCATGCTCGGCAGCACGGTGCGCCGGACGAAATGCTCGACCTCATCCTTGCGCGGAAAATTGACGATCCCGGCCAGGCGCTTCTTCCACAGTGTCGGCCCGTTCGGCGCACAGTAGCGCCCGGCCTGCTGCGAATAGCGCATGCTGGTTTCCCGGTGCCCTTCGATCACCAGCGCCCGCCACATGCCCAACGCCGACAGCAGCATGATGATGGCGAACGGCAGCGCACTGGCGATAGCCATGCTCTGCAATGCCTTGAGACCGCCCGCCAGCAGCAGCACCGAAGCCAGGGTGCCACTGAGGATGGCCCAGAAGGCCCGCTGCCAGACCGGCGTATTCATCACTCCGCCAGAGGCCAGCGAGTCGACTACCAGCGCCCCGGAGTCCGCCGAGGTGACGAAGAACAGGGCGATCAGCAGGATAGTGATGCCGGAGACGATGGAAGTCAGCGGCAACAGTTCGAACAGCTTGAACAAGGCGATGGCGTTATCGGCCTTCACCTCGCCGATCAGCGAGGTATAGCCTTCGTTGATGATCAGGTGCAGGGCGGTGTCGCCGAACACCGAGAACCAGAAGAAGGTGAAGAGGGTCGGCACCAGCATCACGCCGAAGACGAACTGGCGAATGGTGCGGCCCCGGCTGATCTTGGCGATGAACAGACCAACGAAGGGCGCCCAGGCGATGGTCCAGCCGAAGATGAACAGCGTCCAGTTGCCGATCCAGTCGCTGCGCGAGTAAGCCTGCAGGTTGAAGGTGCGCTCGACGATATTGTTCAGGTAGCGCCCGGTGTTCTCCAGAAAGGTTTCCAGGATGAAGATGGTCGGGCCGACCAGGAACACGAACAGCATCAACGCCGTGGCGATCACCATATTGAGGATCGCCAGGGTCTTGATGCCTTTGTCCATGCCCGCCACCACCGAGCCCATGGTCATGGTGGTGATGACCGCGATACAGGCGATCTGCACGCCGGTGCTGACCGGAATGTCATTCCACAGGTAGTTCATCCCGGCATTCATCTGCGCTACGGACAACCCCAGGGTGGTGGCGATGCCGAACAACGTGCCAAGGATGGCGAAGATATCCACCGCATGCCCGATCGGCCCATAGATACGGTCGCCGATCAGCGGGTAGAGTGCGGAACGGATCGCCAGCGGCAGCCCATGGCGAAAGGAAAAATACGCCAGCACCAGCCCGACCAGCCCGTAGATCGCCCAGATATGAAAGCCCCAATGGAAGAAGGCGATCTGCATGGCCTGCCGTGCCGCATCCAGCGTCTGCCCCTGCGCGCCTTCGGGTGGGTCGGCGTAATGCAGCACTGGCTCGGCCACCCCGAAGAACAGCAAGGCAATGCCATAGCCCGCGGAAAACAACATGGCGAACCAGGCCGGGAAGCTGTACTGCGGCTCGGCATGATCCGGCCCCAGCTTGATGCGCCCCCACTTGCTGCAGGCCACCAGCACCACGAACATCAGGAACAGTGACACGGCCAGCATATAGAACCAGCCAAAATTAGCGGTGATATACGCCAGCATCGAGGCGAAGGCCTCGCTGGCTAATTCCGGTCGGCTGATGGTGCCGACCACCAGCAAGGTGGCGAACAATACAGCGGGGATGAAAACGGGCCAGAGAATCGTGGTCTGCCAGCGCGATGGCCTGGCTTGCGGATCGGACATGAGCGAATGCTCCTTTCGCTGATGAGAAGGCGTGATCGTGACGATCATGAAGAGAGCGGGAAGGTTTCCCGGATGTTGCAGGGCAGGACCTTGCGGCCCAGGCGACGATTAGGACAACGCAAGCGCCATTAAAGTGCCACCCGGCTCGGCATGGCTGCGGGAACGGCCTTGGCCGCGAAGTTTCGAACGATGCCGGAGCAAACCGCCGGGAAGGAACAGGCCCAGGCTAGAGGGGTGAGCTTGCAGCCGTTGCAGGGTGCGCCATCTCCCCGACGCGCACGGCGCACCCTGCGTGGATACCGCCCCCAGCTTCCGACTGCTTCTACCCGATCGCAGCCCTTCGAACACGTGAAACACAGGGGATCAGAGGCATGTCTTTCAACGTCCTTGCCAGAACGAATAGCGGGGAAACGCGGCTACAGGCGGCCGGCCATATGCGGACTTCCCCCCTCGCGGGAAAAGGGCTGCCGCCAGACAGTCCGGGGCCGAGTGCTATTGCAGCAACGCCCTGGCGGGCGCCTCTTCCCCAGCCCTTCTCCCGCAAGAGGAGAAGGGAGCCCGTAGTGCGCCACACCTGAGCCATACGCTTGACCGACAGGGTGAAGGGCTCGAGCAGCGGCTTCTCTCCGCAAGCCGCACAAACATGTTAAGGCATGGGGCTCAGAGCCCCAGGTCGTCCAGCCCTGGAAAGCGCTCGGCGATCGGGTTTCCGCTCGCCTCCGACTCCCCGTCACGGGTGCAGCGGATCACCACGAAATAGGGGTTATCGCCCATGTCCAGCCAGTGCAGCGTGCCCGCGGGAAGGATGAGCAGATCATGCCGCTCGCACAGCACCCGGTAGACATACTCGCCATGCGGCAGGCTGATCAGCGCCCGGCCAGACAGGCATAGCAATGCCTCGCCGCCAACCTGGCGATGCTCGCCCAGGCGCCCCGCCAGGCTCGGATGATCATGGCGAAGCAGCGCATGCTCAGAGTAGCCCCCCCCCTCCAGCAATGCGGCGACCGGCTGCCGGTAGGCCGCCAGCAGCTCATCGCCGGTCGCCGTGGCCGAGAGCGGTGCATCCGGCTGCCAGCGCTCCAGAGTGACAGCGAGCGGTGCCAGTTCGGCGGCGATGTCCTCATGGTGGGTCAACATCTTGAGCGGCTGCTCGGGATGCTCTTGCTGATAGATGCCCAGAATGCTCATAGCTGCCCCAACACCGGCGTATTCACCTGCACATTGGCATTCTGCGCCCGATGGCGCAGCAGGTGATCGAGCAGCACGATGGCCATCATCGCCTCGGCGATGGGCGTGGCGCGAATGCCGACGCAGGGGTCGTGGCGCCCCTTGGTCACCACATCCACCGGATTGCCATCGACATCGATGGAACGCCCCGGCATGGTGATACTGGAAGTCGGCTTCAAGGCGATATGGGCGACGATCGGCTGGCCACTGGAAATACCGCCGAGGATGCCGCCGGCGTTGTTGGACATGAACCCCTCGGGCGTCAACTCGTCGCGATGCTCGGTGCCACGCTGGGCGACGCTGGCGAAACCGGCGCCGATCTCGACGCCCTTGACCGCGTTGATGCTCATCAGGGCATGGGCCAGGTCGGCGTCCAGGCGATCGAAGATCGGCTCACCGAGGCCCGGCAGCACCCCTTCGGCGACCACGGTGATCTTCGCCCCGACCGAATCCTGGTCCCGCCGCAACTGGTCCATATAGGCCTCCAGCTCCGGCACCTTGTCCGCATCGGGGCAAAAGAAAGCGTTCTGCCCGACACTGTCCCAGCCCTTGAATGGAATCTCGATGGGGCCGAGCTGGCTCATATAGCCACGCACGGTAATGCCGAGGCTGGCCAGGTACTTCTTGGCAATCGCGCCCGCGGCCACCCGCATGGCGGTTTCCCGCGCGGAACTGCGGCCACCGCCCCGGTAGTCGCGCAGCCCGTACTTATGGTGATAGGTGTAATCGGCATGGGCCGGGCGGAACAGATCCTTGATCGCCGAATAATCCTTGGACTTCTGGTCGGTGTTGCGGATCAACAGGCCGATGGCGCAGCCAGTGGTACGCCCCTCGAACACGCCGGAGAGGATTTCCACCTCGTCGGCCTCCTGGCGCTGGGTGGTATGCCGGCTGGTGCCCGGCTTGCGCCGGTCAAGATCGCGCTGCAGGTCCTCCAGGGAAAGCTCCAGGCCCGGCGGGCAACCGTCGACGATGGCGACCAGGGCCGGACCATGGCTCTCGCCGGCGGTGGTGACGGTGAACAGCTTGCCGTAGGTATTGCCGGACATGCAGGACGCTCCGCGATCAGCCTGTAGGAAAAGTCAGGCAGTATACCTGAGCGCCGCCGGCTTGCCGCCACTCGGCGTTTCGAACCCGCCCCGGCTCACGGTCGCAGGCCCAGGATGATCGCGCGCCGTCTCGCTGGAGCGGATTGGCAATAGAGTGTCTGGTCAATCGGGGGCGTACCGCACGACCACCCCCGCACTTTCCTCTCTCCCGACACTCCAAGATCGCAACCGTACCGTGGCACCTTATATAGTGCTTCCCCGAACCGACGCCAGACACTCCATGCGCCTCCTACTACTGCTCACGACCTTCCTGATGCTCATGCCCAACGCCTTTTCCCACAGCCTGCTCAGCCAGCCGATGCAGCAGAAGATCGATAGCGGAACGCTATACGGCACCCTGCTGCTGCCCAAGCGCGACCACCCCGTCCCGGTCGCCCTGCTGATCGCCGGCTCCGGCCCCACCGATCGCGACGGCAACAACCCCCAGGCCCACAGCGACACCCTGAAAAAACTCGCCCAGGCCCTTGCCCGCCAGGGCATCGCCAGCCTGCGCTACGACAAGCGCGGCATCGCCGCCAGCCGCGCGACCGCGCCGGACGAGCGCGACCTGAGCCTGGAAGGCTACGTCGAGGACGCCCTGGCCTGGTCGCGCACCCTACAGGCTGACCCACGCCTCGGCCCCCTGCTGCTGGTCGGCCACAGCGAAGGCGCCTTGGTCGCCAGCCTGGCCGCCCCCCACAGCGGTGCGGCGGCATTGATCAGCCTGGCCGGCAGTGGCCGACCGCTCGACCTGCTGCTGCGCGAGCAACTGCAGGGGCGCCTGCCTCCGGCACTGCTGGCCAGCAGCGGTTACCTGCTCGACGAACTCAAGGCCGGACGCCAGGTCGACGAAGTGCCAGCGCCCCTGCACGCCCTGTTCAGGCCCAGCGTGCAGCCCTACCTGATTACCCTGCTGCGCCAGGACCCGGCCCACGCCCTCGCCGCGGTACGGATACCGACGCTGATCGCCCAGGGCCGCAACGACATCCAGGTGCAGGTCAAGGATGCGCAACGGCTGCATCAGGCCAGGCCTGACGCGCAACTGGCGCTGATCGACGGCATGAACCATATGCTGCGCATCGTTCCCGAGCACGGCCTGCAGCAATTGGCCTCCTACGACGATGCGCACCTGCCTATCGCTCACGAATTGCTGAAAGCGATCGGTGAATTCCTGCGAAACAATGCCATCCTGCCAGCATGAAGTTAGACTGGTCGCCGCCGATAACACTAACGACGCGCCCAGCCTGTAGCCAACGAGATGCCAGGAATGACCGACACGCCCGAGACGCCCATAGCGCCCGCCGAGAATGCCGAGAACGCCGAACAAGTACCGCCAGCGCACCCCTGGGCGGAGCTGGCCCCCGAGCGCTTCCGTCTGTTGCGCCTGGCGCCCCTGGCCGCCGACAAATACACCGGGCCCCGCCCGCTGCGCTTCGTCGAACTGGCCCAGGTGGAGCGTCACAGCCCGGAGGAAAGCCTGCTGCGGCTGTTCATCCATCAAACCGGGCAGAAACGCTCGCACAAGCAGAACACCCTGGAAGTCTGGGCCGATCACGAAAACAAGACCCTGCGCTTCGGCCCGGAAAGTGGCCTGAGCATCGTTCCGGCCAATCGCGGGCTGGGCCGCTTCCTGCTGGCCCAGGCGGTACTCTGGGCCCAGAAGAGCTGGTCGCACTATCTGGTCGAGGGCGGCACCCTCGCGGAAAACGGCCACGAGGAACAGCGCCAGTTGCGCGACCATTTCCTGCAGACCCAGGGCTTCGATGTCGAGTACAACCTCGAGCACCAGTTCAAGGGCAGCTATTCGGCGCCTCGTGTCAGCGCCTTGCGCGGCGACTGGAACCAGGACAAGGTCCAGATCATCGAACTGCTGGATTCGGCCAGCATGCTCGAACAGGCCGACCAGAATCTTGCCAAGCAGGAAGCCCACATCGCCGAACTGCAGGAACAGATAGCCAAATACCGACGCGAAGACGGCGGCCTGCGCTTTACCATCGTCTGCCTGATCGCCTTCTGCCTGTTCCAGGCCGGCCTGCTGATCTGGATCGCGACCCGTTGATGCATCTTCGGCATCCATCGGCAATCGCAGTACAATTTCGCCACATAGACGCAACTATCCGGCGGATGGCAGGTATGATGTCGCCCTTCACCGCCAAGAAAATTACCACTCCCTGGAAGCCCCATGGACTCTAGTAATAAAGAAATAGAACAGCACTACACCGCGATCCTCGGCCAGCTCGGCGAGGATGTGAACCGTGAAGGTCTGCGGGATACGCCCAAGCGTGCCGCCAAGGCGATGCAGTATCTGTGCAAGGGTTATCGACAGACCCTCGAAGAAGTCACCAACGGCGCCCTGTTCAGCTCGGATAACAGCGAAATGGTGCTGGTGCGGGACATCGAGCTCTACTCGCTGTGCGAACACCACATGCTGCCATTCATCGGCAAGGCGCACGTGGCCTACCTGCCCAGCGGCAAGGTGCTCGGCCTGTCCAAGGTGGCACGCATCGTCGATATGTATGCCCGCCGCCTGCAGATCCAGGAAAACCTCACCCATCAGATCGCCGAGGCGGTCCAGCGGATCACCGGCGCGGCCGGGGTGGCCGTGGTCATCGAAGCCAAGCACATGTGCATGATGATGCGCGGTGTCGAAAAGCAGAATTCGTCCATGATCACTTCGGTCATGCTTGGCGAATTCAGAAAGAACGCCGCCACCCGCGGCGAATTCCTCGGGCTGGTGAAATAACGGCCTCACGGCATGCGGGGCGGCAGCATGCCCCGCACGGCTTCCCGAGTCGTATCTAGTCGAACATCCCCACGTGCCCCGGCTGCGCCTCGACGCGCTGCAGCCATGCGCGGATGGCCGGATAACCGCTCATGTCGAACCCACCCTCATGGGCCACATGGGTATAGGCGTACAGGGCCACGTCCGCGATTGAATAGCGATCGCCCACCAGGTAGGGCGTGCGCAGCAGTTGCTGCTCCATCACATTCAACGCGTGATAGCCATCCAGCAGCTTGGCCTGATACTCCTCCTGGCGCTCCGCCGGCATGCCCAGATAGACTTTGATATAGCGCGCCACAGCGATGAACGGCTCATGGCTGTACTGCTCGAAGAACTGCCACTGCAACACCTGGGTACGCAGGCGCGGATCGCTCGGCAGCAGCGGACTGCCGTCACCGAGGAAGTTGAGGATGGCATTGGACTCCCACAGGCAGGTCCCGTCTTCCAGCTCCAGCACGGGAATCTTGCCGTTGGGATTCTTCTTCAGGAATTCTTCCGAGCGGGTTTCCCCACGCAGGATATTGACCGGCACCCACTCATAGTCCAACCCGAGCAGATGCAGCATCAGCTTGACCTTGTAACAGTTGCCTGACCGGTAGTCACCATAGACCTTGAACATACACCTCTCCGTTACGCCCCCTGCACGGACAATTCCCCGGCACTCTCGCGCCAGACCTTCTGCTCGGCCCTTACGACCTCGGCCAAGCGCCGTAACCCCTCCCCCATGCGCTCCGGCGCCACATGGCTGAAATTCAGCCGTA
Source organism: Stutzerimonas kirkiae (assembly GCF_004327335.1). GTDB lineage: Bacteria > Pseudomonadota > Gammaproteobacteria > Pseudomonadales > Pseudomonadaceae > Stutzerimonas > Stutzerimonas kirkiae. The sequence goes on along the minus strand of NZ_QJUO01000007.1, from coordinate 89,501 downwards.
GATAACCCGGGTTGCGCTCCGGCTCGACGAAAAACGCCTCCCCCGGCATGAATGCCACGTTCCGCGCCAGAGCCGCCTGCAACAGCACGCGGGTATCCACCGGCTGCTTGAGGGCCAGCCAGAAGAACAGGCCGCCCTGGGGCAGGTGCCACTGCGCGATATCGCCGAAATGCTCTTCCAGCGCCAGTTGCATCGCATCACGTCGCTCGCGGTAGAAAAGCCGCAAGGCCTGCAGGTGCTGCCGATAATGCTCGCTCCCCAGCCATTGCAGCGCCTGCCACTGGCCGATGCGATTGGTATGCAGGTCCGCCGCCTGCTTCAAGCGCAGCAGATGCGGGAACAGATCGGGCGTCGCGATCAGATAGCCGACGCGTAGCCCCGGCAGCAGGGTCTTCGATAGCGTTCCCATGTAGATCCAGCTGGACTTGCGCAGATGGCTGACCACTGGACGCGCCTCCACCTCATCGAAAACCAGGTCGCGATAAGGCTCGTCCTCGAGCAAGGTCACCCCGAATTCATCCAGCAGCGCCGCCACCGCCTCTCGCTTGGCCGCGCTATAGCGCATGCCGGACGGATTCTGGAACGTCGGAATCAGGTAGGCGAACGCCGGCTTGTGCCGTTGCAGGCGCGCACGCAACACCTGCAGGTCGATGCCATCGGCCTGCAGCGGGACCGTCAGGCAATCGGCGCCGAACAACTGGAAGGACTGCAACGCCGCCAGGTAGGTCGGCGCCTCGAGCAAGACCTCGGTACCCTTGTCGATATACAGCTTGGAAACCAGGTCGAGCGCCTGCTGCGAACCGCTGAGAACCAGCACCTGGCTGGCCGCGCAGGGCACACCGAGCGCCCGCGCCTGCTCGGCGATCGCCTCACGCAGCGCCGGCTCCCCCTCGCTCATCCCATACTGGCCGATGCTCGCCGGCATCCGCTCCCAGGACACCTCCGGCAGCATGGGTTCGGCAGGCAGGCCCCCAGCGAACGACATGACCTCCGGGCGCTGTGCAGCAGCCAGGATTTCACGAATGAGAGAACTCTTGAGACGATCGACGCGTTCGGAAAAAGCCATTGGTATACCGGGCCCAATAAGTCAAAATACTTGACTAAAATTACTCCCGCGCCGGCAAATACGTCAATATGACTGACCTAAAAAAAAGCACCGTTCAGCGCCAGATAATGGAAAGTTTTTTCCTCGCTTACCAGGCCTTCACCGCCAAGCCCGACGAGATGCTGGCACGCCGCGGACTGTCGCGCGTCCACCACCGCATCCTGTTCTTCATCGCCAACTACCCGAGCCTGAGCGTCAAGGACCTGCTCGGCTACCTCGGCGTCAGCAAGCAGGCGCTGAACATCCCCCTGCGCCAGCTACTGGAAATGCACCTGGTGGAAAGCCTGCCCGACGAAGACGACAAGCGTAAGAGAAAACTGCAATTGAGCGCGGAAGGCGCCAGGCTTGAGCATGCCCTGCGCCGCGAACAGGCCCGCCTGCTGGCCCGAGCCTTCGCCGAGGCCGGCGATGCCGCCGTGAGCAACTGGCTGTCGGTCAACCAGGCCCTGGCCGCTGGCAAGCATCCACAGGGCGACGACAAGCGCAACGCCGGGCGCGGAAGCGAATGAAGCGGCAATAGGGCACAGCAGGACACCGACCCGAAAGCCGATCGAGAAAGAAAAACCAGGAAAACGGAAGCGCCCCCGGCCGGGAATTTCCCCGCCCCATGGGCGCAAATGACCGATGCTTATCGAGAGATGGTGCGGACGGAGAGACTCGAACTCTCACACCTTGCGGCGCCAGAACCTAAATCTGGTGTGTCTACCAATTTCACCACGTCCGCGCGGCTCGAACCTGAAAACGGAAACGCCAGGCTTTTGGCCTGGCGTTTCTGGAATATGGGGTGGACGAAGGGGATCGAACCCTCGACACCAGGAGCCACAATCCTGTGCTCTACCAACTGAGCTACGCCCACCATATTGCTTTGCTTGTGCCAGAGCACTCAATGGCGCACCCGGCAGGACTCGAACCTGCGACCATCCGCTTAGAAGGCGGATGCTCTATCCAGCTGAGCTACGGGCGCTTTCGAACTCGCAATTCCGACGAACTACAGGTTCAAGCTTGAATGCTATCGAAGAAAAACCTCGAAGCTTTCCTACCCTGCGACAGGCTGTGCTCGACAAGCGGGACGAATCTTATAGACCCGAAAACACCAGGTCAACAGCAAAAATCAAAAAATTTCAGATAGTTAACCCCCCCCTCGATACAGGGCGATCGCGCTGTACCGTTATTCACCGGCAAGGGCCTTCGATAAAAGCGCCGGAGGCTGGAAAGCTGGACGAAAGGCACTGGTTGCCACGCTCTTTCGTCCAGCCTCGAGTCCTCCAGCGTTGTTTTCGGCTGTTTGCCGTGCATAGTGCGATCGCCCTGCTCCTCGATATCCACGACTTTGCCGCGCTGGCACGACATGCGAGAATGCGCGCCCTTTTCCAATCCCTTCCGATGGTTGACCAAGCGACATGACCGCACAACTGATCGACGGTAAAACGATCGCTGCCAATATCCGCCAGCATATAGCCACTCGTGTACAGCAACGTCGCGCCCAAGGGCTGCGCGCGCCCGGGCTTGCGGTCATCCTGGTCGGTAACGACCCGGCCTCCGAAGTCTACGTGGCCCACAAACGCAAGGACTGCGAACAGGTCGGCTTCCATTCTATCGCCCACGACCTGCCCGCCGAGACCAGCCAACAGGAACTGCTGGAACTGATCGACCGCCTCAACGAAACGCCGGAGATCGACGGCATCCTCGTGCAACTGCCACTGCCGAAGCACCTCGACGCCTCCCAGCTATTGGAGCGTATCCGCCCCGACAAGGATGTGGACGGCTTCCACCCTTACAACATAGGCCGCCTGGCGCAACGCATGCCGTTGCTGCGCCCCTGCACGCCCAAGGGCATCATCACCCTGCTGGAAAGCACCGGGGTCGATCTGCACGGCCTCGAGGCCGTGGTGGTCGGCGCCTCGAACATCGTCGGACGACCAATGGCACTGGAACTGCTGCTGGCCGGCTGCACCACGACCGTCACCCACAGGTTCACCAGGAACCTGGCCGAACAGGTGAGTCGCGCCGACCTGCTGGTGGTCGCTACCGGCATAACCGGCCTGATCAAGGGCGAATGGATCAAACCAGGGGCCATCGTCATCGACGTCGGCATCAATCGCCAGCCTGATGGCCGGCTCGTCGGCGATGTCGAATTCGAGCCCGCCCTGCAGCGCGCCGCCTGGATCACGCCAGTACCCGGCGGGGTCGGCCCCATGACGCGCGCCTGCCTGCTGGAAAACACCCTGCACGCCGCGGAACATCTGCACAGTTGAAACGAGCCAAGGCCGGCATACCACCGGCCTTGCCACTTCCCTCCGTTGCCCCTGTGCAGCCCGCCCACCGCCATGCGCCGCTGGCGCCCCCAGCCGGGTCCGACGCGCAGCATGGCATATTCGAGGCACTCTTCTGCCATCGAATATCGGTGATATACTGCGACACATGACTTCATAGTCATTGAGGGCCGCACACTCTCATGCGGAGCTAGCGGCCCTTGAAGCGACCGTGTCACCACCATGACCCAGCCGCTCGACGCTCTACTGGTGCCCTAAATCACCGCGGCAAGCTCTCGACCTTCGGCCAATGTTCCATTGAACGAAAGCGCCTATCCAGCGCACCTCGAGACTCTGTGCACGCCCAGCAAAGAAGAGAGTTAATACCCGATGTCCACTCGTTCGAAGATTGTCTACACCCTCACCGATGAAGCACCCGCACTCGCCACCTACTCGCTTCTTCCCATCGTAAAAGCCTTCGCCGCCTCAGCCGACATAGCCGTCGAAACCAGTGACATCTCTCTCGCCGGGCGCATACTGGCCACCTTCAACGACCGCCTCCCCGCCGAACAGCGCATCCAGGACGACCTCGCCCAACTGGCGAAACTGACCCTTTCTCCCGATGCCAATATCATCAAGCTGCCGAACATCAGCGCCTCCGTTCCCCAGCTCAAGGCCGCCATCGCCGAACTGAAGAGCAAAGGCTACGACCTGCCCGACCTCCCGGAAGACCCGCAGACCGAAGAAGAAAAAGAAGTCCGGGCCCGCTATGCGAAGATCCTCGGCAGCGCCGTGAACCCGGTCCTGCGCGAAGGCAACTCGGACCGTCGCGCCCCGGCCGCGGTCAAGGCCTATGCCCGCAAGCACCCGCACTCGATGGGCAAATGGAGCATGGCCTCGCAATCCCACGCCGACTACATGCGCGGCGGCGACTTCTTCTCCAGCGAACAGTCCTTCACCATGGACAAGGCCGGTGAAGTCCGCATCGAATTCGTCGGCAAGGACGGCAAGGTCGAAGTCAAGAAGACCCTGAAGCTGGAAGCGGGCGAAGTCCTCGACGGCATGTTCATGAGCGCGAGGAAGCTGCGCGAGTTCTTCGAGAAGACCCTGCAGGACTGCAAGGAAACCGGCGTGATGTGGTCCCTGCACGTCAAGGCGACCATGATGAAGGTCTCCCACCCGATCGTCTTCGGTCACGCCGTGACCGTCTACTACAAGGACGTGTTCGACAAGTACGGCGAACTGTTCAAGGAGTTGGGCGTCAACCCGAACAACGGCATCAGCAGCGTCTACGAGAAGATCAAGTCCCTGCCCGCCTCGCAGCAGGAAGAAATCCTCCACGACATCCACGAGGTCTATAGCCACCGTCCGGAAATGGCGATGGTCGACTCGGTCAAGGGCATCACCAACCTGCACATACCGAGCGACGTGATCGTCGACGCCTCGATGCCGGCGATGATCCGCAACTCCGGGCAGATGTGGGGCAAGGACGGCAAGCAGAAAGACACCAAGGCGGTGATGCCGGAAAGCACCTATGCGCGCATCTACCAGGAAATGATCAACTTCTGCAAAACCAACGGCGCCTTCGACCCGACCACCATGGGCAGCGTACCGAACGTCGGCCTGATGGCGCAGAAAGCCGAGGAATACGGCTCCCACGACAAGACCTTCGAACTGCAGGCCGACGGCATCGTCCGCGTGGTACTGGCCGACGGCACCGTCAAGCTGCAACATGAAGTGGAAGCCGGCGACATCTGGCGCGCCTGCCAGACCAAGGACGCGCCGATCCGCGACTGGGTCAAGCTGGCCGTCACCCGCGCCCGCCAGTCCAATACCCCGGCCATCTTCTGGCTGGACCCGGAGCGCGCCCATGACAACGAACTGCGCAAGAAGGTCGAACTGTATCTGCAGGAATACGACCTTAGCGGCCTCGACATCAGCATCGCCGGCTACAACGAAGCCATCCGCGTCAGCATGGAGCGCCTGATCCGTGGCAAGGACACCATTTCGGTGACCGGCAACGTCCTGCGCGACTACCTGACCGACCTGTTCCCGATCATGGAGCTGGGCACTTCGGCCAAGATGCTTTCCATCGTGCCGCTGATGGCCGGTGGCGGCATGTACGAAACCGGTGCCGGCGGTTCCGCACCCAAGCACGTACAGCAACTGGTCGAAGAGAACCACCTGCGCTGGGACTCCCTGGGCGAGTTCCTGGCCCTGGCCGTCTCCCTGGAAGAAACCGGCATCAAGACCGACAACGTCAAGGCCAAGATCCTCGGCCGCACCCTGGACGAAGCCACTGGCAAGCTGCTCGACAACGACAAGTCGCCGTCGCGCAAGACCGGCCAGTTGGACAACCGTGGCAGCCACTTCTACCTGGCGCTGTACTGGGCCCAGGCCCTGGCCGCGCAGACCGAAGATGCCGAGCTGGCCACCCAGTTCGCAGCGCTGGCCAAGACCCTGACCGAACAGGAGAAGACCATCGTCGCCGAACTGAACGCCAACCAGGGGCACCAGGTCAATATCGGCGGCTACTACCGCCCGGACCAGGAGCTGGTGAACAAGGTCATGCGCCCAAGCTCGACCTTCAACGCAGCGCTGGACACCCTGGCGTAAAGCCCGCGAAAGCCTGACAGAACCCCCGGCCACGTGCCGGGGGTTCTGTTTCCGCCCAACCGACACAGGTACAGCACATGGACTGGTACCCCCATATCACCGTCGCCACCATCATCGAAGACCGCGGGCGCTTCCTCCTGGTCGAGGAAATGGCTGGCGGACAGGCCGTGTTCAATCAGCCGGCCGGCCACCTGGAAGCGGATGAAAGCCTGCTTGACGCCGCATTACGCGAAACGCTGGAGGAAACCGGCTGGGAAGTCGAACTGACCGGCGTCACCGGCATATACCTCTACACCGCGCCGTCGAACGGCGTGACCTACCAGCGCATCTGCTTCTGCGCCCGCCCCCTGCGCCACCTTCCCGACAGCCCGCTCGACCACGGCATCATCGGCCCTCACTGGATGACCCGCGACGAGATACTGCAGCAACGCTCCCGCTGGCGCAGCGAACTGCTGCTGCGCTGCATCGACGACTACCTGAGTGGCGAACACTTCCCGCTGTCGCTGGTAAAAGCCTAGAGCCAACGATCGAGCACAGGGTGAATGGCGACGTTTTACGCAAGGTGCGCCGCCTCCCCCAGCAAACCCGATCAAGCCTTTTCCGCTTTCAGCTTCAAACCAGCAGTCCGCAGCCAGGGCAATCGCATGCCCCCTCGCTTCCACTCCCGGGCAGGCATATACCCTGCTCCAGCGGACGCGACAGTCGGCTGGATTGGCAATCAAGTGTGTGACTGATCGTACGCCGCTGTCGGTGTTCTGTTGTCCGTGGTGTCGCGAACCCGGCCAGCCCCGCGACGAAACACACATGAACCCGTCGCTCATATGAATAAGAGGGCGCTTCCCTGCCGACGAAGGTTTCGTAGCGGGGCTGGACAGGCTCGCGGCAATACCGAGGCGACTATGGAAAGAGCCGTCTCGCGGTGCCTGGATCATTTGTAGGGCTTTCGGTTTCCCGCTCTTCCCCACAAGCGCCGCTGAAGATGGCTGTGCGAATGCCTGGTGGCGGGGCGGGGCCTTCGCCGCCAGGGATGGCGGCGAAGAGCTACAGGGAGGTATTCACGCGTGCCCCGTCCCGCCACCAGGCATTCGCACAGGGACGATGAGCCCGAGGTCACGCTGTACACTCTATAACCAGACACACGGTTGCCAATCCAGTCGCAACGAGATGGCACACGATTACCCAACTTCCACGGCCATGGGCCGGGATTTAATGCAGGCCCCCTGAGCCCGCCGCCTGAAGCGCACCCCACCAAGTCTGCTAGAATCCCGCGATTCGAATATCGCAGTGCGGATCGCCATGTCCATTTCAACCTCATCTCCAGCCAAAACCCGCGTCATCGTCGGCATGTCCGGCGGCGTGGATTCTTCCGTTTCCGCCGTGCTGTTGCTGGAGCAGGGCTACCAGGTGGAAGGCCTGTTCATGAAGAACTGGGAGGAAGACGACGGCACCGAATACTGCACCGCCCGGGAAGACCTGGCGGACGCCCAGGCCGTCTGCGACCGTATCGGCATCAAGCTGCACACGGCGAACTTCGCGGCGGAATACTGGGACAACGTGTTCGAGCACTTCCTCGCCGAATACAAGGCAGGCCGCACGCCCAACCCGGACATCCTGTGCAACCGGGAAATCAAATTCAAGGCCTTCCTCGACTACGCGCTGATGCTAGGCGCCGACCTGATCGCCACCGGCCATTACGTACGCCGCCGCGATATCGACGGTCGTAGCGAACTGCTCAAGGGCCTGGACGCCAACAAGGACCAGAGCTACTTCCTGCATGCAGTGGGCGGCGAGCAGATCGGCAAGACCCTGTTCCCGGTCGGCGAACTGGAAAAACCGCAGGTACGCGCCATCGCCGAACGCCATGGCCTGGCCACGGCGAAGAAGAAGGACTCCACCGGCATCTGCTTCATCGGCGAACGACGTTTCAGCGACTTTCTCAAGCAGTACCTGCCCGCCCAGCCCGGCGATATCGAAACCACCGAGGGCACGGTTATCGGCCGCCATCACGGCCTGATGTACCACACCATCGGCCAGCGCCAGGGGCTTGGCATCGGCGGCCTCAAGGATGCCGGAGAAGAGCCCTGGTACGTCCTGCACAAGGACCTGCAGCGCAATGTGCTGGTGGTCGGCCAGGGCAACGATCACCCGCGCCTGTTCTCCAGCGCCCTGCACGTCTCGCACATCTACTGGGTCAACCCGTTCGAACTGCAACAGCCGCGCCGCCTGCGGGCCAAGGTCCGCTATCGCCAGGCCGACCAGGCCTGCACCCTGGAGCGCACGGAGAACGGCTACCGCGCCGCCTTCGACGAACCGCAACGCGCCGTCACGCCCGGCCAGTCGGTGGTTTTCTACGATGGGGAAATCTGCCTGGGCGGCGGCGTCATCGAGAGCACCGTGCCGTGGAGCCAAGGAGAGCACGAATGAGCACCCGAGAGCAGATGATCGCGCTGGGCGCGGTCTTCGAAGCCGCGATACTGGTCGACCGCGTCGCCAAGACCGGCCAGACCCCATCGGCAGCGCTGGAATGCATGCTGCGCAGCCTGATGATCCGCGACCACGACTCGATACTGGATATATACGGCGGCGACGATCTCAACCTGCGCGACGGCTACCGTGCCCTGGCCGGCACCCTGGAGCGCGACACCGACAGCCTGCAACGCGACCCGTTGCGCTATGCCCTCGGGCTGATCGGCCTGGAGCGCCAGTTGGTCAAACGCGAGGACATGCTGAAGACCATCGGCAGCCGCCTCGACCAGGTGCAGTTCCAGATCGAACACTTCGGCCTGCTCCACGACAATGTCATTTCCTCGCTGGGCGGCCTCTACCAGGACACCATCAGCACCCTGCGCCAGCGCATCCAGGTACAGGGCGACATGCGTTTCCTGCAGCAGCACGACAATGCCGCGAAGATCCGCGCCCTGCTGTTGGCCGGCATCCGCGCGGTCAGGCTCTGGCGCCAGGTCGGTGGCCACCGCTGGCACATGATCGTCTGCCGCGGACGCCTGCTCAAGGCGCTCTACCCGCTGATGGACGGGCACCAATAAGCGGACGACAAGAGCGCTGGAGGCTGGAAAGCTGGACGAAAAGCAGCGGTTGCCACACGCTCTCGTCCAGCCTCAAGCCTCCAGCGCTCTTGTCGGTTCTTTGCCACCCAGGCCGCAATTACCCCGCACATCCAAGGGCATCCTCCGGGCCGTTTCATGTATGATGTGCGCCCTTTTCGAACACGACCGTCGAGAACTCCATGCAGCTTTCCTCGCTCACTGCGGTTTCCCCCGTCGATGGCCGCTATGCCGGCAAAACCGCCGCCCTGCGGCCGATCTTCAGTGAATACGGCCTGATCAAAAGCCGCGTCAAGGTGGAAGTGCGCTGGTTGCAGCGTCTCGCCGCCCATACCGGCATCCCCGAGGTCGCTCCGTTCTCCAGCGAGGCCAACGCCCTGCTCGAGCAACTGGCGGAAGACTTCCAGATCGAGCATGCCGAGCGCGTCAAGGAATTCGAGCGCACCACCAACCACGACGTCAAGGCCGTGGAATACCTGCTCAAGGAGCAGGCACGCAAACTGCCGGAACTGGCCGCGGTCAACGAATTCATCCATTTCGCCTGCACCAGCGAGGACATCAACAACCTGTCCCACGCGCTGATGCTGCGTGAAGGCCGCGACGATGTGCTGCTGCCGCTGATGCGCCAGATCGCCGAGGCGATCCGCGCGCGCGCGCTACAGTTCGCCGACGTGCCGATGCTGTCGCGCACCCATGGCCAGCCGGCCTCGCCGACCACCCTGGGCAAGGAACTGGCCAACGTCGTCTACCGCCTGGAACGACAGATCGCCCAGGTCGCGGCGGTGCCGCTGCTGGGCAAGATCAACGGTGCCGTGGGCAACTACAACGCCCACCTCTCGGCCTATCCGGAAATCGACTGGGAAGCCAACGCCCGCGAATTCATCGAAGGCGACCTGGGGCTGACCTGGAACCCCTACACCACGCAGATCGAGCCGCACGACTACATCGCCGAACTGTTCGACGCCATCGCCCGCTTCAACACCATCCTCATCGACTTCGATCGCGATGTCTGGGGCTATATCTCCCTCGGCTACTTCAAGCAGAAGACCGTGGCCGGCGAAATCGGCTCCTCGACCATGCCGCACAAGGTCAACCCGATCGACTTCGAGAACTCCGAAGGCAACCTCGGCATCGCCAACGCACTGTTCCAGCACCTGGCCAGCAAGCTGCCGATCTCCCGCTGGCAGCGCGACCTGACCGACTCCACGGTGCTGCGCAACCTCGGTGTCGGCTTCGCCCACAGCGTGATCGCCTACGAAGCCAGCCTCAAGGGCATCGGCAAGCTGGAACTGAATGCCCAGCGCATCGCCGAAGACCTGGACGCCTGCTGGGAAGTGCTGGCCGAACCGATCCAGACCGTCATGCGGCGCTACGCCATCGAGAATCCCTACGAGAAGCTCAAGGAGCTGACCCGTGGCAAGGGCATCACCCCCGAGGCCCTGCAGGTGTTCATCGACGGCCTGGAAATCCCCGCGCAAGCCAAGGCCGAGCTGCGTGCCCTGACCCCTGCCGGCTACATCGGCAATGCCGGTACCCAGGCCAAGCGCATCTGACCGACGAACAGACCCTAGCGCCCGGCCGACGCCGGGCGTTTTTATTTACAGCTCGTATCCCGGGCAAGGTAACAAGCGATGACATCCGACATTCCCCTGCAAATCCTTGGCGGCATCAGCGCCCGGGAATTCCTGCGCGACTACTGGCAGAAGAAACCCCTGCTGATCCGCCAGGCCATCCCCGGCTACCAGAGCCCGATCACCCCGGACGAACTGGCTGGCCTGTCGCTGGAAGAGGAAGTCGAATCGCGCCTGGTCATCGAACACGGCGACCGCCCGTGGGAACTGCGGCGCGGCCCGTTCGAGGAAAGCACCTACCAGCAACTGCCGGAGAAAGACTGGACCCTGCTGGTGCAGTCGGTCGACCAACTGGTGCCGGAAGTCGGCGAACTGGTCGAATATTTCGGCTTCCTGCCCAACTGGCGCATCGACGACATCATGATCAGCTTCGCCACGCCCGGCGGCGGCGTGGGCCCGCACTTCGACAATTACGACGTGTTCCTGCTACAGGCCCATGGCCATCGGCGCTGGCGTATCGGCCAGATGTGCGACAGCGACAGCCCCCTGCTGGAGCACCCGGACCTGCGCATCCTGGCAGACTTCCAGGGTACCGATGAATGGGTACTCGAGCCTGGCGACATGCTCTACCTGCCGCCGCGCCTGGCCCACTTCGGTACCGCCGAGGACGACTGCATGACCTACTCGGTCGGCTTTCGCGCACCGAGCGCCGCCGAGGTGCTGACCCATTTCACCGACTTCCTCGCCCAGTTCCTCACGGACGAAGAACGTTACAGCGACCCTGACCTGCAACCCGCCAGCGACCCGCACCAGATCCAGCATGACGCCCTCGACCGGCTCAAGGCACTGCTCGGCGAGCACATGAACGACGAGCGCCTGCTGCTGACCTGGTTCGGCCAGTTCATGACCGAGCCCCGCTACCCGGAACGGGTCGAAGGCGAGCCGGTCGAGCAGGACGAACTGCTCGCGGCCCTGCAGGATGGCGCCGTGCTGGTACGCAACCCCAGCGCCCGCCTGGCCTGGAGCGAAGTGGACGTCGGCCTGCTGCTGTTCGCCAGTGGCCAGAGCCGCCTGCTGCCGGGGCACCTGCGCGAACTACTGAAACAGCTATGCTCGGCGCAGGCGTTACATATCGACAACCTCGGCCAGTGGCTGGCCGACGAAGATGGGCTTAATCTCCTGCTGCAACTGGTCAAGCAGGGGAGTCTGGAGTTCGCCGATGAATGACTTGCAAATCCGTATCGCCGACTGGAGCCGGGACAACGGCGACCTGCGGCGCATCCGCGAAGCGGTATTCGTTGCCGAGCAGGCCGTCCCCCCCGAACTGGAGTGGGATGCCGAAGACGCCGAGGCCGTGCACTTCCTAGCCCTCGACGGCGACTATGCAATCGGCACCGCCCGCCTGCTGCGTGATGGACATATCGGCAGGGTCGCGGTGCTGCGCGACTGGCGCGGCCTGAAGGTCGGTGAAGCGCTGATGCAGGCCGTGATCGCCGAAGCCGAACGCATGGGACTGGACCGCCAGTACCTGACGGCCCAGGTGCATGCGACCCGCTTCTACGAACGACTGGGTTTCGAGGTGGTCAGCGACGAATTCCTCGAAGCCGGCATCCCCCATGTGGACATGGTCCGCCAGGGTTGAATCCTTCAACCCTGGCCTAGGACCACTTCAACGATCAAGTGTCGCGGGCGGCAGCCTTGCGCACGGCAAAGCGCCGAAAAGGGCGCTGGAGGCTGGACGAAAGCGCGCGGCAACTGGTGTTTTTCGTCCAGCTTTCCAGCCTCCAGCGCTTTTATCGAAGCCGCTTTCGGTGAATGACGGCATAGCGCAATCGCCCTGACCTTCCCACCCGGCGACGGCTGATATTCAGAGCAGGCTGCGGCCTTGCTCGAGATAGGCGGCGAACACCGGCTCCGGCACCATGCTGCCACCCGTGGCCCAGACCAGGTGCGTAGCCCGCTCCAGCCGTGCCGCACTGGCGCCGATACGTTGCAGATAGGTGCCATCGCGCAGCACCCGCAGCATTCCTGGTACCCCGGCCAGGGCCGAAGGCTCCAGGCGCAGCGTCTCAAGCTCGTTGAGCATGGCCAGCAGGCGGAACAGCGTATCGTCATCGACCGTGTAATAACCATCGATCAGGCGCTGCATCGCCTTGCCGACGAAGCCGGATGGCCGCCCGACCGCCAGCCCGTCGGCGGCCGTGATGTTATCGATGCCCAGCTCCTGGACGCTGATCTGCTCATGCAGCCCGGTATAGACACCCAGCAGCATGCAGGGTGAATGAGTCGGCTCGGCGAAAACACAATGCACCGCATCGCCGAACACCAGCTTGAGCCCGAAGGCAACGCCACCCGGGCCACCGCCCACGCCACACGGCAGATAGACGAAGAGCGGATGCTCGGCATCGACGGCCACCCCTGCCTGCTCGAACTGCCGTGCCAGCCGCTCTGCCGCGACGGCATAACCGAGAAACAGATGCGGCGAGTTCTCGTCGTCCACGAAATAACACATAGGGTCGGACTCGGCCTGCTTTCTTCCCTGCTCCACCGCGACGCTATAGTCCGAATCGTACTCGATGACCGTGACACCACTGGCCCTGAGCCGGTCCTTCTTCCACTGCCGGGCATCGGACGACATATGCACCGTGGCCTGGAAGCCCAGTTTCGCACTCATGATGCCGATGGAGAGCCCCAGGTTGCCGGTGGAACCGACCGCAACCTTGTACTGGCCGAAGAAACGACGCGCCTCTTCACTGTCCAGCACGGAATAATCGTCGCCGATGCGCACCAGGCCGGCCTGCAAGGCCAGGTCCTCGGCATGCTTGAATACCTCATGGATACCGCCCCGCGCCTTGATCGAGCCGGAAATCGGCAGCTCGCTGTCCAGCTTCAGCCACAGCGAGCCGCCGCTCGACAACCCGGCCTCTTCCAGTAGACGCTGGCGCAGCTTGTCCACGACGACCAGCGGCGACTCGATGATGCCTCCCGCCGCCGCGGTTTGTGGGAACACCTTGGCGATATAGGGTGCGAAGCGCTGCAGTCGCGCGCTGGCCTGGGCCACGTCGCCCGCATCCAGGCCAACATCGGCCAGCGCGGTGGCGACAGGCGCGATGGCCGGGTTGAACCAGGTGGTTTCCCTGAGCGCCAGCAACTCCCGGACCAGCGGATGGCTCGCCAGCCAGGCGTCGAGTGTTTTCCCGTGGGTCATGCTATTACTGCCACTGCTGGAATGAATGATGCGAATTGTAGGCACAGAACCGTTGGCATTTCATCGTCACCGCTGGCAAGGTGCTTCGATGCGGGGACCACCGGAGGCTGGAGCACGAAAAGCACCGGCTATCTCCCGCGTTTCGTCCAGCCCCAGCGCTCTTTCCGGCTGTTGCCTGATATCGCCCCCGGAGTCCGTCACCATGGCCACCCTGCGCAATATCCTCGTCAGTCTCTTCCTGCTCGCCTGCCTGCCGGTGCAGGCCGACACGGAAATCATCACCCTGAACTTCCGCCTGGGCGAGCAATTGCTGCCGGTCGCACAATCGCTGATCGGCGAACGGGGCAAGGTCACTGCCCATGAAAACCAGTTGATCGTCAGCGCCCCGGCCGAAGCCATCGGCGAACTGCGCGAAGTGCTGGTACAGCTGGACCGGGAACCCCGCCGGCTGCTGATCAGCGTCGACAGCCAGGACCGCGCCTTGCGGGGCGACGGCGACTACCGGACTCTCGACGACATTCCTACCGACGACGATATGCAACGGCCCCCAAGCGACGGGCCGGCCACCACCCGCATCATCCGCCGCCAGACCCTCGGCAACGGCACTGGCATCCGCCGCATCCAGGCCACCGAAGGCCATCCGGCGCTGATCCAGACCGGCCAGATCGTTCCCCTGGAAAGCACCACAACGGATGCCTATGGCCGCCTCCAGCAACAGACCCACTACCATGAGCTGGTGAACGGTTTCTACGCAACCGCCTACGTCATCGGCAACCGCGTGGAAGTCACGCTGGAAACACGCCGCGACAGCCTCGCCGGGCAGCAGACCAATCGCATCGAAACCCGCGACAGCAGCACCCGCATCGGAGGCAACCTCGGGGAATGGATCAGCATCGCCGAAGTCGACGAAAGCGGCGACTCCGGACAGGCCCCCGGCAACCGTCGCTACAGCACCGAAGGCCCGCGAAACCTGGGCCTAAGACTAAAGGTGGATATACTCCAATAGGCACTTTTGGCCTGCCCCGGGAAAAATGTAGTGCCCTACAAAAAACACTACAAAAAGCATTGACGAAGCATTTTGCCCGGAGCATGATGGCCTCGCTCCCGCTAACCAGGGGTCCGAAAAGACCCCCGGAGCGTGCTCAAGCCAACCAGCAGAGCCGCTCCGTGACTGTACTGCTCACAAGGCAGACTGACGAGGTTGCGACTGGAACGAGTCGTCCCGAGGGACGGGGAAGCACCTGATGCATCGGTCCTGCCGGCCACCCGCGACGTCGCACGATCAAGACGACGACAGAATGCTCCACACTCTGCGCGGTCCCGCCCCAAGCCCGATGAAGCAGCCCCCTGTCACCTTCGGATCAACGTTTCGCCCGGTCGATATTTCGACGCTCTGCCTGGTGCCGCACCGATCAATGCCAGCACGCAGGTTCTCGGCGGGAGCAGTCGGTACCCTAACCAACTCGTATCTTTGAAGGATTGACCATGTCCGCTTATCAAAACGACATCAAGGCAGTTGCCGCTCTCAAAGAAGCCGCTGGCAGCAGCTGGAGCGCTATCAACCCTGAATCCGTCGCCCGCATGCGCGCCCAGAACCGCTTCAAGACCGGCCTGGAGATCGCCCAGTACACCGCTGACATCATGCGCAAAGACATGGCCGAGTACGACGCCGACGCTTCCGTCTACACGCAGTCCCTGGGTTGCTGGCATGGCTTCATCGGGCAGCAGAAGCTGATCTCGATCAAGAAGCACCTGAAGACCACCAACAAGAAATACCTGTACCTGTCCGGCTGGATGGTTGCCGCGCTGCGTTCCGACTTCGGCCCGCTGCCCGACCAGTCCATGCACGAGAAAACCGCCGTTTCCGGCCTGATCGAAGAGCTCTACACCTTCCTGCGTCAGGCTGACTCGCGCGAGCTGGACCTGCTGTTCACCGCCCTGGACGCCGCCCGCGAAGCCGGCGACAACGCCAAGGCCGCCGAGATCCAGTCGCAGATCGACAACTACGAAACCCATATCGTACCGATCATCGCCGACATCGACGCCGGCTTCGGCAACCCGGAAGCCACCTACCTGCTGGCCAAGCGCATGATCGAGGCCGGTGCCTGCTGCATCCAGATCGAGAACCAGGTTTCCGACGAGAAGCAGTGCGGCCACCAGGACGGCAAGGTGACCGTTCCCCACGCCGACTTCCTGGCCAAGGTCGCCGCCGTTCGCTACGCCTTCCTCGAACTGGGCATCGACAACGGCGTGATCGTTGCACGTACCGACTCCCTGGGCGCCGGCCTGACCAAGCAGATCGCCGTGACCAAAGAGCCCGGCGACCTGGGCGACCAGTACAACGCCTTCCTCGACTGCGAAGAAGTCTCCGCCGCCGAGCTGGGCAATGGCGACGTCGTGATCAATCGCGAGGGCAAACTGCTGCGTCCGAAGCGCCTGCCGTCCAACCTGTTCCAGTTCCGTGCCGGCACTGGCGAGGCGCGCTGCGTACTGGACTGCATCACTTCGCTGCAGAACGGTGCCGACCTGCTGTGGATCGAAACCGAGAAGCCGCACGTTGGCCAGATCGCAGCCATGGTTGACGAGATCCGCAAGGTGATCCCGAATGCCAAGCTGGTCTACAACAACAGCCCGTCCTTCAACTGGACGCTGAACTTCCGTCAACAAGTGTTCGATGCATTCGTTGCCGAAGGCAAGGATGTCTCCGCCTACGACCGCGCCAAGCTGATGAGCGTCGAGTACGACGAAACCGAGCTGGCCAAGGTTGCCGACGAGAAGATCCGCACCTTCCAGCGCGACGGTTCGGCCCACGCCGGTATCTTCCACCACCTGATCACCCTGCCGACCTACCACACCGCCGCGCTGTCCACCGACAACCTGGCCAAAGGGTACTTCGCCGACCAGGGCATGCTGGCCTACGTCAAAGGCGTACAGCGTGAGGAACTGCGCCAGGGTATCGCCTGCGTCAAGCACCAGAACATGGCTGGCTCCGACATCGGCGACAACCACAAGGAGTATTTCGCTGGTGAAGCGGCTCTGAAAGCGAGCGGTAAAGACAACACCATGAACCAGTTCCACTGATTCAGGTGTCGGTGACGCGCCCCACGGCGCGCCACCGGGTAACGACGAAGCCCCGCCATGCGGGGCTTTCGTCTTTGTAGGCGGCCGAATCGCCGGATCACGGATAGAAGCCCGGCCTGGATGGCCGCGAAAAACCGGGTCAGATACGAGCGAAGAACGCCAGCAGGCCTTCTAGCAGCGCATCCGGCGCGGCCAGTTGCGGTACATGCCCGCACGCCAGGCTCAGGCGTTGCGCCCCCGGCGTCAGTTCCTGCATGCGCCGTTGCGCGGGCAAGGTCACCGAGCGATCGTCCAGGGCCTCGACATACAGCCTGGGCAGTCGGCCGAAACGCTCGGCGCTCCAGTCGGCGACGATATCCCGGCCACCATCGGGCTGCGCGACCATACACCGGGCGGCGTGCCAGGCCGCTTCATCCGCCACATCGCCGAGGAATATCTCGCGGGCCGCGGCCGGTGGCACCCGGGAAGCCCCCGGCAGCACTTCCAGGTATGGACCGACCCCGGCGACATCGGCCCCCTCCGCCGCCAGTTGCGCGCAGAGCTGGCCGAAGCCCATACCGCTGGGCAGCATCATGCCGGCGATATAGGTGACGCTGGCGATCCGTTCCGCCGCCGCCTCGGCCACGGCAGTGGCAGTCACCCCGCCGCCGGAATGGGCCACCAGGTGCGCCGGGCCATCGAGGCTTTCCAGCACGGCCAGCACATGGCCGCGGTAGCGCTCCAGACTCACCGCCGCGAACGGCAGTTCGCCACGGTTGCCGGGCAGGTCCACGGCATGGGGCTCGAAACCTGCGGCTCGCAACGCCGGCAGCAACGGCTCCCAGACCCAACTGCCGGCCCAGGCACCATGGATAAGGACGATATGGCGGGCGGTCATGCGTAAGTCCTCTGGTACATCTCGCGCAGGTGCTCCTCGACGGTCACCGCCGGATAACGCGGCGCCGCGCCCTCGGCCAGGCATCCGGGCAGGCATTCGACGAGATGATCCGGGTTGCCGCTGTAGAAGAACGGAACAGAATAGCGCTCATGGCCACTGCTGTTGACCACCCGGTGCAACGTGGAACGGTAGCGATCGTTGGTCCAGCGGGCGATCATATCGCCCAGGTTGACCACATAGCTGCCGGGGATCGGCGTAGCCACCAACCACTCCCCGCTGTTAGCATCCCAGACCTGCAGGCCACCGTTGGCGTCCTGCAGCAGCAGGGTCAGGCCACCGAAGTCGGTATGCGCGCCACAACCCTTCTCGCCCGGCTGCGGCTTGGCCGGCTGTGGCGGATAGTGCAACAGCCGCAAGGTGGTCAAGGGTTCCCGACAATAATCGGCGAAGTGTTCCCGCGGCAAACCGAGGGACAGCGCCAGCAATCCCATCAGGCGCTCGCCCAGGCCGGTGACCTCATCCAGGTAGCGCAGCATCACCCCGGAGAACTCGGGGCATTCGGCCGGCCACTGGTTGGCGCCATGGTTGAAGCGCCCGGCCTGCACCGCCGGATGCTGGTCGTCCAGCTCGGGGCCGATATAGAAACCTTCCTTGACATCCGGCGGCGTGCCGGCCTCGAGGACCTGGCCGCGCAAGGCTTCATAGCCGCGATTGGCCGGCGAATGGCGCTTGTCCAGCGCGGCCTTGGCCGCCTCGGGCAGGGCGAAGAACTCGGCGGCATGGTCAAACACCGCCTGCTGCAACGCCGGGTCGATACCGTGGCCGACGACGTAGAAGAAACCCTTGTCGCGACAGGCACGATGCAGGCGCTCGGCAAGGGCGGCGATACGTGCGGGATCGTCACTGGACAGGTCGCCGATATCGATCACCGGCAGGGAGGCGGTATCGACGGCACGGGCTGAAAACGACTGGGGCATGGGGGTTCTCCTGTTGGCAATGCGATGGAGTATCGGGAGTGTTCCCCGCACGCTCAAAGAAGAGATTTTCGGGCGGCCCGATGCTGAAACAGCAGCACGGGGGAATTCCGCGCTGGAATCGGGCATGACCTGGAAGGCTCAACCGCGCCTTTATCGAGGCACTGCAACGCCACATGATCAGCCCAAAAGCCTGATGTTCTGGGTAGGATGCGCCGTGCGCACCAGGGGTCGCCGGCCTGGTCTTCGAACGCCTCCGCCTGGCCGGATCACTGACCGGCGGCAACGCCTAAACCCAGGAAATGCTCGGTTTCTACGCCGGACACGGCATCGTCTCGGAGATCGAGGCGACCGATATCAAGTGCATCGACGAAGCCTATGAAGGCATGCTCAGGCGCGCGGTGAAATACCGCCTCCTGATCGACATGGCCACTCTGCAAGCCGCCCGATGCAGGTATTTCACCTCATAGGGAAGGAGAAAGATGCACCGCGCAGGACGATCCCATGAAATCCCGGCCCATGGCCGTGGAAGCCGGATAATTCGTGTGCCACCTCGTTGCGACTGGATTGGCAATCAAGTGTGCGTTGCATCGTAGGCCGCTGGCGGTGTCCTGGTGCCCGTGCTGTCGCAGCCCCGCTACGAAATACGCATGACCCCGCCGTTCATATGAATAAGGAGCACTCTCCGTCGGCGTCCCTGCCGACTGAGGTTTCGTCGCGGGCTGGCCGGGCTCGCGGAAAATACCGTGGCGACGTTGGAAAGAGCCGTCGGCACGGTGCCTGAATCATTCGCAGGGCCAGCTCTTTCCCACAGGCACCGCCGCTAGTGGCTGTGCGGATGCCAGGTGGCGGGACGGGGCCTTCGCCGCCAGGGATGTATTCACGCGTGCCCCGTCCCGCCACCAGGCATTCGCACAGGAACGATGAGCCCGAGATCACGCTCTACGATCCAGAAGCCAGCCAGACACACTATTGCCAATCCAGCCGTACTGTCTTCCCCTGCCGCAGGCATATGCCTGCCAGGGAGCGGAGGTGAGCGTTCATACGATACGATCGCCCTGATTCGCGCACCAGTTGCAGTACCGAATGGCAGCAATCATCATATTGATAATATTTTGCATCATAAAGTACCGCACCGATGTCGCTCCCGCCTTCCGACCCGCAGTATCTGGCCATGCGCAACCGTGTCTTGCAGCAGTTGTTCGGCGACCACCACGGCTGGTTGCTGGAGCGCCTGCGCACCCGCCTGGGTTGCCGCCAGGATGCGGCCGACATGGCGGCGGAGACCTTTGCCCAGGTCGTGGCGCTGCCCGCGCCCCAGGCCATCCGCGAACCCCGGGCGATGCTCACCACCATCGCCAAGCGGCTGGTCTTCGCCAGTTGGCGGCGCCGCGACCTGGAGCGTGCCTATCTGCAAACCCTGGCCCAGCAACCCCAGCAGTACGAGCCGGCGGCGGAAGAACGGGCCGAAGCCCTGGAGGCGCTGATCGTCCTGGATGAAATCCTCGATGGCCTCTCGCCACGTGCGCGCAGCGCCTTCCTCTACAGCCACCTCGAAGGCCTTACCTACGCGGAGATCGGCCAGCGGCTGGGCGTTTCCACGCCGAGGGTGCACCAGTACATGGTCAAGGCCATGCGCCTCTGCTATCTCGCCCTGGAGCCGCAATGAACCCCAGGCAACTGCCGCAGGAAGTCGACGAGGCCATCGAGTGGCTGGCCCTGGAGCGCTCGGGCAGCATGAACGAAGAACAGCGGCGGCGTTTCCAGCACTGGCTGGATGCCAGCCCGGCCAACCGCCAGGCCTGTGACGACCTGCGGCAGCGTCTCGACCAGATGCTCGGCGGCCTGCCGCAAGCCTCGCAGCAGATGCTCAGCCTGGCGGGCAGCAGCCGTCGCCACCTGCTGCGTGGCGCACTGGTCATTGCCGGTATCGGCGCGGGAGGCTGGTGGCTGCAGCGCAGCGGCATGCTGCCACCCGGCCACAATGACCTGCGCAGCGGCCTCGCCGAACGCCGCCGCTTCGAACTGGAAGACGGCAGCAGCCTGGTGCTCAACGCCCGCAGCCGGCTGCGGCTGGCGTTCGATGAAAAACTGCGCCTCCTGGAACTGCGCGAGGGGGCGCTGAACGTCAAGGTCGCCAGTGACCCGCAACGCCCTCTGCTGGTGCGTACCGCCTTTGGCGAAATCCGCGCCCTGGGTACGCAGTTCAGCGTCAGCCTGCACGACGCGGCCGCCCATGTATGGGTACAGGAATCGCAGGTGAGGTTGCAGGCCCTCGATGGCACTACCTCGACCCTGGCCGCCGGGCAAGGCGCTTCACTCGCCTCCGCCGGCATCCTGCCGCTGGACGCGCGGCATGCCGGCGAAGGTCGCTGGCAGGAAGGCATCCTGGAAGTGCACGACCGCCCGCTCGAGGACATTCTCGACTTCCTGCGGCCCTATCAACGGGGCCTGCTGTCCTGCTCACGGGAGGCAGCCGCCTTGCGCGTCTCCGGCATTTTCCCGCTCGACGACACGGCCCAGGCACTGCGTTCGCTCGAAGAAACCCTGCCGGTCAGGATCGAGCGCCACTTCGGCTGGTGGACGCGTGTGGACCTGCGCTGAAAAAATTTTCACCCGCCTCTTAACATTTCCCCCAGGCGCATCACATCACCTGCATCGACCACAGCATACGAGGTATGCCGCATGCGCCCACCACGCCATCTCACCGCCCTGCCCCTGGCCATCGCCCTGTGCCTGAGCGGGCAACCCGTCATCGCCGACGACGGCAACCCCGCAGCCAGCCGGCAGCAACTGGTCCAGTTCGACCTGCCCGCCGGCCCGCTCGACGCCAGCCTGACGGCCATCGCCCGCCAGAGTGGCCGCGGCATCGTCTTCAGCGCCCCCCTGACCCGCGGCCTCAGCGCGCCGGCACTGCAAGGGAGCTACAGCGCCGAACAGGCCATCGACAAGCTGCTCGGCGGCTCGCCCCTGCGCCTGCACATCACCCCCAGCGGCACCCTGAGCGTCGGGCCGCGCGACGAGGCGGCCCTGGAACTGTCCGATATCGAAGTGGGCGGGAGCCGCCAGGACGCCTGGGGACCGGCCCACAGCCTGGTCGCCAGGCGCAGTGCGACCATGGGCAAGACCGATATGTCATTGCTGGAAACGCCCCAGTCGGTCTCGGTCGTCACCCGCGAGGAAATGCAACTGCGCCGCAGCGACAGCCTGGCCGACGTGCTCGGCTACACCGCCGGACTGATCAGCCAGCCGAACGGC
This sequence comes from Stutzerimonas kirkiae, assembly GCF_004327335.1. Lineage (GTDB taxonomy): Bacteria > Pseudomonadota > Gammaproteobacteria > Pseudomonadales > Pseudomonadaceae > Stutzerimonas > Stutzerimonas kirkiae. The sequence continues at coordinate 67,497 of NZ_QJUO01000007.1, read as the reverse complement.
TACAGCCGGGTCGCCGACGACTACCGGCTGCGCGGCTTCGACATCGGCCCACGCACCGGCAGCGTGCTACGCGACGGCATGAAGCTGCAGAGCACGCAGTTCGAAGGCGGCCAGGAACCCTACGGGCTGGAGCGTGTGGAAGTGCTCAAGGGCGCCGCGTCGGTGCTCTACGGGCAACTCGCGCCCGGAGGCCTGGTCAACATCCTGAGCAAGCGCCCCAGCCAGGACCCACTGCACGAGATCGAACTGGAATACGGCAATCACCAGCGCCGTCAGTTGGCCACCGACCACAGCGGCCCGCTCGACGACGAAGGGCGCTTCAGCTACCGCCTGACCGCCCTGTGGCGCGACAGCGGCAGCCAGTACGATGCCATCGACGACGACAAGCAATACATCGCCCCGGCCTTCGCCTGGCAGATCGACGAGCGCACCCGCCTGACGCTGCTGGCCAGCCACCAGCGTACCCGGACCACCCTGACGCCGCCGATACGCTACGACATCACCACCTACAGCGACACGCCCGGCTACAAGGTGCCCTACGACCTGTTCCCCGGCGAGCCGGACTACGACCAGTACGATGGCACCCTGCAGACCTTCGGCTACCTGCTGGAGCGCCAGCTCGGCGACAACCTGCAACTGCGCCATGCCGCCCGCTACTTCGAGTCCCGCAGCGACTATGACTACATCACCCTCAACAGCAGCAGCGTCACCGGCCCCGAGCTGTCGTTGCTGACCCGCAGCTACAACTCGCGCGAAGACATCGCCACCGGCTGGACCAGCGACACCAACCTGCAATGGACCCTGGAACAGGGCCGCTGGCAGCATTCGCTGCTGAGCGGCCTCGACTATTACCGCAAGACCTACGACAGCCACCGCTTCAGCGGCAACGCACCGCTGCTGGACCTGGCCAACCCGGTGTACGGCAACCTGCCCCAGGTGAACACCGCCATCGACCGCGGCTCGGACCTGCACAGCCGCCAACTGGGCCTCTACCTGCAGCACCAGGTCAAGCTCGACGAGCGCTGGGTCGCCCTGTTCGGCCTGCGCCACGACTGGGCCGACAGCGATACCCGCAACTACCGCGACGGCTCGCGCAGCGGCACCGACGACAGCAAGAGCACCGGCCGCGTCGGCCTGGTCTACCTCGCCCGGAATGGCCTGGCGCCCTATGTCAGCTACAGCCAGTCGTTCCTGCCCATCGCGGGCAGCGGCAGCGACGGCAGGGCCTTCCTGCCCACCGAGGGCGAGCAGTACGAGATCGGTATCCGCTACCAGCCGCCAGGGCGCGAGCTGATGCTCAGCGCGGCGCTCTACCAGTTGACCCAGAGCAACGTGCTGAGCGCGATCCCCGGCGCCGACTTCGACGAGCAGACCGGCCGCGAACGCAGCAAGGGCCTGGAGCTGGAAGCCAAGGGGCAACTGACGCCGGCACTGGCCATCACCGCCGCCTACGCCTACACGGACGCCCATATCATCGACGACAACAACGCCACGCTCGAAGGCTCGCGCGTCGAGGGCACGCCCTACCACAGCGCCTCGCTCTGGCTCGACTACCGTATGGAAGCCTTCGGCCTGCCAGGCCTGTCGCTGGGCGCGGGCGCCCGCTACAACGGCACCACCCACACCCAGCCGAGCATCAGCGACCGCAAGATCCCGGCCTATACACTGTTCGATGCGCGCATCAGCTATAGCCTGGACGAACACTGGCAACTGAGCCTCAAGGGCCAGAACCTCGGCGACCAACGCTACCTGTACTGCGCCAACTCCTGCCGCTACGGCGACGAACGCAGCCTGATCGGATCGGTCAGCTACAGTTGGTAAAAAAAGCAGCTTCAAGCTTCAAGCTTCAAACACTGCAGGCTGCGCTTGGAGGTGGGAGTTTTCCAACGGCCTCCAGGGTCTGTTGACGTTTCGGCGCGCCCGCGCCGACGCCTGTGGTTACACGGGGCAAGGCGCGAGGAGCGAAGTTTGCTCAGCGCATCCATGCGCTTCAGCCCTTGGGGCTTACACACAAAAACACTCCCGGCGTTTTTGTGGTGGGCCAGATGCGCCATCGAGTAACGCAGCCTCGTGTCACAACAGGCCCGGCCTTTAGGGTTGTGCGAGAAATAGCCCCCGCTGTCGTTGCGAACAGCGGCCTGGCTGCAACCCGTACCTTTCGTCCAGCTTCCAGCCTCCCGCGCTTTTATCGAAGCGCTGGATCAGCCAGCCATCGGGCGTAGACTGGCGCCCTGTGGAAGCAGAAGTCCATTCACCGCCAGACGAGTACATGACCATGATCGAAGCCAAAGGCTACGCCACCCACTCACCGGACTCGCCCCTCCAGCCCTACGACTTCCAGCGCCGCAGCCCGGGCGCCAGCGATGTGCAGATCGAGATACTCTATTGCGGCGTCTGCCACTCCGACCTGCATACCGCCCGCAACGAATGGCACAACACCCTTTACCCCTCGGTCCCCGGCCATGAAATAGTCGGCCGCGTGGTCGCCGTCGGCACCGCGGTGAAGGGCTTCAAGGTCGGCGACCTGGCCGGCGTCGGCTGCATGGTCGACAGTTGCCGCAGTTGCCCGTCCTGTGGCGAAGGGCTGGAGCAGTATTGCGAGAACGGCTTCACCGGCACCTACAACGGCCCGGTATTCGGCGGCGAGAACACCCTGGGCGGTTATTCCGACAGCATCGTGGTGGACGAGGAATTCGTCCTGCGCATCTCCCACAGCGGCAACCTGGCGGCAGTGGCGCCGCTGCTGTGCGCCGGCATCACCACCTACTCGCCGCTGCGCCAGTGGAAGGTCGGCCCGGGCCAGAAGGTCGGCGTGGTCGGTCTTGGCGGGCTGGGCCATATGGCGGTGAAGATCGCCAAGGCCATGGGCGCCCATGTGGTGCTGTTCACCACCTCCCCGGGCAAGCGCGAAGACGCCCTGCGCCTGGGCGCCGCCGAAGTGGTGGTTTCGAAGGACCCGCAAGAAATGAACACGCACCTGAACAGCTTCGACTTCATCCTCGATACGGTCGCCGCGCCCCATGACCTGAATGCCTTCCTCGCCCTGCTCAAGCGCGACTGCACCATGACCCTGGTCGGCGCCCCGGACTCGCCCCACCCGTCTCCGGATGTCTTCGGCTTGATCTTCAAGCGCCGCCGCCTGGCCGGCTCGCTGATCGGCGGCATCGCCGAAACCCAGGAAATGCTCGACTTCTGCGCCGAGCACGGCATCGTTTCGGAGATCGAGATGATCGATATCAAGGACATCAACGAAGCCTACGAGCGCATGCTCAGGAGCGATGTGAAATACCGCTTCGTGATCGACATGGCATCGCTGAAAGCGGCCTGATAAGAGCGCCTTCCAACAGAACCTGTTCACGATCTCGCGAGCCAGAGCCCCGCAAGGCGCAACGACCAAAGGGCGTAACAGCCGGAGGCTGGCCCGCAGGGTGAGCGCAGCGAGTCAAGCGGAGTTCAAGAGTGGTAAATGAGCATGACTCGCTGCGCTCGCCCCTCCGGGGTCGCACTGAAGTGCGTTAGCCGCAATCGGCTTGCCGAGCCTGTTTCAATGCGACAGGGCCGACGCGCAGCAGATCGTGAACAGGTTCTTACGGGTAACCGCAGCCGGAAGCCACAAGCTGGAAGCGGAACGCCCGCAGGGTGCGCACGGCGCCCCTTGCTCGTCCATTGCCAGTCCCCGGCCACAGCGAAAGCGAACAATAAGGCGGAAAAATGATACCTCAGAAGATACTCTACCCGGCACTCGGGCTCGCGGTCCTGCTCGCCCTGCTCCTTTCCGGCATCGCCCCCTATGATCGTGCCACCTGGCTGCTGGAGGTGGCGCCCGTACTGATAGCTGCACCGCTACTGATCCTCAGCCACCGCCGCTTTCCACTTACCCAATTGCTCTACATCCTGATCGCGGCCCATGCGCTGGTCCTGATCCTGGGTGGTGCCTATACCTATGCACGGGTCCCGCTGGGCTTTTGGGTAGAGGATTTCTTCGAGCTTGGCCGCAACCCGTACGACAAGCTGGGGCATTTCATGCAGGGCTTCGTTCCCGCGCTGATCGCCCGGGAAATACTCGTGCGCGGAAATTACCTGGCCAACGGCAGGATGCTCGCCTTTCTCTCGCTCTGCGTAGCGCTGGCCATCAGCGCCTTCTACGAACTGCTCGAATGGTGGGTCGCACTACTGGCCGGACAAGGCGCAGTCGAATTCCTCGGCACCCAGGGCGATCCCTGGGACACCCAGTCGGACATGCTGATGGCGCTGATTGGCGCAAGCCTGGCGCTGGCCTGGCTCAGCCGCTTGCAAGACCGGCAGATTGCCACGCTGGCGCAACGCTCCAACGGCCATCCGTAGCCTATCGCGCTGGCTCAGTTATCCAGGACGAAGGGATCGGCATCCTGGTAGGCCGGGAAGCGCTCGCGGAAGCGGGCCAGGTCGGCCGCCTTGAGGGTGGCGCGGAGTACGCCATCGGCATCCCCCGCCGTCAGCAGCGGGTCGCCGAGGAAATCCAGCACCTGGCTGTCGCCGCTGTAGGGATAGCCCTTGCCATCGCTGCCGACCCGGTTGACGGCGGCGACGTAGCACAGGTTCTCGATGGCCCGCGCCGGCAACAGGCGGTTCCAGGCATCGCGCCGGGCCGCCGGCCAGTTGGCGGTGTAGATCAGCAGATCGGTGCCATGGGGATCGCGGCTCCACACCGGAAAACGCAGGTCGTAGCAGATCAGCGGCCGCACCTGCCAGCCCTTGAGCTCGAACAGCGCCTGCCGCTCGCCCGCCGTGTAGTGCTTGTGCTCGCCGGCCATACGGAACAGGTGGCGCTTGTCATAGTGCGCTACCTGGCCATCGGGGCGCGCCCACAGCAGCCGGTTACGGTAGCTGCCATCGGCGGCCCGGGTGATCAGGCTGCCGCTGACCACCGCGCCGATACGCTGCGCCTGCTCGCTCAGCCAGACATGGCTCGGCCCCTGCTCCGGTTCCGCCAACGCGGCGGAGTCCATCGAGAAGGCGGTGGTGAACATCTCCGGCAGCACCACCAGGTCGGCGCCCCGCGCCTGCTCCAGCAGCGGTTCGAAGCGACGGCGGTTGGCCTCGGCATCCTGCCAGACCAGGTCGGTCTGGATCAGCGCCAGTTCGAGATCGGGTAATCGGCTCATATCGCGCATAGTCGTTGCGCTGCCTGGCGCAGCGTCTCCTCCCGTTTGGCAAAACAGAAACGCACCAGGCGCAGGTCGGCCGGTGCCTCCTGGTAGAACACGGAAACCGGAATGGTCGCCACGCCATGCTCGCGGGCCAGCCACTCGGCCATCTGCACGTCATTCAGGTCGGGGCGGATCGCCGAATAATCGGCCACCTGGAAATAAGTGCCCGGCGAACGCGTGAAGGTGAAGCGCGAAGCGGCCAGCAGGTCGCAGAACAGGTCGCGCTTGGCCTGGTAGAAATCCGGCAGTTCGGCGATATGCTGCGGATAGGCCGCCATGAAATCCGCCAGCGCCCATTGCAACGGCGTCACGCCGCAGAAACTGACGTACTGGTGCACCTTGCGCAGCTCGGCGCTCAGCGCCGGCGGGGCAATGACATAGCCGGTCTTCCAGCCGGTGACGTGGTAGGTCTTGCCGAAGGAACTGACCACCAGGGCACGCTGGTACAACTCTTCGTGGCGCAGCACGCTGGCGTGCTCGCGCCCATCGAAGACCAGGTGCTCGTACACCTCGTCGCTCAGCAGGTAGATATCGCGCCCACGGATCAGCCCGGCCAACTGGTCGAGATCGGCCCTGGCGATCAGCGCACCACTGGGGTTGTGCGGGGTATTCAGCACGATAAGCCGGGTGCGCGGGCCGATGGCCTCGGCCAGTGCCTGCCAGTCGATGGAAAAATCGGGCCGCTTCAGTTGCAGATGGATACAGCGCCCACCCGCCAGCTCGACCGCCGGGGCATAGCTGTCGTAGCTCGGGTCGAACACGATCACCTCGTCGCCCGTACGTACCAGCGCCTGGATCGCACAGAACAGCGCCTCGGTCGCACCAGGGGTGATGGTCACCTCGTGCTCGGCGCTCACCACCCGGCCATAGAGGGCCGCGACCTTGGCCGCGACCTGCTCGCGCAACGCCGGCAAGCCGGTCATCGGCGCGTACTGGTTGTGCCCGGCCATCACATGCCGGGCCACGGCCTCGCGCAGGGCCTCCGGCCCGTCGAAATCGGGAAAGCCCTGGGAAAGATTGATCGCCCCGGTCTGTGCCGCGAGCTGGGACATGGTGGTGAAAATGGTGGTACCGACGCTGGGCAGCTTGCTCTGGATCATGGGAACGACCGAATGCCTGGGGCATGAAAGATTGCATGCCTGCCGGGGGTGTGTCCATACGCGGGAAGCAGGCTGACAGGGCAATCGCGCTATACCGTTATTCACCGGCAAGATGCTTCGATAAAAGCGCTGGAGGCTGGAAAGCTGGACGAAAAATAGCGGTTGCCACGCACTTTCGTCCGGCCTCGAGCCTTCCAGCGCTGTTTCGGCTGTCTGCCGTGCAGAGCGCGATCGCCCTGGGCAGGCCGCTCAATCTCCGCCCTGTATCTGCCGCAACAGCGGCTCACACTGGCTCGGCTCGTCGCCGGCACTGGGCGCCACCAGCGCCAGCAGGCCGGCCGCCGGCGCCACCGCCACGCCAAGGGCCAGCAGGCCTGCCCCGCGCAACGCCAGCGGCGTGGCCTCCACGCCAGCATCCGGCGCCTTGAAGGTACCGCGCACATAGAGTGGCGAACGCAGGGAGAAGATGCGCAGCCCCTTGGTCGCCGGGGTGATGGTGAAATCCAGCCGCTCGCTGGCGAAGTTGGCACTGCCGTCGACCTTGACCACCGCATTGTCGGTATCGACGACGAACAGGCGCGTGCTCATCAGCCCCCGCTCGATGCCAAGATCGGCGGCGGCACAATGGATCTTCACCTCATCGTCACCGAACAAGCGCCCCACCAGGTAATTGCCTACGTTGAGCCCGGCGATTTCCATCAGCCCGCGGCTGACCGCGCCATCGTTGATCAGCATCTTCAGTTCGCCGTCGGCAGCGCCCAACAGGGCCGCCAACGAGTTGCCACGCGCCGCCAGGCTGGCATCGCCGTTGAGTTCGCCGAAACTGGTCTGCATTGGTGCGAAACCGGGAAACAGTTGCTTGAGCTTGAGGTCACGCGCACTCAGGCGCATCTGCCCCTGCAATGGAGTGACCGCGCCGTTGAGGTGTATCTGCGCGTCGAGCTGGCCGCCGGCCAGGCCGAAACGCAGCGGCTCGAGGCCGAGCATGCCGTCATGGAGCAGCACATGGGTGTCCAGGTCAGTGATGGGCAAGTGCTCGCTGTGCACGATGCGCTTGCCGATGAAACGCACGTCGGCATCCATGGCCCGCCAACGATCGGTACGGAACTCGGAGGCGGGCAGCACCTTGTTCGCTGGCTGCCGATCCCGCCCGGCTTCACCAGGACCGGTATCGGCACTGGAATCGGCGCCGATCAGCGGCGCCAGGTCGCTGAACAGCAACTGGTTGGAGGTCAGTTGGCCGGACAGCTTGGGGCGCGGCTCGCGGGCGACGAAGGTCAGGTCGCCGTGGATATCACTGTCGCCGATGCGGCCAGTGAAGCCGAGGTAGCGGAAGACCGCCCCATCGGCATCGCGCAAGTCCGCCTGCAGGCGACCATCGGTGCTGTAGCGCGGGCTTTGCGGCAGGGTCACGCCGGTCAACGGGTAGAGATGGTCCAGGCTGCTGCCGGACAGGCGCAGGCGCAGATCCAGCGCGCCGAGGTTCTGCGGGTCGGTCAGGCTGCCAGCCAGGACGATATGGGTGGCGCCGATGCGCAGGTCCGCCTGCAACGGAAAAGGCTGCGACGCATCGTGCAGCGCCAGCAGCCCACCGACACGGCCACTGCCGGTAACCGCCTGGCCACGGAAGTGGCCCTTGGCCTGCCAGGCGAACGCGTAGTCCTGTGCATTGGTATTCGTCTCGGCCAGGCGCCCGGCAACGTTCTTGCCGACGATCTCGGCGAAAGGAATCGGTTCGCCGAGCGGTGCTATCGACGCTTCCAGGCGGGTGTCGCTGCTTTGGTCATCGAGCGTGAGCTGGCCTTTGTCAAAACCGATGGTGCCGATATCCAGTGTCCAGGGTCCTGGCTCGTCCGACGGCTCGCCGCCGAGCTCGAAGGTCCAGTTGGCGCGGCCATCGGCAAGGCGTTGCAGGTCGGCCAGCGGCGCGCCCAGCTCGATACTCGGAATGCGCACGGTCTTGCGCAACAGCGGCAACAGCGCCAGGCGCAAACGAACACTGTCGAGGCTGACGAAGGTCTCGCCCTGCGCCCATTCCGGGTTGCCCAGGCGCAAGCGCTCTGCGGAGACATTCGGCCAGGGTATCCAGGCAGCCAGCCCCTGCTGGCCGGCCTCGCGCTGCCAGGCCACGCGCAGATCGCCCTCGATGGCGAACGGCCGGTCCAGCGCCGCCGAGACCTGCTGGTTGATAAACGGGCGTGCCCGGTTCCAGTCGAACAGCGCCAGGAACAGCACAAGTGCGACCACCAGCAGCAGGAAAACGGCGACCAGCCATAGCATCAGCTTGCGTATATACCGCATCCATCGACCTCCTTTCGTCTTGGACCGAGCGGTACTCGCTCGCTCAAAACCAGGGCTTTCGGGGTAAAAGCAGCCATAGGCCTGAAGCCGTCGCAGGGTGCGCCATGCGCACCGGCGAGTAACGCGCTATCCCCGGTGCGCACGGAGCACCCTGCACTTCAAGCCTGCAGGCGCGCTCCTATCGTCTTACGAAGACGTTGAAAGTCGTGGTTCCAATATCCATATGACTGGAAAGATCGGCCAACGCTCCACGGTGCCGGCAGGAAAAGGAAAATATCCGACGCGGGGCGGCCGGCCGCGCCTCGTATCCAGCGGGATTGCCCCGGTCGCGCCGCCAATCGCCAGGCGCGCTCGAGCGCTACTTCTTCTTGTCCCGGCGCTTCTTCTCGGCCTTCTTGTGGTGCGACATGAGCCGGCGCTTCTTGTTCACCTGGCGGTCGGTCAGGGTGTTCTTCTTGCCCTCGTAGGGGTTCTCGCCGCCCTTGTATTCGATGCGGATCGGCGTGCCGACCAGCTTGAGTACGCGCCGGTAGGTATTTTCCAGGTAGCGCGAATAGGACTTGGGCACCGCGTCGACCTGGTTGCCGTGGATCACGATCAACGGCGGATTGGCGCCGCCCAGGTGGGCATAGCGCAGCTTGATGCGGCGGCCGCTGACCATCGGCGGCTGGTGCTCGCGCACCGCGTCCTCGAGGATCTGCGTCAGGCGGCTGGTCGGCCAGCGGGTGATGGCCGAGCGGAAGGCGCTCTGCACCGACTTGTAGAGGTGGCCGACACCGGTACCGTGCTTGGCGGAGATGAAATGGATATCGGCATAATCGACGAAGAACAGTCGCCGCTCCAGTTCGGTCTTCACATAATCGCGCTCGCCGGGCTCCATGCCGTCCCACTTGTTCAGGGCGATGACCAGCGAACGACCAGTCTCCAGCACGAAGCCGAGCAGGTTCAGGTCGTGCTCGACCACCCCTTCCCGCGCATCCATGACGAAGATCACCACGTTGGCGTCCTGGATCGCCTGCAGGGTCTTGACCACGGAGAACTTCTCCACCGCCTCGAAGATCTTGCCGCGCCGACGCACACCGGCGGTGTCGATCAGGGTGTACTTCTCTTCATCGCGCTCGAACGGGATATAGATACTGTCGCGGGTGGTGCCGGCCTGGTCGTAGACGATGACCCGTTCTTCGCCGAGCATGCGGTTGACCAGGGTCGACTTGCCGACATTCGGCCGGCCAATGATGGCGATCTTGATGCCATCCTTCTCGCTCGGGCCGGGGATACGGGCCAGCGCCTGCTCCTCGGTCTCGTCGGCGGCGCCCTCCTCGGGCTCCGGCTCTGGCTCCGGCTGCTTGAAAACGCCCAGCACATCCTGCAGCAACTGGCTGATGCCACGGCCATGGGCCGCCGCGATCGGCGAGGCATCGCCCAGGCCCAGCGGGCTGAACTCGGCACGCGCCAGGTCGGGGTCGATGGTGTCGACCTTGTTGGCGACCAGGAAACTGCGCTTGTTGCGCTTGCGCAGGTGCTCGGCGATCATCTGGTCGGCGGCGGTCAGGCCGGCCCGCGCATCCACCATGAACAGCACGGCATCGGCTTCCTCGATGGCCTGCAGCGATTGCTCGGCCATCTTCGCATCGATGCCCTCTTCGTCGCCGGAAAGACCGCCGGTATCGATCACGATATAGGACTGGCCCTGCCACTTGGCCTCGCCGTACTGGCGGTCGCGGGTCAGCCCGGCGTATTCGGCCACGATGGCGTCGCGGCTCTTGGTCAGTCGGTTGAACAGCGTGGACTTGCCCACATTGGGGCGGCCCACCAGGGCGATTACGGGAACCATGCGGCTCTCCATTGCGATATTTCAGAAAACACGAAGGCCGCTGCATGGCAGCGGCCCAGCACTCGGACAGCGACGACGGGGGCGGTGAAAACCTCAGTCGTTCGGCTCGATGGTCAACGCCATCAGCTTGCCGTCGTTGCCATAGGCATACAGCCAGTCGCCCTCGACCACCGGGCGGCTGCGCAGCCCGGCACTGTCGATGCGGATACGCGACACGAAGCGGCCATCGATCTGGCTCAGCAGATGCAGGTAGCCCTCGAAATCGCCCACAGCGACATAACTGGAAAACACCGACGGCCCCGACAGTTGCCGGCGGGTCAGTTCCTCATTGCGCCACAGCGCGGTGGTGGAGCGCTCGTCGATCGCTTCCACCGAGCCATCGGCCAGGCTCAGGTAGATGCTGCCGTAGCCCTGGGCGATACCGGAATAGGTCGAGGCATCGCGCTGCCACAGGATACGCCCGCTCTGCAGCTCCAGCGCGGCGGCGCGGCCCTGGTAGGTGGCAACGTACAGGGTGCCACCGGACAACAGCAGGCCACCGTCGATATCGACGATGCGCTCCAGCTCCGAGCGGCCCTGGGGAACCGCGACGCGCTGCTCCCATACCGGCAGGCCACGGCTGGTGTCCAGCGCCACCACCTTGCCCGACGACAGGCCGGCGATCGCCAACTGGTTGGTCAACAGCGGCGCCCCGGTACCGCGCAAGGTCAGCACCGCCGGCGAACTCTCATAGCTCCAGCGCTGGCTGCCATCGTCGATGTTCAAGGCGATCAGGCGGTCGTCCTGGGTCTGCACCAGCACGATATCGCCATTCACCGCTGGCGAGGCCAGCACTTCACTGCTGACCCTGGTGCGCCACACCTGCTCGCCGCTTTCCACGTCCAGCGCCAGCACTTCACCAGTCAGGGTGCCGACCAGCACCAGGCCATAGCCGACCCCCACGCCACCGGAGACCGGCACATCCAGGTCCTGCTTCCACACGACCTTGCCGGTTTCGCGGTCCATGGCGACAACCAGCCCCTCGACATCGGCGGCATAGATATGCTCGCCATAGAGTGCCGGCGTCAGCAGGTTGTAGGTCTTGCCCTGGCCATCGCCGATGGAACGGCTCCACTGTTTCTTCAGCTTCACCTCGGCAGTGAACTTGGTCAGTTCGGCCGGTTGCGGTTCTTTCTTGTCGTTGCTGCTGCAACCCACGGCCAGAACGGCCAGGGCCAGCAACGCAGTCGTCTTCCAGCGCATGGCTTCAAGCCTCCTCTCGGGCCAGATCATCGAGCTTCAATTGCAGGCCACCAATGGCGGCGTCCTGGGACAGCGACGCCTTGGCCTTGCTGTAGGCGGCATGGGCCTCGTCTTCACGACCAAGTTGCACCAGCAGGTCGCCACGCAGTTCCTCGCGGCCGGCGGCGAAGGCCTTGTCGGCCTCGCCATTCAGCAGCGCCAGCGCTTCCTCGGCCTTGTCCTGGGCGGCCAGCACCCGGGCCAGACGCTGGCGGGCCAGCTCTTCCAGGGTGGCATCGGCAGGCTTGTCCAGCACCAGGCGCAATTCGCTCACGGCATCGTCCAGGCGCCCGGCCTCCAGGGCGACCTTGGCCACGAACAGGCTGCCGTACTGGGCATACTGGGTACCGGCGAAGTCTTTCTTCAATATGCCGCCCAGGCGCACGATCTCGGCAGGATCGACCTGGGGAGAGTCGAGCGCGGCAGTCAGCAACTGCTGGTAGACCACCGACGCGCCTTGCGCCTGCTTGAGTTGATGGTTCTTCCAGAACTGCCAGCCGAACACCAGCACCAGGGCCACCAGGCCACCGGTCACCAGGGGTTTGCCGTTGCGCTGCCACCAATCCTTGAGTTGCTCGATTTGTTCATCTTCGGTAGCCGTGCTCACACGTTCACTCCTTTCATTCGCTTTGATCTCAGGCCTGTTCGACACAGGCTGCCAGATGCTCGGCCAGAGCATCCCAGGCAATATTCTGTTGTTCGCCATCGTCACGCAGCGGCTTGCAACCTACCACGCGCGAGGCCAGTTCGTCCTCGCCGAGGATCAGCGCGAAACGGGCACCACTCTTATCCGCCTTCTTGAACTGGCTCTTGAAACTGCCACCCCCGCCATTCACCAGCAGGCGCAGCCCCGGTACCCGGTCGCGCAGCCGCTCGGCAAGCTCCAGCGCCGCCAGCTCGGCAGCCTCGCCAAAGGCGCAGATATAGGCATGGGGCGCCGGGCTCAGGGCCTCGGGCACCAGCGCCAGGGTTTCCAGCAACAGCACCAGGCGCTCGACCCCCATGGCGAAGCCCACCCCCGGCGTCGGCTTGCCGCCGAACTGGCCGACCAGGCCATCATAACGGCCGCCGGCACAGACCGTGCCCTGGGCGCCCAGTTTGTCGGTCACCCACTCGAACACCGTGCGGCCATAGTAGTCCAGGCCACGCACCAGTTTCGGATTGATCTGGTAGGCGATGCCGACCGCATCCAGGCGCGCCTTCAGTCCCTCGAAATGCTCGCGGGAAGCCTCGTCCAGGTAGTCGCTCAGGGTCGGCGCACCGACCAGCAATGCCTGGGTCTGGGCATTCTTGCTATCGAGAATGCGCAGCGGGTTGGTGGTCAGGCGGCGCTGGCTGTCTTCGTCGAGCTGGTCGAAACGCTCGCGCAGGTAGGCCACCAGGGCATCGCGGTACTCGGCCCGCGCCTCGCTGGAACCCAGGCTGTTCAGTTGCAGGGTCACCGCATCCGCCAGGCCCAGGCGCTTCCACAGGCGCGCCGTGAGCACGATCAGTTCGGCATCGATATCCGGACCGGGCTGGTTGAACACCTCCACGCCAATCTGGTGGAACTGCCGGTAGCGACCCTTCTGCGGCTTCTCGTAACGGAACATCGGCCCGGTGTACCAGAGCTTCTGCACCTGGCCGCCGCCACTCAGGCCGTGCTCCAGCACCGCCCGCACGCAACCGGCAGTACCTTCCGGGCGCAGGGTCAGTGACTCTTCGTTACGGTCGAGGAAGGTATACATCTCCTTGTCCACGACATCGGTGCCTTCACCGATGCCGCGGGCGAACAGATCGGTGAACTCGAGGATCGGCAGGCGGATCTCGCTATAACCATAACCATCGAGCAACTGTGCGAAAGTCGTTTCCAGGTAGCGCCAGATCGGGGTCTGCCCGGGCAGGATATCGTTCATGCCACGGATGGCTTGCAGGGACTTGCTCAATGCTTTTCCTTAAATCAGCTGCGGATGATCAACGCGGACTCGGCCTGCGCCTTTTCGGCGGCCTTCTGGCGGATCAGTTGTTCGAGTTCATCGACCAGGTTTTCATTGGTCAGCTTCTGCGCCGGCTTGCCATCGATATAGATCAGGTTGTTCGGCGTGCCGCCGGTCAGGCCGACATGCGCCTCCTTGGCCTCCCCCGGCCCATTGACCACGCAACCGATCACCGCCACGTCCATCGGCACCAGCAGGTCGTCCAGGCGGCCTTCCAGCTCGTTCATGGTCTTGACCACATCGAAGTTCTGCCGCGAGCAACTCGGGCAGGCGATGAAGTTGATGCCTCGCGAACGCAGGCGCAACGACTTGAGGATATCGAAGCCGACCTTGATCTCCTCGACCGGGTCGGCGGCCAGGGAAATGCGGATGGTGTCGCCAATCCCCTCGGCCAGCAGCATGCCCAGGCCGACGGCCGACTTGACCGTCCCCGAGCGCAACCCGCCCGCTTCGGTGATGCCCAGGTGCAACGGCTGTTCGATCTGCCTGGCCAGCAGCCGGTAGGCCGCCACGGCCATGAACACATCGGAAGCCTTCACGCTGACCTTGAAGTCAGGGAAGTTCAGTCGATCCAGATGTTCTACGTGGCGCATCGCCGACTCGAGCAGGGCTTCGGGCGTAGGCTCGCCGTACTTCTTCTGCAGGTCCTTCTCCAGCGAGCCGGCATTGACGCCGATACGGATCGGGATACCCCGCTCGCGGGCCGCCTCGACCACCGCCTTGACCCGGTCCTCGCGCCCGATGTTGCCGGGGTTGATACGCAGGCAATCGACGCCCAGCTCGGCCACGCGCAGGGCGATCTGGTAGTCGAAATGGATATCGGCGACCAGCGGCAAACGCACCCGCTTCTTGATCTGCCCGAAGGCCTCGGCCGCTTCCATGGAGGGCACCGAGACACGGACGATATCGGCGCCGGCATTTTCCAGGCGCTGAATCTGCGCGACCGTCGCGTCGACATCACAGGTTTCGGTGTTGGTCATGCTCTGCACGGCGATGGGCGCATCGCCGCCCACCGGCACATTGCCGACCCAGATCTTGCGGGAAACGCGACGCTTGATGGGGGACTCGGAATGCATCGTTACCGCCCAAGGCTGAAGCGTGCGATCTCGCCACGCATATGGGGCGCCAGATCGACCGCCTCGCCGTTGTAGCGCACCTGTGCCGCCGAGGCATAGCCAAGGTGCACGGCGAAGGGCGCCCTGCCGGTCAGGGTCTGGCTGCTGCCGGCCTTGGCCAGCGCACTGAACAGCACCTTGCCATCGGCATCGGTTACCTGTGCCCAACAGTCGCCAGTGAAATTCAACTCCACCCGACCCTGGTTCGCGGCCAGTGGCGGCTGCTCCGGCGGGGCCGCGGCTGGCTGCTCCGTGGCGCTCGTCGCACTTGCCGCGGCAGACGGCGCAGCGTCCGTCTCCTGCGGCGGCGCCGAAGCGTCAGGCCCAGCCTCTTCCGGCGCTTCGACCAGCGCAACGGCAGCGGGCTCTGATTCATCGTCCAGCGCCGTGCCCTCTCCCGGGTCCAGCACATGAACCTCGGTCGTGCCGTCCACCGACTCGACCTCGATACGCTCGAAGGCGCTGCTCAGGCTGCCGATGGCATCGCCGTCGTTCTGCTCCTGCCACCAGTAGAAAGCCGTGGCGAGCAGCACCAGCAGCAGGCTGATACTGAACAGGCGCAGTACATTGCGCGTCACACCGGAGGGCTCATCGATACGCTGCAGGCTGTGCACCGCACTGCTGGCAGCGCCGCTGCCGGTATACGCATCGAACTCGTGCACCAGTCGATTCTGGTCCAGCTCGAGGAACTTGCCGTACGAACGGACATAGCCACGGGCGAAGGTCGCCCCCGGCAAACGCGAAAAATCCCCGCTTTCTATCTGTTGCAGGGTTTTCACTGGCAGGTTGAGTTGCAGGGCGACCGCCGCCAGCGACAAGCCCTTGCCCTCGCGTGCCTCGCGCAGGGTTTCGCCCGGGTTGGCACAGGCCGATGGTGTGGATTCTGGGTACGATGCGCTCATCGTTGCTCCGACTGGTACTGCCTATATTCAGAAGTGCCCGGGTACAGGCGCTGCAACTGCAGGGCCAGCATCGCAGCCTGCTCGGGTTGCTGGTGGATCTGCGCCAGGCGGATGCCCAGCAGCAGGCTACGCGCGTTCTGCCCGGACAACTGGCTGAAGGCATCATAATAGCCTTTCGCGGGAACGTATTGTCCGGCGTCGAAAGATAACTGCGAAAGTTCGAGCAACGCCAGCGGTTGCCGGCTATCAAGCCGCAACGCGCGCTGGAAATGCGCCTCGGCCTGATCCGCCTGCCCGAGCCGTAGCGCCGTCAGCCCGAGGTTCTCGAAAACCCTGGCGCGCTCGCTGTAGAAAGTATCCGCGGAAGCCTGCTCGAAACGCGCCATGGCTTCCTGGTAACGCCCCTGCTCGAACAGGAAGCTGCCATAGTTGTTGAGGATTCGCGCATCGCCGCCATGGGCCAGCGCCGCACGGAAATGCTCATCCGCCAGCGAATTCTCCATCTCCCGCTGGAACACCAGGGCCAGCGCCGCATGCGCATCGGCGCTGCCTGGATCGATCGCCAGAGCGCTGCCCAGGGGCGCCTTGGCGCTGGCAGTGTCGCCCTGGGCGAGGTAGCCGAGCCCCAGGCGCACATAGGCGTCACGCGCCTCGTTGCGACCACTTTCGCTCTTCAGGGGATCGGTATCGTGCGAAGACACGCACCCGCCCAGCACGCCGACCATGAAGAAAAACAGCAAAGCGAGTCGCACATCCATGGACAAGCCTCTCAGGAACGGCCAGCGGCGGCGGAAACATCGCTCTGCAACTCACGGACAGCGATATAGCGCTCGCTGCGGCGCGTGCGGTCCATCACCTGGCCGACCAGTTGCCCGCAGGCGGCATCGATGTCATCGCCACGGGTGGTGCGCACCGTCACGTTGAAGCCGGCCTTGTGCAGGGCGTCCTGGAACCGGCGGATGGCATTGTTGCTCGGACGCTCGTAGCCGGAATGCGGGAACGGGTTGAACGGGATCAGGTTGATCTTGCACTCGATGCCGGCCAGCAGCGCGATCATCTGCCGGGCATGCTCGGGCTGGTCGTTGACCCCTTCCAGCAGCGTGTACTCGATGGTCAGGAAACGCTTCTCGCCGAGCTGGGAAATATAGCGCTGGCAGGCTTCCAGCAGCATCTTCAGCGGATATTTGCGATTGATCGGTACCAGCTTGTCGCGCAATTCGTCGTTGGGCGCATGCAGCGACAGCGCCAGGGATACGTCGATGACCTTGGCCAACTCGTCGATCATCGGTACCACGCCGGAGGTGGACAAGGTCACCTTGCGCTTGGAAATGCCGTAGCCCAGGTCATCCATCATGATGTGCATTGCGGCGACGACATTGTCGAAATTCAGCAGCGGCTCACCCATCCCCATCATCACCACGTTGGTGATGGCCCGGTCGATCTTGGCCGGGACGGTGCCGAAGGACTTGTTGGCGATCCACACCTGGCCGATCACTTCCGCCGCGGTGAGGTTGCTGTTGAAGCCCTGCTTGCCGGTCGAGCAGAAGCTGCAATCCAGCGCACAGCCGGCCTGGGACGATACGCACAGCGTGCCCCGCCCACCCTGTGGGATGTAGACGGTTTCCACGCAACTGCCCGAGGCGACGCGCACCACCCATTTGCGGGTGCCATCGCTGGAAATGTCCTCGCTGACGATTTCCGGGCCGCGTATCTCGGCAGAGGCCTTGAGTTTTTCACGCAAGGCCTTGCCGATATTGCTCATGGCGTCGAAATCATCGACGCCGAAATGGTGGATCCACTTCATTACCTGACCGGCACGGAAGCGCTTCTCCCCGATGGAATCGAAGAAGCTCTCCATTTGCGGCTGGGTCAGCCCCAGCAGGTTCACTTTAGCGGTCGATACGGCCATGTGGTTCCACCTGCGTCCGCTTAGCGGATGCGAGCATTGATTTCGGTTTCGGCGAAGAAGTAGGCGATCTCGCGCGCGGCGGAAGCCTCGGAGTCGGAACCGTGGACGGCGTTCTCGTCGATGGAAACGGCGAAATCGGCGCGGATGGTACCGGCGGCGGCTTCTTTCGGGTTGGTCGCGCCCATCAGCTCACGGTTCTTGGCGATGGCGTTCTCGCCTTCCAGGACCTGGACGATGACCGGGCCGGAGATCATGAAAGCGACCAGATCCTTGAAGAAACCGCGTTCGCTGTGCTCGGCGTAGAAACCGGCAGCCTGGCGCTCGGACAGTTGCAGTTGCTTGGAAGCGACGATGCGCAGGCCGGCCTTCTCGAAACGGCTGGTGATTTCGCCGATGACGTTCTTGGCGACGGCGTCGGGCTTGATGATGGAGAAGGTGCGTTGCAGGGCCATTTGAGACTCCAGAATTTCAGGGTTGAAAGTAAACGAGTAAACCCGCGAATCATACGTGAGTTTGGCTGAAAGGATAAGGGGGCGGCTGCAAGCCAGGGCGATCGCGCTATGCACGGCAAACAGCCGAAAACAGCGCTGGAAGCGTGAGGCTGGGCGAAAGAGCATGGCAACCGATGTTTTTCGTCCAGCTTTCCAGCCTTCAGCGCTTTATCGAAGTACCTTGCCGGTTGAAAAACGGCATAGCGCGATCGCCCTGGCGGGGTCAATACGTCCATGGTGTCGCGAACCCGCTCTTACTTGCCTGCAGGCAGCGCCGATAGTGGTTGTGCGGATGCCAGGTGGCGGGACGGGGCCTTCGCCGCCAGGGATGGCGGCGAAGAGCTACAGGGATGTATTCACGCGGTCCCGCCACCTGGCATTCGCGCAGGAACGCGGATCGCGAAAACACGCCGTGACATTTAATATATGACGCGACCTTAGCCGATCAGCACTTCGTAGGCCCTGCGCAGCAGTTCGCGATCGAGCCAGGGCATGCCGATGCTTTTCGGCAACTCGATCCAGTGGGTGCCGACGGGCGCCGGGCAGAGATCGTGGCCCGGCAGTGCGGCCAGGTAGACCGGCAGGCGCATGCCCGGCACCTCCAGGCTGACCTGGAACTCGCTGACCAGTTCCAGCGCCGGGCCGATACCAAGCTCCTCCTGCACATGGCGCAGGGCACTGGCCGGATGGACCTGCAGCGGGCTGTCGCACGGCCCCTCGGCGAATACCGCCAGGCTCGGCAGGGGCAACGGCAACACCACGCCGGCGCGTTGCGGGACCAGGAAATGCAGGCGCGCGCTGACCGGATGCTTATGGCACAGCAGCATGCGCCAAGGTTGCGCCCCAGTCATGACGGCAACCCCAGCAAGGCGTACTCCACCGGCCCGGCGAACAGCCGCGTACCGCCGCCCTCCATCACCACCCGCCGCGCGGCCTCGCCATCCAGCACCCGCACCCCCGCCAGGTAGTCCACGCCGAACTGGCGCCAGCCGGGCAACCAGGGCAGGCTCGGGCCCATCAGCACCACCCGCGCCTGGGCGGACAACTGCAGCAAGCGCGGCAGGGTCTTGTTGGCGATGCTGCTGGCGCTGACGAAGACCCAGTCCGCCTGCGGCAACAGGTATTCGGCGGCGCTGTCGGGCAGGTCGCCGTCCTGCAGGTGGCGCTCCAGGCACGTATAGGGCAGGTCCTGCCAGAGCCGTTCGAGGCCGGGATAATGGCCGATCACCACCACCTTGCGCCCTTCCAGGCGCGGGCGGAAATGGGCGAACACGCGCAGATGGCCCGGCGCATCGTCGCGCAGCGGCTCGGCCTGCCCGGCGCAGCCAGCGGCGCCGTTGACGCAGGCATTGAGCACGGCCAGGCCGACCGCCGCCTCGGCCTCGTCCCAGGACAGCAGCCACTGGCGCAGGCGCTCGCTCGGCTGGCCGCCGAGGCTGCCGGCCCAGCCCAGGGTGCGCGGCACCTGGCGCGGGCTGAAGGCAAAGCCCAGGCCATCCGCCACCTCGGCCAGGGTCCAGTTGAGGCCGAGGCAGACCCGTTGCAGCGGGGCGCCCTGCACGCTGCTGGCCAGCAGCCAGTCGTAGAGCGCGTTCATGCGCCCAGGGCCGGCAACAAGCGCAGTTCGCTCTTCAGCGCGCCAGGCCAGCCCCAGGCGGTGACCGCCTCGATCACCCACTGCGGCTTGCCCGGGTGCGGCAGGAGGATGTCGAACTCGGCGAACACCTGGCCGTCGCCGGTGAGCAGGATGCTGCCCAGGTAGCCGCCATGCTCGCCACGCCATTCGGCATACAGGGCCAGGCTGTGGTCGAAGGGATCCTCGCGCAGTTCGCTACGGCTGTTCGGCATGCCGGCGACGCTCAGGCCCTGGTCGATGCCGGCCCGCTGCAGGCAGGCACCGAGGGCCGCCCAGGTTTCCGCGAACAGCGGGGTGGCTTGTTGCAGGCAGTGGTCAAGCGACGGTTTCATCAATCATCCTCAGTGAAGGAACGGGCGATCTGCAGGAAGGCGCCGCCGCCGATTTCATCGAACGGGTCCAGCGCCAGGAGCTGCTCCAGCACCCGCCGCGCATCCCGTACCCTGCCCCGGCGCAGACGGATCACCCCCAGTGCCTTGAGGCTGAACAGGTACAGCCGCTCGCCCCCCGCGCGGCGCTGCCAGTCGGCGCTGTCGGGCCGCAGGCGGCGGTAGTTGCGGTTGAACCCGGCGCTCGCCGCCGCGCTGCGCAAGGCCCGCCACACCGCGACCTCGGCTTCGCGGTAGCGCGCGTGGAAGAAATAGAACTTGTACAGGCCGATATGCGCATCCGGTTCCTCGGCCCAGCGGCGCAGGGCTTCGAGCAACAGCGCCTCGACCGCGGCCGGGTGCTCGAGGCTCTGCGCCGCGCTCAGCAGGTAGCGCAGGCCGGTGGGCGTGCGGTCGGAGAAGAACGCCCGGGTAGTGCCCCACAACAGCAACTCGCCCATGGTTCACCAGAGCTCCGACGGAGTGAGCTTGTCCACCCAGGGCTCGCCTTCCAGCAGGTGCTGGCGGACGATGACCTCGGCGTCCGCCGGCTCGACCCAGCTGTACATCACCGCACCGGGATAGACCAGCACATTGGCCCCGGCCTGGCAGGGACCGAGGCAGCCAGTGCCGGTCAGCGCCATGCGGCCCTGCAGGTTGCGGCGGATCAGCGCCTGGGCGAAGGCGTCGAGCAGCGCCGCGCCGCCCTTGGCTGTGCAACTGCCGCGCGGGTGTCCGTCCGGGCGCCGCTGGGTGCAGACGAAGAGATGGAATTCGGGCCTGGCCATGCTCAGGCCGCCGCCGCTTCATGGGTATGGCACTGCTTGGGGCAGACGCGGGCGCAGGACATGCAGCCGATGCAGTCCAGCCCATCCTGGATGGTCATCACCATCATCTCGTCGTCTTCATCGAAATCATCGTCGTCCTCGACCATGCTGCCGCGCTCCACCAGCGCGAACACGTCCCGTGGGCAGACCTTGTAGCAGCGCCCGCAGCCGATGCATTTCTGCGCATTCAGCGCGGTGACGAATTGCGGAACCCAGTCGGCTCCACCCCGGGTGCGCCCGGTAATGACATGCTCGGCCATCTCGATCTCCTCATCCCATCAAAAGCAGCCATAAGCTGCAAGCCATGCAGGGTGCGCTGTATTGTTCATCGACCCGGCCACGGCGCCGGGCCTGTCGTCAGGCGCCGGCCTGTTCCAGCCGCGCCTTGGCTTCGGCCCAGTCGCGGCAGGCCTGCCGGGTGCGCTGAGCCAGTTCCGGGAGTTCCTCGTAGTCGCTGAGCAGGCGGTCCTCGACCAGGTCGTGGACCTGCGAAGCCCATTCGCTGGCGATACGCTTCTTCTGGCTGACTTCCTTCTGCAACGCCTTGCGTTGTTCTTCGCCCATGGCCACCTCCCCTGTCAAAGCTCGGCGACGACGCGGTGCTCGCCGACCTGGGCGACCGCCTTGCCCAACAGCTTCCCGGCCTCGGCGACCACGGCATCGAGGGAGTCGAAGCCGAAGCGGTGCACGTCGCGCAGGATCTTGTCGACCACCACCAGCTTGCCGACCAGGATCAGCGCGCGGCCGAAGCCCTCGTGGGTGAGGTTGATCACCGGCACGGCGAGCAGCCCGGTTTCCCGCTCGATCATCTGGGCGATGGCGTTGTAGTAGGCCTTGACCCGCGACAGGGTGGTCTCGTCGGGGTCGCCCACCACCGGGATGGCCCGCCGCCGTTCCTTGGTCAGCACCAGCGGGTCGAGCACCCGGGCGTCGCTCCAGGTGTCGTAGGTGCCGTAGCTGTCCATGGCGCGCAACTGCACCACCATCTGGCGGATGACCGGCTGCTGCAGGGCCGGGTCGCCTTCCTGCACCACCTGTTGTTGTTCCGGCACGTCATACATATCTGCTTCCTCGTTGGAATGTTCCCGCTATTCGTCCCAGCCTTCGGCGGCCATGGCGTCGAAACGCTGCAAGTCCGCGCCCCTGGTCCTCTGGATCGCCTTGGCCAGCCAGGCCGACGGCCCTTCGCGCAGTTCCGCCTGGAGGGTCTCGAGCAGTTCGCCGATGCGCGCCGACTCGCCGACCTTCACCGGCTGCACGCCGATGGCCAGCAACTGGCGCACCGCCGAGGCGCCGCAGGCGCGGCAGTACACCGCGATGCAGCCATCGAGCAGGTCCAGCTTGCTGGCCAGTTTGTCTTCGTTGCCGTCCTGCTGCTGGTCGCCGAACTCGACCACCAGCAGCAACTGCGCACGCTCGGGGTTGACGCCATAGATGGCGAAGGCACACGACGAGCCGAAATGCTGGTCGACTCGCTCGCGGTCGGAAGAGGCGAAGGCCACCCTGAGCAGGGTGCCGTCGTCCTGGTCGTCGAGGACCTGCAGTCGTCGGGTCTGGCTGGACATGAGTCAATGCCTCCAGTGCGATGGTTCGGTGGCGGGTTCCTGCGCGTAGATCGAGCGGTACGGGGCGATGCCCTGGTGCTGCCCGGCCAGCAGGTTGGCAAGATCGAAAAGCGCCTGCGCGGTGCCGCGGTAGCCGCTCCAGCAGCGCTGGAAGCCGCCGAGCAGGTCGTATTGCGGAAAGCCCACACGCAGCAGCGGCACGCCGAGGCGCTCGGCGCTGGCCAGCGCATGGCTGTTGCCGAGGAGCACCTGGGCGCGTTGTTCGCCGGCGGCCTGCTCGAGGTCCTCGAGGTCGCCGACCTGGATGCCGGGCAGCGGCGAAGCGGCCAGGGCCGGCGACCTGGCCGGCACCACGGCCGCCACGGTGCGCGCGCCCATGCCGCGCAGCAGGGCGTCGAAGCCGAGCAGCAGGTCGGGATCGGCGGCGATGGCCAGGCGTGCATCGCCGAGCATGAAATGGGTGTCGAGCATGCAGTCCTGCAGTTGCCGGCGTTGGCGCTGCCAGCGCTGCGGCAGCGGATTGCCGCTGATCTCGGCCAGCGCCATCAGCCAGGCGTCCACCTCATCCAGGCCGAGCAGCAGGCCGAAACGCCACTCGGGCACCCCGCTGCGCGCGGCCAGCGCATCGGCGGCGCCGGCGATGCTCTGCCCGAGCACCAGGGTCGCGGCGCTTTGCGCGGCCATGGCCAGTTCGTCCAGGCTCAGCCCGCCGCTGGTCAGCGGATTGAAGGGCTCGTCGTCCAGGTGACCGTCGAGGGCGCCGGACAGGTCGGGGATCAGCAACGGGCGCAGGCCGAAGCTCTCGATGCTGTCGCAGACGAACTCCAGGTCGCCGGGGGTCAGGTTGGCCGAACAGAGCACGTTGACCTGGCGCGGCCGCTGGCCGACGCGGCTGCGGTCCTCGGGCAGCAGGGTCTCGACGATCGCCTTCAGCGCCGTGGCGAAGCCGCTCTCGAAGCAGCCGGAAAAGTCCGGCGTGGCGACCGGCACCACGGCCACCTCGGCGAACTCGGGGTATTGCTCGCGGAACTCGTGCAGCGCCCGGCCCAGGTCGCAGCCCTGGGTTTCCGCCAGGCCGGTGCTGAGCAGGCCGATGATCGCCGGGCGCTGCTTCTCGCTGATCGCCCTGAGCGCCTCGACGATGTTCTCGTCGGCGCCCATCACCGAGCTGACCTGGTCCATCGCCGTGGTCTGCAAGGGCACCGGTTCGCGGAAGTGGCGGACGAAGAACACCTTGGCGAACGCGGTGCAGCCCTGGGAGCCATGCATCAGCGGCATGCTGCGGGCGAAGCCGAGGAAAGCCAGGGCGCCGCCCATGATCTGGCTGGCCTTCAGCGGGCTGACGGCCAGGGCTTTCTTGCGGTTGACAATCTCGGCCATGACGCCCTCCTCAGCCGTTGGCAACGTGCGCGGTGGCGACAGGCGCGTCCGCCAGCCGGGTATCCGCGGCCGGCTCCGGGCCAGCGGCCACGGCGGCGATCCGCGACCAGGGCGCCGGGCGGCGTACCGCATCCCACACAGGGCTTTCCAGGGTCAGGCAGAGCTGGCGCACCAGCTCCAGCATGCCGTCGTAGCCGGCGTAGCCGAATTCGCGCTCCTGGTTGATATCGAGGAACGGGATACGCGCCTTCAGCGCGGTGTACATATTGCGTCCGCCAGCGATGAGGATATCGGCGCGGTACTCCTCCACGGTCTTGAGCAGTACCCGGGGATTGCCCTCGTCGAGCATCTTCACCTCGTCGCCCATCAGTTCGCGGATGCGCGCCTTGTCCTCCTCGGTGGATTTCTTGGTGCCGGTGGCCACCACCTTCATGCCCAGGTCCTGCAATGCCGAGATCACCGACCAGGACTTGACCCCGCCGGTGTAGAGCAGCACGCGCTTGCCCCGCAGGCGTTCGCGCCAGGGTTCGAGGGCGGCGCGGATACGCGCTTCCTCGCGCTCGATCAGCGCTTCGGTACGCGCCGCGAGGTCGGCGTCGCCGATCAGCCGGGCGAAGTCGCGCAGCGCCTGGGAGGTGTCGGTGATGCCGTAGAAGCTGCCTTCGAACCAAGGCGCGCCGTAGCGCTCCTGCAACTTACGGCCGACGTTGAGCATGGCCTTGGAGCAGACCATCATGTTCACCTCGGCGGCATGCATGGCCTGCACCTGGCGAAAGCGCGCGTCGCCGGACAGGCTGCAGAGCACGCGCAGGCCCAGTTCGTCGAACAACGGCAGCACATGCCAGAATTCGCCGGCGATGTTGTACTCGCCGATCAGGTTGACGTTGTGCACGCGGATGCCTGGCCGCTCGCTGCCCGCTGGCAGCGGGTCGGGCTCGCGGGTGCCGATCACGTACTTGAGCATGGCCTCGCCGGCGATACGGTTGCCGAGGTTCTTGGTGCCGTAGAAACCGGCGCCGTCTACCGGCACCACCGGGGTGGCGAAATGCTCGCCGGCGGCCTTGCAGATAGCCTCGATATCGTCGCCGATCAGCGCCGGCACACAGGTGTTGTAGACGAATACCGCCGCTGGCGCGTAATCGCGCACCGCCTGGCCGATGGCATGGAACAGGCGCTTCTCGGCGCGGCCCATGATCACGTCCTGCTCGGTGAGGTCGGTGGTCATGCCGATGCGGTACAGCTCGGGGCCGCTGGAGCGGGTGCCACGGTTGTCCCAGGAACTGCCGGCGCAGGCGATAGGGCCGTGGACGATATGCGCCACATCGGCGATCGGCATCAGCGCGATCTGCGCACCGTCGAAGGCACAGCCGCCATCGGTGGCGCCCGGCTTGGGCTTGGCGCAGCCGGACTTCTCCTTCTTGTTGTGAACGCAGGCGGGCTCGTCGAGCAGTTCGACAATGTCCTTGGCTTTCATCGCATCCCCTCCGGTTCGTCGATGCAACGGATAACGAGCCCTTTGCAATGCCCATACCAAAGGTCAACCGACTGTTTTTAAAGGATTTTTAATTTATACTCGTTGTAGCAAACATGCCCTGGTGTCGGCTTTGCGACAGACACCACTGGATGCAAATGTTCATTTTCAGAGCGAACGCAGAAACGCCAGCAGCGCCTCCCGCTCGACGGCACTCATCGCCCGTACCGCCTCGCGGGCGCCGGCCGCCTCGCCGCCGTGCCAGAGGATGGCCTCGAGCAGGCCACGGGCGCGGCCATCATGCAGCAGCAAGCCATGCCCGTTGACCGTCGCCAGCAGGCCGATACCCCACAGTGGCGGGGTGCGCCACTGGCGACCGCTGGCCAGGTAGTCGGGGCGGCCATCGGCCAGGCCTTCGCCCATGTCGTGCAGCATCAGGTCGCTGTAGGGGTGGATGGTCTGCCCGGCCAGGGCCGGCAATTCAGGGAAGGCGCCGGTGCGCAACATCGGCCGGTGGCAACTGGCGCAACCCGCCGTGGCGAACAGGCGCTCGCCACGGCGCACCCGCGGCTCATCGACATCGCGCCGCGCCGGCACCTGCAGCGCGTAGTGGTAAAGGGTCATCGCATCCAGGGCCGGCCCGGACAACTCGGGGTGGCGGTCCGCGTCCCAGGCGCGGCAGGCCGCTTGCGGCGGCGGGCAGTCGGGCTCGGGGAACAGTGCCGAGGTAATGCCCAGGTCGCCGGCCATGGCGCTGGCGATCTGCTGGCGCAGGCCCGGCTGGTTGGCCTTCCAGCCGAAGCGGCCCAGGGCCACTCCTCCCCGCGCCCGGTCCCATACCCGGTTGGGCATGCCGGCCACGCCACGCCCTTCAGCGCGCTGCTGCCTGGCGATGGCGAGGATATCCGCCTCGGACACCGCTTCGAGCAGGCCTAGGCCGAAGATCGGCGGCGCCACCCGCAACGAAGTCAGCAGTCGCGGATGCAACGGGCCGAAGGCCAGTTCGCGGAAGGCCGGGACGGGCCGCCGCAGCTCGACCCGGCTGCCGTCCGCCAGGGTTTCCTGGTGGCTTCGCCACTGCAGCCAGGCCTCGCCCTCGCCGGGCACGCCAGGAACGCCGTGCTCATTGAGCTGCTCGCCATAGTTCGGCTCGGCCAGCGGCCCGCCATGGGCGTCCTGGCCAGGAATGGACAGGCGCACCAGCATCGAGCGCATCGGCTCGGCGACCGAAGCCGGCGGTTCGCCACGGCCATTGCGCGGGTGGCAGGACAGGCAGGACGGGCGATTGTAGGTCGGGCCAAGGCCGGCCAGGTCGCTGTCGAGGCTGGGCGAAACCACCCAGGTGGCGCGGACCAGTGCGCGCCCCTCGGCGAGTCGCTCGTGCAGCGCCTCTGGCACCCGTTCCCAGGCCAGCCGGGTATAGGCCGAACGACCGTCGTCGGCCAGGGTGAATGCGCCACCGGCGCGGGGTGGCACGCCTGGCGCGGCGCCGGCGAGTTGGGCGATGGCCGCCAACAGCAGCATGCCCAGGGACTTGCCAGTGTGCATATGGCAACCTCAGCGCGCGGCTTGCCGCAGGGCGGCACGGGCGGCGGCGATACGGGCATCCACGGCGGCCATCCACTCGGCCTCGCGGCGCGTGCGCAACGGCTCGGACGCCGTGGTCGGATTCGCGAATGCCTGGCGCAGCTCGCTATCGGCCTGCTCGGCCAGGGCCATCGGCGCAGCGGACAGCAGTTGCCGCGCCCGCAGGAGCGCCGGGTGCTGCGCCTGCCCGCCGCCCTCGGCCTGCTGCAAACGCCGCCAGAGCTCCACCAGTTCGTCGTTGCGCCGCACCAGGGCGATGTCGAACAGCGCCGCCACCAGGCCCTGGCGGGCGCGGCCAAGTTCGCCGTCGTAGCCGAGGCTGTCGCTGGCGAAGGGCTGCGCCGGCAGCTCGACGCTCAGGTACAGCGCCTTGCGTACCGGCAGGCGGCGCACGTCCGGGTGCAGCAGCAGGCGCTGGCCGGCATCGGAGAGGGCGAAGTCGACGAAGGCGCGGGCGCCGGCCGGGTTCGGCGCATCGGCGAAGATGGCGATCTGCGCCGGATTGTAGAGGGTCCTGCGCGGATAAGCGAAGGCCACCGGAGCGCCATCGGCGATGGCGCGGGCGGCGAAGAAGTCGATGGTCATGCGCGCCGCGACGCGGCCTGCGGCGACATCGTCGGCATCCGCGCGATTGCCCCCGCGCCCGGCCAGGGCGCCGTTGCCGGCAATCGCCGCGAGCAGCGCCCAGCCCGCGTCCCAGCCCTCGCCCTGCAGCAGCGCCTCGACCAGCGCCGGGGCGAAACCGACCCGCCCGGGAATCGGCATCTGCACCTGGCCCTGGTAGGCGGCAGCGGCCAGTTCGCGCCACTCGAGCGGCGCCTCCAGGCCCAGGCGAGCGAGCGCCTCGCGGTTGTAGGCGATGCCGTAGCCGACCAGTTCGAAGGCAGCGAAGTAGCCCTCGGCATCGCTGATCGGACTGCCGCCGACGGCGTCCGGCAGCGCCTCGCGGTCCAGCTCCAGGCGAAGCAGCCGCCGCTGGTCGCGCAGCGCGGCGAAATTGCCCGGCGCGGGCGCCCAGTAGACATCCACCTGGCCCCGTTGCCGCCGTAGCCAGGCCAGGGCGTCGGCCGACTGGCGCCACAGTATCTCGACCCGCTTGCCGGGGTGCCGCGCCTCGAACGCGGCCTGGTAGCGGACCGTGAGTTCTTCCGGGTAGCTGGTCAGCACCCTGACCCTGTCGCCGGCCCGGGCCGCGCCGCTGGCGGCGAGCGCCAGCAGGACGGCCAGGGCCAGGAGGCGTTGCACGGTCACCCGCATGCCTGTGCTGTGCAGTGTGGTGCGGTGCATGTCAGAAACTCCAGCGGCTGGCGACGATGAAGTTGCGTCCTTCCTGGGGATAGCCCACCGACGTCTCGTAGTCCTTGTCCAACAGGTTGCGGCCGCTCAGGGCGAGCTGCCAGTCCGGAGTGATGTCGTACTCCAGCCTGGCGCCGAGCAGCAGGTATTCCCCGGTCCTGCGGTAGCCGCCCTCGAAGCTCGACCAGCGGTCGGCGGCGTATTCCAGGCTGGGCAGCAGCCGCAGCCGCTCGCCCGCCTGCCAGATGGCGTAGGCGAAGGCGCTGTGCCGGGGGCTGGTTTCCAGGCGCGCGGCGGAGTCGTTAGGATCGTCTACTTCACTGTCGATATAGCTGTAGTTGCCGCCGACCTGCAGGCTGGACGACAGTTCGGCGCTCAGGGCCAGTTCGAAGCCCTTGTAGGTGGCTTCGCCGAGGTTGCGGTTCTGGCCGAACCAGCCGGAATCGGCGGGGTCCGGGGCGTCGTACCAGACGTCCAGCGAATGGATGGCGTCCTTGACCCGGTTGTGGAAGATCGCCGCCTCGCCGCGCAGGCCGGGGAGGATCTGGTCGCTGATCGCCAGTTCGATGTTGAGGGCGCGTTCCGGCTCCAGGGCGGGGTTGGAAATCGCCCCGCCGAAGCGTGACGAGAACCGCTCGAAGATGGTCGGGAAGCGGGTACGGTCGGACACCGAGAGATTCACCTTGCCCGAGTCGCGATAGCGGTAGATCAGCGCCCCTTGGTAGTTGCTGGCATGGCTGTCGGAGGTCGGCTGGGTGAAGAGTCCATCGCCCGCGCGGTAGTCCTCGGCCTTGTCCGTGGAACGCTCGTCGCGACTTATGCCGAGCACCAGGTCAAGCCGGGGGGTGATGTGCCAGGTATCCTCCAGGGCGATGGAGACGATGTCTTCCTGGTTGGTGTGCTTGGGTTCGACGAAGCCGCTGGAATGGGTGAGCTGCCATTCGTCATGTTCGTCGCGGCGCCAGTGGGCGGCCAGTTTCAGGGTCTGGCCGGGCAGGAAGGTGGTGCCGAACTCCAGGCTGGCGCCCATGGCGTTGTCGTCGTAGTAGCTGGTCCAGTTGCGCGTGCCGTCGTTGCGGTAGGCCACCAGGTCGTTGACGAATTCATTGTAGTAGGCCCGGCTCTTCAGGTAGTTGTGTTCGCCCAGTTGGGTGTGCGACAGCCAATACAGGCTTTCCACGTTCCACTTCGGCCAGTCCCACCATTGGGTGTTGCTGCGGGTGGACGAGGCGCGGGTTTTTTCTCCCTCCTGCTTGACGTAGTTGAGCGAGTACTCGTCGGTGTCGTTCGGCGTGAAACCGAACTTGAGGCCCACCCGCCAGTCCTCCTTGCCGCTGTTCTCGCGCTTGCCGCCATCCTCGTACTGGCGGTTGCGAACCTTGAAGTCGTCGGCCAGGTACCACTGGTCGATGTCGCGCTGCTGGGCATTGGCCTGCAGGTAGAACGTCTGCTGCCGGCTGCCGATGCTGGCATAGGTGGTGTTGCCGTTGTAGCGACCATCGTTGGAGAAATAGGCCGAGCCGCGCAACTCGCCCTCCAGTTCCCTGGTCGGTTTGCGGGTCACCAGGTTGATCGCGCCACCCATGCCATCCGGGCCGTTGAGCACCGACACATAGCCCTTGGAAACCTGTATCTCGGCCAGGTCCGGGGTGAGGAAGCGGTCGAAGTCGATACGATTGTCCGCCGGCAGGTAGAGGCGGATGCCATCCATGTACAGCGGCACCTGCCAACGATCGAAGCCGCGCACGCTGATGGCCGCCTCGTTGCGCTGCCCGGAACCCGGCGTTGCGCTCACGCCCGGGATCAGGTTGAGCGCATCCGGCAGGCTGTCCTTGTTGAAATTCCACAACTGCTCGCTGTCCAGTGTCGCAGTGGCGAGCGGCTGCTCATCCGCGGCCGGTGCGCTGACGGCCAGTTGGCCGAGGGTGAAGACGCCGGCCGAAGCCTGGTCCCCGGCGCTGCAGAGAAAACTCTGCAGCGCCAGCGGGAAACCGACGGCCATGAAGCGAAGTGATGATCTGTTCATATTGCTCCTCGTCAGGGGTGAATCGCCGGGCTGGCAGTGCCCGTAGCGCCCAGCACACGAGGTAGCAATATGTATTCCACTATATATAAGTAAGTTTGCTCAACGAAATCACCGCACCATGCCCGCTATTGCGCCCCGTATCGCCGCCGTAGAATTCCCCAGACTGCTTATTTTTTAAAGATAAGTTATTGATTTTTAACTTATTAATTTATTTTAACGAGTAACGAAAGGCGATACGGTATAACGGCGCGCAGCAACTGGCACGCAACTGGCGCACGCCCTCATTGCATCGAATACGACATTTCGCCGCTTAATTGTAGTTAACACTACATATATAAAACCGACACGGGACACGGGTTCGGGGACACGCTGGCGCAGGGTACGCCGTGCGCACCAGGGGTGGCTGGCAACGTTGATCGTCCAGGTGCGCATGGCGCCCTCTACAAGCCGTCGCCACCCACCGCGACAGCGGATCGTCAAACGCCCTGCAGGCGCTCGTCGAGCGCCCGGCGGACTTCCGGGTCGTGTTCGTCGAGCCGGCGCAGGGCCGCCAGCGGGGCGTTTTCCACCGCCGCCAGGCGTACCGTCCAGTCCGGGTCGTGGAGCAGTTCCAGCAGGTCCTCGCCGCGCAGCCGCGAGGCGACGATACGGCGGATTTCCGGTTCGGCATCGAACATCATCAGCCCCAGGCTTTCCTCGGGCAGGCGCTGGGCCACGCGCTTGCGCACCTCGCGGTCCGCATCGCGCATGAAGCGGAACAAGCGCCCCGGGGCGATGCGCTGTACCACGTAGCCGCGCACCAGGTAGTCCGGGTCCTCGGCCATACGCTCCAGTTGCTCGGGGGGCAGGCGGTCGGCCACGGTGATCCGTACTTCGCGGTCCTCGTCGTGCATCAGCGTGGCGAGTTGCTCGCGCGGCAGGCGATAGGCCACGGCACGGCGCACCACCTCGTCGCTGTCATCGACCAGCCGCACCAGTTCCTCGAGCGGGGCGTAGCGCACGGCGATGGCGCGCCGCTCCCAGAATGGGTCGGCCAGGTACTGCACCGCCACCTGCGGGGTGTTGCGAAAGAAACGGTCGATCTGCCGGCCGCTCTGTGCCGCCACGCAACTGTCGCCGGGGGTGCAGCGCCCGGCCGCCAGCAGGCTGGCGCGGAAACTGCAGTCGCGGCAATCGGCGATGGGCACCTGCAGGCCGCTCATTCGCCACAGACCTCCGCCAGGACGATACCGGAGGCGGCCTCGGGATCGTTGGTCAGTACCGAGCAATGCGTACTGGAGTTGACCAGGTAGAGGTTGAAATGCGGCCGCTCGGCGATGGGCCTGGCGTTGGCCGGGATATCGTCGTCCATGCAGACGGTGAAATGCACCCCCGGATGCCTGCTGCGCAGGCGTACCAGCAACTCGTCGTCCAGCGTGTTCCGTTCGGCCTGGCGGATCACTTCGTCGATCAGTCTCTGCTCGATCATGCTTGTCTCCTCATTCCCGCTCGTCACTGTCGAAACGCAGGCGCTGGCCGGACTCGACGCCCATGGCCTTGGCCAGCCAGGGTGGCGGCGCACTGGCCAGTACCTGCTGCAGTTCCTCGATCACCTCGGCCACCGGCATCGGCGCGGGCACCTTCACCGGATGCACCCCGGCACGGATCACCTTGGCCGCCGCCGGCCCGCCGATGCTCAGGGTGTAGAGCAACTGGCAGTCCTGCAGCAATTCGGCGCGAAGGCTGTAGCGATCCTCGTCCTCCCCCGGCGCGTCCGGCTGGCGCAGGGCGATCAGGCGGCTGGCGCTGGGCGATATCTGGTAGATAAGGAATCGCGTACAGGAGCCGAACCTGCCGTCCAGTTGTTCGCCTCGCTCGGAGGCGCAGGCGATGCGCACCGAGTCGCGCAGTTCGCCCTCGCGGTACGGCAGCGGCCTGGGCAGCGGTTCCTCGGGCATGCGCACGCCGCGCCCCTTGAGCAAGCCGACCACACGCTGCAACTGCTGTTCGCTGATCGCCAGCGGTAACTCCAGTTCACCGGCCAGGGCGATCAGCCGCGCCCGCAAGCGCGCGGCCCGCAGCTTGCTCAGGCGCGTCTCGGTGATCGGCTCGCCGCTGACCGCCAGCACCGCCTGCAGCAGGTGCGCGGTGTCCAGGCCTTTCAGTTCGCGCGCCGCCAGGGCGATACGCAGTGCCAGGTGGGGCGGTAGTTGTGGCCGCCGCAGGGCAACGCGCACGGCCATCGCTCACTCACCGCTGCGCCTGGCGCGCAAGGTGATCGGCAGTTTCGGCGGCGCCGGCAGGGGGTCGAGGTAATAGCTGGAGCCGTCGGTCAGGGAGACCTCGCCGCCCCAGCGCTCGGGGCCGTCATGCTCCAGGGAAAGGACGATTTCCTCCTGGTCTTTCTTGGCGATGTAGAACGTCAGTTGGCCATTCTTGTTGCGGTTGATCATGACACTGGGCATGACACTCTCCAGGGGATTAAAACGTCCGCCGGGCGCGGGAGAGCACGTTACCCGGCCCGACGGACAAAAAGGGGACGGCCGTGGCGCATGTGGCGCCCCGGCCGCGGGTGCCTGCCTGGCAGTCGCCGTCAGCGCACCAGGTCGTAGTTGTAGTCGGTGGACTGCATGCCCCGGGTTTCCTCGTCCAGGCGTTCCAGCACGGCGTTGACCAGGGTGGTCAGGATCTGCATGGCGCCTTCGTAGCCGAGGGTGGTCTGGCGATGCAGGTGGTGGCGGTCGAAGATCGGGAAACCGAGACGGATCAGCGGCACCTCGAATTCCTTGCCCTTGTGCAGCGTGTCGCGCTGGATGAACTTGCCGTAGCTGTTGCCGATCATGAAGTCCGGCTTGTCGGTGAACACCAGCGAGCGCATGTGCCAGAGGTCCTTGCCGGTATGCACGGTGCCGCTCTTGCCATAGGGCGAGCTTTCCAGCAGCGCCTCGACGGCTTTCTTCCAGCGCTTGTTGCCGTTGTTCGCCAGGATGTGCACCGGCTCGGCGCCCAGCTCCAGCAGGAACTTGACCATGCCCATGACGAAGTCCGGGTCGCCCCACAGGGCGAAGCGCTTGCCGTGCAGCCAGGTGTGCGAGTCGGTCATCATGTCGACCAGGCGACCGCGCTCCTTGGCCAGGCTGTCGGGGATTTCCTGGCCGCTGAGTTCGCTGACCTTCATCAGGAATTCGTCGGTCCAGTCCAGGCCCATGGGGATATTCAGCTTGGGCACCGTGTGCTGCCAGGTGCCTTCGACGAGCTTCCTGGTCTTGTCCAGTTGCCAGGGTTGCAGGAGCAGGGTGCTGATGGCGTTCGGCGCGTCCTTGATCTGGTCCTGGGTAGTGCCGCCGGCGTACATGCGGAACTGGCCGTCGGCCGGGGTATCGAGCACTTCGTCCGGATCGGAGAGGAAGCTGTAGCCGACGTCCATTTCCTTGAGCATGCGCTTGATCACGCGGAAGTTGCCCAGGTAGGTCTCGAAGCCCGGCACGATATTGAGCTTGTGGTTGCTGCCCACCACCTTGTCGTCCATGGTCTTCAGGGTGAAGTAGCGGGCGATGCCTTCGAACATGTTGTCCCAGCCGGTGACGTGGCTGCCGACGAAGCTCGGCGTGTGGGCATAGGGCACCGGGTAGTCGTCCGGGACGAAACCGTCCTTCTTGGCGTTGTTGATGAAGGCATTGAGGTCATCGCCGATGACCTCGGCCATGCAGGTGGTGGACACCGCGATCATCTCGGGCTTGTAGGTCGCCTTGCAGTTGGCCAGGCCGTCCTTCATGTTCTGCTGGCCGCCGAACACCGCCGCGTCCTCGGTCATGGAGTCGGAGACGCAGGAGATCGGCTCCTTGAAATGGCGGTTGAAATAGGTGCGGAAGTAGGCCACGCAGCCTTGCGAGCCGTGCACGTAGGGCATGGTCTTCTCGAAGCCGAGGGCGCACAGCACCGCGCCCAGTGGCTGGCAGGCCTTGGCCGGGTTGATGGTCAGCGCCTCGCGCTGGAAGTTCAGTTCCTGGTATTCCAGGCTGGTGCTCCAGGCGAAGACTTCGTCGATCTTCTCCTGCGGGTGCTTCTCCTCGAAGTCGTCGCGCTTGCGCGCGAGCATGTCCTTGTATTCGTCGTCGCGGAACAACGGATAGCTGGGTTTGATGTTGTCGGCTTGCTGGCTCATGATGCTCTCCTTCTTCGCCCCACTCATCTGTGACGGGCGATCATGGATGCCGGCCGCGGGCTGGCCCGCGGCGGGACGTTTCACGGTTGGTAGTGGCCACCTGTTCAGGCGCTGGCGGCGATCTTCCCGGCTGCTTCGTCGCTTTTCTGCCAGGGCGCCTGCAGCTTCTTCCAGCACGGATTGTTCAGGGTCATGTCCATGTCGCGGGCGAAGATGGCGAAGCCGTCGAAGCCGTGGTACGGGCCGGAATAGTCCCAGGAGTGCATCTGCCGGAAGGGCACGCCCATTTTCTGGAAGATGTACTTTTCCTTGATCCCGGAGCCGATCAGGTCGGGCTTGACCTTCTTCACGAACTCCTCGAATTCGTAGCCGGTGACATCGTCGTAGAGCAGCGTGGCGTTGCCCATTTCCTTGAGGGTGCGGTCGTAGTCGTCGTTGTGGCCGAACTCGTAGCCGGTGCCGACCACTTCCATGCCCAGGTCCTCGTAGGAGCCGATCACATGGCGCGGGCGCAGGCCGCCGACGTAGAGCATCACCCGCTTGCCTTCCAGGCGCGGACGGAACTTGGCGATCACCGCCTGCCACTGCGGCTGGTACTTGGCCAGCACTTCCTCGCATTTGCGCTGGATGTGCTCGTCGAAGTGGGCGGCGATGGCACGCATCGACTCGGCGGTCTTGGTCGGGCCGAAGAAGTTGTACTCCATCCACGGGATGCCGTACTTCTCTTCCATGTGCCGCGAGATGTAGTTCATCGAGCGGTAGCAGTGCACCAGGTTGAGCTTGACCTTGGGCGTCAGCTCCATCTCGG
Source organism: Stutzerimonas kirkiae (assembly GCF_004327335.1). Taxonomy (GTDB): domain Bacteria; phylum Pseudomonadota; class Gammaproteobacteria; order Pseudomonadales; family Pseudomonadaceae; genus Stutzerimonas; species Stutzerimonas kirkiae. Next base: position 32,291 of record NZ_QJUO01000007.1, on the reverse strand, counting down.
CGATGGTGCCGTCGCCGGACCACTGGGCGACCACGCGCAGGCCCATTTCCTCCAGCAGGATGCGCGAGGACCAGGCGTCGCCGCCGATGTTGTAGTCGCCGATCACGGCAACGTCGTAGGGAGTGGACTGGAAGCTGGTGTCGTCGTCGCGCTTGTCCAGCACCCAGTCACGGATGGCGTCGTTGGCGATATGGTGGCCGAGGGACTGCGATACCCCGCGGAAACCCTCGCAGCGTACCGGCACCACGGTGGTGTCGTACTCGGCGGCCTTTCTCTTGGAGACGGCCTCGATGTCGTCGCCGATCAGGCCGATCGGGCATTCCGACTGCACCGAGATGCCCTTGTTCAGCGGGAACAGCGTCTCGACTTCGTCGATCAGCTTGGCCAGCTTCTTGTCGCCGCCGAAGACGATGTCCTTCTCCTGGAAATCCGAGGTGAAGTTCATGGTGACGAAGGCGTTCACACCGGTGGTGCCGATGTAGTAGTTGCGCCGGCCGGCCCGCGAGTACTGGCCACAGCCCACCGGGCCATGGGAAATGTGGATCATGTCCTTGATCGGCCCCCAGACCACGCCCTTGGAGCCGGCGTAGGCGCAGCCACGGATGGTCATCAGCCCCGGCTGGGACTTCTTGTTGGAGGTGATGCACTTCTTCGACTGCTCCAGCGACGGGTCGTTGGGCGACAGGTGCTTGGCGCGGTCCTTGCGGGCTTTCTCGGGATAGACTTCCAGGACTTCCTGGATGAGGGACTCGACCTCTTCGCGTGACATACCGGACATGGTATGACCTCCTCTTGCCTTGCGTTCATATGCGGGTAGCGGAGCCCTCGCGGCGCGAGCCTCCGACAGGGCCAATCCGCCCTGCCCCGTCCTGCGAGCCCGCTCCACGGCCCGGCTGGGCCGTGGAAGGCTCTCTGAAGCGTGCGATCAGACAGCGGCTGCTTCGGCGGCCAGTTCGGCGGCGGTCTTGCCGACGATCGACTCGTCCTCCACTTCCATGACGCCGAACTCCATCAACAGGTCTTCGAGTTCGTCCATGGTGATGGGGGTCGGGATGACCAGCTTCTTGTTGTTGACGATCTTGCTCGCCAGTTGCCGGTACTCTTCCGCCTGCTTGGCCGTCGGGTCGTACTCGATGACGGTCATGCGGCGGATCTCGGCGCGCTGGACGACGTTGTCGCGCGGTACGAAATGGATCATCTGGGTGCCCATCTTCTCGGCCAGGGCCATGATCAGTTCGTCTTCGCGGTCGGTGTTGCGGCTGTTGCAGATCAGCCCGGCCAGGCGCACGCTGCCGGAGTTGGCGTATTTGACGATGCCCTTGGAGATGTTGTTGGCCGCGTACATGGCCATCATCTCGCCGGAGCAGACGATGTAGATTTCCTGGGCCTTGTTCTCGCGGATGGGCATGGCGAAACCGCCGCACACCACGTCGCCGAGCACGTCGTAGAAGACGAAGTCCAGGTCATCCTCGTAGGCGCCTTCCTCTTCGAGGAAGTTGATCGCGGTGATCACCCCGCGGCCGGCACAGCCGACGCCTGGCTCGGGACCACCGGACTCGACGCACTTGATACCGCCGTAGCCGGCCTTGAGCACGTCCTCCAGCTCCAGGTCTTCCACGGTGCCGGCCTCCGCCGCCATTTCCATGATGGTGTTCTGGGCCTTGGCGTGCAGAATCAGGCGGGTCGAGTCGGCTTTCGGGTCGCAACCGACAATCATCACCTTCTTGCCGAGTTCGGCCAGGGCCGCCACGAGGTTCTGGGTGGTCGTGGACTTGCCGATCCCACCCTTGCCGTAGATAGCGCATTGACGCATTGCCATAATTAAGTTCCTCAGGTTTCGTTTCCACATGAAATGTACGTGGGCTATAGGCACGAACAAGCCTGCGCAACATGGCAAGTGCAGTCTTTGTGCCAGCGCTTTTATCGAATCCCAAGCAACTGTTTTAAAAAGAAATTTTATATACGCAAGGGCCATCTGGCGGCAGTGGCATACACAACAAAAAGCGCTCCCTGTCGGTGCCAATGGCAACAATCCAACAACCAGGGCGTTACCCGGCGGGCGTCTCGATCAAAGGGCTCGAGGCTGGACGAAAGAGCCGGCTCATGCGTTAGCCGCTCCTCCTGTTTCCCGATCGGCATCAGTCTCAGCGCCCGCTCTTCGTTCAGCCTCCAGCTTTCCAGCGCTCTTTATCGGCTCTTTTCGGCCTTCCCCAGCCTGTGGCAAACCCGACAATTTGTCGCGAACACGCCGTTCCATGAGCCGCCTGAACGGCCATCAATCACTTATATTTCAATTAGTTGTACATCCTTAGGCGATTGGCGTAGATATTGCGGAGCACTCCTGCGAACCCCCGATAGCAGGAGAGTCCCGTGAACAGCAGTCCGATGCAGGAAATACTGGCCGGCCTGGAAGCTGGCGACAGCGTTCCCTACCTGGGCCCCGGCGTGCTGCGCGGGGTGGTCGATCGCCACTCCGGCCAACCGATCCCCGCCGACAGCGACAGCCTGATCCTGGCCATGACCGGCGGCCAGCCGATGTCGCCACGGCTGATGTACGAGTTCCCCCGGGCCGCCATGCACCTGGAGAACAAGAAGGGGCGCAGTTTCATCGAGCGCTTCCTGAGCCAGACCTACGGCGGCGACGACTGGACGCCCTCGCCCTTCCACCAGTGGCTGGCCGACCTGCGCCTGCCCTACGTGATCGACTGCAACCGCGATACCCAGTTGCAACGCTGCTACGCCGACCGCGCCCATACCCTGGTGGTCGGCTGTGCCCGCCTCGGCGCCAGCCAATACCGCTTCGAGCTGTACCAGTTCGACGCCGGGCAGTACCGGAAGATCGGCCTGGAACAGGTCGACAGCGAGCAGCCAGTGCTGTTCAAGCCGCTCGGCACGCCGCTGCCCAAGCCCAGCTACGTCGCCTCGGACGCCGATTTCGTCGACTACATCACCGAGCTGATGGGCGGCTTCGCCGTGCCGCCCTGGCTCAAGCTGCAGCGTCGCGGCAAGCGTTACCTGTTCCTCGGCATGCGCTTCAACCGCGACACCGAACGCATGCTGATGAGCGACCTGATCCACGACGCCGCGGCCGACGCCGGCTGGGCGCTGATCGACGGACCGAGCGAGAAGGAACGCAAGGTCTGCCAGCGCAAACACCTGCACCTGATCGAGGACGACTGGCCAACCCTGTTCGCCCTCGCCGCCCCCGACGCCGCCAAAGTGGCTTGATCCCAACGACCGGAGAACCCCCGATATGCTGCTGAACACCTACGAAGCCCGCAATCTGCTGTGCAACCTCAGCTTCAACGGCGCCACCAGCCAGGCCGATACCCATGCCTTCCGCGGCGACCTGGTGCTGGAGGAAGGCGATATCGCCGACGATTCCGGCCGGCGCATGCCACCGAAATCCGTGGTCAAGCAGGCCGTGCTGCTGGCCAGCGGCGACAAGCTGCTGATGGCCGCCGGCATCCTCGTCGAACTGAACCTGCTGCCACTGTTCATCCAGCATTACCGCGGCGACCTGGCGCCCGGCATCCGCGTGCTGTTCTACGTGGAAAACCTCGGCAAGGCGCTACGGGTCGACCTCGATGGCGTGGACATCATCCTGCTGCCGCACCCCGATGGCGGCGCGGTATGGAACACCCTGATGGACGACCTGCGCCTGGACAAGGACGACTTCAAGGGGCAGAGCGCCGAAGACAAGGTCATTACCGTCTACCAGACCCTGCTCGACTTCCAGCCGAAACTCGACAGCCCCAGCTACGAGGAAGCCCTCGGCCACACCATCGCGCCGCGCCGCGCCGCACGCGGACCGGTCTGAGCGACAGGTTGGACCCCACCTTAGGCCGATAAGCCAGGCTCCCCCGTGCTCCCGGGGGAGTTCCTTTTCGACGAGCACCCCACCCTCTCCTGCCGAGTGCCCGCCGGCATGCCGGCGCAAGCCGCGTTGCGCCCGCGCGCAGTGGCACAGGGTGCGCCCGCGCACCAGGCATTCACACAGCAACGCACGACTGTCCGGAATGATTAATGCCCGAGCATCAGTAAGCCGGTTGCAATTCCATTTCGCGCTTTCATGCCCGCACTGTCGATAGCGCCCCTGTGCGGATGCCAGGCCTTTCCACGGCCCCGTCCCGAAGTGCTCTCTTAGCCTGGGTCGAGCGCAGCGATACCCGGGGCACGCATTCGATGGTATCGCTACGCTCGACCCATCCGCACTGTCGATCGTGATTTCAGCTAGGCGGGCCGTTCCCTTCCCAGCTTGCGGGCTATGCGGTGTACCCATCTGTCCGCGTCCGGCGAGCCCCCTCTCCCCCCCGCGGGCTACCGTATGCACACAAGCCCGTGGATGCTCTGTTGGCGGTCAAGCGTTCCACCCTGCGCAGGCCCTACCCCTTGATACCATCCGCCCCGAACACTTGCTCCCACTGCTCGGCGAACAACACCCGCTCGGACCAGGTGGTCAGTGTGGCCTCATCGGCGCTTTGCAGGCGCTGTTCGAGCGCATCGGGAAGCGCGCCGAACTTGAGCTGCAGCAGGCGACGCAGGGTGTCTGTACGGCCTTCGATCTTTCCTTCGATCTTTCCTTCGATTTTTCCCTCGGCCTTGCCTGCCAGACGCCCCCTGGCTTCTGCCTCCGCCTTTTCCGTCACCTCGTCATGCAGCGCGCGCTCACGCACGAAGGCCAGGCGCCGGGCTTCGTCATCGTCGGAGAGTGCTTGCAGGCGCGCGTGGGCCTTCTTGACTGCCGGGCTTTCGATGCTTTGCATGAGGACGTCCTCCTGCCAGTGCTTCAAATAGAGGATCCAGTCTGCCAGAGTGCTGCCACCTTGGGAATGCAGGCGGTCGGCCTTGGGCAGCTCGATCAGGTGCAGTTGCAGGCTGCGGTCCAGGCGTATCTGCGGCCGTTGCCGGTCGCGCAGTTCGAAGGCCCAGCAGGCCTGTTGCGCCTCGAACAGGTCGAAGTCCATCAGGTGGATGCCGATCACCGGTTGCATCCGCTGGTAGCCATCGCCCGCCTGCAATTGCCGGCCCAGGTTGCGCGCCAGGTAGTAGAGGCTGCGCGAGGGCCAGCCGGCGTGGTTGCGGGTCTGCATCTCGATATTGAACAGTTGCCCGGTCTGGTCGCGGGCGAGGATGTCCAGCACGATGAACTTGCCGGTCAGCTCCTCCGGGGCGATCTGCGGGTTGAGTACCTGCAGCTCGACGATCGGTGGCTCGTCGCTGCGCACGGCGTTGATCAGGTCGGCCAGCAGATCCGGCGCCTCGGCGAACAGGCGCTTGAAGATGACATCGAGCTTGGGGTCGAGCAGGGGCTGTCCGGGCACGGCGGGCATCCTTGTCGCTGATGGATGCCTGGACTGTATCGAGTCTGGCCAGGACAGACCGTGAAGCCGTTCACAATTGGAACACGCCAGTAGGGATGGTTCCTCGCAAAGGGCTCCGTGGATATGTGCATAGGGTAGCCCCCGCGGGAGAGGGCCGGGGAGAGGGGGCTGCCGCCAGGCAGTCCGGCGGATCGGGCGGGCGCGACGCCCCCTGCTCTCAGCGCCCCAGGCTGGCGATAAAATGGCTGGCCAGGGTGTTGAGCCGCTCGACCTGCCGGCTCAGACGCCCGGACTCGTGCTCGGCGGCCTCGCTGGCGCCGATGGCCTGCGTCGCGCTGTCGCGCAGTACCTGCACCTGGCGTTCGGTCTGCACGCTGATGCTGGCCTGCTCGCGCATGGCATCGTCGACGCCGATGGCCAGTTCGTGGATATGCCCGATCGAATCGAGAATCCGCCCCAGGGCGCGATCGGTCTCGCCAGCCAGTTCGACCGTGTGCGCGGAAGACTCCACGCCCCTGGCCATCACCCCCACGCAGGCGCGCGTCTCGGCCTCCAGGCCGAGGACGATATCGCGGATCTCGTGGGTCGAGTCATGGGTGCGCCGCGCCAGGCCGCGCACCTCGTCGGCGACCACCGCGAAACCACGCCCGGAGTCGCCGGCGCGGGCCGCCTCGATGGCAGCGTTCAGGGCCAGCAGGTTGGTCTGCTCGGCGACCGCGCCGATCACGTCGACCACCTTGACGATGCTCTCGCTACGCTGGGCCAGGGTGGTCACGGTGCGCTGGGCGTCATGCAGGGCCGCCACCAGTTGGTCGATGGCCCCCATCATCCGGTCCAGTTGCTCGCGCCCCTGCAGCGCGGCCTGGCGCGAGTCGCTGGAAGCCTGCGCACTGTGGGTCGAGGCCTGCGCCACCTGGCGCTGGCTTTCCAGCATACGGCCCATGGCCTCGGCGATGGCGTCCACGTCCTGCCCCTGGCCAAGGATCGCCTGGCTGGACTGGGCGATGAAGGTGTCGCTGCGCGAAGTCGAGCGCTGCAGGGAACGGCAGGTGTTCTCCAGGCGGGCGACGATCGCGTGCAGCTCCGAGGTACGCACGTGCTGGGCATGCTCGATACTGCCCAGCTCATCCATGCGCCCACTGTACAGGTAGGTCATCAGCGGGCTGCCGCTGCCTTCCCGGGCACCGCTGGCCAGGCGGCGCAGCGGCGCCAGCAGGCCGCCGACGACGAGCATGGCGAGGGCGGCGGACAGCAGCGTCGGGGCCGCCGCGCCGGCCCCGCCCTGCCAGCCGGCGAACAACCCCAGGCACACCCCTGGCAGCCCTGCCGCCAGCACCAGCCTGGCGGACCAGGGCAGGTGCACACGGCGTACGCGCCAGGGCAGGCGCCCCGCGGCCATCGCCGCGTAGAGCCGCTCGGCACGCTGCCGGACCAGAGGATCGGGTTGCGTGCGCACCGACTGGTACTCGATCACCCGGCCATCCTTCATGGTCGGCGAGACGTAGGCGTCGACCCAGTAGAAGTCGCCGCTCTTGCAGCGGTTCTTCACCAGCCCCTTCCAGGAGCGCCCGGCACGAATGGTGCGCCACATATCGGCGAATGCCTCGGCGGGCATGTCCGGGTGGCGGATCAGGTTGTGCGGCTGGCCGATCAGTTCCTCGCGACTGAAGCCGGACACCGCGACGAAATCGTCGTTGACGAAAGTGATGATGCCGTGCAGATCGGTGGTGGTGATCAGGTGGACATCGCGGGGGTACTCGACCTCATGCGAGGTCAGGGGTTGGTTGTTGCGCATGGGGTTCGCCTCCACTGCTCGATGCGGCAAATGCCAGGGCGTCACCGCAGGGCCCGCGGCCCGGCGCCGAGCGCGCCGGGAACGACGCGCGACGCACGGCACAGCGGGTTCAGGCGAAAACCGTCGGTTCCGACAGGGCGAAGCGCACTCGTTGCTCGGCGGCCACACCGAGCAGCTTGGCCAGCCAGGGCGGCGGGTTGCCGGCCATCACCCGCTGCAGCTCGGCGATCACCTCGCCGGCCTGGCCACCATCGCCGCGCTTGATCGGATAGATGCCGCCCTTGACCACCTTGGCCGCCGCCGGACCGCCGATGGAGACCACGTAGAGCACCTGGCAATCACCGATCAATTCGGCGCGAAAGGCGTTCCTGTCCTCGGCCAGGTCCGCCTCCAGGGTCGAGCGCACCGCCACCAGCGCCTGGCTCCCCGGGGAGACCTGGTAGACCAGGAAACGCAGGCAGGAACCGAAGTGGCCGTCCAGGCGCTCGCCGTTGTTGGAGGCGATGGCCACCCGGATCGAGCCCTCCGGCAGGCTATCCGGCCGCACCGGCCGCGGCAGCTCCTCGCTGACATTCTCGCCCCAGAGAATACGCACGGCGTCCTTCAGCGCCGGCAGGCCGATAGCGCTGTCCTCGCCGCCCTCCTCGCCGTCGCTGCCGGCGAAGCCGTTCTTCAGGTCGGTGACAGTGATGGTCTGCAGGCTGTCCTGGTTCAGTTCGCCGTCAATCCGCTGCTGCAGAATATCCAGCAGGCGGGCGACGCCGACACCGGGCAGCACGCGCGCAGCCAGGGCGATACGCAACGCGGTCTCACGGTTCATGCTCATGGGGCTGTCCATCGGTCTCTCCTCGGTCGGTGGTCGGGGTATGCGCCACGGCAGCGCATGCGCCCCTGACAAGCCGTTTAAAAACTACCTGCGTTGCCATCGCGGCGTTAAAAACAGGCTCAGAATGCTCATTTACAATGCGTAAACTGCGCTTCTTCGCCTGTTTTTGCCTTGCGCTGGCTGCCTCGCCAACGTTTTTCAACGGCTTGTTAATCGTCATCATCCTCATCGTCGTCGTCATCGAGAACCCGCGTGATGCGCTGGTAGATCTCCACGCGGTCCCCTTCCTTCAGCGGACTGTCGAGCTTGACGAACTTGCCGTACACGCCGACTTTCTGCTTGCGCAGGTCGATCTCCGGGCAACAGCTCAACAATCCGGATCGCTCTATGGCCTGCTCCACGGTGCAGCCGTCCTCGACCCGGCAGTTCAGTGCCAGCGGCTGCCGGGCGTTGGCGTAGACCACGCAAACGTTCAGCGCTTCTGTTCCGGCCTGGCTCATTGCAGCACCACCAGTTCGCCGCTGCTGCTCAGGCGCCGGGCGGCCTGCCGGCGGTCGAGCAACCGCTTGGCGGCCAGCAGGAAGCCCAGCACGATGAACGCCCCGGGTGGCAGGATGGCCAGCAGGATGCCCTGGAAGTCGGCGATCAGCGTGGTCTCCAACCAGCGGAAACCGTCGCCGAGCAGCAGCGAGGCCTGGGCGAACAGGGTGCCGCTGCCGAGCAGTTCGCGGATGCCGCCGATCAGCACCAGCACCCAGGTGAAGCCCAGGCCGATGCCGAGGCCGTCGATCACCGACGGCAGCACCGGGTTCTTCAGGCAGAACGCCTCGGCGCGGCCGTACACCGCGCAGTTGGTGGTGATCAGGGCGATGAACAGGCCGAGCACCTTGTACAGTTCGTGCATCCAGGCGTTGATCGCCATGTCCAGCAGGGTCACCACGCCGGCGATGATGCCGATGATCACCGGGGTGCGGACTGCCTGGGAGATGGTATGGCGCAGCGCGGAAATCAGCGCATTGGTCAGCATCAGCACCAGGGTGGTGGCCAGGCCCATGCCCAGGCCGTTGGTGGCGCTGGTGGTGACCGCCAGCGCCGGGCACAGCGCCAGCAGTTGCACCAGGGCGATGTTCTGCCCCCAGAGCGCCCCGCCGAGTTGACGCAGCAGCGGGCTGGAATTGGACGTCGGCTGGCTCATGGTCTGGCCTCCTGGATCTTCTCGGCGAACGCGTCGCCCTGTTCCTGCTGTACTTGCAGGGTCTGCAGCACCGCGCGGACGATGGCCCGCGGGGTGATGGTAGCGCCGGCGAACTGGTCGAACTGGCCGCCATCCTTTTTCACGCCCCAGGCGGGCAACGGCGTATTGGCCAGCGACAGGCCGTCGAAGCGGGTGATCCAGTCGCTCCTGGCCACTTCGATCTTGTCCGCCAGCCCCGGGGTTTCCTTGTGCCCGAGCACCCGCACGCCGAGGATGGCGCCGCCCCGCTCCACCGACACCAGCAGGGTGATCGGCCCGGCCCAGCCGATCGGGCTGATCTGGAACACCAGTGCGGTCAGTTCGCCGCTGTTGCTGGCCGGGTAGACCTGCACCTGGCCCAGCCGGGCGTCCTCCAGGGTGAAGGCCTCGCCCAGCGGGTCGTTGTCGTACAGCGCATCGGGCAGCACCTGGCGCAACATCGCCAACTGGTCCTGCTGCCGGCTGGCGGCGATCTGTTCGCGGGTGGCAAGGTCGCCCAGCATCAGCAGCAAGACCGCCGCGCCGCAGACGATGCCCAGGGACAAGCCCTGGTAACCCACCCGGCTGCGCCAGCGCGCCAGCCGCGATGGCTCGGGCTCGCCCAGGGCGGCCGGTAGACTATCCTGCGTGGTCGGGTTCATACCTTGTCCACCTCCTTGACCCGGCGCGTCCACTTGGCGGCCACCAGTGGCTTGCCCCGGACACTGCGGCCATAGGCCCGCGGTCGCCAGTAACGGTCGATCAGCGGGGTCAGCGCATTCATGAACAGCACGGCGAAAGCCAGCGCCTCGGGGAAACTGCCCCAGGTGCGGATGACGTACACCAGCAGCCCGCAGCCGATACCGAAGATCAGCCGGCCACCGCGGCTGATCGGCGACGTGACCGGATCGGTGGCGATGAAGAAGGCCCCGAGCAACAGCCCGCCGCTGCTCAGGTGATAGAGCGCGCCGGGGTAGCGCAGCGGCTCGACCTGATGGGCGAACAGCGCCAGCAGCGCGATGCTCGCCAGCATGCTCAGGGGGATTTCCCACTGCACGATACGCAGTGCCAGCAGCCACAGCCCACCCAGCAGGATCAGCAGTTCGGAGGTCTCGCCCAGGCTGCCGGCGCTGGTACCGATCAGCGCCGGCAACAGGGCGAAATCGTTCGCCAGGATATCCTCGGCGCTGCGGTTCAGGGTCAACTGGGTCTTCAGGTCGCCGAGGGCGGTGGCACCGGCCACACCGTCGGCTGGCAACGCCCCGCCGAAGGTGATCGCCAGGGACTCGACAAAGCCCGGCGCGCCGAGGCTGCCCAGGGGCTGTGGCAGGACCCAGGTGGTCATCTGCAGGGGAAAGGCGATCAGCAGCGCGACCCGCGCCAGCATCGCCGGGTTGAACGGGTTCTGGCCGATGCCGCCATAGATCTGCTTGCCCACGGCGATGGCGAAGGCACTGCCGCCGACGCCGATCCACCAGGGCGCCCAGGGCGGCAGGGACAGCGCCAGCAGCCAGCCGGTGAGCAGCGCCGAACCATCCAGCAGGCGCCGCTGCGGCTGCCCCAGCAGGCGCAGGCAGACGGCTTCGCTGAGCAGTGCGCTGGCGCAGGTGAGCAGCCACAGGTTGAACGCCGGCCAGCCGAACAGGTACAGCCCGAACAGCGTGGCCGGCGCCAGGGCCAGGCACACGTGCAGCATGATGCGGTTGACCGAGGAGCGGTCATGGGCGAACGGCCCCGAGGCGACACTGGCGATCAGACCGTTCATGGCCGTACCTCCTCTGCGGATGACTGGTGCTGGCGGGCCTTGGCGGCCTTGGCCGCCTTGGCCGCGGCGCGGGCGGCCTCCTCCTGGGCCAGGCGCGCGGCGCGCGCCTCGGTCATCTGCTTGATCCGCTCGTTCTTGCGTGCCGCGTTGCGCCGCTCGTCCTGCCGCCCCATGGCGTACTGGAAGTAGTGCACCAGCGGGATATGCGACGGGCAGACGTAGGAACAGCAGCCACACAGGATGCAGTCGCGCAGGCCGTATTGGCTGGCGCCGTCGAGGTCGTCCGCGCGCGCATGAAGCGCCATTTCCAGTGGCGCCAGGCCCATCGGGCAGGCGTCCACGCAACGTGCGCAGCGGATGCATGGCGCCGACTCCTGGTGCGGCACCTCATGGCGATCCAGCGCCAGCAGGCCGGCGGCGCCCTTGATCAGCGGCACCTCGGCGGACGGCAGGCGCACCCCCATCATCGGCCCGCCGAGCAGCAACTGGCGGGGCTCGCGCAGCAGCCCGCCACAGGCATCCAGCAGCGCCTGGGCCGGCGTACCGATCAGCGCCTCCAGGTTGCGCGGGCTGCCCACGCAGCCGCCGGCCACGGTGACCACCCGCGAGATCAGCGGCCGGCCATGGCGCAAGGCCTGCTGGATGGCGTACACGGTGCCGACGTTGTGCACCAGCACGCCGACCGAGGTGCTGCGCGCGCCGGCCGGCACTTCGCGACCGGTGACCTGCTTGATCAGTTGCTTGGCCGAGCCCATCGGGTACAGCGCCGGCACCGCCTGGACCTCGATGGCGCCGTAGGGCTCGCTGGCGGCGCGCATGGCGGCCAGGGCCTCGGGCTTGTTGTCCTCGATGGCGATGACCACCTGCCAGGAACGCAGGATGTGCTGGATCAGCCGCGCACCGTCGACGATGGCCTCGGCGCGCTCGCGCATCAGGCGGTCGTCGGTGGTCAGGTAGGGTTCGCACTCGCTGCCGTTGATCAGCAGGATCTTGATCTCGTGGCGGGTGCCCTGCTTGAGCTTGACCGCCGCCGGGAAGATCGCCCCGCCGAGGCCGACCACACCGGCCTTGGCGACCTTGTCGGCGAGGGTCAGCGGGTCGAGGGCAAAGGGATCGTCCGCTACCTCCAGGTCGATCCAGCGCTCCTCGCCGTCGCATTCGAGAATGATGCCGTTGGCCTTCAGCCCCGAGGGGTGCGGCGCCAGGATGGAGCCGATGGCGATGATGCGCCCGGAACTCGGCGCATGCACCGGCGCCGACAGTTCCGAGGGCGAACGCGCCAGCAACTGGCCCTTGAGCACACGCTCACCGGCCCTGACCAGTGGCAGCGCCTCGGCCCCGGCGTGCTGGCGCAGCGGCAGGTACAGGTGCGGCGGCAGTGCCAGGCGGGCGATGGGCAGTGCCGCGGAGCGATCCTTGTGGGCGGACGGGTGGATCCCGCCGTGTCTGCGAGCGAAGTCGAACATCGAAGGATTTCCTGTGGTCGGTTCAGGCGGCCTGGGGTTTGCCCCAGTGCCAGGTGTCCAGGGTCGGCGCCTGCGCTGCCAGGGAAACGCAGCCCTCGGGGCAGGCCTCCAGGCACTTGCCGCAGCCGGTACAGGCGTTGTGCAGCACCGCGTGGATCTGCCCGTTGGCGCCGACGATGGCATCGGTCGGGCAGGCCCGGTAACAGCGCGTACAACCGGTGCATTGTTCGGCCTCGATACTGGCCAGCAGCGGCGCGGGCATCTGCCCGCCCTCCAGCGGCACATCGAGCAGTTGCGCCAGCCGCTCCGCCAGGGCCATGCCCCCCGGCGGGCAGCAGGTCGGCGCGACCTTGCCTTCGGCCAGCGCGGCGGCGGCGGCCGAGCAGCCGGGAAAGCCGCACTGCCCGCACTGGCTGCCCGGCATCGACCGCTCGATTTCCGCCAGCAGCGGATTGTCGCTGGAGACCGCGAAAACCCGTGCCGCCCAGCCCAGCCCCGCGCCCATCAGCCCGCCTATCGCCGCCAGGATCAGTGTCGCCGCCAGCATCGTCATGCTCCTTGCCGGTCCATGCCGGCCGCAGGTTTCAGATCAGTCCGCCAAAGCCCATGAAGGTCAGCGCCAGCAGCCCGGCGCTGACGAAGGCGATCGGCGCCCCGGCGAACGCCGCCGGCACCCGGGCCAGCGCCAGGCGCTCGCGCATGCCGGCGAAGATCACCATGACCAGGGTGAAACCCAGCGCCGAACCGAAGCCGTACAGGCTGGCCTCGGCCAGGCTGTGGTTCTCGCGCACACTGATCAGTGGCACACCGATCACCGCGCAATTGGTGGTGATCAGCGGCAGATAGATGCCCAGCGAGCGGTGCAGCAGTGGGCTGCCCTTGCGGATCAGCAGTTCCATCAACTGCACCAGCCCGGCGATCAGCACGATATAGGCGAGGATGCGCACGAAGCCGATACCCAGCGGCAACAACACATAGTGTTCGATCAGCCAACTGCTGATGCCGCCGATGGTCATCACGAAGGCGGTGGCCAGGCCCATGCTCAGCGAGGCGTCGAGCTTGCTCGACACGCCCATGACCGGACACAGGCCGAGGAAGTGGACCAGCACCATGTTGTTGACCAGCGCGGTACCGATCAGGAACAGCAGGTAATCCATGATTGTGCCCCCAGGTGGCGTATGGAAGATGGCGGCGTGCCCGTTTGTCGGGCGCCGCGTCCTTGCCGAGGGCTTTTGCATCAAGCATGCCACGCCCCGGCACGCCGCCGGAGGGGCCTCCCGGCTCCCGGAAAAGCTGATCCAGATCAAATCACCGGCAGATAAATCCATGCCGCCGGGGCCTCTGCGGCAGTGCTTTGTAGGTTTTCCGACAGAACCCCGCGGGATCGGTGGCGTTCACTGTGGGCTTTGCCACAGAAACCTGGCCATTTCCCCCGCCGGCGCCGCTACATTCACCCGCAGCCCGCGTATCACGGGCACGGCACAGGCTTTGCAAATCCACTCGGGTTGCATGGCCCCTGGCCGCGCTGGCGACAAGCGTGGCGGGTTCGCGGATTCCCGGCAGATCGACGAGGCAACGCCCATGACCGAAGTCACATCGCCCGCCAGCGGCGGCCCGGCGCCGCACGAGAACGCGGAACTCCCCCCCGAAGTCTTCCGGCAGACGGTGGAGCACGCCCCCATCGCCATCTCCATCACCGACCTCAAGGCCAATATCCTCTACGCCAACCGCGCCTTCTCCAGCATCACCGGCTACGACGGCGCGGAAGTGATCGGCCGCAACGAGTCGATCCTTTCCAACGGCACCACCCCGCGCCTGGCGTACCGGGCCCTGTGGAGCCGGCTGGCGCAGAAAAAACCCTGGTCGGGGGTGCTGGTCAACCGGCGCAAGGACGCCAGCCTGTACCTGGCCGAGCTGACCGTGGCGCCGGTGCTCGACGAAGACGAGCGGACCGTCTATTACCTGGGCATGCACCGCGACACCAGTGAACAGCACGAGCTGGAACAGCGGGTCAGCAACCAGCGCCTGATGATCGAGGCGGTGGTCAACGCCTCCCCCGCGGCCATGGTAGTGATGGACGACGAGCAGCGGGTGGTGCTGTCCAACCCGAGCTTCCGCCGGCTGGCCAGCGAGCTGACCGCCGACTGCACCGCCGAAAGCCTGGTGACGCTGCTGCGCGACAACCTCGCCGCGCCCATCGAGGCCCTGGAGCGCCAGGGCGCGACCTTCTCCGGCAAGGAAATCTCCTTCGACCTGGGCGGCAGATCGCCACGCTGGCTGGCCTGCCACGGCATGGCCATCCATGTCGGCGACGAGCGCGCCCAGTTGTTCTTCACCCCCGGCGAGCAACGCTACCTGCTGCTGACCCTCAACGACATCTCCGAACTGCGGCAGCAGCAGCAGGACTCCCAGCTCAACGCGCTCAAGGCGCTGATGGCCGAGGAAGGCCTGCTCGACGGCATGCGCGAGACCTTCAACGGCGCCATCCACCGCCTGCAGGGACCGGTCAACCTGATCAGCGCGGCGACCCGCATGCTCGAGCGGCGCCTCGGCGACAAGGCCGAGAACGACCCGGTGCTGGCGGCCATGCGCGAGGCCAGTGCGGCCGGCATGGAAGCCCTGGAGAACCTCAGCGGCTCGATCCCGCTGCGCATCGCCGAGGCCAAGATGCCGGTCAACGTCAACCAGTTGATCCGCGAAGTCATCACCCTGTGCACCGACAGCCTGCTGGCCCAGGGCATCGTCGTCGACTGGCAGCCGGCGCTGCGCCTGCCCTGGGTGCTCGGCGCCGAATCGCGCCTGCGCAGCATGATCAAGCAACTGGTCGACAACGCCATCGAGGCCATGAGCCAGGGCCATATCCAGCGCCGCGAACTGTTCATCAGCACGCGGGTGGAAAACCAGCAGGTGGTGCGCATGGAAATCAGCGACAGCGGCCCCGGCGTACCCGCCGAACTGGCCCTGAAGATCTTCCAGCCATTCTTCAGCACCAAGCCGCCGCACCGCGCCGGGCGCGGCATGGGCCTGGCCATGGCGCAGGAAATCGTCATCGAGCACGCCGGTATGCTGCATATAGACGGCGACTACCATGAAGGCTGCAGGATGGTGGTCGAACTGCCATTCGCGGCGGCGGGTTGAACCAGCGGAGGATATGCCGATGAACAGCTCGCTCGCCCCGCGCCCCACCACAGCGACGCGCCAGCAGCTCTACGACAGCCAGTTGCAGGCCCTGGCGCGCATCGCCCGTACCCTGAGCCGCGAACAACAGATCGAGGACATACTGGCCAAGGTCCTCGCCGTGCTGCACGAACAGCTCGGCCTGCTGCATGGCCTGGTGTCGATCGGCGACCCGGAAAACGGCATCCTCCAGGTCGGCGCCATCCACAGCGATTCGGAAGCGGTGATCCGCGCCTGCGAAGGGGTGCGCTACCGCATCGGCGAAGGGGTGCTCGGCAACATTTTCAAGCATGGCAACAGCGTGGCACTCGGGCGCATCGCCACGGAGCCGCGCTTTCTCGACCGGCTGGCGCTGTACGACCTGGAAATGCCCTTTATCGCGGTGCCGATCAAGACCCACGAAGGCCACACCATCGGCGTGCTCGCTGCCCAGCCGGACAGCCACGCCGACGAGTTGATGGCCGATCGTACGCGCTTCATGGAAATCGTCGCCAATCTGCTGGCACAGACCGTGCGCCTGGTGGTGAACATCGAGGATGGCCGCGAAGCGAAGGACGAGCGCGACGAACTGCGCCGCGAGGTGCGCGCCAAGTACGGCTTCGAGAACATGGTGGTGGGCCACACCGCCTCCATGCGCCAGGTGTTCGACCAGGTGCGGCGGGTGGCCAAGTGGGACAGCACGGTGCTGATCCTCGGCGAGTCCGGCACCGGCAAGGAACTGATCGCCAGCGCCATCCACTACAACTCGCCGCGCGCACACCGCCCGCTGGTACGCCTGAACTGCGCCGCGCTACCGGAGACCCTGCTCGAATCGGAACTGTTCGGCCACGAGAAAGGCGCCTTCACCGGCGCGGTGAAACAGCGCAAGGGGCGTTTCGAGCAGGCCGACGGCGGCACCCTGTTCCTCGACGAGATCGGCGAGATCTCGCCGATGTTCCAGGCCAAGCTGTTGCGCGTACTGCAGGAAGGCGAACTGGAGCGGGTCGGCGGCAACCAGACGGTCAGGGTCAATGTGCGCATCGTCGCCGCGACCAACCGCGACCTGGAAAGCGAAGTGGAGAAAGGCAAGTTCCGCGAGGACCTCTACTACCGCCTCAACGTCATGGCGATCCGTGTGCCGGCGTTGCGCGAGCGCAGCGCCGACATCCCCGAACTGGCGGAATTCCTCATGGACAAGATCGCCCGCCAGCAGGGACGCAAGCTGAGCATCACCGACAGCGCCATCCGCCTGCTGATGAACCACCGCTGGTCGGGCAACGTGCGCGAGCTGGAGAACTGCCTGGAGCGCTCGGCGATCATGAGCGAGGACGGCAGCATCACCCGCGACGTGGTTTCGCTGACCGGCCTGGGCAACGACAGCGTGCCGCTGGCGCCGCTGCCGGAAGTCGACCTGGCCGACGCAGCCATGGACGACCGCGAGCGGGTCATCGCAGCCCTCGAACAGGCCGGCTGGGTGCAGGCCAAGGCCGCGCGCCTGCTGGGTATGACACCGCGGCAGATCGCCTACCGCATCCAGACCCTGAACATCCATATGCGCAAGATCTGAGCGCCGCGCCCGCCACTAACGGCGCGGCGCGTCCCCACGCATGGCGCTTGCGGCGAAGCCCCATGCCCGCCAACACTTGCCAGACTGCAGGGCACAGCATGACCGACCGCGACAATCAGCTCTGGCTGCGGCTCTGGCGCGAGCGCCGGACCGACTTCCACCAGCGCGGCGTCAACCGCCTGCTCAGCCGCTTCTGGCCCGCCTTCGCCCCGGCCACCGGCAGCCGCGTGTTCGTCCCGTTGTGCGGCAAGAGCCTGGATATGCTCTGGCTGGCCGAGCGCGGCCACGACGTGATCGGCGTGGAACTGAGCCCACTGGCGGTGGCGGCCTTCTTCAGGGAGAACCACCTGCAGCCCAGCAAGCACCGGCAGGGCCGCTTCACCCTCTGGCGGCATGGCCGCATTGCCATCCTCTGCGGCGACTACTTCGCCCTCGCCGCAGCCGACCTGGGGCCGGTCGACAGCGTCTACGACCGCGCCGCCCTCACCGCCCTGCCGCCGACCGTGCGCGCCCGCTACGTGGCGCAGTTGCGGCGCATCGTGCCAGACAGCGCCGGGGTCTTCCTGCTGACCCTGGAAGACGCCGAGGAAGGCGCCAGCCTGCAACAGGCCCAGGGCGTGGACGGGGAACTGGCGGCCCTGTACCGGGCCGACTTCGAGATCGCCCTGACCCACGTGCACAGCCTGTTCGAGACCGACCCGCAAAGCGGCGCGCCATGCCGGGTGGAATACAAGCTGTACCAGCTCAGCGGGAAAGCGCCGGCGGATTAGGCTCGGGAGCGGCGCTACTGTGCGAATGCCCTGGGGATGATTCGCACTGCGCGCGCCCGACAACAGTGGCCAGCACCCCATGCGCGATTGTCGCGTGTGCGACAGCCACCCCCGCAGCGCCCCCGCGCTTTGTTGGCTGCCAGACAAAGCCCCGCCGCCATAGAGCTAAATATCCTTTAGAATCAACAAGATGAAAAACAGGCACGGCACTTGCTCGAGCCCCATGGCAATGACTCTCTCACCCGGAGACCAACCATGGAACTGAGCGTACTTGGGCAAACCGATACCGCGCCGCAAAACGCCGGCGGTTGCTCTTCCGGCTCGTGCGGCAGCAGCGGCGACCAGCTTTCCCACCTGCCGGAGCATATCCGCGAGAAAGTGCAGAACCACCCCTGCTATTCCGAGGAAGCCCACCACTACTTCGCACGCATGCACGTGGCGGTGGCGCCGGCCTGCAACATCCAGTGCCACTACTGCAACCGCAAGTACGATTGCGCCAACGAATCGCGCCCCGGCGTGGTTTCCGAAGTGCTGAGCCCGCAGCAGGCGGTGAAGAAGGTCAAGGCGGTGGCGGCGAACATCCCGCAGATGAGCGTGCTCGGCATCGCCGGTCCCGGCGACCCGCTGGCCAACCCCGCACGCACCTTCGAGACCTTCCGCCTGCTCAGCGAGCAGGCCCCGGACATCAAGCTGTGCGTCTCCACCAACGGCCTGGCGCTGCCCGACTGCGTGGACGAACTGGCCCGGCACAACATCGACCACGTGACCATCACCATCAACTGCGTGGACCCTGAGGTGGGCGCCAGGATCTACCCCTGGATCTACTGGAACAACAAGCGCATCCGTGGCGTCAAGGCCGCCAGGATCCTTATCGAGCGGCAGCAGAAAGGCCTGGAAATGCTGGTCGCCCGGGGCATCCTGGTGAAGGTCAACTCGGTGCTGATCCCCGGCGTCAACGACCAGCACCTCAAGGAAGTCAGCCGCATCGTCAAGGCCAAGGGCGCCTTCCTGCACAACGTCATGCCGCTGATCGCCGAGGCCGAGCATGGCACCTTCTACGGCGTGATGGGCCAGCGCAGCCCCGAGCCGGAGGAACTGCAGGACCTGCAGGACGCCTGCGCCGGCGACATGAACATGATGCGCCACTGCCGCCAGTGCCGCGCCGACGCGGTCGGCCTGCTCGGCGAGGACCGTGGCGACGAGTTCACCCTGGACAAGATCGAGGAGATGGAAATCGACTACGAGGCGGCCATGCTCAAGCGCGCCGTCATCCATGCCGCGATCAAGGAGGAACTGGACGAGAAGGCGGCGAAGAAGGCGCGCCTGAACGGCATGTCGGTGCCCGCCCTGCCCGGCGACGCAACGACCAGGCGCCAGCGCCCGGTGCTGATGGCCGTGGCCACCAGCGGCGGCGGCCTGATCAACCAGCACTACGGGCACGCCCGGGAGTTCCTGGTCTACGAAGCCTCGCCGGCCGGCGTACGCTTCATCGGCCACCGCAAGGTCGAGCAGTACTGCATCGGCGACGACAGTTGCGGGGAGAAGGAAAGCGCGCTGTCCGCCGGTATCCGCGCCCTGAAGGGGTGCGAGGCGGTGCTCTGCTCGAAGATCGGTTTCGAACCCTGGAGCGCACTGGAGGCCGCCGGTATCCAGCCCAACGGCGAACATGCCATGGAGCCCATCGAGGAAGCGGTGCTGGCGGTCTACCAGGAAATGATCCGCGACGGACGCCTGGAGCAGGATAGCGCCCCACTCAGGGCCGAGGCCTGAGTGGGGCGGTGGAACGACCGATGACGGGAGGTGCGAAATGGCATTGAATATAGTGGAAGCGTGCGTCAACTGCTGGGCCTGCATGGATGTCTGCCCGAGCGAGGCGATCTACCGTGGCAGCGCGCACTTCAGCATCAACGCGCACAAGTGCACCGAGTGCGACGGCGACTACGCCGAGCAGCAGTGCGCGAGCATCTGCCCGATCGAGGGCGCCATCGAGCTGGCCGACGGCAGCCCGGCCAACCCGCCGGGGTCGCTGACCGGCATTCCCCCCGAGCGCCTGGCCGAAGCCATGCGCGAAATCCAGGCCCGTTGAAGGAGAGCACGCTCATGTCCTGCATCGTCTTCTACGAAAAACCCGGCTGCGCCACCAATGGCCTGCAGAAACGACTGCTGCGGGCGGCCGGCCTGCAACTGGAAGTACGCGACCTGCTCAGCGAACCCTGGAGCCGCGAACGCCTGCGGCCCTTCTTCGGCGAGCGGCCGGTGGCCGAGTGGTTCAACCTCTCGGCGCCGGCGATCAAGCACGGCGAAGTGGCCCCCCACACCCTGGACAGCGAACAGGCGCTGGCGCTGATGCTTGCCCAGCCCCTGCTGATCCGCCGCCCACTGCTGCAGTATGGCGAGCAGCGCATGGTCGGTTTCGACCCGCACGAACTCAGCCGCCTGTTGCCCGGCCAGGACGCCCTGGCGCGGCTGCCGGCCGACCTCGACGGTTGCCGCCACGGCAGCGCTGGCCATGGCGGCAACACCCAGGCCAGCGGCGGCGCCCAAATCAGTAGCTGCGCCCCGGCGCAGGCCTCGTCATGCTGACGCAACTGGCCGCCAGGCCGCGCCTGGCACCCGCGCCGGCGAGCGCCAGGCGGACGCCCAACCAGGCCTGGCTGCAGCAGATCATCCGCGCCCAGCGCACAGGGCAGAGTTGCCTGCCCTTCCAGCTCGGCCTGGACCGCCATGACTACCGCGCACTGATCCAGGCGTTCCCGGAATGGCGCTGGCGGACCCAGGCCAGCCAGCCCCCACTGCTGCGCGAATGCAGCGAACTGCGCGAGGAACTGCGCAGCCTGCGCCGCGACGAATGGCAGGAGCTGCGCGCACTGCTGCTGGCCGGGCGACGCGGCGGCGACCCGGACGAAGCCCTGCTGGCCGGTATCGTCGCCGCCGCCTGCCTCGGCAGCGACCACCTGTGGCGCGACCTGGGCCTGACTTCGCGGCTGCAGTTGCGCGAACTGCTGGAGCACAACTTCCCGGTGCTGGTCATGCGCAACGTACAGGACATGCGCTGGAAGAAATTTTTCTACAAACAACTGTGCGAGCAGGACGGTGGCTACATCTGCCGCTCGCCCAGTTGCGATCAATGCCCGACCCACCATGACTGCTTTGGAGAAGAACCATGAGCGACTTCACCCACCTCAGTGTCGAACAGGCCGAAGACCTGCTGAACCGGCAAGACAACGTCATGCTGCTCGACATCCGCGCCGCCCGCGACTACAGCCAGGGGCACGACCCACGCGCCATCCACCTCAGCGACCTGACCCTGGGCACCCTGCTCAAGCACACGCCGAAGCAGACGCACCTGATCGTCTGCTGCTACCAGGGCAAGGCCAGCCAGGACATGGCGCGCCTGTTCAGCGACTTCGGCTTCAGCCACAGCTACAGCCTCGACGGCGGCTACGAAGCCTGGCGCCAGGCCCACCACCAGTACCGCGCGCCGCAGCGCCAGGCCGAGCGGCGCCAAGCCGCGCTGTAGACCGGAGAAATCGCCATGCAGGTACTCGATACGGAAAGCCGCATCCGCCAGCAGATCGCCGACAACCCGGTGATCCTCTATATGAAGGGCAACCCCGAGGCGCCGGAATGCGGCTTCTCCCGCGCCGCCGTGGCGGCGCTGAAAAACACCGGCCAGCCGTTCGCCTTCGTCAACGTACTGAACGCCCCGCACATCCGCGAGAAACTACCGCGGATCTCGCAGTGGCCCACCTACCCCCAGTTGTTCGTCAATGGCGAACTGGTC
The DNA here is from genome assembly GCF_004327335.1 of Stutzerimonas kirkiae. Lineage (GTDB taxonomy): Bacteria > Pseudomonadota > Gammaproteobacteria > Pseudomonadales > Pseudomonadaceae > Stutzerimonas > Stutzerimonas kirkiae. The sequence goes on along the minus strand of NZ_QJUO01000007.1, from coordinate 10,625 downwards.
GGCGGCTGCGACATCATCCTCGGCATGGAAGCCGACGGCAGCCTGAAGACCTTGCTCGAGAACGCTCCGGCGCAAGGCTGACAAGGATGGGAGCGGCCTTGGCCGCGCAGTGCTTGAAGTGTTCTCGTAGCCTGGGTTGAGCGCAGCGATACCCAGGGCATGCGCTCGATGGGTATCGCTGCGCTCAACCCATCCTACAAGCCAAAAATTTAATAATGATTTGAGTCATCACTTTCTTCGACAGCATGAGCAATAAAGGAGCCAGGCCTTTCACCTGTTTATGCGCCTGGGAGGAAGATTCCGCTGCTGGCTGGATCAGCCTATGGCCTGAGCGCTTTGGATAAAGAACGGGGAGCGCCCGCCAGGGCGCCGCTCGATACGCCGGACTGCCTAGCGGCAGCCCCCTTCCGCGGGGGCTACGGTGTGTGCACATCTTCGCCCCTGGGGATCGGCGTTCCTGTGCGAATGCCAATCCGTGCGCTACTTCCCGGAGCGCACGCTACGGGCCCATCAAAGCGGCAGATCGAAATCCGCGGCGATCGATTTCAGCCAGGTATCCAGGCGTTCCTCGGTCAGGCCGCTCTGGTTGTCCAGGTCCAGCGCCAGGCCGACGAACTTGCCGTCGACCAGGGCCGCGGAATGCTCGAACTCGTAACCCTCGCTAGGCCAGGCGCCGACCAGCCGGGCGCCGCGTTCGGTGAAGAAGTTGTACAGCTCGATCAGCGCATCGAGGAACTCCTCGCCATAGCCCACCTGGTCGCCCAGGCCGAACAGGGCGATGGTCTTGCCGCTGAAATCGAAGCCTTCCAGCCTGGGCAGGAACTCTTCCCAGCTCTCGTTCTCGCAATCGGCACTGGTGCCCGGCAACTGGCCATCGCCAAGGGTCGGGGTGCCGAGGATCAGATGGGAATAGGCGGCGAACTCCTCCAGCGTGGTGCGATTGACGTTCAGCGGATCGGCGACGGTGTCGTCGTCGAAGCGTTTCTTGATCAGTTTGGCGACCTTGCGGGTTTTCCCCGTGTTGGTGCCGAAGAAGAGTCCAATCCTGGCCATGGTTCACCTCGGGCTACGTGTGGAATACAAGTCTGGGAAGCGCGGCTGTCGCGCGCCCCGGTTGTCTATCAGCAGGAAACAGGCCAGCCCCCCGCCTCCGGGGAAAATTCATAACCAAATGATATGAAAGGATTTTTTAATCAAAGAGCGAAACCCCCTGGGGCAAACCCGACGTAGCCCGGGGAAGGCTTCTGTCGGGATTGCGACAAATCACAGGTCGAGTGTCATCCGCGGCGCCGCCGGTAGCGGAGGCCTCTCGCCGCTCACGGGCGGCGCCGTCTCGTCCAGGCTGCGCAGCACCTCCAGGCGCTCGCCGGCGGCGTCCTCGACCAGCGTCAGGGTGCAGCGGCGTACCCCCGGCTGCGACGGCATGCTGAACATGGTCGGCTGCAACGCCGCCTCCAGCGCCGCGCGCAGGCCACGCGCGCCGGTCTTGCGCTGCAGCGCCTGGCTGGCGATGAAGTCGAGGGCGGCGGGGGTGACTTCCAGCGTCACGCCCTGATAGGCGAACAACTGCTGGTACTGCTTGACCAGGGCGTTGCGCGGCTCGCTGAGAATGCGCAGCAAGGTGGCGTGGTCCAGTTCCTGGAGGAAGGTGATGACCGGGAAGCGACCGATGAACTCGGGGATCAGGCCGAAACCATGCAGGTCGTCCGGCAGCAGCGCGGCGAGCAGTTCGTTGATCCCCGGCTGCACCGGGCGCGGCGCGGCGAGGAAGCCGATATCGCTGGCCAGCGGCTGCAGGCGGCTGCCGATCAGCTCCTCCAGGCCGGCGAAGGCGCCACCGGCGATGAACAGGATATTGCGCGTGTCGACCACCTGCTCCTCGCCATGCTCGTTGCGCCGGCCGGTCTTGGCGATACGCACCTCGCTGCCCTCGATCATCTTCAGCAGGGCCTGCTGCACGCCCTCGCCGGAGATGTCGCGCACCGCCGTACCGCCGCTGCCGCGCCGGGCCAGCTTGTCCACCTCGTCGATATAGACGATGCCCCACTGCGCCAGGTGCACGTCGCCGGAAGCGGCGTCCAGCAGCCGCGCGATGATGCTGTCGACATCGTCGCCGACGTAGCCGGCCTGGGTCAGGGTGGTGGCGTCGGCCGTGGCGAAGGGCACCCCCAGGGTACGCGCCAGGGTGCGCACCAGCAGGGTCTTGCCGGTGCCGGACGGTCCGGCCATGAGGATATTGGCTTTCTCCAGCTCGACCTGCTCGCCAAGCCGGCAGGCCGGCTCACGGTCGCTGTTGAGCAGCCGCAGGTAGTGGTTGTAGACCGCCACCGCGAGGGTTTCCTTGGCGCTCTCCTGGCCGATCACCGACTCGTCGAGCAGTTGCTTGTAGGCCATCGGCGTGCGCAGTTGCGGCGCCAGTTGCTGGCTCTTGCGCCGCGCGCCCCAACTGCTCACGACCTGGTGCGCGAGGTTGACGCAGGCTTCGCAGATGCGCCCTTGGTTACCGGCGATCAAGGGCACGCTCAGGCTCTTTTCCACGCCGCAGAAGGAACAGCAGGGTTTTTCGCTATCAGCCATGGGCCTGGTTCTCCATAGGGGGGGCCTGTTGCAGCAGGCTTTCCAGCCAGCGCCGCTGGTGGGCTTGGCGCTGGCGCTGCTGGAGCGTCTCGCGCAGGTGTGGCAGGACAGCCTCCAGCGGCAGTTGCATGGCCGGTACGACGGCTTCGCACAGCAGCAGGTGGAAGCCCAGCGGCGACTCGACGACCGGGCCGATCCGCCCTGGCTGCAGGGCGAACAGGCAGGCGTCGAGTTCCGGGTAGAGCATGCCCGGGCGGATGTTACCGAGCTGGCCGCCCTGCAGCGAGGTGGGGCATTCCGAATGCTTCAGCGCCTGCTCGGCGAAGCGCTCCGGCTTGCTGCGCAGGCGCCCGGCGATCGCCTCGATGCGTGCCAGCGCCGCCTCGCGGATGTTCTCCGGGTAGTCGGGGTTGACGGTGATGAGGATGTGCCGTGCCTGGCGCGAGGGCGGCCGCAGGAAGCGCTCCGGATGGTTGAAGTAATACAGCCCGAGATCGGTATCGCTGAGCGCCGGCAAGCCGGCGCAGACCCGCTCCAGCACCGCCTCGACCTTCAGTTCGCGAGCCAGCAGCCCACGCACCTGCCGCCCGTCCAGGCCACTGTCGTGCAGCGCCTGTTGCAGCGCGGCGGGGCTTGCATAGCGCTCGCCGATCTGCTTCCAGGCCTGCTCCACCTGGGCCGGCGGGATCACCACGCCGAGCGCCTGCGGGCTGCGCAGCACCGCGCCCTCGATCTGCAGGTGACGCTCGACGATACGCCGGGCCTGCTGCAACTGCCCTTCGTCGAGCTCGCCCGGGCCCCGGCCGAAACGCTCATGGGCCACCTTCAGCAAGAGGTAGCGGGCATCGCCGTCAAGGCGAACGTCAGTGCCCATGCTGCGGCCCTCCGGACAAGAGTGGCGCCAGGCTGTGCTCGGGCACCTGCAGGGTGCGCCCATTGTCGAAATACACGTGGTATTCGATGCCATGGGGCAGGTCGCGCAGCACCTTCTCGATGCTGCCCGCCTGCCCCTTGGACACCACCACTTCGCCACCGATAGCCAGCGCGCGGCTGGCCTGCACCGGGTCGCGGAACTCGTACAGATTGGCTATCCAGGGCTCCGCGGCCGGGATCAGCTCCTCCTCGCGGCAGCCGACGGTGCGCCCGGCGTCGAGGAAGTGCACCCGGTAGATCAGTTGATCCTGCAGGTAGGTGCCGACATCGTAGACGCAACCCACGGCGCCACGGCGGATCAGCAGCGCGCCGGTTTCCATGCCCGGATAGGTGCCATCGTTGCGCACATTGCGGATCAGGCGGACTTGTGCACCATAGTCGAATCGCGGCAGGCTCATGGCTCAGCTCGACAGTTGGTCGATGGAGACGAAGGTGACCTGCGGCTCTTGCATGCGGAACACCTTGAAGACCTTCTCGGTCTGCGCGTCGGAGACGACGAAATCCTCGTAGGCGCGCCTCAGCAGTTGGCTGTAGACGGCCTGGCGCGCCGCATCCGCGTGCCCGTCGAGGTCGCCGGTCTGGCCCAGGTAGTCGTGGTAGCGCTGCATGATGTGCAGGCGGTTGATATGCACCACGTCCTCGGCGTAGGACACGCCGAAGAAGTCGAGGAAATCCTCAGCCGAGACCAGCTCCTCCATGGCCTCGTCCAGCGTCAGGCCATCGTCCGGGGAGAAATGTCGTTTGTTCATGGCTGAGTCTCCATTGCAGGCACAGTGGGAAAAGGCAGGATTTCGGCATCGTTCTCCGCCAGCACGTCGAGCAGCAGGCGAGCGCCGAGGCGGTCGCCTGCGTCCAGTTCGACGACCTTGGCGAGCATCGCCTTGCCCTGCTCGAAGTGGCCCAGGCGCAGGCACAGGTAGCCGGCGCCCTTGAGCGACAGCAGGTAGAAACGCAGCAGGCCGATGCCCTGCTCGACGGCATAGGCCAGGTGCCCCAGGCGGACATCGCGCCAGACCGGCGGCAGGCCCAGGCGCGGCGCGACGCAGGCCATCGCCCGCGCGGCAATGGCCAGGGCATCTTGGTAACGATGCTGGTAGTAGTAGAAGCGGTACAGTCCGACCAGCACGATGAGGCTGTCCGGGGCCAGTTCCTGCGCCTCCAGCAACGGCTGCTCGGCCGTGCCGCCGGCGTAGCGTCGGGCCGCATCGGCCAGGCGATGGGCGACCTGCTCCGGCAGTTGCTCATCGAAATACAGGTCGTCGCCGTTGAAATCCTGCAGGTCCATGCCGCGCCTCCGTCACTTGCTCGTCGAATGGTTGGCGACCAGTCGCGAGGGCTGGCCCAGGGTGACGGCGCCGCCGGCGCAGTCGTGCTCGCAGATGGCGTTGTCCGCATCGCAGCCCTGGTAGAACTGCCGCTGGCTGCCGGCGGCGGCCAGGCCGCCCGCCTCGAGCCGCTTCTCCAGGATGTCGATACGTTCCAGCAGACAGGCGATAGCCTTGCCCACGGGGTCGGGAATCAGGTGGTGGTCGAGGTCGACGCCATAGGGGTTGGGCTGCCCGGCCTGGCGCAAGCGCACCACCCTGCCGGGGATGCCGACAACGGTGCAGCCGGGCGGTACGTCCGCCACCACCACCGAGTTGGCGCCGACCCGGGCGCCGGCGCCGATGCTGATCGGCCCGAGGATCTTGGCCCCGGCGCCGACCAGCACGCCATCGCCCAGGCTCGGATGGCGCTTGCCCTTGCGCCAACTGGTGCCGCCGAGGGTGACACCGTGGTAGAGGGTCACGTCGTCGCCGATTTCGGCGGTCTCGCCGATCACCACGCCAGCGCCATGGTCGATGAAGAAGCGCTTGCCGATGGTCGCGCCGGGGTGGATGTCGACATTGCTCAGCAGCCGCGCGAGGAATGCCAGCAGGCGCGCCGGGTAGCGCCAGCCGTGCCGCCACAGGCGATGGCCGAGGCGATGCAGGAGGATCGCATGCACCCCGGGGTAGGTGGTCAGCACCTCGAAGCGGGTGCGCGCGGCCGGGTCGCGCTGGAACACGCAGCCGACATCCTCGCGCCACTCGGCCAGCAGGCTCATGACAGGGCTCCGGATACCACGTCGGCGTCGCCGAGCTGCCGGTAGAAGGACTCCAGCTCGAACGTCTGCGGGCTGCGCTTGGTCAGGGTGGAAAAGGCGCGGATGCGACCGAGCAAGGCGCGGCTCTGCCATTCCAGCAATTCGATGCCCATGGCCCGGTAGCTGGCCTCGACCATGCGCGAACCGGAATGCTTGCCCAGCACCAGGCTGTGGCTGCGGCCAAGCTCATCGGGGTCGAGGCCCTGGTAGTTGCTGCGGTGCTTGAGCAGGCCATCGACGTGGATGCCCGCCTCGTGGGTGAACACCCCGGCGCCGACCACACTCTTGTGCCAGGCCACCTGGCGCCCCGAGGCCTGCTCCACCAGCGCGGAAATCCCCGGGATGCCGCGGCTGTCGATACCGCAGTCGATGCCGTGCAGGTGCCTGAGGGCCAGCACGCACTCCTCCAGGGCGGCATTGCCGGCGCGCTCGCCGAGGCCGTTGACCGTGGTGTTGATATGGCTGGCGCCGCCCGCCACCGCCGCCAGGGTATTGGCCGTGGCCAGGCCGAAATCGTCGTGGGCGTGCACTTCCAGTTCCAGGTCCAGGCGCTGGCGCAGGAAGCGGAAGCGCTCGCGCATGGCGAACGGCTCCATCACCCCCACCGTATCGGCGAAACGCAGGCGCCTGGCGCCGGCGGCCTGGGCCACCTCGGCGACCCGGACGATGAACTCGGGATCGGCGCGCGAGGCATCCTCGCAGCCCAGGCACACCTCCAGGCCGGCCATGCGCGCGTCGCCGACCAGCCGGGTGACCTGGGCCAGGGCCCAGTCGCGGTCACGCTCGAGCTTGTGGCGCAGCATCAGGTCGGAGACCGGCAGCGACAGGTCGACCATGCCCACGCCGCTGCCACGCGCCGCCTGCAGGTCGAGGTCGCACAACCGGCACCAGGCCAGCAAGCGCGCCGGCAGGCCAAGGCCGGCGATGGCGCGCATCACCTCGCACTCCTCCTCGCCCATGGCGGGGATGCCGACCTCCAGCTCCGCTACGCCGATGGCTACCAGGGCGCGGGCGATGGCCAGCTTCTCCTCGGCATTGAAGGCCACGCCGGCACCCTGTTCGCCATCGCGCAGGGTGGTGTCGTCGATGATCACTGTGTTCATGACTGCCTCCAGATAGTGCAATGCCACGGCGGGTCTGCGCTTTGCGCAGGAGCCAGCTTGCCGGCGATACTTTCGGTCGACTGATCGCCAGCAAGCTGGCTGCTGCACCAGGGGCCACGGCTTCGGGGTCGAGCCGCCCTAGGCGTAGACCGGGGCGAACGCCTGGTCGGGCTCCTCCGCCGGGCCGCTACCGTTCCAGTAGGGCGACAACTTGCGCAACTGCGCGATGATCGGCGGCACTTCGCGGATCACATGTTCGATCTCGACATCGGTGGTGTAGCGCGACAGGGAAAAACGCACGGTGCCATGGGCGGCGGTGTAGGGAATGTCCATGGCGCGCATCACATGGGACGGCTCCAGCGAACCGGAGGTGCAGGCCGAACCGCTGGAGGCGGCGATGCCGACCTTGTTCAGCAGCAGCAGGATAGCCTCGCCCTCGATGTACTCGAAGGCGATGTTGGCCGTGTTCGGCAGGCGGTTGTCCGGATCGCCGGTGACGAAGGCATAGGGCACCGCGGCGAGGATGCCGGCCTCGAGCTTGTCGCGCAGGCGCCGCACCTCGGTGTTCTCGTGCTCCATGAACTGCAGCGCACGCTCGGCCGCCACCCCGAGGCCGACGATCGACGCGGCGTTCTCGGTGCCGGCGCGGCGCCCGCGCTCCTGGTGGCCGCCGCGCAGCAGCGGGCGGAAGCGCGTGCCGCGGCGCAGGTAGAGCACACCGATGCCCTTGGGCGCGTGCAGCTTGTGCCCGGACAGCGAGAGCATGTGGATCGACGAGTTCTTCAGGTCCAGCGGCAGCTTGCCCACCGCCTGTACCGCGTCGGTGTGGAACATCACCCCGGCCTCGTCGGCCATTCGCGCCATCTCCTCGACCGGAAACAACGTACCGGTCTCGTTGTTGGCCCACATCACCGAGACCAGCGCCACGTCGTCGTCCAGCAGTTCGGCGTAGGCGGCGAGATCCAGGCGGCCGCGCTTGTCCACCGCCAGCTTGTGCACGGTGTAGCCCTCGCCGGCCAGGTAGTCGCACAGGGTCAGCACCGCCGGGTGCTCGACCGTAGTGGTGATCAGCGTCTTGCGCTCCGGCTGGGCCTTGAGCGCCGAAAGGATGGCAGTGGAGTCGGACTCCGAACCGCAGGAGGTGAAGATGATTTCCGAGTCGTGCTCGGCGCCGAGCAGTTTCTGCACGCTCTGCCGGGCCTTCTTCAGCGCCAGGCCGACCTGGTTGCCGAAGCGGTGCAACGACGAGGGATTGCCGAAGTGCTCGGTGAAGAACGGCAGCATGGCCTGGACCACTTCGTCGTCCACCCGGGTGGTGGCGTTGTTGTCGAGATAGACGTCTTTCATCTCACACCCCCGCCAACTGTGCATGGGCCGGCGAACTGACCGGGACCACCTTGACGAACTCGCCCAGTTCCTCGATCAGGCGCTGCTGGATGCCGCCCAGGGTCATGCTGGCCATCTGGCAACCGGTGCAGGCGCCGGTCAGCTTGACGTAGACGTTCTTGCCCTCGACATCGAGCAGCTCCACGTCGCCGTGATCGCGCTGCAGGGTCGGGCGGATCGACTCCAGTACCTGCTCGATGCGGCGGATGCGCTGCAGGTTGGTCAGGCCTGGGGCCGGGGCCGCAGCGGCTGGGGTCTCGGCCGCCTCGATATTCACCAGCGGCGCTTTCGCCGCTTTCTTCTTCGCGCCGGTGCCCGCCGGCACGAATATCTCGCCCCGCGCGGCCAGCTCTTCGCTGAGCAGTTCCTCGATCTTTTCGTGGCAGGCCGAACAGCCGCCTCCGGCCTTGGTGTAGTTGGTCACCTCCTCGACACTGGACAGGCAGTTGGCGCGGATGGTATCGCGCACCATCACCTCGTCCACGGCGAAGCACTTGCAGACCAGCGCGCCTTCCTCGTGGTCGTCCTCCAGTGCCTCGCCACGGTAGTTGGCGACCGCCGCCTGCAGCGCCTCGCGGCCCATCACCGAACAGTGCATCTTTTCCGGCGGCAGGCCGTCGAGGAAATCGGCGATGTCCTGGTTGCTGATCTTCAGCGCCGCGTCGACGCTAAGGCCCTTGACCATCTCGGTCAGTGCCGAGGACGAGGCGATAGCCGAACCGCAGCCGAAGGTCTGGAAGCCGGCATCGAGGATCACATCCGTATCCGGGTCGACCTTCAGGGTCAGGCGCAGGGCGTCGCCGCAACTGAGCGAGCCGACATCGCCGGTGGCGTTGGCATCGGGCACCGCGCCGGCGTTCTTCGGGTTGTAGAAGTGTTCTTTGACCTTTTCCGAATAATCCCACATGACAATTGATCTCCCGGTGAGTCAGGGGCCGCCATTGCCGCGGGCCCCGGAGCGAACTAGCAGGCGAATGACTTGCCGCAGCTGCAGCTCTTGCTCGCGTTCGGATTGACGAAGGTGAAACCGCTGCCCTCCATGCTTTCGACGAAATCCATGGTGACGCCCTCGAGCAACGGCGCACTGCCGTCATCGATCAGCACGGTGATGCCGCCACAGTCGATGAGCAGGTCGCCGTCGGCGTCCCGCTCCTCCAGTTTCAGGCTGTACTTGAGCCCGGAGCAGCCGCCATCCTCGACACGGATGCGCAAGCCCGCGGTCGGCTTGTCCGTGCTGCTGATAAAACGGTTGATCGCGGTCTTGGCGCTCTCGGTCAGGATAATCATCGGTCTCTCTCCTCAGGCAGTTGCGGACAACCTGGCGAAAGGACTGGTGCAAAGCCGATGCCATAGCGGAAAGTGCTTTTCAATCAGATGATTGGCGTTAAAACCAAGGAGCAGGGCCATGTCGTGAACGACACCCTGGAGGGACTTTGTCGAGTTTGTGACAATGCCGGACGCAGCGGCTCACAACCTCGCGAGGCGCAGTTGGAGGCGGCTTCCGAGCGGTCGCTCAGAAGGCCGCATCGGCGAAGTAATGGTTGCGATGCAACTGGTCGGCGCCGAAACGCGCCACCAGGCAGGCGTGGCTATCCAGCCGCTTCGCGGTGACCACCAGGCCCTGCTGCTGGACCAGCACGTCGCCCTTGCGCAGGGCCAGTACCCGCATGCCGGTGTCGCCCTGCGCGGAACGCTCGCGCAGCACCTGCAGCAACTGCGCCTCCAGGCCGAACCACTGTTGCAGGCTGACGCCGTCCTCGCGCATGCGCTGGATACGCGAGGCCAGGCCAGGTTCCGAAGCCAGCAGCCGGCGCAGGCATTCGCGGGTGCGCGCATGGCTGCCCGGCCAGACCCGCAGGCCGGCCTCCAGCGGGATATCGCGCAGGGCTATCCAGGCCCCCAGGTGCGGGCTGGGGCCGATGCTGGCATTGCAGGCGCAAAGCACCTGCTCGTCATCCGGCGTACCGATATCGAGCAGGAAGCAGCTTTCCCCGGCGAGGATATTCAGCGATGCCAGCAGCCGCTCGTGCAGCGCCAGGTCCAGCCCGCCGCTGGCGCGAAAGGCATGCGTATGGCGCAGCCGGCGCACCGCCGGGTGCGCCGGCCAGGGCGTGGCCGCCGCATATTCGCTGCGCAAGCGTTGCGCGGCGACCGTCGCCAGATGGCGATCGACCACCTCCGTCGGCAGGCAGCCACGCAACAGCAGGAAGCCATCGCGGGAAAAGGCGAAACTGTCCAGCAGGGGTGAAGCGAGGTGTGCGTTCATTCGTGCGTGTGCGTTCATCGGACTTGCCTCCTGCGCATCGTGCGCCCCTAAAAGAAAATACGTCTCAACAAGATCAATGCAAGCAGTATTTTTCCTATATCCACGACACTATCGTTAATGCAATCACGCAGGCAATCTCCGTGCCCCTTTTCATCGGCACTGCACAGAAAATGACGAGGATGGCTATATCGGGGAGGCTATAAGCGCTATGCGCTGATAGTGTGCGGAAGAAGCG
>NZ_QJUO01000079.1 GCF_004327335.1 Stutzerimonas kirkiae | reverse complement strand
GAACACCTGCCCCAGGCCTCGACGGTGGAAGACTATGAAGCCTTGCTGCCATGGAACTGCTCACTGCAGGTATAACGGTAGAGGGTTATCTCATCATGAGGTAGATGTGCTTCGTGGATCGCTTACCTTGATCGCCTCTTCCCGACGCAATCCGAAGGCAGCTTGTAACTGAAGACTCATGTGCACGTGGGCATCCGTGACTCGGTCTATACCCGATCCCAGCTCCCGAGCTTTGCTGTCGTTAGTTACATAGCGGCGCTCGGCCACGCCAAGCTGCGTGTTGTCTGCTGGCAGGATGCCGGCCTTGCCGATCTTCTCGGCCCACCAGCGCAGATGGGAGAGCCGATTCTTGATGGTGCCTGAGGACAGGCCTTCGCCTTGCCAACGATTCAGCAGCGCCTGGACGTGCTTGCCCTTAAGCGACGATGCCTTCATCTGCCGAAAACCGGCCTCGCGCAGTTGCCGTGCGGCCAACGCCAGAGAACGCATGCGGTCGGCCTGGGTGAACCGCCCCGGGTATCGCGGAGGCTGTTTTGTTTGAGTCAGGCTGCAACGGGTATTGCTGTCTGACTCTGTTCGTATAGTGCCTCAAACTCGACCAGCGGCCCATTTCCAATCGGTTCTAGCAGGCGCTGATGGTTGAACCAAGTCACCCATTTCAGCGTTTCCCATTCCAGGCTTTCAACACTTTTCCACGGCCCTCGCTTGTGAATCAGCTTGGTCTTGTAGAGGCCATTGATGGTCTCTGCCAATGCGTTGTCGTAGCTGTCACCGGTATTGCCAACCGACGGCTCGATACCCGCTTCGCCCAACCGCTCGCTGTAACGAATCGACAGATATTGCGAGCCTCTGTCGCTGTGATGAACTAGCCGATGAGGCTCGGGCCGACGGGCGTGAAGTGCC
>NZ_QJUO01000078.1 GCF_004327335.1 Stutzerimonas kirkiae | reverse complement strand
CCTGCTCGGCAGCGCCTTCTATCCGGTTCTTGTCCATCGGCTCGCAGATTACGCTCTACGCTTCCTCCCCACGCTCGGTCGCCCTCACGCAGTTGCGCTTCACTTCGTTCGCGGTGATCAGCTTACGGTGGGACTTGCACCCACAGGAGTGCGCCCATGCTGGGCGCACATGAAAAAGGTACCCACGCAGAGCGTGGGCACCATCCCCATTCTCGCCCTCTAAAACCTGCTCAGCGCCGATCGGTATCCCCGCTTACCTCTGCCTACACGTCCCCTTGGGCCAGCAACTCCTCAAGGCTCTGTGCCTCGAAGATCGCCTCAGCCCAGATACCGATACGCTCGACCCCGGCCTGTTCGACCCGCTGTACGGCCCATTCCGGCAAGGGGCCGAAACGTTTGCCCAGTTGGCGTTGCAGCAATACAGCCTGGCCTTTCTCCAACCCTTTTTCCAGCCCCTTTTCCATGCCTTCCTGCAGCCAGCGTTCGGTCCAGGTTTCCGTGCGCTCCGCCAACATGGTGCTTACCTCCAGCAAGTCGCTCAATGGTGGGATCCGCCCGTTCGACGTACGACGACGGACCAACCCGATGATCCAACGGATGATATTGCGGCGCAAGGGCGTCTGGTCATCCAGCGTCAGCCAGCCACGCAGTTCATCGACGATCCCCTTCATTACCTGGGGCGTTTGCGCCTGCTCCAGCCGCATCAGCATCGCCACCAGGTTCCGCCGCCCGCTCAGTTCGCTGTCCGCATACTGGTTTTCGTCTATCAGCAGGTACTCGAAGCTGGGCTGGAACACCTGCAGCCCGGCAGGTGCCGGGTGGCACAGATCGCTTAGCCGGGTGGAATGCCGCCAGGGCTTGAAGCCGTTGTAGAGCACCAGCGGCAACACCGGCGGCAGCCGTCCATCGCGGGTCAGCCGGCCCTGCTTTT
>NZ_QJUO01000077.1 GCF_004327335.1 Stutzerimonas kirkiae | reverse complement strand
TCGCCACCGTCGCCGCCGATTACTATCCGCCGCTCGGTGAACCCGCCTACACCCACGACCGCATCGTCCCCGGCATCAAGCTGCGCGGCCACTGGCTGCAACAGGCCGGCTTCCAGGTCAACGAGAAGATCAGAATCCGGGTGATGCAGGGCTGCCTGGTGATTACGGCGGAGTGAAACAAATACCCCGGCGAGAGCCGGAGATATTGAAACTACATCTGTCGAATCTTAGACAGTAAATCCTGAAACTCTTTTTCTGTCATCTCAAACTCCGGCCCCTCTTCCATTGCTATCAGCGATAACAACGCCATGTCTAAATCCCTTGTGAGAGAAAGCCCCGGCTCTTGATAAATGGCAAATGCCTCTTTTGATATTTTAAAAACATCAAATCCACCAACAGCTAATCTTTCAAGCCTGTCGGCCACTACGTTTCCTAAAGTCATTGCTGCCCCCAGTTCTTTAATTCTGCTCCAGTTGGGGGGTAGTGCTGAGCATCAACCGGCTGCCCATTGATACTCTTTGGGTGGACACGAATTACAGACCCTGAATGGTCATAGCTTTCCATCCACTGCCTTGTATTGCCGGTTTTAGGATCAAGCTCCGTAACAAAAGAAGCGCCTCGAGTAGTTCCCTCTGTTCTAGCGGGAACCTCTTGTGTGTAGTACCGAACACGGCCATCAGGCAGCGTTTTAGTAATAGCTGCGGTTTCTTGAGCTTTTTGTAATCCTGATAGTTTCGCTCTCAATGCGGCTTGAGCATTTGCATTTGTGGCTTCATTAGCTACAACGCTTCCTGTTGTCGCATTTCCTTTTGCCCCACCAACCGCCCCAGCCCCTCTAGCCTGACCCAATAGCGCCACAATAGCCAACGCAGCTTCATTTGTCAGCCCCGCCGGTGTCTGCGCCAGAATATCCCGAACGCTCTCATACTCCCG
>NZ_QJUO01000076.1 GCF_004327335.1 Stutzerimonas kirkiae | reverse complement strand
ACCGAAGTTTTCCCCTGAAGTCCGCGAGCGTGCCGTGCGAATGGTCTACGAAGTCCGGGAGTCGCACGACTCCCAGTGGGCAGCCATCGAGGCGGTGTCCAGCAAGATTGGTTGCACCGCTCAGACCTTGAGCAACTGGATTCGCAAGGCCTCTTCCCCCTCAAGCCCCAACCCCTCGGCAGATCCTCGCATCAAAGAGTTGGAACGCGAGATTCGCGAGCTCAAGCGGGCCAACGAGATCCTCAAGGTCGCCAGCGCTTTTTTCGCCCAGGCGGAACTCAACCGCCGTTTGAAGTGATCTGGTCGCTCATCGACGAGCACCGCAAAGCCTTTGGGGTCGAGCCACTGTGCCGCGTGCTGCAAGTGTCTCCATCGGCTTACCGACGCCATGCCGCACGTTTACGCGATCACTCACGACGCTCAGTTCGAGCGATCCGTGACGAGATGCTTGCCGTGCAGATCCGCCGTGTCTGGCAGGAAAACTACGAGGTCTATGGGGCCAGGAAGGTCTGGCGACAGATGCATCGCGAACGCCAGGGCGTGGCGCGCTGCACAGTGGAGCGATTGATGCGTGAGATGGGGCTATGCGGTGCGGCACGAGGCAAGACGGTGAAGACCACGCAAGCCGATCCAGGCAATGCCAATCCCAGAGATCTGGTGAAGCGCCAGTTCACCGCCGAGCGTCCCAATCAACTCTGGGTCGCAGATTTCACGTTCGTTTCAACCTGGCAGGGATTTGCCTACGTCGCGTTCATCGTGGATGTCTATTCGCGGTTCATCGTCGGCTGGCGCGTCAGTCGGCACATGCGCACGGAGTTTGTTCTGGATGCGCTCGAGCAGGCGCTTCACGCCCGTCGTCCTGAGCCTCACCGGCTGGTTCATCACAGCGACAGGGGCTCGCAATATCTGTCGATTCGCTACAGCGAACGGCTGG
>NZ_QJUO01000075.1 GCF_004327335.1 Stutzerimonas kirkiae | reverse complement strand
GGCGACCTGGCCCGTTACCGTGCCGATGGTGTGATTGAATACGTCGGCCGTATCGACCACCAGGTAAAGATCCGCGGCTTCCGCATCGAACTGGGCGAGGTCGAGGCCCGCCTGCAAGAGCATGAGGCTGTTCGCGAGGCCGTGGTGATCGATATCGAAGGGCCGAGCGGCAAGCAACTGGCTGCCTATCTCGTGACCGATACGGACCCGTCAAATGATCCAGATTGGCAAACCACACTGCGCAGCACCTTGCGCGATTATCTGAAGGAAAGCCTGCCGGACTATATGGTCCCGGCCCATCTGGTGTTCCTCGGGGCGATGCCGCTGACGCCCAACGGCAAACTTGACCGGAGGGCCTTGCCGAAACCCGATGCCAGCCAGTTGCAGCAGGAATATGTCGCGCCACAAAGCGAATTGGAACAACGGATCGCCGCCATCTGGGCCGATGTACTGAAGGTCGAAAAGGTTGGCCTGACTGACAACTTCTTTGAGTTGGGCGGTGATTCCATTATCTCCATCCAGGTGGTCAGCCGGGCCCGGCAGATGGGGATTCGTTTTACACCCAAAGAGCTGTTCCAGCACCAGACGGTTCAGGGGCTGGCCTCGGTGGCGAAGCGTGGCGAGGGAGGTGGGCTGCAGATCGATCAAGGGCTGGTCACAGGTGAAGCGCTGCTGTTGCCGATTCATCGGCACTTCTTCGAGGAAGACATTCCCGAACGCCACCACTGGAACCAGGCACTGTTGCTCAAACCGGGCAGGGCACTGAACGCTGAACACCTCGAACAGGCGATCCAGGCTTTGGTCGTTCACCACGATGCTCTGCGCCTGAGTTTTATCCAGGACGCCAGCCAGGTCTGGGCGGCCCATTACCGCCCGGTTACCGAGCAACAGGCGATTCTGTGGCAGTCGAGCGTACAGAACGAAGAGCAGTTGGAGGC
>NZ_QJUO01000074.1 GCF_004327335.1 Stutzerimonas kirkiae | reverse complement strand
CAGGGTGTTGGTGCCCAGGCCCTTGAAGGTGCTGATGGCTTCGTTGGCGGCGTTGTGGCCGATGTTGAGCAGCGCGATGACGGCTGCGCAGCCGACCGCGATGCCGAGCAGTGCCAGCATTGCGCGCCGGCCCAGCCGGCGCAGGCTGTCCAGCGACTCGATCAAGGTCTGGATCAGGAATGGGCCATGCCGGCCCGGCTGCCGGTCAGCCATCAAAGCTGTTCCGCTGCAGAGGGCATTCCGTGATCCGGCCACCCTGGACGTGCAGCCGGCGATCCAGCCGCTGAGCGAGGTCGCCGTCATGGGTCACCATGACCAGGGTCACGGCCTGTGTGCGGTTGAGCTCCAGCAGCAGGTTCATGATGTCCTGCGCGGTGTCGCCGTCGAGGTTGCCGGTGGGTTCGTCGGCCAGGATCAGTGCCGGCTCGCCGACCAGGGCGCGGGCGATGGCGACACGCTGGCGCTGCCCGCCGGAGAGGTCGGCGGGAAGGTGTGCCATGCGATCGGCCAGGCCGACCCGGTCGATTTGGCGGTGGGCGTGTTGCCGGGCCTGGTGGCGTGAATGGCCGCGGTACAGCAGCGGTAAAGCAACGTTGTCCAGGGCGCTGAGGCGCGGCAGCAGGTTGAAGCTCTGGAACACGAAACCGATCAGCCGATTGCGCAGGTCGGCGCGCTCATTCTGCGTAGCGCTGGCCATATCGCGCCCATCGAGCAGAAAGCGTCCGGATGTGGGCTGGTCGAGCAGACCGAGGATATTGAGCAACGTGCTCTTGCCCGAACCGGATGTGCCGACGATGGCGCAGCTTTCTCCGCGCCGGATCGTCAGTGTGATGTTGTCGAGTACGGGCAGGTGCTGTTCGCCCATGCGGTAAGACTGACAGATGTCTTCCATGGCGATCAGGCTCTGTCCCGGTTGCATTCCCGAGCCTGGCATGTCCTATCCCTCGTCGCTCCCCGCGATGCCCGGATCGATTGCGGGTGAGGCGAACCGATAGGCTATCGAGTGTGTGTGTTTATCATGTTCGACGTAGCGAAAGCGAGGAGATTTAGTCGATGGTCATGTAAGGGACTTCGCCAGATAGGTAGAGCAAGAGCAAGCTATTGGATGGCGATCCAAGTTCGTGTGCATTCGTGCCTTGCGCAACCGACAGTTTGTTGAGGGGTGCTCCTAAAACCTCTGTTGAATCAAGATGTTGCGTGAGAAGCGATTGTCTCGTTTCCCGCTCCAGTTTATGATCCGCAGGCTTCTAGCATTGCCTGCGAATCATCGAAAAAGGGCCTTGCGGCCCTTTTTTGTTTTCAGCGAAAAGCATTGGAGTCTCCCTCCCTCCC
>NZ_QJUO01000073.1 GCF_004327335.1 Stutzerimonas kirkiae | reverse complement strand
CACCTGAACGATCGACGCCGCCAACCCTGGTACACACGGTGCGGCCTACGCCAGGGTTCACGACAAGACGACAACAGACCCGAGGCATATCCGACTCCCTGGAAGCCGCCAGCGGCCGGCGCCGTTGGCGGTATATGCGGTAGCTGCGCAGCACAGGCTCAGACCAGCACGCTGGATACCCCCTGCTCATCCTCATCCGTCCGCGTGCCCAGGTGCAGCAAGGCATCCAGCGGCTCCAGCGGTGGCAGGTCGGCAACCAGCGACGAAGCCAGCTCCAGGGTCTCGCCCGTCTCCAGCACCAGGCTGAGCGACTCCGTGGCGAACAGCCCATCCAGCGTCAGGCCCAACTCGTCCGACTGTTCCGGCTGCGCGGCGCTCTCACTAGACAGACCGAGGTCCAGGGAGAAAAGTTGCAACCCCGTGCCGCCGCTCAGCCCCGGCAACAGGGGCGGCAGCAGGCCGCCGATGATGCCGCCCACCAGGTCGCCCAACCCACCCAGGCCATCGAGCACGCCGCTCAATAGATCGCCGACCACCGGAATCCCATCCAGCACCCCGGCATCCAGCAAGTGCAGGCTGAGGCCGGACACCACCTCGCTGATATCCGCCTCGCCGCTCACTTGCCCCGCCAGTACGCCGCTGGACAGGGCCGGCAGGGTCAGCAGGTCGTCGATGACCGGCGCCAGCAGGTCGCCCACCGCCGAGAGCACGCCTGTCACCAGTGAGCCCTCGGGGTCCACATAGCCCGTCTCGCCCAGGGTGAAGGAAGCGCCAACCAGCGGTTGCAGCGCATCGTTCAAGGAGCCGACCAGGCTGTTGCTCAGCCCGCCCAGCGGGGTTGCCAGCAAACCTTCCAGCTCCAGCCCGGCATCCAGCGAAATCAGCAGGTTGCCGGTCAAGGCACCGAGCGGCAGCAACCCGCCATTGGCCGAACCGCCCGGCAGCACGCCACCCAGCAGATTGCCCAGGCCGCCGTCACCCAGCAGGTTGGCGAGCGCGCCTCCCGTACCCAGCAGGTCGTTGAGCAGGTCCGTGATCGGCGTGGCGTTGCTCAGGCCTTGCAGGATGCTGTTCAGCGCAGTGACCAGCGGGGTCAGGGCACCGTCGTCGGCGATGCTCAGGCCGTTTACCAGATGGGTCAGCGCACCCAGGCCATCCGGCGTGCTGGTCAGGTTTTCCAGGATGCCGGTCAGGCCGCTCAGGGCACCGTCGTTCGGATCGACCAGGGCATTGACCAGGTCACTCAGCGGTTCGATCGCCGTCTCGTTGCCCAGGTTGCCCACCAGGGTCTGCACCGTGGAAACCAGGCCCGTGCCGCTGCCATCGCTGCCGCCCGGCAGCGTGCCTTGCAGCAGGTTCTGCAACTGGCCTTGCAGCCCGCTAATCAGGCCGCCATCGCCCAGCAGGCCGTTTACCAGCGGGGTCAACGGGGTATCGTTTTCCAGGCCCTGGAGGATGCTGTTCAGCGCAGTGACCAGCGGGGTCAGGGCACCGTCGTCGGCGATGCTCAGGCCGTTTACCAGATGGGTCAGCGCACCCAGGCCATCCGGCGTGCTGGTCAGGTTTTCCAGGATGCCGGTCAGGCCG
>NZ_QJUO01000072.1 GCF_004327335.1 Stutzerimonas kirkiae | reverse complement strand
CTCCAGCGCTCTTATCGGCTCTTTACTTCCAGCTTGCCGCCGCTCTTCTACGCCAGCTCGTCGAAGCACTCAGCCAGAATGGCCAGGCCCTTCTGCAGTTGCGCGTCGGGGATGGTCAGCGGCATCAGGAAGCGGATCACGTTGTAGTAGGTACCGCACGACAACAGGATCAGCCCCTTCTCGCGGGCACGCACCACCACCTTGCCCACCAGTTCCGCCGCCGGCTTGTGCAGGTCGCCGCCCTCGAACAGTTCGATCGCCACCATCGAGCCCAGGCCACGCACATCGCCGATCACCGGATGCCGCGACTGGATCTCGCGCAGGCCGGCCTTGAGCTTCTCGCCCAGGTCGTTGGAGCGTTCCAGCAGTTTCTCCTGCTCGAACACCTTGAGCACCGCCAGCGCCGCCGCACAGGCGATCGGGCTACCCGCGTAGGTGCCGCCCAGCCCGCCGGGGACGATCGCGTCCATCAGCTCGGCCTTGCCGCCGACTCCGGAGATCGGGAAGCCACCGCCCACCGACTTGGCGAAGGTGGTCAGGTCCGGCACCACACCCAGTTGCTCGGTGGCGAAGAAGGTACCGGTACGCCCGGCGCCGGTCTGCACTTCATCGGCGATCAGCAGGATGCCGTGCTCGTCGCACAATGCCCGCAGGCGCTTCATGAAGGCCGGCGAATTGACATAGAAACCACCCTCGCCCTGCACCGGTTCGATGATGATCGCGGCGATGTCCCGCGGCTGCGCATCGTTCTTGAAGATGCGCTCGATGCTGGCGATGGAGTCGTCCTCGCTGACCCCGTGCAGGGCGCACGGCGCCAGGGCGCGGAAGATACCGCCCGGCATCAGGCCCATGCCCGCCGAATAGGGCACCACCTTGCCGGTCAGCCCCAGGGTCATCAGCGTACGGCCATGGTAGGCGCCGGTGAAGGCGATCACCCCGGCACGGCCAGTCACCGCGCGGGCGATCTTCACCGCGTTTTCCACCGCCTCGGAGCCGGAGGTGACCAGCAGGGTCTTCTTGGCGAAGTCGCCGGGAAGGCGCTTGTTGATCTCTTCGCACAGCTCGATATAGGGCTCGTAGGCCAGCACCTGGAAGCAGGTGTGCGACAGCTTGGTCAGTTGCTCCTGCACCGCCGCCACCACCTGCGGATGCAGGTGCCCGGTGTTGAGCACGGCGATACCACCGGCGAAGTCGATGTATTCACGGCCTTCCACGTCCCATACCGTGGCGTTCTCGGCGCGCTCGGCGACGACCGGGTGGGTCTGTCCGACTCCGCGCGGTACGGCGGCGGCGCGGCGTTGCAACAATGCTGCGTTGGTCTTGCTCATGCTGTCCTCATTGGCCGCTCATCGTGCGGCCTCGTTCAAGGATGAAGCTCCCGGCAGCGGAGCGGCGCAGCATGCGATGATCGACTGCGGCGTCTTGCCAGGGCTCGCTCAGGCCCGTTCACGGGCCGGTTCAGGGGTGCAGCGGGGGCGCCGCGCGCTCTTTCGCGCCTTGCCCCGTCAAAAGGCGCTGGAGGCTGGAAGCCGGACGAGAAGCGCGACTACCTTGCCGCTTCTCGTCCAGCCTCCAGCGCTCTTTTCGATTCGTTTCCACGCATGGCATGACCGCCCGGCTCAAATACCCAGGCACAGGTATTTGATTTCCAGGTA
>NZ_QJUO01000070.1 GCF_004327335.1 Stutzerimonas kirkiae | reverse complement strand
GGATCAGCGCGCCGTTGGGCGCCAGGCGGCCTTCGGCCTGGGCCAGGTAGAGCACCGGCACCAGCACCCGCTCGCCGTTCACTTCGTACTCTTCCAGCCAGACGATGTCGTGGGTCAGCGCCGCCACTTGCTCGGCGGACAGGGTCACGCCGAGGGACAGGCCGAGGGCGTCCTTGCTGGCGATGGCGTTGTCCATCAGGTAGCGGAACATTGCCTCGTCGCTGCTCAGCCCGTCCAGGAAGCGCTGGCCGGTGCGCGCGACGATGGCTTCGCGCACCAGGCGCTGTTCGTAGAGGCCGTCGCCCAGGCGCTTCTGGGCCTGGTCCGGGTCGTAGCCGAGGTTGCCCAGCAGGTAGTCCGAGCTCATGAACTGCTTGAGCTCGGTGAGCGCCGGGTTGGTTTCGACCAGGTATTTGTGCGTGGGGGCCGGGACGTTATCGACGGTCGGTAGCGCGGGGGCGACCGCCAGCACGGGATCGTCCAGCCGTACCGATGGGGTTTGCCGGACGGGCTGATCGCCCCCGGGAAGGTTCTCGAACGCCAGCTCGCCAGCATTGCCCAGGGTGTCTTCGGCGAGCCGTACGCCATCGCCCTGCCTGGCGGGCCGGGTATCCCCAGGGCCTTCGAGCTGCACGGCGGCGCCGGCGGACAGGTCATCGCCGACCAGTTGCAACGTACTGGCCTGGGCCGCGGGCGTGCCATCGGGCTGCCGGGCCAGGGGGGTCAGGCTGTCGAGGGCGGCGAGCTGCCCGGCGGCGGCAGTCACGCTGCGGGCCTGGGCGCTGCTACCCTGCTGGCGATCCGCGACGTTCAGGCCGAGGCTGCTGGCCAGCACGTCCTGGCGCTCGCCGAGGCGTATCTCGCTGGCCTGGCCCACGATGCTGGCCTGCTGGCGCTGCGCCTGGCCGATGCTGGCGATGGACAGGCTCCAGTCCTGCTGCGCGGTGCCCTGCTGGGCCTGTGCGGTCGTGCCGGACTGGCCGCTGAGGCGGAACAGGCCGTTTTCGCCGCTGGGCAGGGTAAAGCCGGGCAGGGTCAGGGGGTTGACCTGTTGCTGGGAGAGGTCGGGGGGAAGTTGGGAGGTTATACGCGGGGTATTCGCAACACTCTCGGTAATATTGGTCTCAACTGCACGATTGGCACCTCGATCAATTACCTCACCTACCCGAACCAAGCCATTTTCCAAGTGTTGGGTGGCCTGGATATCGACATTTCCCCCAGCTTGGATCACGGCATTGGAGACGACAGAGCCAGAGGTCTCGACTACTTTGCTACTTCTAAGAGAACCCAGTGCAAAAGAAGAAAGAGGCATTACCCCTGGGTCGTAACTGGATGATTGCGGGTCATTATAGGAATTATACTTCCTCATGTTCGAAATAAATCTATGATAATAACTATCGTATTTAGTATAAATATAGTATCGATACTCTCTCTCACTACCCCCGGCAGCGCCTGTATTCCACAAATTGTCAGCGACAATAATGATATCGCCACCAGATGAAACACTACTAAAGCGGTTATCAAACGAACTACCAACGAAATCCAGGCTACCGCCACTACTCAAGCTACTACTTGCTGAGTCTTGAGTAACGCCGACCCCGTATACTTCATTGACTCGATAATCAACCTCACAATGCTTATTATCACAATAGTCATCATAAATTATCGTTACTTTTCCAGAAACCAACTTATAGTCAAACTCGAAAACATCCTTGCGATTGATCAGTTCATTCACTGACAACCGCATATCCCCCATACTCTCCACAGTACCTGAGATATTCTCGAACAAATTGGCGCGCTGCTCTTGACTATCCTTCGCCAGTTCAATCCCACCCAAGCTGTAAACATCCGCATACCTATTAACGAAGGTATCCACATACAGCCCCATATCCTCGCCGCTGAAGATCAGGCCGTTTTCGTTGAGCAGGTTGGGGGCATACAGCGCCAGGGTGCCGGAGC
>NZ_QJUO01000006.1 GCF_004327335.1 Stutzerimonas kirkiae | reverse complement strand
CCCTTCCCGTGCTCTGAAAAATCGCCCATCCGGCCCGGCTGCATGCCTGACCGCCACCGGCCTATCGAATAGAACGAAGCCTGGAAGCCCTCCATGTCCATTCGTATCACCACCCTGACCCTGCTCGTCGACAGCAGCCCGTTCGCCTGGGCGCGAGCCCCCCTGGCACTGCCCAGCAGCATTTCAGCCGCCCATATCGAAGCGGCGCCGCCCTCGAGCGTAACCCCCGACCAACCGATCGGCACAGACTCTCGAATCGGCCTCATCGCCCGCGAGACACCCGCCCCGGTCAAACTCCCCCGTGCCGTGATGGAAGTGCACAACGCCCGCGACAGCCGGGAAGCGCTGAACGGCATGAGCGGCATCAATACCTCGGCCATGGGAGCTTCGGCGCCTACCGAAGCTTCCCGGCCCTTTTCGAGCGCACCAGGGGGCCCCTCAGTGGCCGCGTCGGCCTGGTCCACCAACCGACGCCCGCGATGGGACGGCTGGATCTGGCTGGGCAGCCTCGACGGCCTGCTTATCTGTCTCAGCGGCAGCCCACTGGGCCGGCGACATCAACACAAGGCTCGCCCCATACTTCTATCCAACTCCGGAGGAAACACCCCATGAACCTGAAAAACACCCTGCTGGCCATGGCCTTGCTCGCCCCCGCACTGCTCGCCCAGGCCCATGAATACGATGCCGGCCAACTGCACATCGAGCACCCCTGGTCACGCGAAATGCCCCCCGTGGCCCCGACCGCCGCCGCCTACTTCACCGTGCACAACAACGGCAACGCCCCAGACCGCCTGCTCGGCGCCAGCAGCCCGGCGGCGGGCAAAGCCGAACTGCACGAACACCGCCATGCCGGCGACATGATGAAAATGCAGCAGGTACAGAACGTCACCATCCCCGCTGGCGACACGGTGAAGTTCGAGCCCATGGGCTACCACGTCATGCTCTTCGACCTGAAACAACAGGCCAGGGCCGGCGAACGCTTCCCCCTGACCCTGAAGTTCGAGAAAGCCGGCGATATCCAGCTGGAAGTCGCGGTGCAACAAGAGGCCCCCGGCGATGCCCAGCATGGGGAAAACCACCAGCATCACCATTGACGGCCTGCCAGGGCACTCGGAACCCGCCGCCCGGCGCTGCCCTGGTAGCGGCGGGCACCACCAGTGGCAGATTTCCACCAAGACTTGCCCGGCCTCCCGAAAGGAGCGATAACGCCTTGAAAGAAGCGGGTTTACAGCGCTAACCCAATCGCTATAATAGCCGCTCTTTTTTGCCGGTATAGCTCAGCTGGTAGAGCAACTGACTTGTAATCAGTAGGTCCCGAGTTCGACTCTTGGTGCCGGCACCATGTACAGCAAGACCTTAGGCCAACCTCGCGGTTGGCCTTTGTCGTTTCTGAACCGCGCTAAACACGAAATCGACACGGAATTGCGATAGCCCTGCGAATTCGTAATGCGAAGGTCGGGGGTTCGACTTCTCTCTCCGGCACCACTTGATGTGAAAAGGCCACCCTCACCGGGTGGTCTTTTTGCTTTCTGTCGCCTACAGCGCAAGCGCTGTCTGTTGTCGATACTCATCAATGCTGACCGACTCACCGGCAGCGATCCGGTCGTACAAGGACCGCATGGCTTCGGGCGTCATGCCCTTGTCGAGGAAGCGGAACGCCGAGGCTGCAACGTACTCGGGCAGAGCCTCGAACGTCATCCAACGTCTTCCCTCAGCCTCAGCGACCTGGCCGGTAGTGTTCGACCCACCGAATATGTCCACGACAAGGTCGTCGGGCTCGGTCAGCATGCGAATGAAGAACTCAGGCAGCTTCGCAGGGAAGCGCGCCGGATGGCCTTTGATCCCCACGGCCTTGCAGCCCGATAGGTACTGCCCATTCGACTCGGAGTTCGAGATTTGCAGAAGGTTGGGCGGGATAGCTCCGCCGTTGTCCTTAGCGAATCCCTTGCCGATGTCGTGCCCCGATGGTCGCATCTTCGGGGTGTAGAACTTGTCGGGGTCCTCGATCAGCTTCTTCATGCGGTCGCTGTACGGAGCCAGTACCTTCGTGACGTCGGCCTTCGGCCACTCGGTCTTGCTGAACCACCACACGGTGTTGATCGAGTCCTTGACCCGCATCTTGCGCTTGTTCACCCACTCGATCGGGCTCGGCAGCTTCGACGGGTTGAACCAGTAGAAGTCCTCTGCGAGGAAGAACCCAAGCTCATCGACCATTCGGATGAGGACGCGGAAGTTGTAGAGGCTCCGCGCTGGCACGCCTTTCATATACGAACCGCCGAAGTCAACGACAAAGCTGCCGTCGTCCTTTAGCTTCTGGTGTACTAGCCGCCCGAAATCGAGGAACCAGTCGATGTACTCGTGCTGGTCGAGATTGCCATACTCCTTCTGCCGCTGGAGGGCGAAGGGCGGGCTGGTTATCACGAGGTTGACGCTGCCGTCGGGCAGGTCCGCGAGCAGCTCGCGCGAGTCCCCGATAAATGTCGCGCCGTTGCGCGTGAAGTATGCCGGGGGAAAGTTATCGATCATCCGCTCTGCTACTCATAGTCTGTAGATTCATCGTCATCATTTACCCATTCTCCCGCGTATGGATAAGAAGTTAAAGCCCTCAGCGACGAGAAGGCGGTTCGCCTTCAACCTGAGGAAAGCGCGGGAGCAGCTCGGACTGTCGCAGGAGGCCTTGGCCGACGCGGCGGGGCTTCACCGGACCTATGTTGGCTCGGTGGAGCGAGGGGAGCGAAATATCTCCATCGACAACATCGAACGGCTGGCCGTGGCCTTGGGCGTTTCTCCCGCATCACTGCTGGAGGAGCTGAAGAAGTGACACTGACCCCACACGACGACTACGCACGCCTGCAAGAAATTTGGTCCTCCGTCGAGGAGTACCAACGGCTCGCCACCAAGCACGGCATCGACGACGTATTCCAGGACAACGGCGGCAAGCTGCTCCAGGTCCTGCTTCTGATGGGACTCAAGATTATCCCAGGCCGCGAGGGCAACGACGCCGTGGACTCGGCCGGGCGCGAGTACGAGCTCAAGTCGGTGAACATCGAGCTGACCAGGGGCTTTTCGACCCATCATCACATGAACCCCGTCATCATCGCCAAGTACAGGCAGGTGCCCTGGGCCTTCGCGATCTACCGCCACATCGCTCTCCAGTCGGTTTACCTGCTGGAACCCGCAGACTTGGAGTTCTACTTTACGAAGTGGGTAGAGAAGTGGCACGCAGATGGGGGCAAGGACATCAACAATCCGAAGATTCCCGTCAAGTACGTCGTGGAGCACGGTCGGCTCGTCTACGGCCAGCCGCCGGACCTATCGGCACGCCGCCGCGTGCAGCCGACGCCACCAGATGCGGCTGGCTTCGAGCCTGACGAGGTCTAGGAACGCATCCCGGGTCTCTGAGGCGAGCCACGTCGAGCCTGGATGCATCAGCCCAGGTGCTGAGCAGCCCGGGCCGTCCCGGATGCGATACGGAGCCACCGGAACGGCCGCATGCAATGTTGGTTCCCGTAGCTTTTGCTCCACGCTAGGGTCTGTTGACATTTCACATGGGTAGCCAAAGGAAGGCACATGCCATGGCCACCACGCTCTCGTAATTTCGTTTGAGCTTGTCGAAGCGCGACGCCACTGCCCGGTAATGTTTCAACCGGGCGAAGGCGTTTTCCAGCAAGTGCCGGTTGCGGTAAAGCCCTCTGTCCAGATCAGCGTTGCCTTTCACAGAGGTGCGCTTTCTTGGAATTACAGCCTTGGCACCTTGTTCCTCTATCTGCTCGCGTATCGCCTCGCTGTCATAGCCCTTATCGGCGACGATGGCTTGCGCCGTGGGAAGCTTGGCAATCAAGGAGGTTGCCTGTGTGCAATCGTTGATCTGGCCTCCCGTGATTTCAAACTCGATGGGCAGGCCATGTGCATCCACGGCGAAGTGAATCTTGCTGGCGTTGCCGGCCCGACTTTTTCCCTATGCCCTCATCATCCCCGCTGGCAGCGCCGACACTGTGCTGGTGGGCTTTGGCATAGCTGCCATCAATGAAAGCCCACTCCAGGTCGGGTTCAACCACAAGCGCCTTGAAGATCCTGAGCCACTTACCTCAAGCAGACCAGGCATTGAAGCGTTTGTAGATCCTGTTCCAGTCGCCAAACGCCTCGGGCAGATCTCTCCAGGGGCATCCTGTGCGCATGCGATAAAGCATGCCTTCGACGGTCATTCGTAGATCACGCTTGTTGTAGATGGTCATGTGAAGCAGAATTTCCAACAGCTTCGACCAGTGCTCATCGCTGAGCATCAATCGGGGCATTGCAAGCTCGTATTGGTGTTGTGTGAGAGCTACAACGATACGAGCTTGCTCTTATAGATCAATGGCTTAAAGCGAAACGTCAACAGACCCTAGGCCTCCCGACCATAGTGGTGCCATCTTCAGGTACTAATAAATCGCTACTGGCACTGACTCAGATTTACCTGCTTGTGGGAGTTTCGACGCTCCAGAAGCCAGCATGCGGGCGCGAACAATAGAGTCAATATCGAGCGCCTGAATCTGCCAAGCAGTTCACATCTCAAGGACATCCACGCACTGGGCTCCCGCCTGCGCGGGAGCGACGGCGTAAGGGCTTTTTCTCATAGTCGACACGGTATTGGCCGCGAGCCCGGCCAGCCCCTCGGAGCAACCTTCGCCGACAGGGATGTCGGCGAAGAGCCCCTGGGATGGGTTTATGCGTGTTGCGTAGAGGGGCTGGTCGGGCTCGCGAAACGCGGTCGAGAGATCGAATGGCCCTGGCACCGAAATCGAATCAGCAAGATAGCGCTCAGGCCATACCTCCAGCCTCACAAGCCACTTCCGCAGGCCGCCTTATATCCGGTGATGTTCCACTAGAAAATCCACGAACACCCTCACCCGCGCCGGCATCGCCGCGCCACCGATGAATACGGCATGGATCGGTTCCTGGTCGCCAGGGTTCCAGGCCTCCAGCAGCGGCACCAGGTCGCCGCGTTGTATGTCATCGGCCACGCTGAAGGCGCCGATGCGGGCGATGCCGGCGTCGACCCTGGCCAGTTGTGCCAGGGCCTCGCCGCTGCTGCATTCGATATTGCCGGTGACCTTGAGGGAGAACTCGCGGCCGTCGCGGGCGAAGGGCCAATTGGGTTCGGCGCGGCGGAAGTTGAAGCGCAGGCAGTTGTGCCGCAGCAGGTCTTCCGGCTCATGGGGCGTGCCGTGGCGTTGCAGGTAGCGGGGCGAGGCTACCACCACCTGACCGGTGCTACCGATGCGGCGGGCGCTCAGGGGGCTGTCGGGCAGATAGCCGAAGCGCACCGCGACATCGGCCCGGCCGCCGAGGATATCGACCACTTCGTCGCCCAGGGAGAGATCGACGACGATGTCCGGGTAGCGGGCGCTGAACGCCGCCACCAGTGGCACGATGGCCATGCGACCGTGACCGAGTGCTGCACTGACCCGCAGCCGGCCTTTCGGCACGCCTTGGTCGGCGATGGCTTCTTCGACTTCGCTCATGTCGGCCAGGATGCGCCGCGCGCCGCGCAGGTACGCCTCGCCCTCGGCGGTGAGGGTCGTCATCCGCGTGGTGCGCAACAGCAGGCGGGTGCCGAGACGTTGTTCGGTGCGGGCGATGATGCGGCTGACCGCCGAGGGCGTCAGCCCCAGCGCCCGTGCGGCGGCCGACAGGCTGCCGGCCTGCGCCACGCGGGCGAAGACCTCCATTTCCCCCGACCTGCCGGTGAAATCCATTTGTGCCTCCTAGGCAAAGGTGCTTGTCGGTAAAGCGGGCTAGCGCCTGGAAAAGCCGGATCGTAGCATTTGCGGCATAAATAAGGAGCCTTGCATGCGTATCAATCCCCCCCTCGTCGCACTCGCCATCGGTGCCTTCGGCATCGGTGTGACCGAGTTCGCCCCCATGGGCATGCTGCCCGGCATCGCCGCCGACCTGGGCGTGTCGATCCCGGTGGCCGGCCTGCTGGTCAGCGCCTATGCCATCGGCGTGCTGTTCGGCGCGCCGCTGATGACCCTGACCACCGGCAGGATTCCCCGGCGCTATCTGTTGATCGGACTGATGGCTATTTTCACCCTGGGCAACCTGATGTCGGCCCTGGCGACCGATTACTACAGCCTGCTGGTGGCCCGGGTGGTGACCTCTCTCAACCACGGCGCGTTCTTTGGCGTCGGCTCCATCGTCGCCGCCAGCGTGGTATCGCCAGACAAGCGCGCCGGCGCCGTGGCGGCGATGTTCATGGGCCTGACGCTGGCGACCATCGGCGGCGTGCCGCTAGCCACCTGGTTCGGCGAGTTGCTCGGCTGGCGCACCGCGTTCTGGGGCATCGCCGGCCTGGGCGCGGTGACCATGGTCGCGCTGTGGTTCGCCCTGCCCGATGTGCCGCTGCCGGAAAGCGATGGCGTGCTGGCGGAAATCCGTGCGCTGGGTCGTGGCCCGGTGCTCGGGGCACTGGCGCTGACCGTGGTCGGCTCGGGCGCGATGTTCACCGTGTTCACCTATATCGCGCCGATCCTCAGTAGCGAGACCCACGCCTCCACCACCTTTATCACCGCCATGCTGGTGCTGTTCGGCGTGGGACTGACCCTGGGCAATATATGGGGCGGCAAGGCCGCGGACCGTTCCATCGACCGTACCCTGATCGTCTCGCTGAGCGTACTGATTCTGGTGTTGCTGGCGTTCGCCGTACTGATGCGCTGGCCGTTGCCGGCCGCCGCCGCCATCCTGGTCTGGGGCATTGCCAGCTTCGCCCTGGTGCCGCCGCTGCAGATGCGCGTGATGGAAGCGGCCAAGGATGCGCCCAACCTGGCGTCGGCACTGAACATCGGCGCCTTCAACCTCGGCAATGCCATTGGCGCGGCCCTGGGCGGGGCGGTGATCAATGCCGGGCTGGGCTATCCGGCGATTTCCCTGGCCGGGGCGGCGATGGCCGGCCTGGGACTGCTGATGGTCCTGGCGTTCGCCTGGCGCTCCAGGGCAATTGCGGCTGTATCGGTATAGCGAAGCCCGGGCATGTCACGCCTGGCCGCCCGCCAATCGGAGCGCCTCTCTCTTTCTCCTTGCCTGAGCCGGCGGCTCGTTCCCTGCGAGCGAAATGACCATACCCGGCCCTCTACCTATCCGGCCTGAGCGCCGCCAGATGGAGGGATAAAGCCGAGGCCTCCGCCCCGTGGCACCAACCTCGGTGCCCTACTTCGTGCTGCACAACAAGGATAACGAAACCGACCGCCTGCTCGACGCCAGCCCCCCTGGCCGGCAAGGCCTGCACGAGCATGTGCATGCCGGCGGCGGGATGAAGATGCAGTGCCGCTCAGGGAAGACTTGCCAACCTGTGTGGATACCCGCCCCCAGAGGTGGCTATCATCCGTATCGAATGGCCCTGGCCGCGCCGCTCAATCTTCCAGGTGCTCCGCGAAGGTCGTGCCGCGATAACGCTCGCGGAACAGCCCGAGCTCGACCAGCCGTGGCACCACCTGTTCGAGGAAGGTGTGCATCGACTCGGTCGAGCCGCCCGGCGCCGCGATAAAGCCGTCCACGGCGCCAGCGGCGGCCCAGTCGGCGATCTGTTCGACGGCATCCTCGACCGTGCCGATGACCTGCCAGTGGGCGGCGGAGATCACTTCCGGGCGCAACAGCAGCTCGCTCAGCCGCAGCGGTTCGCGCTCGATCAGCCGCCGCAGCAGGCTCGAATGGGTGCGGCTGGCCGGGTTACCCGATGCTGGCGGCAAGTCGGCGGCGCGCACCGGGCGGTCCTCCGGCCAGTCGCTGAGGTCCAGGCCGACCAGTTGCTTGATCGAGGCGAACCGCCGGGCCCTGTCCACCCGCCCATGGGTGGCCATGAACAGTTCGCGGGCCTGCTCGCGAGTGGGCGCCAGGAACAGGTTCAGGCCAGGCAGCAGGCGCACGTCACGCGCCGCGCGACCATGACGCTCGGCGCGGCGGGAGAGGTCGTGGCGCAGCTCGAGGGCAGCTTCCTTGTCCGGCGTGGGGGCGAATACCAGGTCGGCGACCGAGGCGGCAAAGTCGCGCCCGGAGTCCGAGGCGCCGGCCTGCACCAGGGGAATCCGGGCCTTGAAGGCCGGCAGGTTCAGCGGCCCCTTGACCCGCAGGTGCTCGCCCTGGTGGTCGATCGGTTTTATCCGCGAGACATCGGCATAACGCCCCTGCTCGCGGTCGATCAGCAGCGCCTCGTTGGGGAAGCTGTTCCAGAGCTGGTGCACCACCTGGGTGAATTCGGCCGCCCACCGATAGCGCTCTTCGGCGCTCGGCATCTGGTCCAGGCCGAAGTTCTCGTGCCCCTGCAGGGCCGTGACGATATTCCAGCCGGCGCGGCCATTGCTCAGCCAGTTCAGCGACTGCAACTGCCGGGCGGCCATGTAGGGCGGGCAGAAGGTCGTCGAAATGGTGGATACCAGGCCGATATGCGAGGTTTCCCGGGCAATCGACGCCAGTAGCAGCGTCGGGTCCAGGCTGGTGAAGCCAAAACCGCTTTCCAGTACGTCCACGGCCAGGTAGCTGACGTCGGGGCGAAAGACGAAGTCGAGGTGTGCCGCCTCCGCCCGCCGGGCGATATCGAGAGCGAAATCGCTGCTGAAAAGGCCCTCGACGTTGCTGTCCGCACGGTGCCAGGCATCGCCGGTCATCCAGGCCGGCGCCAGCGACATACCGATGTGCAGGCGCTTGCGGGTACTCATATCAGTCTCCTGTGGTTTGGATAAAGGCGGGGCCACCTGTTCAGAACGAGCCCTTGACCCCGACACCCAGGGTGCGCGGCTGGGTCATGCTCGCCTCGATACCGCCGATACCGCGGTTCTCCTGCATATAGGTGGGCGAGCGGTCGTCGAAGAGGTTTTTCGCATAGCCATAGAGCTGCACCTGGTCGCTCAGGCGGAAACTCAGGCGGGCGTCGGTGAGGGTGTAGGGGTCGATCGAATAGACCGGGCTGTTCGCCGTGTTGGAGTAGTAGCCGTCTATGCGTCGTACCTGGACGTTGAGGTTGATGCGCTCGGTGACATCCCAGCTCGGCCCGAAGCTCAAGGTATAGCCCGGCGAGCGGGCGAACTCGTTGTGCTCGTAGTCGCTGTTGCCGGAAATCTCGTCGATGCGGGTGCGCAATACGCCAGCGCTGGCCTTGAGCGTCAGGTTGTCGAGCAGGCGGTAGTCGGCACCCAGTTCCAGGCCATAGGCATGCGCCTTCTCCGCGTTGATCGTGTAGGACTGGGCCACGCCCGGGGAGATCACCACGGGAATGTTGTACTGGGCATCCTTGAAGTCCATGTAGAACAGGTTGCCGGTCAGTTGCAGGCGGTCGTCGAGCAGGCTCGCACGGCTGAACAGCTCATAGTTCCACAGCGACTCTTCCTTGAAGTAGGCCCATTGCTGGCTGGTCAGGTTGAGCGAGACGCCACCGGGGTTGTAGCCACGGCTGAGCATGCCGCCGACGGTCCATTGCGGGGTCAGCGCATAGGCCAGGGACAGTTTCGGCAGCAGG
This sequence comes from Stutzerimonas kirkiae, assembly GCF_004327335.1. GTDB lineage: Bacteria > Pseudomonadota > Gammaproteobacteria > Pseudomonadales > Pseudomonadaceae > Stutzerimonas > Stutzerimonas kirkiae. The sequence goes on along the minus strand of NZ_QJUO01000006.1, from coordinate 142,743 downwards.
GCCGAGAAGGTCCTGTCGTAGTCCAGCGCCTGCGGCGTCAGCACCGAGCGGCCCTCGCGCTGGATATGATCCCGCTGGTAGCGCAGGCCGGTGCTCAGGGTCCAGCGATCGGTCAGCCGGTAGTTGACCTCGGAGAACACGCCGAGCGCCTGCTTGGTGTCATCGAACAGCGACAGGCCGCGCAGGGCGAGGGTTTCGCCGGTAGCGGTATGGGCATAGTAGATCCCCGCCATACCACTGATGACATCCGCCGCATCGCCGAAGGTGATGCGCGATTCATTGGAAGCGTTCTTCTGCCGGACATCCGCATCCCCCGCATTCACCAGCCCCGTGATGCGGTGCACGGACGACAGCGAATACTGGGTCTGGTTGAACAGCCGGATGCCATTGTCCAGGGCATAGGACACATCGAGGACACTGGTATTGGTGTCCTGCTTCCAGGTGGGCATGGTGGCCGCACTGTGCTCGAGCTTGTCGAAGGGCGCCGATGCCGCTTCCTGGGTGGGACGGTTGATATCGTTGTGCGAGAAGGTGAACTTGGCCTCCAGCCCCGGCAGGCTTTCAGGTAGCCACAGGAGCTTGGCCCGCGCGTTCAGGGCGCGCAGGTCCTGGTCGGCACGGCCCTTCTGGAACGCGGGGTTCTTGTAGTCGATGAAGGTGTCGCGTGCCGAGTAGTCCACCGCGAGCCGCCCGGCCAGTTCCTGCCCCAGCAGCGGGCCGGACAGCGCGATCGAGGTGCGCCTGGACTCGTAGCTGCCGAACTCCGCCTGGTAGGCCGCCTCGGGGGTGAAGGTCGGGTCCTTGGTGTTGACGATGATCGCACCGGCGATGGCGTTGGCGCCCTGCGAGGTGGTCTGCGGGCCGCGGAAGACCTCGATGCTGTCGAGATCCCAGACCGAAGTCGCACCGAAGAACATCTCGTTGTAGTTCAGGTAGTGGCCATCGAGATTGATGGTGGCACGCGGCACCGTGCCGCCCCAGAACACGTTCTGGCCATTGTGCGGCCCCTGGGTGTCCTGCCCGCGGATGATCGGTGCGCCGACCGTGTCGGTGTAGACCACGTTCGGAACGTCGCCGATCACTTCCGGGACCGAGGCGCTGCCGGTTTTTTCCCGGTCGATCTCCGTGCCGCTCTTGACCGAAACCGACGATGCCGTGTCCTTCAGTTCACGCTCGAGCTTCTCGCCCGTGATCATGATCGGAGCGAAGGTGACCGCCGCCCGGGCGCCCGCGGCGGCATCCTGCGCCAGGGCCGACGGGGCCGCCAGCAGTGCGGAAAGAGTGACAGCGCCAATGCCATGGCTGACGGGGTGGTGAATGTACGCCTTCAAGGCAAGCCTCCAAATGAGAATGATCCTTAGCTTCAAAAAGATTATCACGCAGCCATGATATTCCTCAATAAGGAATGCATTACTCAGATCAGAATAAATTACCCTGTGCCTCGACAGTCCATCCCCAGCGCACCAGGGAATCGGTACCATGGGCCATCGCTCGCCTGCACCGACGATGGCCCGCAGAGCACGCATGCCCAGACAACGATAAGGAGACCGTCACTTGAACAGCCTGCAGCCCGCATCGGACGACGCGCCGGACATGCCACGCGAGAAGCGTTCGGGCACCATCCAGTCGGTGTCCATCGCCGCGCGCTTCCTCAAGGTGCTGGCCAACGCCGAGCACGAACTGGCGCTCGGCGAGATCGCTCGCCGTACCGGCACCGGCGGCTCGACCGCCCACCGCTACCTGCAAAGCCTGGTCAAGGAAGGGCTGGCCAAGCAGGACCCGGTCAGCGCCCTCTACGACCTGGGGCCGACGGCCCTGAGCATCGGTATCGGTGCGCTGAAACGGGTCGACGCGGTGGAGATCGCGGCCCAGCATATGAAGTCGCTGGCCCACCAGCACGCCATCAGCAGTGGCGTGACGATCTGGACCGAAAGGGGGCCGACCCTGGTGCGCTGGTACCGCAGCGCCTACTTCTCCATCAACCCGCTGGCCCTCGGCGATATCCTGCCGATCGACAACACTGCCTGCGGCCTGGTCTTCCAGGCTTTCCTGCCCGAGGCCAGCATCGAGGCCGCGCGCCAGCAGCAGCCCGCGCACTTCCGCGGCACGCCACCGGACCGCGCCACCCTCGACGAGGTGCGCAGGCTCTACCGGGCGGAACTGGTCAGCCACCTGCTGTCGAACGTGACCGGCCAGGCGGCGCCGGTCTTCGATGCCCAGCGCGAGGTCGTCTGCGTCCTGACCACGGTCACCGACCTCGGGCAACTGCAAGCACCGGAAGACCGCGACGCTCTGTTCCACGAGGCCATCCTGATCAACCGGTCCACGTCAGGCCTGGACCTCGCCGCTAGCGACAGGCCCTGACGATCGAATGCCGTCATGCCTTGACCCAGTAGGCGCGCTACTGGGCCGGGTTCCCGCGCACCAGCCCCCTGGGCACCAGCATCGGGGTCCCGCTGAGCGGATCGGGGATGATCAACGCCGACAGGCCGAACACTTGCTCGACCAGTTGCTCGGTGAAGATCGCCGCGGGTTCGCCCTGGGCGACCACTGCGCCATCGCGCATGGCGATCAGGTGGCTGGCGTAGCGGCAGGCCTGGTTGAGGTCATGCAGTACCGCAACGATGGTCCGCCCCTGGCGGTTGAGTTCGGCCAGCAGTTCCAGCAGTTCGATCTGGTGGGCGATATCCAGGTAGGTGGTCGGCTCGTCGAGCAGCAGTATCGGGGTTTCCTGCGCCAGCACCATGGCGATCCACACCCGCTGGCGCTGCCCACCCGACAGTTCGTCGAGCAACCGGTCGGCCAGCTCTTCCACCCGGGTCGCCCGTAGCGCCCTCATCACCGCCTGTTCATCCGCCTGCGACCACTGCCGCAGGAACGACTGGTGCGGATAGCGCCCTCGCGCGACCAGGTCGGCCACGCGGATACCGTCCGGCGCGATAACGCTCTGTGGCAGCAGGCCGAGGCGCCGGGCGACTTCCCGCGCCGGCAGCGTGCCGATGTCCACCCCATCCAGCATGACCCGCCCCGGCGCTGGCTTGAGCAGGCGCGACAGCGCCGCCAGCAGCGTGGACTTGCCACAGGCGTTGGGGCCGACGATGACCGTGAAGGAGCCCTCCGGGATGGCGATGGAAAGGTTTTCCGAGATGGTTCGCGTATCACGGCGCAACGTCACGGCATCCGCATGCAGACGATACGTCATGGGCGGTATTCCTGGCGGTGGAGGGAAGGAAATTACTTTGATTCAGAATAGATTCTACAATACGGAATATATTATGTGATAATCACTATCGTATGGAATGCCCGCAGAGGAAGCGTATTTCTCCGCTTCGAGCCTTGCGCCGCGCCATCGAATGTCGTCCTGTGGTCAGGTGCGCACCCTATGCAAAGCTATCCGAGGGCAACACGCGGTAACGACGCAAAGGGCCACAAAGAGTGCCGGACAGATCCCTTGCCTCGACCATTCAGCCCCGACAGAGCCTATACCGGACCGATCATGAACAAAGGTTTCCTCGCCCAACTGGCCACCGCCGCGTTCCTGCTGCTCGGCAGCCTTGCCCCGGCCCTGGCGGACGGCCCCGCGAAACCCTCGCGCATCGTCTCGACCACCCCCAGCGTGACCGGCATCCTGCTGGCCATGGACGCGCCGCTGGTGGCCAGCGCCGCCACCACGCCCGGCAACCTGACCGATGCCAAGGGCTTCTTCTTGCAATGGGCGGCGCAAGCCGACGCGCGGGGCGTCGAGGTACTGTACCGCAACCTGCAGTTCGACCTGGAAGCGGTGATCGCCAGCGACCCGGACCTGCTGATCGTTTCCGCCACCGGGGCCGACAGCGCCGCACCACACCGCGCGGAACTGCAAGCCCAGGGCATCGAAACCCTGGTGATCGACTACTCCAACCAGGGCTGGCAGGACATCGCTCTCGAACTGGGCCGCCACACCGGGCTCGAACAGCAGGCACAGGCGGCCATCCAGCGCTTCGACCGCTACACCGCGCAAGCGGCGGCCAGCCTCAGCCCACCGACTGGCACGGTCAGCATCGTCGGCTACAATATCGCCGGCAGTTACTCGATAGGTCGCCTCAGCAGCCCGCATGCCCGCCTGCTGCAAGCCCTGGGCTTCTCGGTGGCGGAACTGCCGCAAGCCCTGGCGGCAAAGGTCACCCGCAGCTCGGACTTCCAGTTCATCTCCCGGGAAAACCTCTCGGCCGCCATCACCGGCGACAGCGTCTTCCTGCTCGGGGCCGGCGACAGCGATGTGCAGGCCTTCCTCGCCGACCCGATACTGGCCAACCTGCCGGCGGTGGAGAATCGTCGTGTCTATGCACTGGGTGCCAGCTCGTTCCGAATCGACTACTACTCCGGGCAGCAAATGGTCGAGACCGTGGCCCGTCACTTCCGCTAAGCCATGGTCCTGCACGCACCCGGCGCCAGCCAGCCAAAAGCCTTCCGCCAGCGCCACCGGCATGCCTGGGGGCTGCTGGCCGGTACGCTGCTGCTGTTCCTTATCGCCCTGGCCAGCCTGGCCATAGGCTCCCGCCCGATACCCCTGGCCACCACTCTGGAAGCCCTGCAACACGCCGACCCGCACAACGACCAGCACCTGATCGTGCGCCAGTTGCGCATCCCGCGCACCCTGGTCGCCCTGCTCGCCGGCCTGGCATTGGGTGCGGCCGGGGCCATCATGCAGGCGGTGACGCGCAACCCGCTGGCCGAACCGGGGCTGCTGGGCATCAACGCCGGCGCGGCGCTGGCGGTGATTATCGGCGTGGCGCTGTTCGACCTGACCAGCATGCCCCAGTACATCTGGTTCGCCTTCCTCGGCGCCGGCCTGGCCGGCATCGCCGTGTTCATGCTCGGCCAGGCCCATGAAACCGGCACCAACCCGGTCCGCCTGGTGCTGGCCGGGGCCGGCCTGTCGGTCATGCTCGCCTCGCTCACCGGCATCATCGTGCTCAACGCCCCGCCGGAAGTCTTCGACAAGTTCCGCCACTGGGCGGCCGGCTCGCTGAGCGGCAGCGGCTTCGCCCTGCTCGGCGGACTCGGCCTGGCCACTGCGTGCGGCCTGGGCATGGCCTTCGCCATCGTCAGCAACCTGAATGCCCTGGCACTGGGCAAGGAGCTTGGCCAGGCACTGGGCGTCGATATGCGCCTGACCTGGTTGCAGGCCTGTGTCGCGGTCATGCTGCTGGCCGGCGCGGCGACCGCCGCCGCCGGGCCGATCGGTTTCGTCGGCCTGGTCGCCCCGCACATCGCCCGCCTGCTGGTCGGCCCGGACTACCGCTGGATACTGCCCTATTCGGCACTGGTGGCCGCCGCCCTGCTGCTCGGCGCCGATGTGCTCGGCCGGGTGATCGCCGCCCCGGCGGAAATCGCCGCCGGCATCATCGCCCTGCTGCTCGGCGGCCCGTGCTTTATCGTCCTGGCCAGGCGTTTCCGCCCGAGCCGCCTATGAACCCGCCTCACACCCTGCGCCTGGGGGCGCTCTCCATTCGCTACCAGCCGCGAGCCGCCATGGTCTGCGGCCTGCTGGCAGGGCTCGGGTTGCTGCTCGGCATCCTGTTGCTGGGCACCGGCACTCTGGCGCTGGGCCCGGCGGAAGTACTCGCCAGCCTGCTGGGCAACGGCCAGGACCCCACCGCCCAGCGCATCGTCCTGCGCATCCGCCTGCCACGCGTGCTCACCGCCTCGCTGGTCGGCGCGGCCCTGGGCATGGCCGGGGCGATCTTCCAGTCCATTTCGCGCAACGCCCTGGGCTCCCCGGATATCATCGGCTTCACCACCGGCGCCGCCAGCGGTGCGATCGTGCAGATCATGCTGTTCGACGCCGGGCCGCTGGCTACCTCGCTGGCGGCGGTGGCCAGCGGCCTGTGCACCGCGCTGCTGGTATTCCTGCTGGCGATGAAGGGCCGCAGCAGCGGCGGCTATCGCCTGGTGCTGGTGGGGCTAGGTGTCGGCGCCAGCCTGTCCGGGCTGAACAATATCCTGCTGGTCACCGGCGACCTCGACCAGGCGATGTTCGCCCAGCTCTGGCTCGCCGGCTCGCTGAATACCCGCACCTGGTCCCATGTCGTCCCCGCCGCGCTCTGCCTGCTGTTGGTGATCCCCATCGCGCTCTACCACGGCCGCCGCCTCGACCTGCTGGAAATGGGCGACGCGGCCGCCAGCCAGCTCGGCGTCGCCGTGGAACGCACCCGCCTGTTGATGATGCTGGTCGCCGTCGGCCTGACCGCGGTCGCCACCGCGGCGGCCGGGCCGATCGCCTTTATCGCGCTGGCCGGACCGCAACTGGCCAGGCGCCTTACGGGTGCGGCCAATGTCCCGCTATTGGCCGGGGCACTGATGGGCGCCGTATTGCTGCTGGCCGCCGACTTGCTCAGCCAACGCTTGCCGGTGGCGGCCAACCTGCCGATCGGCCTGATGACCGGACTGCTCGGCGGCTTCTACCTGCTGTGGCTGCTGACCCGTAGCCGGCGGGTGTGACCGCGCGGCAACGGGCGGGGCATCCCCGCAGGGCAAGAGCATGGAACGAGAGGACCGAACAGCTACTCAGCCGCGATGATCATCGCTCCGCCCCCACGTCCCGCGCCAGAAAGCGCGTGGCGGGCGTGATCGGCTCGGCCAGGGTACCCGGCAGGCGCTCATCGAGTTTCGCCGAATAGTCCTGGGCCAGGTGTGCCTCGTGCGAGGCCACGCTGTCCCAGCGCTCGAACAGCACATAGGTCTGCGGCTGGCCCTCGACCGCGTACAGCTCGAAAGCATGGTTGCCGGGCGCGGCCCGAGAGAAGGGAATCGCTTCGCGCCAGGCGTCGAGGAAGGCCTGTTCCTGTTCGGGCCTGGCCTTGAGGATGACGATGACATTGCGCGAATCGCCCGGCCTGGCCAACGGCTTGCGCTGCTGCGCGCCCTGCGGCTCGATCTCGACCAGGCGCAGGCTGGTCGGCGTAGCGGCCTGGGCGGTGGCCAGGCCGCGTTCGACGACCTTCAGGTGCGGCGTGGCGAAATGTTCGTCCAGTGCTGCCTGGCTGACCCATCGCTCGAACAGCAGCAAGGTGGCCGCACCGTCCTCCGGTTGGAACACATCGAAGGAGAGATTGCCCGCTTCTTGTCGGGACGCATGGGCATTGTCCAGCATCGACGGCAGGAAGCCATCGATCTCACCGGCCTGCAGCGGCAGTATGTTGAACAGCACTACCGGGCTGTCCTGGCGGGGCGTATCGGGCTCTTCGGCTGACGAGCAGGCGGCCAGGACAACGGCGACCAGAGTGACGGCCAGGTGGCGCAGAGCGGCTAGCGGACGGGACATGTCGAACTCCTGATGAGTGGGAAAAATCGTCGTGGGCAGCGGTGCCCCTCAGAGAATGTCGTCGACCACGCCGCCATCCACCCGCAACGCCGCCCCCGAGGTGGCCGAGGCCTGTGTCGAACAGACGTAGACCACCAGGTTGGCGACCTCCTCGACCGTGGCCGCGCGGCGGATCACCGAACTGGGGCGGTTGGCCAGCACGAATTCGCGCCCCAGTTCCTCCAGCGACTTGCCGGTGCGTGCGATCTCGTCCTGCATCATCGCCGCGAAGCCGTCGGAGAGGGTCGGCCCCGGCAGCACGCTGTTGACGGTGACGCCGCTGCCGGCCACGCGCTTGGCCAGGCCACGGGCAAGCGCCAGTTGCGCGGTCTTGGTGACGCCGTAGTGGACCATGTCGGCGGGGATATTGCGCGCCGACTCCGAGGAGATGAACAGCACCCGCCCCCAGCCGCGCTCGACCAGCCCCGGCAGCAGCGCCCGCGCCAGCCGCACCCCGGACATCACGTTGGTCTGCCAGTAGCGCTCCCAGGTGGCGTCGTCGGTGTCGAAGAAGTCCTGCGGGCCGTAGATGCCGGCGTTGTTGACCAGGATGTCGATGGCCGGCAGGCTGGCCAGCAGTCGCTCGGCGCCGGCGGCATCGCCGAGATCGGCGGCCACCCCGTACAACGTGGCGCCGGGCACCGCGGCCAGCAGTTGCTCCCGCGCCCTGGCGATACTGGCCTCGCTGCGGCCATTGAGCACCACGGCGGCGCCGCTCGCCGCCAGGCCCTGGGCGATGGCCAGGCCGATACCGGCGGTGGAGGCGGTGACCAGGGCGGTCTTGTCGGAAAGATCGATCTGCATGAGGTTGTCCTCGGAAGGTGGATATAGAGTGGTGAGCGGCCGTCGGACCGGCCTGGCGTGTGCACAGGCTACGCCATCATCTCTGCGCGTCATCCTGCGGGCGCTCGCGCCGCCGCTGTGCCCGCCCCAGGCCGACACCGACGCCAGCCCATGCCAGCGCCAGCACGGCACCGATGAACATCGCCAGCGACGGATGTTCGCCGAGCAGGTCCAGCCCACGCTTGACCCAGCCGCTGATGGCGTCGCCACCACGATAGACCACGGTGTCGATGAAATTCTTCGCCTTGTACTTCTGCTCGGCCGGCACCACGGTGTAGAGCATCTCGCGTCCGGGCCGCACCAGCGCGTACTCGCCGGCGCGGCGCACCACCATCACCACCACGAACACCGCGAACACCGGTGCCAGCGCCAGCCACAGGAAGCCGACGGCGACCACCAGCGGCACCGCCACCAGCAGCACGCCCACCCCCAGTCGCTGGGCGATGCGCCCGGTCAGGAACAATTGGGTGAGGATCGCCAGCGTCTGCACGATGGTGTCGATAAGCCCGAACACCTGGGTCTGGCGGGTACGATCGGGGAAATACTCGGCCACCATCCGCGCCTGCTCGAAGTACAGGAAAGTATTGGCGCTGGCCAACAGCACGACGAACAACGCGATGCCCAGCAGATAGGGCGACTTGAACACGGCGACGGCACCGGCGAACGGGTTGCCGCCCAGGGGTTTGCGCCGCTGCTCGCGGCTACCCTCGTCGTCCGCCGTGGCCGCCGGAGGATGGCGGTCACGCCAGCCATGCAACCAGACACCGGCACCTGCGCTGGCGGCCAGCAGCAGCGCCGCCAGCACCAGCAGCCCGGCATGCCCCAGCGGCGCCACCAGCAGGGTACCGAGGATCGGCCCGACCAGCCCGCCCAGGCTGGCGCCGCCGGCGATCAGGGCGAACAGCCGCTTCGCCTCGCCGCTGGCGAAGACATCGGCCAGCACGCTCCAGGCCAGCGAAATCGCCAGCAGGTTGAACACCGACAACCAGATATAGAATGTCCTTCCCGCCCAGATGCTGTCCGGCCACAGCAGCATGGCGGCGGCGAAGCCGAGCAGGTTGAGCACGAAGAAACCGTAGCTCCAGGGTACGATCCGCCGCCGCGACACCCGCGAGGCCAGCCAGCCGAACAGCGGCAGGGCCACCAGGGTGGCGACGAAGGTACCGGTGAACAGCCACTGCAGGTTGTTCACCCCGCCCGCCACGCCCATGGTTTCGCGCACCGGCCGCAGCATGAAGTAGCCGGCGAACAGCAGAAAGAACATCAGCAGACCGGCCAGCACCGCAGGCGCCTCGCCCGGCTTCAGGTTGAACAGGCGCGCCACGACGCGCAGCAGGGGACTCGCCAGAGAAGTACTCATGGCGCCGGCTCAGCCGAACAGTTCGATCAGGGATTGCCGCTGCGCCTGGCTCAGCGTCGGCCCGTGCCCAGCCAGCAGTTGATCGCTCTGCCGCTCCGGGCGACCGGTGGCGGGAATCACCGCGGTAACCGCCGGATGGCTCAAGGCGAATTTCAGGAACGCCTGTGCCCACGAACCGATACCCGCCTCGGCGGCCCAGGACGGCAGCGTCTTGCCCTGGACCCTGGCGAACAGCTTGCCGTCCTCGAAGGCACGGTTGACCAGCACCGCCACGCCCAACTCCTGTGCCAGCGGGAACACCCTGGCCTCGGCATTGCGCGAGATCACCGAATAATTGACCTGCAGGAAATCCGGCTTTACCGCGCGCACCACCTCGGCCAGTTCGTCATGGCCGCTGTCGACGAAGTGGGTCAGGCCGGTGTAGCGGGTTTTGCCCTGGGCCTTCAATTCTTCGATCAACGGGTACTGGGTACGCCAATCCTGCAGGCTGTGCACCTGCAGTAGCTCGACCTTGTCGGTCTTCAGCAGGCGCAGCGAGCGTTCGAACTGCGCCAGCCCGGCCTCGCGGCCGCTGGCGCCGATCTTGGTGGCGAGGAAGGTCTGCTGGCGCAGGCCCAGCTCTTCCAGCAGATCGCCGATCACTCCCTCGGCGGGGCCATAGCCGGGTGCTGTGTCGATCAGCGTAGCGCCCGCTGCGAAGAAGCGCCGCAGCACTTCCCGCAACGGATCGCGGGCAGCGGCATCGCTGCCGACCTCGAAGCTGCCGGAACTGCCCATGCCGATCACCGGCAGGCGTTCGCCGCTGGAGGGAATGGCGCGGGCCTGCAATGCCCCGGCGGCTGGCAGGGCGCCGCCAGCGGCAACGGCGAAACGTAGCGGGGTGGCCAGGGCCAGGCCGGCGGCGGACAGGGCGAGCCCGGAAACAAAGTCACGACGAGTAGACATCGGAGCACCTCTATTATCTGGACTATCTGGACGCCATCGTGGCGTTGCATGGCGGTCCCCAGTGTAGACTCTCGATAACGATCAATAATTGCCCGACAAATTAATGAACTGTTGCCTAATGGAATAACAATCATGCCGCTGACCGACCTTGGCCAACTCGCCCTGTTCGTACGCATCGTGGAAGCGGGCAGCCTGTCGAACGCCGCCCATGAGCTAGGCACCACCCTGCCCTCCGTCAGCCGGCGCCTGCGCCAGCTCGAAAGCCGGCTGGGAGTGCGCCTTCTGCAGCGCACCACACGCCGCCAGTCGCTCACCGGGGAAGGTGACATCCTCTATCGCCATGCCTTGCAGATACTGGCCGACGTGGAGCAGGTCGAGCAGCGGCTGTCATTGCGCAGCGCCACCGTATCGGGCCACCTGCGCCTGACCGCGCCGATCTCCCTCGGGCGCCGGCGCATCGCGCCGCTGCTGGCGGACTTCCAGGCCCTGCACCCGCAGTTGCATGTACAGCTCGAACTCACAGACACCGTGCTCGACCTGGTCGAGTCCGGCATGGACCTGGCCATACGCTATGGCGCACTGGACGACTCCTCGTATTTCTCCCGGCCACTGGTCGCCAACTACAGGGTGCTGTGCGCCGCCCCCAGCTACCTGAAACGCCATGGCATGCCCCGCCACCCGAGCGACCTCGCCAGCCATCGTTGCCTGCATATCGGTCATCAGCCCCAGGCCGACTGGCACTTCGAGGGCGAGCAGCCAGTCACCGTGCGCATCACCGCCATGCTGGCGGCCAACGATGGCGATGTCGTCCATCGCTGGGCGCTGGGCGGGCACGGCATCGCCCTCAAATCCATCTGGGACATTACCGATGACCTGGCAAACGGCCACCTGGTACGGGTCCTGCCCGAGTACCCGAGCCCGGCCACCCCGCTGCACGCCATTTATCCGCACAACCGCCAGCTCGCGCCACGGGTACGGGTCTTCATCGATTACCTGCTCGAGCACCTGCCCCTGGACAAGGATGCTGGCCATCTTGCCGAGCGGGCCGGCGCCTGATCGCCTCCGGGCCGCCCGCGAAACGAAAAGGCTGGCAATGTGCCCGCCCACCGCTTCACGCCTGGCGCTGCATCCACCGGGCTAGCCGCTCCAGCAGGGCGTCGCAGGCGGCCAGTTGTTCCAGGCTGATGAACTCGTCCGGCTTGTGCCCCTGCTCCATGCTGCCCGGCCCGCAGACCACGGTGGCGATGCCGGCGGCGTCGAACAGGCCGCCCTCGGTGCCGAAGGCGACAGTAGAAAAGTCGTCGCTGCCGCACAGCAGCGCCAGCAGGCGCGCGGCCTCGCTGCCTGGGTCGGTGAACAGCCCGGGGTAAGCGGACAGTTCGCTGAAGCGGATGGCGCTGGCCGCGTTGACGGCGCGCATGCGCGGCAGCAGTTCGTCCTCGGCGTAGCCACGCAGCTCGACGGCCACCGCCTGCGGATCATCGCCGGGCAGGGCGCGCATCTCGAAGTCGAAGCGGCATTCAGCGGGAACGATATTCAGTGCACTCCCCCCCTGGATGACGCCGGTCTGCACGGTGGAGAACGGTGGGTCGAAACGCGCATCGTGGCGCTCCGGCGCGGCCAGCCGCTGGCCGATCTCGCCGAGGCGGCCGATCAGCCGCGCCGCGTATTCGATGGCATTGACGCCTTGCGGCGCATAGGCCGAATGGCAGGCTGCGCCGTGCACCTCGCAACGCATCGCCAGCTTGCCCTTGTGGCCAAGCACCGGGCGCATCCCGGTGGGCTCGCCGATCAGGCAGATGGCCGGGCGCTGCGGGCTGGCGCGCAACTGTTCGACCAGGCTGCGTACACCGAGGCAACCGACTTCCTCGTCGTAGGAGATGGCGATATGCAGCGGCAGGCGCAGCGGTTCTTGCAGAAACGCCGGCAGGCTGGCCAGCACGCAGGCGATAAAGCCCTTCATGTCCGCCGTGCCGCGCCCGTAGAGGCGCCCGTCGCGCTCGCTCAGCGCGAAGGGCGGCAGCGTCCACGGCTGGCCATCCACCGGCACCACGTCGCTATGGCCGGACAGCATCACCCCGCCAGGGCCATCCGGGCCGATGCGCGCATGCAGGCTGGCCTTGCTGCCCTCCTCGTTGAACAGCAGTTCGCTGGCGATGCCAAGGCCGCCCAGGTAGCCGCGCACATAGTCGATCAGCGCCAGGTTGGAGGCGCGGCTGGTGGTGTCGAAGGCGATCAGGTCGGCGAGCAGGTCGCGGCTGGGCATGTTCATGTCCTGGAATCTGTAATGGCGCGGATAGCGCCTGGGCGAATGCTCCCCGCAGGAGCGGGCTTGCCCGCGAATGAAACCGCGCGGCCCACGAAAGCCTCGCGGCCGGGGCCGCCGCTGCGGGCTGTGGGGTTACCCGTCATTCGTCGCCCGGTACACCGTAGCGTGGCGCCTGGGTCGGGTCGAGGGCGCGTACGATGTAGTCGTCCATCTGCGGCTGGTAGGCGCGCCAGAGGGCGTCCAGTTCGCCGATGGGATCGCTCTCGGCCCAGTCCACGCGCAGGTCGATGATCGGCCAGACCAGGTCGCCCACCACCTGCAGCGCCGCCGAGTGCACCGGCCCGGCTTCGCCGCCCCGCGCCATGGCCGCGTGCATGGCCGCCAGAAGCCGATCGGCCAGGCAACCCGAGGCCTGTTCGAAGGCTTCGACCAATGCCTCGATCACCGCACCCTCGGCCAGCAGGTTGCCCGCTGCGACGCACTGCTCTCCAGCCAGGGCATTGTGCCGCCCGAGGGCTTCGCTGCCGCTGAATAATGCACTGTTGCCCTGGCTGTCGAGCACCGCGACCTGGCGATACTGGCTCCAGCCATTGCTGCTGAGGGCGCGGTCCAGCGCCTCGGCCGGCGCCTGTCCGGTCGCCAGCCAATCGAGGATCTGCGGCCCGAGCGCCGGCAGGGTGATGTTCTGCGTCGAGACCGCGCCAACCCCGGCGCGCAGCCAGGGGCAGCGTGCGCCCACGGCGATGCTCGATGAACTGATGGCGATGCCCAACTGGCCGGTTTCGGTGCAGCGGCCAACGATGGAAAAGGTCATGGACTTTCCTTGAAGTAGAGTGCGCCATGCGCACCGATGACACTGGAACCTGTAGCAAGGTGCGCATGGCGCACCCCACGGCACGAATTCACTCCGGAATCACCGCGATCACGTCGATCTCCACCAACCACTGCGGCTGCGCCAGGGCGCTGACCACCAGCCCGGTGGAGATCGGGAAGACGCCCCTCAGCCACTTGCCGACCTCCTGGTACACCGGCTCGCGGTAGCGCGGGTCGATGATATAGGTGGTGGTCTTGACGATATGGGACAGCTCCGCGCCAGCCTCCTCCAGCAACTGCTTGATGTTCTTCATCGCCTGCTCGGCCTGGGCCCGCGGGTCGCCGAGGCCGACCAGGTTACCCTCGAAGTCGGTGCCGACCTGGCCGCGTACATAGACGGTATTGCCGGCCCGCACGGCCTGGCAGAGGTCGTTGTCCAGCGACTGGTTCGGATAGGTTTCCTTGGTATTGAACATGCGGATGCGGGTATGGCTAGGCATCAACGGGCTCCCAGGCGAGTGGCGGCTTGAACGGGCGCTTCGGCTTCGACGCTACGCTGCGTGGCGTCCTGGTAGGCGCTGTACTTGCGCTGCGTGGCGATATGGTCGGCGATGTGCTTGGCATCGTGCCAGACGCCCCAGATAAAGGTGGAGCCGCGCCGCGACAGCCACGGCAGGCCGAGGAAGTAGATACCCGGCTCGCTGGACACGCCACGCTGGTGCCGAGGCTTGCCCTGCTCATCCAGGGCATCGACCTGCAACCAGCTGAAATCGACGGCGAAGCCGGTGGCCCAGATGATGGTGGTGACGCCGGCGGCGGCCAGATCGAGTTCGAGAATGGGATGGGTCACGCACGCCGGCTCCGCGAAGGTCTTGCGCGCCTCCGGCTCTTCCGGCAGGTCGAGGCCATTGCGGGCGATATAGGCATCGGCCGCATCCAGCAGCGACAGGTAGTTCTCGTCGCCAGCCGCCAGGCTGGCGGCCAGGTCCGGCTGGAAGCTCGCGACACCCTGGTCGAAGGATTTCGTCAGGCCGACCAGGGTGATGCCCTGCTGCGCCAGCTCGCGGAAGTCGATGGTACGACCGCCATGGGCACCGCTCACGGCGATGGTGACGTGCTCCTTGCCCGGCTGCACGGTTTCCATGTCCCACAGGCCGAGCACGCCCAGCCACCAGACGAAATCGCGGTTGCGATAGCTGCGTGGCGGCCGGTCGTGGGGGCCGACCGAGAGGTAGACCTTGCGCCCGGCGCGGTTCAGTTCATCGGCGATCTGCACCCCCGACGAACCGCCGCCCACCACCAGCACGCCACCCTCGGGCAGTTGCTGCGGATTGCGGTATTCCACCGAGTGCATCTGCGTGAAGCGCTTGTCGTCAGGCGCGATCGGCGGGATCAGCGGGCGCTGGAACGGGCCGGTCGCCGCGACCACGCGCCGGGCCTCGATCACCCCTTCCGAGGTTTCCACGATAAAACCTGGCCGGTCGGCATTGCGCTCGACCTTCTTCACTTCCACGCCGGTGCGGATCGGCGCGTTGAACTGCCTGGCGTAGTCTTCGAAATAGTCGGCGATGCGCTCCTTCGAGGCAAAGGCATCGGGATCGAGGTCATCGAACTCCAGGCCGGGAAAACGATCGTGCCAGGCCGGCCCGTTGGCCACCAGCGAGTCCCAGCGCTCCGTGCGCCAGCGCTCGGCGATGCGCTTGCGCTCCAGCACCAGGTGCGGCACGCCGAGCTTGCTCAGGTGCTCGCTCATGGCCACGCCGGCCTGGCCGGCGCCCACGATAAGCGTGTCTATTTCCGTTTTGCCTGCGGTTCTGGCCGCGTGCTGCTGCTTGAGATCGGTCATGGCTTGCCTGCTCGAATGATGATCAAGGCCGTCCCGCGCGATGGAGATCGGGACGGTGCTGGCCGCATTCTGTGCAGAGCGGGGGATTCGCGAAATTATGATTTTTGTCGTCGCTGGCAAGGGAAAAGGTAGCCTTGGGGGGGCTGGAGGCTGGATAAGCCTTTCCTGCTTTTTTCGTCCAGCCTTCCAGCCTTACAGCCTATAGCGTTCTTTTCGGCTCTTTCTCTCAGCCTCCAGTTTCAGGCTTCCAACGGCTCTTCCCGCCCCAGGCATTCCTTGCAGTAATCGACGAACAACTGCGCCGGCTTGGTCAGTTGCGCCCGCTGCAGCCAGGCCGCGACCAAACCGGAGCCGGTGACCGGCTCGCTGATCGGCACGCAGACCACCTGCTTGCCGTCATAGGTGGTCTGCGCATGCGGGCGTGTGACCAGCACCGAGAAACCGAACCCCTGGCCGACCATGCCGCGCACCATCTCGATCGACGGCGAGCTGAAGACGATGTTCGGGCTGAGCCCCAGTTCCTCGAAGATGCTGACGAAGTAGGTGCGGCTGGGCAGCACCCCGAGCAGGATCATCGGCTCCAGCACCAGGTCGCGCAGCGACACCTGCGGCTGCCGGGCAAAGCGATGGCCGGCGGGCAACAGCGCATAGGGCCGCTGCGGCGGCATCAGCGGTTCGCTGGCGATGCTGGCATCGAGATCGTGCTTGTACAGGATCGCCAGGTCGAAGCGCCCGGCGGTCAGCCCCTGCACCAGCTCCTGCTGCTCGCCGTCCTGCAGGCGTATCTCGACCCCCGGATAGCGCTCGCGGAAGCCGGCGATCAGCCTTGGCAGGTAGAGCGGCGCCACCGTCTCGAAACAGCCGATATCGATCTGCCCGGACACCACGTCGTTGTCGGCCAGGGCGTTCTGCTCGAACTCGTGGGCGAAGCGCAGCAGCTCCCGCGCCTTGCGGTAGAAGCGCGTGCCACTGGGCGTCAGCGATACGCCCTGGGCGTGATGGCGGATGAACAACTGCACACCGAAACTCTCCTCCAGCCCCTTCACGGCGGTGGAGATGGACGGCTGGGCGATGTACAGCTTGCGCGATGCCTCGGCAACGCTGCCGCACTCGACGGTGGTGACGAAATACTTGAGTTGACGCAGGGTGTAGGAAGCCACAGGAAACCTCGGACGATTGCTGGCGCGACCTTCCCCTTGCAAGACCCGTACACGCAATGCCACACATGCCCATTAATGGCGCAGCAGGGGCTGGACGACAGGCCAGGCGCGGCGCTGCATGCCGGTAATCGACGCACCAGAAAGCGACACGCGATCACCAATGGTGCAACGCAAGGCAGCTTTTCCGTATCCAGCGACGACATTTTTACTGGTTTTCCTGCTTTCACGGCTGCGCCAACCTAGCGCCAGGCAATGGATCGGATATCGCATCCCGCAGGGTGCGCCGGGGTGATTGCGCTATAGCGTTATTCACCGGAAAGGGGCTTCGACAACGGCGCTGGAGGCTGGAAAGCTGGACGAGAAACGCCGCTTGCCACGCGCTTTCGTCCAGCCTCCAGCGCTCTTTTCGGCCCGTTGAGCGCATAGCGCGATCGCCGAGCGGTATCGATCTTCAGGTGCGCGCGGCGCGCGGACCACCCAACGAACTCAGGAGGTACAGGTGTACACACTCAACGATTGGCGGCAGCGCGCGGCGCAACAGCGCTTCATCAGCCAAGCGATCATCGACGGAGCGCCACGGGCGGCCAGCAGTGGCGCCACCTTCGCCGTGACCAACCCGGCCAGCGGCCAAACGCTGGCGCCGGTAGCGGCCTGTGACGCGGCGGACGTGGAGCTGGCCGTACAATCGGCGCGGCGCGCCTTCGAGGCCGGCACCTGGTCGCGCAGCACGCCCCGCGAGCGCCAGCAGGTGCTGCTGCGCCTGGCCGAACTGATCCTCGCCCACCGCGACGAACTGGCGCTGCTCGACTCGCTGAGCATGGGCAAGCCGGTGATGGACGCCTGGAACATCGACGTGCCGGGCGCCGCCGGCGTGCTGCGCTGGTACGCCGAAAGCATCGACAAAATCTACGACCAGGTCGCCCCCAGCGCGCCGAACGTGCTGGCGACCATCACCCGCGAACCGCTCGGCGTAGTCGCCGCGGTGGTGCCCTGGAACTACCCGCTGGACATGGCCATCTGGAAGATCGCCCCGGCCCTGGCGGTGGGCAATTCGGTGCTGCTCAAGCCCGCCGAGCAATCGCCGTTCTCGGCCCTGCGCCTGGCCGAGCTGGCGCTGGAGGCCGGCCTGCCCGCCGGCGTGCTGAACGTGCTGCCGGGCCTCGGCGAACAGGCCGGCAAGGCGCTGGGCCTGCACCCGGACGTGGACGGCCTGGCCTTCACCGGCTCCACCGAGGTGGGCAAGTACTTCATGGCCTATTCCGCGCAATCCAACCTCAAGCAGGTCTGGCTGGAGTGCGGCGGCAAGAGCGCCAACCTGGTGTTCGCCGACTGCCAGGACCTCGACCTGGCGGCGGAAAAGGCCGCCTTCGGCATCTTCTTCAACCAGGGCGAAACCTGCTCGGCCAACTCGCGGCTGCTGCTGGAACGCTCGATCCACGATGAATTCATCGAACGGCTGGTGGCCAAGGCCCGCGACTGGCTGCCCGGCGACCCACTCGACCCGGCCAGCCACGCTGGCGCCATCGTCGAAGCACGGCAGACCGAACGCATCATGACCTTTATCCGCGAAGCCGAGGCGCAGGGTGCCCGCTGCGTCTGCGGTGGCCGGCAACTGAGCATCAACGGCTCCGACAACTTCATCGAGCCGACCATTTTCACCGGCGTTACGGCAGACATGCGCCTGGCCCGCGAGGAAGTGTTCGGCCCGGTGCTGGCCGTCAGCGTCTTCGATACGGAAGAACAAGCGCTGCACCTAGCCAACGACAGCCCCTATGGCCTGGCCGCCTCGGTCTGGAGCGACGACCTCAACCGCGCCCACCGGGTCGCGCGCCAGCTCAACGTCGGCACCGTGTCGGTGAACACCGTGGACGCCCTCGATCCCTGCGTGCCGTTCGGCGGCACCAAGCAATCGGGCTTTGGCCGCGACCTGTCGCTGCACGCCTTCGACAAATACAGCCAACTGAAGACCACCTGGTTCCAGTTGCGCTGACCGCCGCCGGGTGCGCCATGCGCACCAGACGCAGAAGAACAATTCGTCCGACGGTGCGCGCGGCGCGCCCTACGCCCAGATTCAGCGGAGACTTTGCGATGACTGCCTTGCCCCACACCACCTCGGAATACCAGGCGCTGGACGCGGCGCACCATATCCACGCCTTCCTCGACCAGAAGGCGCTCAACGAGAAAGGCGCGCTGGTGATCGCCAAGGGCCAGGGCCTCGACCTCTGGGATACCGACGGCAGACGCTACCTGGACGGCATGTCCGGCCTCTGGTGCACCGCGCTGGGCTATGGCCGCGCCGACCTGAACGCCGCCGCCACCCGGCAACTGGAAGAACTGCCGTACTACAACCTGTTCTTCCACACCACCCACCCACGGGTGATCGAGCTGTCCGAACTGCTGTTCAGCCTGCTGCCCGAGCACTACAGCCACGCCATCTACACCAACTCCGGCTCCGAGGCCAACGAAGCGCTGATCCGCACCGTGCGCCGCTACTGGCAGGTGCTCGGCAAGCCGCAGAAGAAGATCATGATCGGCCGCTGGAACGGCTACCACGGCTCCACCCTGGGCAGCACCGCGCTGGGCGGCATGGGCTTCATGCACGAAATGGGCGGCATGCTGCCGGACTTCGCACACATCGGCGAACCCTACTGGTACGCCCACGGCGGCGACCTCAGCCCCGAAGCCTTCGCCCTGCAGGCCGCCGACGAGCTGGAACGGAAGATCCTCGAACTGGGCGCGGAAAACGTCGCCGCCTTCGTCGCCGAACCGTTCCAGGGCGCGGGCGGCATGATCTTCCCGCCGGAAGGCTACTGGGCGCGTATCCAGAGCATCTGCCGCAAATACGACGTGCTGCTGTGCGCCGACGAAGTGATCGGTGGCTTCGGCCGCACCGGGGAATGGTTCGCCCACCAGCACTTCGGCTTCCAACCGGACACCCTGACCATCGCCAAGGGGCTGACCAGCGGCTATATCCCCATGGGCGGGCTGGTGCTGTCCAAGCGTATGGCCGAGGTACTGGTGGAACAGGGCGGCCTGTTCGCCCATGGCCTGACCTACTCCGGCCATCCGGTGGCCGCCGCCGTGGCCATCGCCAACCTCAAGGCGCTGCGCGACGAGCGCATCATCGAGCGAGTCAAACAGGACAGCGGCCCTTATCTGCAAAAAGCGCTGCGCGAGGTATTCGCCGACCACCCGCTGGTCGGCGAAATCCAGGGCGCCGGACTGGTCGCCGCGCTGCAGTTCGCCGAGGACAAGGCCAGCCGCAAGCGCTTCGCCAACGAGGACGAAATCGCCTGGCGCTGCCGCTGCATCGGCTTCGACAACGGCCTGATCATCCGCTCCACCCTGGGCCGCATGATCATGGCCCCGGCGCTGGTCGCCAGCCATGCCGAGCTCGACGAACTGGTGGACAAGACCCGCCAGGCGGTGGACCAGACGGCCAGGGAGATAGGGCGGCTATAGGCCGATGCAAGCTGCAAAGAAGTATGACCCGCGACGCCCCCTCGCGGGAGAGGCCCGGGGAGAGGAGGCAGGGCGATCGCGCTATGCGCTCAAAGGGCCGAAAAGAGCGCTGGAGGCTGGACGAAAGAGCGTGGCAACCGGTGTCTTTCGTCCAGATTTCCAGCCTCCAGCGCTTTTGTCGAAGCCCCTTTCCGGTGAATAACGGTATCGCGCAATCGCCCTGGGAGAAGGGGCGCAGCGAAGCTGCGTAAGAAACACCGCTTCATAACTGGCCAGCGCAACATCAACGAGGAGCCACCATGCCCCGCCGCACCGCCTTCTTCTTCGACGAACGCTGCTTCTGGCACGCCGCCGGCCTGCACAGCCTGATCGTGCCGGTGGGTGGCTGGGTGCAACCACCCAGCGCCGCCGGCCATGCCGAATCGCCGGAGAGCAAGCGGCGCCTGAAGAACCTGATGGATGTCTCGGGGCTGAGCGAGCGGCTGCTGCTGCGCAGTGCGCCACTGGCCAGCCTGGAAGACCTGCTGCGGGTACACCCGGCCAGCTACCTGCAACGCTTCCAGGCCATGAGCGAAGCCGGCCACGGCGAGCTGGGCGAGGAAGCGCCGGTCGGCCCCGGCAGCTACGAAATCGCCCGGCTTTCCGCCGGCCTGGCGATCGGCGCGGTGGAGGCGGTGCTGCGCGGCGAAGCGGATAATGCCTATGCACTGTCGCGGCCGCCGGGCCATCACTGCCTGGCCGACCGCGGCCTGGGCTTCTGCTACCTGGCCAATATCGCCATCGCCGTCGAAGCGGCCAGGGCGCGCCACGGCCTGGAGCGTATCGCCGTGCTGGACTGGGACGTGCACCACGGCAACGGCACCCAGTCGATCTTCTACGAACGCGACGACGTGCTGACCCTGTCGCTGCACCAGGACCGCTGCTTCCCGGTGGATACGGGCAGCCTTGAAGAACGCGGTACAGGCGCCGGGCTGGGCTATAACCTGAACGTGCCGCTGTACCCAGGCTCCGGCCACGAGGCCTATCTGTATGCGCTGCGCCGGTTGGTCCTGCCGCGCCTGGAAGCCTTCCGCCCGCAACTGATCATCATCGCCTGCGGCTACGATGCCAACGCGGTGGACCCGCTGGCGCGCATGCAACTGCACAGCGAATCCTTCCGCGCCATGACCGCCCTGCTGCTGGACGCCGCCGACCGCCTGTGCGACGGCCGCCTGGTGCTGGTGCACGAAGGCGGCTACGCCGAAGCCTACGTGCCCTTCTGCGGCCACGCCGCCATAGAAGCCCTGGCCCAGGTACGCACCGAGGTCCAGGACCCCTTCCTCGCCATGATCACCGCCCAGCAACCGGATGCCGCGTTCCAGGCGTTCCAGCGGGCCGAGCTGGATAGACAGGCCGGGGTGTTGTAATCCACATCCCCCACAGGCGCGGCCCGGGCCGCGCCTGCATCACAAAGGTTTCCAGCCGTTCATCGTCTGGCCGCGCCGCCGAAATCTTAATAATGCGGGTGTACCCTGCCCTGCCCTGCCCGTCTATGGCACATTGCCGCGCAATACTGGCGTAGCAATAGCGTCCACATCAGCCCTGTATCACCGCCTTCATTGGCAGGAACCCTCCATGCGTCTTCTTTTGGCGTTGTTACTCATATTCGGAGCATCTCGCATGGCACTTGCCGAGTACACCTGGTCAGTCGCGATGGGGCAGCAACAGGGCAACTCCCTGGTCTTCAAATACATCAATGAAACGCCACCCCCGGACATCCGCCAGCAGATGCCTTGGCTTACCGTCGTGTCATGGGAATACGATGGTTCTGAACAGGGTGGCATGCCTCCGGAGCCGGTCAACACGTCGCTGATAGAACTTGAAGACCACCTCGAAAAAATAGAAGGCGAGGGAACGCTTTACCTCCCCGTCTATTCGGTCATGGGAAACAACCTGAAGGAGTTCGTTTTCTACATCGCGGATCGCGAACGGTTCATGGAGAACTTCAACAAGGCCCTGCAGGGCCAGCCGATCTATCCCATCGCGATCAACTTCTACGAAGACAAGGCATGGAGCGAGCTTTCCAAGCTCCATGCAGGCGTTGCCGCCGGCAATGACTGAGCGTCCAGCGCCAACCTGTCACCCCGAGAACAAGCCAGAGCATTCGATGATTCGAGCATTCCATAACACCGACATGGACGCCGTACTCGATATATGGCTCCGGGCATCGATCAAGGCACACGATTTCGTCGCGCCCGGATTCTGGCAAGCGCAACGCGACGATATGCGTGACATCTACATCCCCTCCGCCGAAGTCCATGTCTATGAGGAGGGCTCGAAGATACTCGGCTTCCATGCACTGCTCGAAGACAGGCTGGCAGCCCTTTTCGTCATGCCGGAGAGGCAGGGACGAGGGATAGGCAAGGCACTGATGGCCGACGCAAAAGCCAGAAGGGAAAGGCTCGTGCTGTCGGTCTACAAGTCCAACACGGCCAGTGTCGGCTTCTACCTGTCCCAGGGGTTCTCGATAGAGTGCGAGGGGCGGGACGAGGCCACCGGCAACGACGAATACATCATGCGCATGAGCGCATGACCTCTCCGCCAGACCGACGCCTCTCGCTCCGCCAAACGAAGAGGATTACCGAAAACAGCTTCGGGGCACACCCTCGCGCCCCCGTGTAACGGCTTGAGAGCGGACAAAGCCTATTGCCACTGCCAACATTTTTCATGGCCTGCCATGCATGACTCCGGATGACCGGCGCGGACCGCTCGCTGCCCCGCCGTGGGGCACGCCGCAGGCCTGGGAGGGCCGGTATCCGGAGCCTGCGGGCCCGGTCTGGCTAGTGGCCCGCCGGAGGTATCCGGGGGCTGCCCCGTAATGCGGCAAAATGCCCCACAAGGGGGCGCGGCAAGCGAGCTTTTTCGTATGTCCCGATGACATTTTTAATGTTTTTCCTGCTTGCACGCTTACGCCACTATCGACTCCGTCCTGGGCTCCAGGCACGCGAATCCTGGGCTTCCAGCCCCTCTGCCACCTATCACTTAGCCGATCGACTGCGGGAGTGTCCTCCATGCGTAAGTTCTCTGCTCAATCCGTTCTCCGTCCCCTCGCCTGTGCATCCCTGGCCCTTGGCCTGGCCGGCGGAGCCAATGCCGGCACCCTGTCCATTGGCCACACCACCTGGGTGGGCTACGGCACCCTGTACCTGGCGCGCGACCTCGGGTACTTCAAGGAAAAAGGCCTGGATGTCGAGTTCACGGTGATCGAGGAAGCCTCGATGTATATGGCCGCGCAAGCCTCGGGCAAGCTGTCCGGCGCCGCCTCGACCATCGACGAGATCCTCAAGTACCGGCCCAACTTTTGCTTCAAGGCAGTGGCCGCACTGGATGAAAGCCACGGTGGCGATGGCGTGCTGGTGGCCAATGACATCGACAGTCTGCAGGACCTCAAGGGCAAGAACATCGCGGTCAACGAAGGCTCGGTATCGCAGTTCTGGCTGTCCTACCTGCTCAAGCAGAATGGCATGAGCATGGCCGACCTGAAGGTACAGAACATGACTGCCGACGATGCCGCCAGCGCCTTTATCGCCGGGCGTGTGCCGGCGGCGGTAACCTGGGAACCGAATCTGTCGCTGGTACGGCAGAAGGGCCAGGGCAAGGTACTGGTCGACAGCAGCCAGACCCCCGGCGTGATCGTCGACGTGGTGGCGCTCAACTGCGCGGTGATCGAGAAGCAGCCCGAGGACGTGAAGGCGCTGGTCGATGGCCTCTACCGCGCGGTGCAGTACACCCGCGAGCACCCGCAGGAAGCCTACGCGATCATGGCCAAGGGCGTCGGCGGCTACCTGTCCGACCCGGCGGAACTGGCCGAAGCGGCCAAGGGCGTGAAGTTCTATGACCAGGCCATGAGCGAGAAGCTGCTCGGTACGCCCGGCAAGCCCGGCGATATCGCCGCGATCATCGAGCTGGCCAACGAGACCTGGAGCGCCCTGCAGGGCAAGAAACTTTCGGTCAGCTACGAGGACCTGGTCGATCCGCGTTTCGTCACCCCCTGAAGCCCCCTGCCCGGGTGACGGACACGTAGGGCGCGCCATGCGCAGCGCCGGTAGCGCCATGCAGCCAGTCGGTGCGCGGCGCGCCCTACGGTCCCACCCGTTCGCCTTGCATAGCAATCGGAGACAACAAGCATGACTCGCCGCAACTCGCTCCTGAGCCGCTGCCTGACGCCCAAGGCCAGCCTGCCGGCGCCGCTGGTGTGGCTGGCGGGGCTGTCCGGCTGGCTTGCCCTGCTGGGCCTGTGGGCCGGCCTTTCCTATGGCGGGGTGATCCCCTCGATGTTCCTGCCGACCCCCGGCCAGGTGCTCGACGCCGGCCAGCGCCTGGCCGCCGACGGCACGCTGGACAAACACGTGCTGGCCAGCCTGGAAGTGGTGCTGATCGGCTTCAGCATCTCGGCGCTGGTGTCGGTGCCGCTGGGGCTGCTGATGGGCAGCTTCCGTATCGTCCAGGCCATTCTCGAACCCCTGGTGAACTTCATCCGCTACCTGCCGGTGACTTCCTTCGTGCCGCTGTTCATTCTGTGGATCGGTATCGGCCTGGAGCAACGCGTGGCGGTGATCATCTTCGGCGTGTTCTTCCAGCAACTGGTGATGATCGCGGACGTTTCCAGGGGCGTTTCCAAGGACCTGATCAACGCCAGCTACACCCTCGGCGCCAACCGCCGCGACGTGATCTTCCATGTGCTCGGCCCGGCCTCGCTGCCGGGCATCCTCGATACCCTGCGGGTAACCATGGGCTGGGCCTGGACCTACCTGGTGGTGGCCGAGCTGGTCGCCGCCAGCAGCGGCCTGGGCTATATCAGCCTCAAGGCCATGCGCGGCTTCCAGGTGGACGTGATCTTCCTGGCCATCGCCATCATCGGCCTGCTCGGGCTGATCACCGACCAACTGTTCCGCTTTCTCCGCCTGAAGGTGACCGCATGGGCACAATAGCCAAGAAACCCTACATCATGCCGGCGCTCAGCGAGTACGCCGAGGTTGCCGCGCGCCTGCGGGTGGACAGCGTCAGCCTGCGCTACCAGTCGCCCAAGGGCGAAACCTTCACCGCGCTGGACCAGGTCTCGTTCGAGGTGCCGGACCAGCAGTTCGCGGTGATCGTCGGCCCGTCCGGCTGCGGCAAGTCGAGCCTGCTCTACCTCACCGCCGGCCTCAACGAGCCCAGCGATGGCGCCATCTACGTCGGCGGGCAGAAGGTCGAGGGGCCGGGCTCGGACCGTGGCATGGTGTTCCAGGGCTATACCCTGTTCCCCTGGCTGACGGTGCGCCAGAACATCGAGTTCGGCCTCAAGCGCCGGGGGCTGGAATCGAGCGAGATCAATACCATCGTCGAGTTCTACCTGGCGGAAGTGGGGCTGAAGAAGTTCTCCGAGCATTACCCCAAGCAGCTCTCCGGCGGCATGATGCAGCGCGTGGCGATCGCCCGCGCGCTGGCCAACGACCCGCAGATCCTGCTGATGGACGAGCCCTTCGGCGCCCTCGACAGCCAGACCCGCCTGCAGATGCAGCAACTGCTACTGCGGGTATGGGGCAACAGCAAGAAGACCGTGGTATTCGTCACCCACGATATCGACGAAGCCATCCTGCTCGCCGACCGCATCTATGTGATGGGCGCCCGGCCGGGGCGGATCAAGGAAATCCTCGACGTGCCGATCGAGCGCCCGCGCAACCTGGAAGTGGTCATGGAACCCGAATTCATCCGCATGAAACGGCAGATTCTCGAACTGCTGCATGACGACCTGGAAGAGGTGCACTGAACATGTCCAGCGAAAACGACCACAGCTACGACTACCTGATCGTCGGCGCCGGCTCCGCCGGCTGCGTGCTGGCCAACCGCCTGAGCGCCGACCCGGCCGTGCGCGTCTGCCTGATCGAGGCCGGCGGCAGCGATGCCAGCCCGCGCGTGCAGGTGCCGGCCGGCACCATCACCCTGTACAAGAGCAAGGTGTTCAGCTGGAACTACTTCTCCGCGCCGCAGAAGAACCTTTCCGGGCGCAGCCTGCACACCCCGCGCGGCAAGGCCCTCGGCGGCTCCAGCGCGATGAACAGCATGATCTACATCCGTGGCGACGCCAGCGACTACGACCGCTGGGAAGCCGCCGGCTGCCCCGGCTGGGGCTGGAACGACGTGCTGCCGTACTTCAAGAAGTCCGAAGGCAACCGCCTCGGCCAGTCGCTGCAGTACCACGGCACCCAGGGCGAATTGCTGGTGGATCGCCCGCGCAACCCCAATCCATTGTCGGAACGCTATATCCGTGCCGCCGAGCGTATCGGCCTGCACCGCAACGACGACTTCAACGGCGGCACCCAGGAGGGTGCGGGTATCTACAACGTCACCCAGAAGGATGCGCGCCGGCTGTCCAGCTACCGCGCCTTCGTCGCGCCGGTGCGCCAGCGCGACAACCTGACCGTGCTGACCGGCTGCGAAGTGGAACGGCTGCTGCTCGATGGCGAGCGCGTGAGCGGCCTGGAGCTGCGCCAGAACGGCGAGTGGCGAACCCTGAACTGCACCCGCGAAACCATCCTCTGCGCCGGTGCGCTGGGCTCGCCGCACATCCTGCTCAAGTCCGGCATCGGCCCCAAGGCCGAACTGGAGGCCGCCGGCGTGGCCTGCCGGGTCGATCTGCCCGGTGTCGGCAAGAACCTGCAGGACCATATCGACGGGCTGGTCACCGTGCGTTCGAAAAGCCCGATGTCGCTGGGCTTCTCCCTCGGCTCGCTGCCCAAGGTGCTGGCCGCGCCGTTCCAGTACCTGGCGCGCAAGATGGGCTGGCTGACCACCAACTACGTCGAGGCCGGCGGCTTCGCCCGCACGCCCCTGGCCGATAGCCTGCCCGACGTGCAGATGCACTTCGTGCCCGGCTACCGCAGCCATCGCGGGCGGCTGTTCGAGTGGGGCCATGGCTACGCCATCCACACTTGCGTGCTGCGCCCGAAGAGCATCGGCGAAGTGCGCCTGGGCGAAGGCCGCAGCCTGTCGATCGACTTCAACTTCTTCAGCGACGAGGCCGATGCCAAGGTGCTGGTGGAGGGGGTCAAGCTGGCGCGGCGGATTCTCGCCCAGCCGGAGTTCGACGGCCTGCGCGGCGAAGAAATGCTGCCGGGGCCGCAGGTGCAGAGCGACGAGCAACTGCTGGCGCACCTGCGCGACTACGCCGCCACCGTGTTCCACCCGGTCGGCACCTGCCGCATGGGCAGCGACGAGGCGTCGGTGGTGACGCCCGAGTTGAAGGTCCGTGGCCTGGCCAACCTGCGCGTGGCCGATGCCTCGATCATGCCGACGCTGATCAGCGGCAACACCAACGCACCCTGCATCATGATCGGCGAGAAGGCTGCCGAGCTGATCCTCGGTAGCCAGGAAGCGCCGGCAGGCTGATCGCGCAATGGCTGGCTGCATCGCGGGTGCGCCGTGCGCACCTGGACGATCGACGCCCGCCATCCCCGGTACGCGCGGCGCACCCGCCCGGGGTCTGTTGGCGTTTCGGCGCAAGCTGCGTGGCCGCGAGAAATAGCCCCGGTCAGGCCGCGCCCGTTGCCGACAGGCTTGCGGCATTCACCCCATCCCTGGAGAGTGCGCAGGACGCAGGCAATGGTCGCTCCCTTGCCAAGTCCTGCGACGACAGCGGGAGCTATTGCTCGCACGACCCGAAGGGCCGGGGTCTTTCCTCGGCGGGTCGCCAGGGCGATGATGGCGCCTCTCCGCGCCACCGTGCGACACAAGGTAAGGTTTTCCATGGCTGCCCATCCGCCGCTCGCCGCTGCAACGACCCGGCAAATCGTCTCCATCGTGGTCTTTGCATTCGTCGGTTATCTCTGCGCCGGCCTGCCCCTGGCCGTGTTGCCCGGCTACGTTCTCGATGGGCTCGGCCATGGCTCGGTGATGGCGGGTGTGGTCATCGGCACGCAATACCTCGCCACTCTGCTGTCCAGGCCCGTCACCGGCGCCGTGGCGGACCGCAATGGCCCCAAGTACGCCGTGCTCCTGGGACTGGCGGGCTGCGCCGCAAGCGGGGCCTTGACACTGATCTCGACCACCCTGCACCTCCAGGCCCCCTTGCTCGGCACCGGCACCCTGCTCGTCGGCCGCGTGATCCTGGGCATGTCCCTGGGGCTGGTCGGTACAGGTGCGATCAGTTGGGGCATCGGCCGTTTCGGCGCGGAGAATACCGCCCGGGTGATTTCCTGGAACGGCATCGCAGCCTATGGTGGCATCGCCCTGGGGGCGCCCCTGGGCGTACTGATGGTCGCCAACCTCGGCCTGTGGAGTCTTGGCAGCCTGGTCGCCCTGCTCGGTATAGGCGCCCTGTCGCTGGCCCGGGGCAAGACACCCGCGCCGCTCGTACAGGGCCTGCGCATGCCCTTTCGCAATGTATTCCTGACCGTCGCACCGAATGGCGTCGCACTGGGGTTCGGCTCGATCGGCTTCGGCACCCTGGCGACCTTCATCACCCTGTATTACGCCAGCCTCGGCTGGGAGCATGCCGCGTACTGCCTTTCGGCCTTCGGCCTGGCCTTCATCGGTGCCCGGCTGCTGTTGTCCGACGCCATCAAGCGCCACAGCGGCTACCGTGTCGCGGCGATCTGCCTGGCCATCGAGAGCAGCGGCCTGCTCCTGCTGTGGCTGGCCCCAGCCCCGTGGCTCGCGCTCTGCGGCGCGGCGCTGACCGGCGCCGGCCTGTCGCTGGTCTATCCGGCGCTCGGCGTCGAGGTGATCGCACGCATTCCCGCCGCCAGCCGCAGCTCGGCGCTCGGCGCCTATGCGCTGTTCTTCGACCTGGCGCTGGGGCTCGCCGGGCCCTTGATGGGGGTGGTCGCCAGCGCCTTCGGCTATGCCTCGATCTTCCTGGTGGCGGCCCTGCTGGCCTTGGCCGGCATGGCGCTCAGCCTGTACCTGCTGCGCAGGGCTCGCCCCTGAGAAACTGCAGCCAGGGTCGTCGCAGGGTACCGCACGGAAAGCCGGCCGATATGTTGCAAGCCGTGGCCCCCGGAAAGGGATGCCTCTCATTCCCGGCCAAAAATGCTAGATTGCCGCCTCTTCGTGCACAGAGGTGGTGATCATGGGTGAAAAAGACAGGTCCACGGCGCTCAGCCGGCGTGGTTGCCTCGGGCTGTTGCTGGCCGGGCTGGCCTTTATCGCGCTGGTCTATACCGCGATCATCTACATCATGACCAAGCCGCAGGATGAAGCGATCGAGGCCAACGAGCGCCAGGCGATCGAGCTGTGCTGGCAACGCGCCGAGGACACCGAGCGCAGCTTCACCCGCGACAGTTGCAAGGAAATGGAGAAGCAGTTCAAACGCAAGTTCGGACGTGAGCCATGAGCCTGCTGCGCAGTGCCGTGCAGCGGCTGACCTTCAAGCACCTGGTCATCGCGTTGATCCTGCTGATCCTGCTGGCCATCACACTGATCTGGTGGCGTACCGGCGCCGCCTACCTGCGCCCCTACAGCGAACAGGCGGTGTTCTTCCATGGCGAGACGCTGCGCCTGCCGCCCGAACTGGCCGGGCCGGGGCCGATCCGCGTGGTGCATTTCTGGGACCCGGCCTGCAAGCGCTGCAACAAGGAGCCCGATGCCCACCTGCGCTACCTGATCGGTATCTACCGCTTCGCCGGCATCGAGTTCTACAGCGTGCAGAGGCCGGGCAGCAGTGGCGAACTCGCGCCCTTCCTGCAAGGCCATATGAAGGCGCTGCCGGCCATCGAGGGGATGGAGGCGCTGCCAGCGAGCCCGGCGCTGGCGATCTGGGACAAGGACGGCGAGCTGGCCTATGCCGGCCCCTACAGCGAAGGGTTGGTGTGCAACTCCAGCAACAGTTTCGTCGAGCCGGTACTCGATGCGCTGACCTCGGGCCGCAAGCTGTCGCTGTCCAGCAACCTGGCCGTTGGCTGCTACTGCGACTGGGGAACATGATGCGGCACGGGGTCGCAAAGTGCGACGCATTGTCGCATTCGGTACCGCCCATGCAGTCCTACCGCCACCTGGATGACCTCGCCAGGCCCCTACAATTCTACGCCCACAGTCCCCAGGAGGCTTAATCCATTACATTTCAAATGGATATTTACAACTACCAACAATCGATATTGATTTGCACCCGGCGTTTTCCAACATCATCATGTTGCCCCTCGCATGACCCCGACAGGCTTTCAGGCTGACTCGCGTGCAGTCTCCAGGCCTCGACAGGCTTTTTTCACCGGATACCCCAGCGTGTGCCGTGCAAGCGGTCCGCATGAGTCCGGGGTGTGGGACATCACTTTGCTGAAGAGTCGTGAAATGAAAGAAGAGAAGTGCCATCGCTATCTACGCCTGCTCCTGATGACATTCGCCCTGGCTGCCCTGAGCGGTTGTGACTGGGCGCTGTTCGACTCCAAGGGGCAGGTCGGCGCCGAACAGGGCAGGCTGATCCTGATTGCCGTCGGACTGATGCTGATCGTGGTCATCCCCGTGATCATCATGACCTTCGTGTTCGGCTGGCGTTACCGCTCCACCAACAAGGATGCCAGCTACACGCCCGAATGGTCGCATTCGTACAAGATCGAGCTGGTCGTCTGGGGTGTTCCGCTGATCATCGTCGCCATCCTGGCGGTGCTCATCTGGAAGACTTCGCACTCCCTCGACCCCTACCGTCCGCTCGACTCCGACAAGCCGCCGCTGCATGTCGAAGTGGTGTCCCTCGACTGGAAGTGGCTGTTCATCTACCCGGAACAGGGCGTCGCGGTGGTCAATGAGCTGGTGATCCCGGAGAAGACCCCGGTGACCTTCCACATCACCTCCGACACCACCATGAACACCCTGTCGATCCCGCAACTGGGCGGCATGATCTACGCCATGGGCGGCCAGCGCACCCAGCTCAACCTGATCGCCAACGAGCAGGGCGAGTTCTTCGGCCAGTCCGGCAACTACAGCGGTATCGGCTTCTCGGCCATGCGCTTCACCACGCACTCGGTCAGCGACCAGGCCTTCGAAGAGTGGCTCGAGAAGGCCCGTGGCGCGGACGAGACCCTCGACTTCGCCGCCTTCAAGAAACTCGGCGAGCGCGGCGAGATGGTCAACCACCGCTACCCGATCCACCCGGTCAAGTACTACGGCCAGGTCGAACCCAATCTGTTCAAGACGGTCATCGGCCAGTACGTCGTCGGCCTGGACACGAAAGAACCTGAAAGTACGACTGCGCACAGCGAAGCCGGCGCGGAGGAATAGAGATGCTTGGAAAACTGACTCTGGATGCGGTGCCGTATCACGAGCCGATCGTCATGATCACCCTCGCAGTGATTGCGCTGGGTGGCCTGGCGGTGGTCGCGGCGCTGACCTACTTCAAGAAGTGGGGCTACCTGTGGAAAGAATGGTTCACCTCGGTGGACCACAAGAAGATCGGCGTGATGTACATCATCGTCGCCCTGGTCATGCTGGTGCGCGGCTTCGCCGACGCCATCATGATGCGTACCCACCTGGCCATGGCCCACGGTGACAACCAGGGCTACCTGCCGCCCGAGCACTACGACCAGATCTTCACCGCCCACGGCATCATCATGCTGATCTTCGTGGCGATGCCACTGGTCACCGGCCTGATGAACATCGTCGTGCCGCTGCAGATCGGCGCCCGCGACGTCGCCTTCCCCTACCTGAACTCGCTGAGCTTCTGGCTGTTCGTCGGCGGCGCGGTACTGATCAACCTGTCGCTGGGCCTGGGCGAGTTCGCCAAGACCGGCTGGGTCGCCTACCCGCCACTATCGGGGATCGAATACAGTCCCGGGGTGGGGATGGACTACTACATCTGGAGCATGCAGCTATCGGGGCTGGGAACGACCCTGACCGCCGTCAACTTCATCGCCACCATCATGAAGATGCGCGCCCCCGGCATGAGCCTGATGAAGATGCCGATCTTCACCTGGACCATCCTCATCACCTGCGTCCTCATCGCCGGCGCCTTCCCGCCGCTGACCGCTGCGCTGGCCATGCTGACCCTCGACCGCTACCTGGACTTCCACTTCTTCACCAATGAGCTTGGTGGGAATCCGATGATGTACGTCAACCTGTTCTGGATCTGGGGCCACCCCGAGGTGTACATCCTGATCCTGCCGGCGTTCGGCGTGTTCTCGGAAGTGGTCGCCACCTTCTCGCGCAAGAAACTGTTCGGCTACACCTCGATGGTCTGGGCCACCGCCGCCATCGGCGTGCTGTCCTTCGTGGTCTGGCTGCACCACTTCTTCACCATGGGCTCCGGCGCCAACGTCAACGCCTTCTTCGGCATCATGACCTCGATCATCGCCATCCCCACCGGGGTGAAGATCTTCACCTGGCTGTTCACCATCTACCGAGGTCGCTACGAGCTGAACTCGATGACCTGGATGGTGCTGGGCTTCCTGGTCACCTTCTCCATCGGCGGCATGACCGGCGTGTTGCTGGCGGTGCCGGCGGCGGACTTCGTGCTGCACAACAGCCTGTTCCTGATCGCGCACTTCCATAACGTGATCATCGGCGGCGCGGTGTTCGGCTACCTGGTGGGCATCACCTACTGGTTCCCGAAAGCCTTCGGCTTCAAGCTGATCGACCGTTTCGGCCGCTACTCCTTCTGGTGCTGGCTGATCGGCTTCTACTTCGCCTTCATGCCGATGTACGTGCTGGGCTTCATGGGCATGACCCGTCGCCTGAACCACTTCGACAACCCGGACTGGACCCCCTGGGTGCAGGTCGCCGTGGTCGGTGCGGTGCTGATCGGTATCGGTATCGTCTTCACTGTGGTGCAGATCCTCGCCAGTATCGTCAAGCGCAACGAGAACCGCGATGTCACCGGCGACCCGTGGGATGGCCGTACCCTGGAATGGTCGACCTCTTCGCCACCGCCGTTCTACAACTTCGCCGTGATCCCGACCGCCGACAAGATCGACGCCTTCCACGAGGCCAAGAAGGCCGGTGTGGCGCTGGCGCCGGTGCCCGAGCACTACGAGCCGATCCACATGCCGAAGAACACCGGCAATGGCCTGATCGTGGCGCTATTCTGCTCGGCCATGGGTTTCGCGCTGATCTGGCACATCTGGTGGCTGGCCATCGTCGGCCTGGCCGGCGCGGTAATCAGTTTCATCGTGCGTTCCTACGACGACGATATCGATTACTACGTCCAGCCCGACGAGATCGCCCGTATCGAACTGGCTCATCAACAAGCCAAAGCCAACGCAGTCGTAAAGGCATAACCGATGTCCTCTATCGAAACTACTCACAACCACGACGCTCATGGTCACGACCATGAGCATCACCACGACACCAGCGGGATAAAGCTGTTCGGCTTCTGGGTCTACCTGATGACCGACCTGCTGATCTTCGCCACGCTGTTCGCCACCTTCGCGGTGCTGAGCAATGCCTTCGCCGGTGGCCCCACCGCGAAGGAAATGCTCGGCCCGGGCCTGCACCTGGTACTGATCGAGACGTTCGCCCTGCTGTTCTCCAGTATCACCTACGGCATGGCGATGCTCGCCACCTACCGCGGTGACAAGGGAGCGGTACTGCGCTGGCTCGGCGTCACCTTCGTATTCGGGGCGATCTTCCTCAGCATCGAGCTGTACGAGTTCAGCCACCTGATCCACGAAGGCGCCGGTCCCACCACCAGCGCCTACTGGTCGGCGTTCTTCACCCTGGTCGGCACCCACGGCCTGCACGTGACCGCCGGCCTGCTGTGGATGATCGTACTGATGCTGCAAGTCAGCAGCCGTGGCCTGACCGACACCAACAAGGTACGCATCGGCCTGCTCAGCCTGTTCTGGCACTTCCTCGATGTGGTCTGGATCTGCGTATTTACCGTCGTTTACCTGCTGGGAGTGCTGTGATGGCTCACGAACACACCAATTCGGCTGGCGAAAG
Organism: Stutzerimonas kirkiae; assembly: GCF_004327335.1. Lineage (GTDB taxonomy): Bacteria > Pseudomonadota > Gammaproteobacteria > Pseudomonadales > Pseudomonadaceae > Stutzerimonas > Stutzerimonas kirkiae. Next base: position 108,813 of record NZ_QJUO01000006.1, on the reverse strand, counting down.
CCACGGCAGCGCCAAGGAATACCTGATCGGTTTCATCCTGTCGGTGATCCTCACGGTAATCCCGTTCGCGCTGATCATGTACCCGGAACTGCTGAACCTGAGCCGTGGTGCCACCCTGATCACCGTCGTGCTGTTCGGTATCGTGCAGATCCTCGTGCACCTGGTGTACTTCCTGCACATGAACACCGATTCGGAAGGGCGCTGGAACACCATTTCAATGATCTTCACCGTACTGCTCATCGTGTTCCTGGTCGGCCTGTCGATCTGGGTCATGTGGAGCATGCACTACCACATGATGATCAACTGAAGAATGTGGCACATGCTCAAGCGATACCTGCTCCTGGTGAAGCCCGGGATCGTCTTCGGGAACCTGATTTCCGTGGCCGGTGGCTTCTTCCTGGCTTCCCGGGGTGACATCGACCTGGCGCTGTTCATCGCAACCGCGCTGGGCGTGTCGCTGGTGATTGCATCGGGTTGCGTGTTCAACAACTACATCGACCGGGATATCGACCAGAAGATGGAGCGGACCCGCAACCGGGTCATGGTCAAGGGGCTGGTCTCGCCAGCCCATGCCATCGTCTACGCCTGTGTCCTGGGCATTGCCGGCGTCGCCCTGCTCTACCTGGCCACCAACCTGTTGGCGGTCATGCTGGTGCTGATGGGCTTCGTCGTCTATGTCGGTGTCTACAGCCTGTGGATGAAGCGCCACTCGGTCTACGGCACCCTGGTCGGCAGCCTGTCGGGCGCGGCCCCGCCGGTGGTCGGCTACTGCGCCGTCAGCAACGAGTTCGACATGGGCGCGGCGATCCTGCTGCTGATCTTCAGCCTGTGGCAGATGCCGCATTCCTATGCCATCGCGATCTTCCGCTTCAACGACTACCAGGCGGCCAACATCCCGGTACTGCCGGTGATCAAGGGCATCTCGGCGGCCAAGCGGCATATCGTGCTGTACATCGCCGCGTTCATCGTCGCCACCCTGATGCTGACCATCAGCGGCTACGCCGGCTACAATTACTTCGTGGTCGCCGCGCTGAGCGGCGCCTACTGGCTGTGGATGGGCGTGTCGGGCTACAAGGCGGTGGACGACCGGGTGTGGGCGCGCAAGCTGTTCGTGTTCTCCATCGTCACCATCACCATGCTCAGTGTGATGATGTCGGTGGATTTCCAGTCCTCCAACCCGCAACAGGTGCTGGTGACCTCCATCAACCACCTGTGCAACCAGTTCATGGATATCGAGAAAGGATTCTGCTCCGTGGTGGCGGCGCGCATCTGACGCGCAACCGCACGGCAGCACGAAAAAGCCCCGCTCTGGTTCGCCAGGCGGGGCTTTTTCGTCGGATCGCGGCATGCCAGTGCCTGCCCTACGCCCCAGGGCGATTGCGCTATACCGCTATTCACAGGAAAGGGCTTCGATAAAAGCGCTGGAGGCTGGAAAGCTGGACGAAAGACAGCGGTTGCCACGCGCTTTCGTCCAGCCTTCCAGCGCTGTTTTCGGCGTTTTGCCGCGCATAGCGCGATCGCCCTGCCCTACGCCCCTCCACGGTCGACGCCGGTCGGCGATCTGCGCTAGGCTCCCCGGGATTTTCCGGTGGCGCCGCAGGCATATCCCGTCGCGCCCTGCACATGGATTTGCCGAAGGTCTGTCAGCGCCCCCATGAACGACAACGCACTGAAGTTCGCAAGCTACTGGCGCAACAGCCTGGCCGATGCGGAGCGCAACAACGGCACCCTGAACGCCACGGAACTGAAGACATTCCTCCGCCAGCCCGGCAGCGCATTGCACAGCGGCATACTGGACGAACAGGCGGCGGCCCAGTGCTTCGCCGACGAACCGGAACATATCGAGCATGTGCAGGTGTCGCTGCGGCCCTGTCTCTTCTCCGCCAGCCTCGAACATGGTACCGGCTACACGGGGTTGCCACGGCATGTCACACCGGTCGTCACCGAGGCTCTGCTGAGCCGCGACGGCAGGCTCTGGCCCAGCGCCATGACGCACATTCCGCGGGACATCCTGGAGCCGCTCGAAAGCGGCAGCTTCGCGATTTCCACGGTGGCCGCCGTCGATGCCTTCATGGGGCATGAGCGGCAACTGGCCGACCCCGACTGGAGCGAGCCCGAGAACCACGCCAGGCACTGGGCGGACTACCGCGATTACCTGGCGCGCCTGCTGCGTGCCATCTGCGCCGACTGGCCCGGCGAGCACGACGCCTACCGGCACGTACCGGAGCTGCTGCTACAGAAGAAACAGGCAGTCACCGGTGCCAGCCGGCATATCCTCGCGCTGTACGACGACCTCCGCCACTCCCGCCCTGACGCGCCCCTCTTCGATCGCTATGCGGCCCTCGACCATGCCCCGCCGCAAGCTCGCCTGCCGTCCGCGGCCGGCTTCGCCGAGCGCCTGGCGCACAGCCATGCGCAATACCCCCTGGCGGATGCCCAGCGCGACGCGCTGAGCCACCTGCTGCTCTGCCCCGAGGGTGACATACTCGCCGTCAACGGCCCGCCCGGCACGGGCAAGACCACCCTGCTGCTGTCGGTGATCGCCACGCTCTGGGCTAAGGCCGCGCTGGCCGGCCCCGAGGCGGAGCCGCCGGTCATCGTCGCCAGTTCCACCAACAACCAGGCCGTGACCAATATCCTGGATGCCTTCGCCAAGGACTTTTCCAGCGGCAGCGGCCCCTTCGCCGGGCGCTGGCTACCCCAGCCGAAGAGCTTCGGCGCCTATCTGCCGGCCCAGGGCAAGGAAGCGGAAGCCTTCCCGAAATACCAGACCGCCCAGTTCTTCAACGCACTGGAAACCCGCGACGGCCTGGCCGAGGCCAAGGCCCACTACCTGCAAAAAGCCGCCCTGGCGTTCCCGGAAGCCCCGGCGCCGAGCGTGGCGCAGGCCGTCGAATGGTTGCGCCAGCGCATCGTCGATGCCGCCGGCAGCCTACGCGCCCTGGCCAGCGCCTGGGCCGAATTGTCCCAGGCGCGCCAGGCCCTGCAACAGGCGCTCGCGGAGCAGGGCGACAGCGCCGAGCGCAGGCAGCGGCTGAGCCGCCAACGGGACGCCTGCCATGCCCGCCAGGAGCGGCTGCAGCGCTACCTGGCGCAAGAGCCACTGCTGCTCGCACTGTTCGGCTGGCTGCCCGCCATCGCCCGCAAACGCGCCGCGTGCGCACGACTGGCGCTGCACGATGCGGCGCTGCCGGCGCTCGACGCCGACCAGCAAGGCCAGGCAGCGGGCTGGCGGACCCTGGGGGATATCGAAACCGCCCTTGCCACCTGGAGCGCGCACGCCACGTTCGCCCTCGATGCCGAGGCACGGCACCAGCAAAGCCTCGACCAGCTCGCGCAGACGGAACGACTGCGACTCGCCGCCTGGACCCAGGCACTCGAAGCCCTTGGCCCGGACTTCGCCGCACGGGCGGCGGAAATCGACCTGGCCGGTTGCGATGCCATGGCCGATACCCGCCTGCGCTTTCCCATCTTCCTGCTCACCAGCCACTACTGGGAAGGCCGCTGGCTGCTGGAAATGCAGGAAAAGCTCGGCGAGATCGAAGGCTCCGCCGGCAGGACCGGCAAGGCCAGTGTCATTCCGCGCTGGCGGCGCTGGATGAAAATCACCCCCTGCGTGGTTTCCACCTTCTATATGTTGCCGCGCAAGCTCGGCACCAGCCGGCCGCGGGATGGCGGCTGGAAGACCGACTACCTCTACGGCTTCGCCGACCTGCTGATCGTGGACGAAGCGGGCCAGGTACAGCCGGAAGTGGCGGGCGCCTCCTTCGCCCTCGCGCGCAAGGCCCTGGTGATCGGTGATACCGAGCAGATCGAACCGATCTGTTCGAACAATACGGCAGTCGACAAGGGCAACCTGGTCAGTGCCGGGCTGCTCGCCTCGTCCGCCGACGAAGCCGGCTACCAACGGCTCGCCAGCCTCGGCAAGTCCGCCGCCAGCGGCAGCGTGATGCAGATCGCCCAGAGCGCCAGCCGCTATCACTACGACACCCGGCTCGCGCGCGGCATGTACCTCTACGAGCACCGGCGCTGCTACGACGGCATCGTCGACTACTGCAACGACCTCTGCTACCAGGGCCTGTTGCAACCGATGCGCGGCAACCCGCAAGCGCCGGCGTTGCCGACACTGGGCTACCTGCATGTAGCCGGCATCTGCCAGCGTGCCCAGGGACGCAGCCGCCACAACCTGCTGGAGGCCGAGACCATCGCCGCCTGGCTGGCGGAGCAGCGCCCGCAACTGGAAGCGCGCTACGGCAAGGACCTCTCGCGGATCGTCGGTATCGTCACCCCTTTCGGCGCGCAGACCCGCGCCATCGAGGAAGCCTGCGCCGCGCATGGCATCGACACCGGCAAGGGCGAACAATCGGTCACGGTCGGCACCGTGCATGCCCTGCAGGGCGCGGCGCGCCCGCTCATCCTCTTTTCCGCCGTCTACTCCAGGCACGCCGACGGCGGCTTCATCGACCAGCGCCGCAGCATGCTCAACGTCGCCGTGTCCCGCGCCGAGGACAGCTTCCTGGTGTTCGGCGACATGGATCTGTTCAGCCTGGCCCAGCCCGGTTCGCCACGGGCACTGCTGGCGCGCTACCTGTTCGCGCGAGCGGACAACGAACTGCTGTTCGCGCCGTCGCCACGCAGCGACCTGCTGACGCCACGCACGGGCCTCAGCCACCTGCACGATGCAGAGGAACACGACCGTTTCCTGCTCGGCAGCCTCGCCCGGGTCGCCCGCGAGATCCATATCGTCAGCCCCTGGCTGAAGCTGGCGCGCATCAGGGAAACCGGCGCGCTGGCGGCCATGACGGCGGCGGCGCAGCGCCGTGTGCAGGTCCACGTCTACACCGATCGCGCGTTCAACCTGGGCGATGACGAGGAGCGGCTCGAAGCCAGAGCCCAGGCCCTCGAAGAAGCCTTCGCCGCCCTGCGCGACGCCGGTATACGTACCCATGCGCTGCAACGGGTGCACAGCAAGCTGCTGATGGCCGACGACGAGCTGCTTTGCGTGGGCTCGTTCAACTGGTTCAGCGCCAGCCGCCAGCCCGGCTACAGCCGCCACGAAACCTCCATGGTCTACCGTGGCCCGGACGTGGCGGAGGAGATCGAGACCAACCTGGGCAGCCTGGCCAGGCTGATGGCCCCGTAGCAGCGGCTTCGCCCCGACCATGGGCCGGCGTGCCCGAGCCCGGATAGGGCGCATCGGCAACCGCGATGATGGGTATCGCTGCGTATTCTACCGGGGCACATGGGCGCTCGCCCCATCCCTGCGCCCAGCAGGTCCGCTCAGCGCTGCGGCGGGGCCTGCCAGAGCGCGGCGCGCACGTCCACCGCGCGTGGCAGCAGGCGGTTCTGCAGGAACAGGTCGGCGGTGTGCTGCTGGGCGGCGATGATTGCCTCGCTGAGCGGCCCGATTGGCGACGACGGGCGGCGTTCGAAGGTGCGTGCCAGCACCGCCTCGGGCAGGCCGATGAAGGCGGCCAGCAGGCGCAGGCTGCCGGCTTCGTCGCTGCGTGTCAGCGCCTCGGCGCGGTTCAGTTCGTCGATCAACGCGGGGATAAAGGCTGGATGGGCCTCGGCGAACGAGCGCGCCGCCAGGTAGAACGGCCCGCTCAGGTCCAGCCCCCGGCCATCGGCCAGCAGCCGCACGCCGCCTTCCAGCTCCAGCGCGGCGTAGAACGGGTCCCAGATCGCCCAGGCATCCACGCTGCCGCGCTCGAAGGCGGCGCGCGCCTCGGCCGGTGCCAGGTAGATCGGATGGATATCGCTGAACGCCAACCCCTCGCGGGCCAGTGCGCGCAATAGCAGGTTGTGCGCACTGGAACCTTTCTGCAGGGCGACGCGCTTGCCCTTGAGCTCGGCCACCGAACGCAGCGGGCTGGCCTCGGCCACCAGGATCACCTCGGCCTGCGGCTTCGGCGGCTCGGCGCCGATATACAGCAGGTCGGCACCGGCGGCCTGGGCGAAGATCGGCGGGATGTCGCCGGTGGAGCCGATGTCCAGGCTGCCGATGTTCAATGCTTCGAGCATTTGCGGCCCGGCGGGAAATTCGATCCACTGCACCCGGGTGTCGGCAAAGCGCCGCTCCAGCAGGCCGTGCTGCTTGGCCAGCACCAGGGTGGTCGAGCCCTTCTGGTAGCCGATACGCAGGGCTTGCGGGTCGGCGGCCTGGGCCAGGCTGGCGCACAGCACGGCGACGATGAGTAGCAAACGAGCGAGCATGTTCAGTCCTGCCAGTCGGTGGAGGGTTTTTCCCAGAGGTTGATACCGCCTTCGACGGCGTGCTGGTCGATCTCCGCCAGTTCCTCGGCGCTGAAGGCCAGGTTGTCCAGGGCGGCGACGTTCTCGACGATCTGCCCAGGGCGGCTGGCGCCGATCAGCGCAGAGCTCACCCGGGGATCGCGCAGGGTCCAGGCCAGCGCCAGTTGCGCCAGGCTCTGGCCACGACGGCGGGCGATCTCGTTCAACGCCCGGGCGCGCTGCAGGTTCGCCTCGGACAGGTGCTCGGGGCGCAGCGAGGCGCCACCTGGACGGTTGACCCGGGCGTCCTGCGGAATGCCGTTCAGGTATTTATCGCTGAGCAGCCCCTGGGCCAGCGCGGTGAAGACGATGACGCCGGCACCCAGTTCGCCAGTGGCGTCCAGCAGGTCCTGCTCGATCCAGCGGTTGAACAGATTGTAGGCCGGCTGGTGGATCAGCAGCGGCACTTTCAACTCGCGCAACAGGGCGGCGATCTCCCGGGTCTTGCCCGCCGAGTAGGAGGAAATGCCGACGTACAGCGCCTTGCCCTGGCGCACGATATCGGCCAGGGCGATGGCGGTTTCCTCCAGCGGCGTGTCGGCGTCGAAGCGGTGCGAATAGAAGATGTCGACATAGTCCAGGCCCAGCCGCGCGAGGCTCTGGTCGAGACTGGAGATCAGGTATTTGCGCGAGCTGCCGCCCTGCCCGTACGGCCCTGGCCACATGTCCCAGCCGGCCTTGGTGGAAATGATCAGTTCATCGCGATAGGCCGCGAAGTCCTCGCGCAGCAGGCGGCCGAAGTTGCTCTCGGCGCTGCCATAGGGCGGACCGTAGTTGTTGGCCAGGTCGAAGTGGGTGATCCCCAGGTCGAAGGCAGTGCGCAACAGTGCACGCTGGGTATCGACCGGCGTGGCATCGCCGAAGTTGTGCCACAGCCCGAGGGACAGCGCCGGCAGCAGCAGGCCGCTGCGACCGACCCGACGGTAGGGGATGCGTTGGTAGCGGGTGGGGGCGGGGGTGTAGGTCATGGTAAGTCTCCGTTGAGCTGCAAGCTGCAAGCTGCAAGCTGCAAGCTGCAAGCTGCACAGCATGCGGGGACGACAGCGCTTGCGGTCAACGCTTCCACTTGCAGCTTGTCGCTTGCGGCTTGTCGCTAGAAAAATGGATTGCCCGGCCGTTTCAGTCCCAGATGCTCGCGCAGCGTCGTGCCCTGGTATTCGCTGCGGAACAGGCCGCGCCGTTGCAGTTCCGGGACGACCTGGGTGGCGAAGTCTTCCAGGCCGGCCGGCAGGTGCGGTACCAGCACGTTGAAGCCGTCGGCACCGCGCCCTTCGAACCAGGCTTGCAGTTCATCGGCGATCTGCAGCGGGGTGCCGACCAGGGTGTGGTGCCCGCGCCCGCCGGCGATGCGTCGGCCGAGCTGGGCCAGGCTGAGGTTTTCCTGGCCGGCGATCTCGGTCAGCAGCCTCTGCCGGCTCTGCTGGCCGTCCTGGGTCAGCGGCAGTTCGGGCAACGGGCCGTCCAGCGGATAGCCGGACAGGTCGAAGTTGCCGAGCATGCGCCCGAGCAGGGCGACGCCCACCTCGGGCTCCACCAATTGCTGGAACTGCTCGAACTTCTCGCGCGCCTCGGCTTCGCTGTGGCCGACCACCACGAACACGCCGGGCATGATCTTCAGTTCGTCCTCGTGGCGCCCGTACTTGCCCAGGCGGCCCTTGAGGTCGGCGTAGAAGGCCTGGGCGCTGGCCAGCGAGGTCTGCGCGGTGAACACCACCTCGGCGGTGCGCGCCGCCAGCTCGCGGCCGGTTTCCGAGGAGCCGGCCTGCACCAGCACCGGCCGCCCCTGGGGCGAGCGCGCCACGTTGAGCGGGCCCTTCACCCGGAAGTGCTCGCCGACGTGGTCGAGGACGTGCAGCCCGGCCGGGTCGTAGAACTGCCCGCTGGCCTGGTCGCGCACGAAGGCGTCGTCCGCCCAACTGTCCCACAGCCCTTGCACCACCTGCTGGAACTCGCTGGCGCGGGCGTAGCGCTCGGCGTGCGGGATATGCGCCTCGAGGCCGAAGTTCTGCGCCTCGGCGGCGGCATCCGAGGTCACCAGGTTCCAGCCGGCGCGGCCGCCGGACAGGTGGTCGAGGGAGGCGAACTTGCGCGCCACGTGGTACGGCTCGTTGTAGCTGGTGGTGACGGTGCCGACCAGGCCGATGCGCTCGGTCACCGCCGACAGCGCCGACAGCAGCGTGAGCGGTTCGAAGTACACCGAACGGGCGGTGCGGCTGGCAATGGCGTCAGTCGGCGCGGCCACGCTGTCGGCCACGAACAGCGCATCGAAGCAGGCCGCCTCGGCGATCCGCGCGGCGCGCTTGTAGCCGGCCAGGTCCAGCGGGTCCGGGTTGACCTGCGGGTGGCGCCAGGCGGCCACATGGTGACCGGTGGCCATGAGGAAGGCGCCGAGACGGAGTTGACGGGGTTGGCTCATGGGAATCTACCTGGATGGATGACAATACCGCCCGGTCGTTCTGTGTCGGCTCGGGTGGGTTCTGCACGCAGCTCTTGCGCCGGGTGCGCTATGCGCACCACGGCGTCTCCAGCTCAGAAATCCTTGCGCAGTTGTATGCCGAAGTAACGCTCGTCGTCGCGCGGCACGGCGCGGTAGACGTGCCCGCCACCGGTCGCCAGCGCCTGGGCGTAGGACTTGTCGCCGAGGTTCTTGCCCAGCAGTGCCACGCGCCAGCCGGCGTCATAGTCGGCCAGGGCAACGCTGGCGTTCCAGATGCCGTAGGCGTCCTGCACGGTGTCGGCGTTCTGGTCGAGGCTGAACTGCACCGCGTCCTGCCAGCTATAGTCGGTGGACAGTTCCACATCCAGGCCATTGCCCAGCGGGATGCTGTAGTCAGCGCGCACATGGCTCTTCCAGTCCGGGGTGAACGGCAGGCGGCCGCCGTCGATGTCGCAGGTGGCCGCCGCGCCCGCCGGACAGTTGAAGTGGTCGATGCGTGCCTTGGTGTAGGCCAGCGCCGCCGACAGCTTGAACTGGCGGGTGACCTGGAAGGCGGCGTCCAGCTCGACGCCCTGGGTCTTGACGCTGCCGGCGTTGATCAGCCGGGTCACCACCTGGCCCGCCACGGTATCGAAGAAGTTGGCCTGGTAGTCGTCGTAGTCGGTATGGAACAGCGCCAGGTTGGCGCTCAGGCGCTTGTCCAGCGCGGTCGCCTTCAGGCCCAGCTCGTAGGCGTCGGAGGTTTCCGGCTTGAGCGCGCCGGTGTCGCGCGGCTGCATGTTGAAGAAGGTGTTGTAGGCCGGCCCCTTGTAGCCACGCGAGTAGGTCAGGTAGCCGACGAGGTCGTCTGTGAAATCGTACTGCAGGCCGACGCGGCCGCTGAAGCCGTCCTCGTCCACCGAGCCGCTGCTGGAGGTGGAGGGCTGGATGCCGGTGACCGCCACCGCCGAGGTCGAGACGCGGCGGTGCTCGTAGTCCAGTTCGTCGTAGGTCCAGCGCAGGCCGAGGATGCCGCGCAGGTCGTCGGTGAAGTTGAAGGTGTTCTCGCCGAACAGCGCGAAGCTGTCGTTGCGCACACTGTAGTCGGCGCGGCCATGGTCGAGCACGCCGGCATTGGTCGACCAGCGCTGGTAGCGCTCGTCGGAGCGGCCGTGGAAGTAGTAGGCACCGAGCACGTATTCGTTGAACTGCCCTTTCGGCGAAGTCAGGCGGAATTCCTGGGAGAACTGCTCGTAGTCCACCTCGCCCTTGTCGTGGGAAGCAGCCAGCGGCAGCGTGGCCAGGCGGTCGCCATCCTGATACTGGGTGTTGTCCCAGCCGCGCCAGGCGCTGATCGAGGTCAGGGTGAAATCACCGAGGCGCCAGTCGACCTGGCCGGACAGGCCGCTGTTGCGGTCCTCGACGTAGGTCCGGTAGTCAGTGTTGATGCGGCGGTTGTCCGCGCTGGCGACCACCGGGCGCAGGGCGCTGGCGAAGGTGGCGTTGCTGGTCGCGGTGATCACGCCGTTGGGCAGGTCGTCCTCGCCATCCATATGGTCGGCGATCAGGGTCACGCGCAGGTCCTCGTTCGGCTCGAACACCAGCTTGCCGCGCACGCCCTTGCGGTCGTAGCCGTTGACCCGGTGGCCGTTGTGGACGTTCTTCACATTGCCGTCGTAGGCGCCCCACAGGGTGCTCAGGGAGCCTTTCAGGGTGTCCGTCAGGCGCCCGCCGATACCGAAGCGCAGGCGGTGCTCGTTGCCCTTGCCGAAATGCGAGTAGTCGACGTAGCCGCGGGTTTCCTCCGGCACGTCCTGGCTGACGATATTGAGCACCCCGGCCGAGGCGTTCTTGCCGAACAGGGTGCCCTGCGGGCCGCGCAGCACTTCGATGCGCTGCAGGTCGAGCAGGTCCAGGGTGGACTGCCCGGGGCGACCGAACACCACGCCATCGACCACCGTGGCCACGGTCGGCTCGACGCCCGGCGAGGTGGAGATGGTGCCGACGCCGCGCACGAACAGCGAGGTGTCCTTGTTCGAAGCGCCGGCGCGGTAATTCAGGGTCGGCACCTGCTGCACGATGCTCGAGACGTTGTTGCGGTTGTCGCGTTCGAGCTGCTCGCCGTCCACCACCGACACGGCCACCGGCACTTCCTGCAGGCTGGCCTCGCGGCGGGTGGCGGTCACCGTCACGGTGCCCAGGGCGGCGGCGCGGGGCTCGGCGGCCGGCTCGGCGGCGAACAGCGGCTGCCCGAGCGAAGCCAGCACGATGGCGGTGCCCAGCCGCGTGCGGGGCGAAGGTGAATTCTGTATAGGCATGGTCTCTCTGCTCCGTTGAACCAGACACAGGCCGCGGGGGCCTCACGGTTGCCGCTAGTGGTCTGGTCCCGCTCGTGCGAGTGACAGTTGGACATCGCGGCATTGCGCCTTGTTAGCGCTAACATAAGCAATGTTCGATGCCTTCTCTTATCGCGTCAAATACTAAAATATTAGATTCATATTCTATTATCGAATGGTTCAAGCGCCTGGGCACGCGGACAGACGAGAACAGCGTTGGGCTGGCGCTCTTTCATCCAGCCAACGCTTTTATCGGCTTTTCAAGCGCATAGCGCGATCGCCCCGGGCGCTTCTGCTAGCGCTAACAATCAGGTATGTTGCCGCCTTCTAAAGGCTTGGAGTCCGCCATGGCGCAGGACCAGGATCGCCCTCGCAAGCGCCGTGGCGCCGGCCGGGTCACCCTCAACCAGGTGGCGCGCGAGGCCGGTGTGTCGGCTATCAGCGTGTCGCGCCATTTCAACCAGCCGGAACAGGTCTCGGCCGAGCTGCGCGAGCGTATCCAGGCAGTGGTCGAGCGCCTCGGCTATGTGCCCAACCTGGTGGCCGGCGGGCTGGCCTCGGCGCGCGGGCGTATCGTTGGCATGGTCGTGCCGAACATTTCCGGGCCGATCTTCGCCAACACCATCCAGGGCTTCAGCGACACCCTGGCCGGCCACGGCTACCAGTTGCTGCTGGCCTCCAGTTATTTCTCCACGGAACAGGAAGAAAGCGCGGTACGCAGCTTCCTCGGCTGGTCGCCGGCGGCCCTGGCGGTGACCAGCCACTTCCATAGCGAAGGCACCGAGAAGCTGCTCGCCGATGCCGATATCCCGCTGGTGGAGGTCTGGGACTACCAGCCCCGGCGCACACCGATCCAGGTCGGCTTCCTGCACTATGATGTCGGCGTGATGTCCGCCCGCCATCTGCTGGACAAGGGCTACCGGCGCATTGCCTTCGTGCAGAACAGCGCCGCCGGCGACTTCAGCGCCCTCGACCGCCGCGACGGCTATGCCGACACCCTGCGCGAAGCGGGGCTGGAGCCCTGGGTGTTCGTGCCCAGCAGCGACAGCGCCCCCTTCGAGGCCGGCAAGCAGGCGATGCAGCACCTGATGAAGCGTACGCCGTGGCCCGACGCGATCATCTTCGCCAACGACAACCTGGCCGCCGGCGGCCTGCTCGCGGCCCAGCGCGCCGGCCTGCGCATGCCGGAGGATTGCGCGGTGATGGGCTTCGGCGACTATGCCTTCGCCGAGCTGCTGCTGCCCAGCCTGACCACCGTTCGCCCGCCGTCCCGGGAAATCGGCGAGATCGCCGCCCAGCGCGTGCTGCAGAGCCTCGGCGCACTGCCCGCCGAGCAGCCGGTGCAACGCCTGAACCGCCTCGCCTGCAAACTGGTGGAACGGGAAAGCACCTGAGCTGGTCCGCGTAGCGCGGGGACGGCCCGGCGGCTTTGATCGTTGACGCGCACGAGTGTCACGACACGCATCAACTGTCGGCATATGGTCAGCTCTCTTTGAGATGGGGTGCGCCGCGTGCGCACCAGGGGCAGTGGCGTCAAGCGCCCAGGCGCGCATGGCGCACCCTGCGGCGTGCAAGCACATGTCGATATTGGATGTGGGGCGCGGCGCTCGTGCTGCGATCAGGCTCCACAGGTGAAGCGCGGGCGCCTCAGAGGTCCTCTTCCTCGACCAGCCGCACTTCCGTGGCGTCCAGCGCATAGGCGGCGTCGGCCAGGTCGTTGCTGACCTTCTCCACCCGCAGCGGGCCTTCGATCCACAGCGGTGCGTAGATGTCGTCCAACAGGATGCCCCTGGGGTAGCGCACTAGTACGATCTGGTTGGGCGGTGGTGGCGGTACGTGGATGCAGGCGCCGGGGTAGGGCACCAGGAAAAATTCGGTGCTGCGGCCCCGGGCATCGCTTTCCAGTGGTACCGGATAGCCGCCGAGAAGGATGGTCTTGCCATCCAGCGCCTGCACGGTCTTCGCCGAGTACATCACGTCGGGCAGCCCGCCGCCCTGCTTGAGCCCACCCTGGTCGCTGAAGCCGAAGTCTTCCGGCGTGTCGTGTTCGATCTCCGGCATGTTCTCCAGCGCTAAACGGTCCTCCTCCGGCATCAGCTCCAGCCAGTCGAGTTCGGCTTGCGCCGCATGCAGGGGGACACAGAACAACAGAAGCGACAGCAGGATCGGACGCATGGAAGGGCTTCGGGTGGAGGAGTGGGCCGCCGAGGACGGCCCGGCGGGGTCATTTGCGTTTGCTCAACGCACCATATATCAGCAGCAGGATGATCGCACCGATCACTGAGCCGATAAAGCCGGCGCCCTGGCCCGCGTCGTAGAAACCCAGTGCCTGGCCACCGTAGCCGGCCAGCAGCGAACCGCCGATGCCGAGCAGGATGGTCATGATCCAGCCCATGTTGTCATCGCCGGGTTTGATGAAGCGGGCGATGAGTCCGACGATAAGGCCGACGATGATGGTTCCGATGAATCCCATGGTTGATATCTCCTGATTTATCCACAGAACATGGACCGCACAGGCCGCGCAGGGTTCGTTCGTTTCACTCCTGCTCGTCGGCGTAGCCTTCGCGGTAGCTCGGGTAGCGGGGCGTCCAGCCCAGCGCCCGGGCGCGGGCATTGCTGCAGCGCTTGCTGCCGGCGCGGCGCTGGATGGCCGGCCCGTCCGGTGCGTCGATGCCCAGGCGCTGGCGCAGCCAGTCGACCACTTCATGCAGAGGCGCCGGTGCGTCGTCCACGCCGAGGTAGCAGTCTTCCAGCGCGGTTCCGCCCTGCTCTGCCAGCAACAAGGTAGCCAGCAGTGTCGCCGCATCGTCGCGGTGGATGCGGTTGCTGTATTGCGGGGGCTCCTGCTGTGCCTGCATACCGGCTCGCACCTGGCCCTGCAACCAGGGCCGTGACGGGTGGTAGAGGCCCGCCAGGCGCACCAGGGTGGCCGGCAGGCCGCTGGCCAGCGCCAGGCGCTCGGCTTCCAGCATCACCTGGCCGGTGTAGCCGTCGGGTTCGGTGGGGGAGCGTTCGTCCACCCATTCGCCATCGTGTTGCCCATAGACGCCGACGCTGGAGACGAACAGCAGCCGTCGTGGATGCTGGCCGTACAGCGCCAGCCAGGCCAGCACGTTGCGCAGCCCCTCGACATAGGCCAGGCGATAGCCGTCTTCGTCGCGTCGTTGCGGCGAAGCGCTGTAGAGCAGGTAGTCGATAGGGCCTGCCGGCCAGCCATCGGGACAGGCCGGCTGCGTGAAGTCGCCGGGCACTGGCAGGATCGAGGCGGGCAGTGCCGTGGTATCACGGCGCAGGCCATGGATACGCCAATCCGCCAGCAGCGGCTGCGCGGCGAGTCGCAGCCCGAGGTCGCCGCAGCCGGCGATCATCAGAACGGGAGCCGTCATTGCATGGGGTCCATGTATCAAGAGTAGGAGCAGCCGGAAGCTGGAGGCGTAATCCACGCCGGGTGCGCCGGGAGGATAGCGCGTCGCTTGCCAGTACGCATGGCGCCCCTACGACTGCTTCGAGCTTAACCCCAGGCGACGGATACTCATCCGCTACAGCTTCATGTTGAGCGACACATAGGCCGAGCGGCCCGGCGCCGGGGAGAACATCGGCTGGTCGTCGCCGCCCCAGAAGAAGTTGTCGTACCAGACGTATTCGTACTCGCGGTCGGTCAGGTTCTTCAACTGCAGGTCGATGCTGGTGGTGCTGGACAGTTGGTAGCTGGCGTTGGCATCCAGTACCGCGAAGCCGCCATATTTGCCGGCCTCGTTCAGTTCATCGATGTAATAGCTGCCCTGGGCGCGTGCCTGGACACCGAAGCGCCAGCTATCGTTGAAGCGGTAATCGGCGCCGAAGTTGCTGATGTAGCGTGGCGTGGAGAACACCTCCTTGCCGGCCAGGGATTCTCCCGCCGAGGTGAAGGCCTTGATCACCTTGGCCTCCTGGATCGCGTGGGAGCCCCACAGCGTCCACTGGTCATTCAGTTGCGCGGTGATCTGCATGTCGACGCCACGCCGGCGGGTTTCCCCGAGCCCGACGGTGGTGCCGGTGCTGGGCATGTTCGCCACTTCATCGGTGGCATCCTGCTGCCATACGGACAGCCGCGCCTCGGAGCCTTCGAACGGGCGGAATTTCACCCCCAGCTCCTTGCCGGTGTTGATCGACGGGTCGTATCTGCCTTGCCCGGCGGTCATGTAGGCCGGCCCGGTGCTGCCCGTGAGAATCTGGAAGGTCCGCCCCCAGTTGGCATAGACATCGACATTCTGCGTGAGGCTGTAGATGACGCTCAGTTTCGGCTGCCGGATCCAGCCGTAGTCCTGCAGCGATGCCTTCTCGCCACCGAGCAGGTTGGTGTTGCCGGTGAACTTGTCCACGCGCATGGCCGGGATGATCTTCAGTGACTCGGTCGGCTGGATGATCCCCTGGACATAGGCCCCCAGGTTGCGCAGGGTGTAATGATCGTCGTTCTGGATGCGTGTGGGCGCTGCGTCGAAGTCGGTCGGCACGCCATAGGGGTAGCGCTGGCGGCGATAGGCGTTGTCCTGTTCTTCGAAGCTGATGCCGCCATCGAGGGTCAGCAGGTCGTTGGCGCGCCAGGTGAGGTTGCTCAGCACGCCGCTCTGTTGCTCGTCCCACAGGCGGCGCTGACGTGGCGCATCGCCAGCCTGGTAGCTGGTGAAGGTGACGGTGCGATCATCGTTGTAGCTGTTGTAGTAGAGCTTGCTGCTCAGGTTCAAATCGTCGTTGAGCTGCCAGTCCATGTGCAGGCTCAGGTGCTTCATGTCACGGTCGTCGCTGTCGTTGGCATTCTTGGCTGGCGACCGGGTACGGCTGGCGCGCATCTCCTGGCGGGTGAGGAAACCGCCCTCCTCGGCCTGGTGGTGATACAGGCGCGCGATCAGGCCGACGCGGAAGGTTTGCGCATCGTCGCTGACGAACCACTTGCCGCCGAGGGCGTACTTGTTGGAATTGCCATTGTCACGGAAACCGTCCGAGTCCTGCTTGGCCAGCAGGTAGTTCTGGGCGAAGTTGCCTTCTTCATGGCCCACTGCCAGTTGTATCTCGCGGGTATCGAAGCTGCCGTAGGTCAGGCGGCTATCGATGTAGTTACCGCCCTGGCGGGTGGCGTAATTGATATTGCCGCCGATGTTATGCAGGCCGTAGCGCGGATCGTTGGTACCGCGCACCACCTCGATGTAGTCGATATCGAGTGGAAAGACCATGTCGATGAAGCGCTGGTTACCACTGTTGACGTTGCTCGGTACGCCGTCGATCAGCACCTTGATACCGTTGATGTAGCCTTCGCCGTTGAATGCGCGGAAGGTGGCCTTGCCGGACTCGGCGCCCTGGCCGGTTTCGGTGAGCTGGATGCCGGGCATCTGCCCCAGCAGTTGCCAACTGTTCATGACGTTCTTGTCTTCCACCTGGTCGCCGCCCATCACGTCGACGGAAGTCAGCACGTTCTCGGTGCGCAACGCGGTGCCGGACTTTTTCGATACGCGCACCTCGCCCAGGGTAATGGTCGAGTTTCCGGGTTGGGCGGCGTAAAGATCGGTCATGACCATCGCTGTCAAGACAGCGAGAGAGGCCGAGGTGGTTTTCATAAAGACTCCTGAAGTGCGGTACTCAATGCCGAACGGCCGCAGACGTTTCATTGGATGGGAAGCAATGATTCAGCCTGGGGCTGTGCCCAGTGAGCGTGGTTGTCGATCGTATGGCTGGGGCGTGGATCGTAAAAAGTGCATGTTATACCATGTCAAATTAGATGGGCATGCTGTTTTCTCGAGCGGGTATATCTGAGAACCTGTTCACGATTTCGCAAGCTCGAGCGGCGGTGGAGTACGCCATACGCACCCCCGCACAAACCTGCCAATGAGTATTTTCCGGGAAAACGAGTCGTTTGCGCACAGTTGTCTGGAAACGATCATGAACAGCTCATGAGGCCCGATCCTGCTGCCCGCAAGGGAAGCCTCGAAATGGCTGCGAGCGCCGATACCTGTCGTGCTGCGTTACGTGGGCCGAGGTGGCTTTCATGCGCTTGCCCTGGGACGGGGCACGCCATTTGGCTGTGAAACCTGTATGGAATATATTGTTCGAAATTTCTATTTTCACCAGATCCAGGTTCTATGAATAACGCCCCTGCTACCCGGCTGCTCTCCATCGATGCGTTGAGAGGGCTGGTGATTCTTTTCATGCTGCTCGACCATGTACGGGAAACCTTCTACCTGCACATGCAGGTCGGCGACCCGATGGATGTGGCGCAGACCGAGCCCGCGCTGTTTTTCAGCCGTACCCTGGCGCACCTGTGCGCGCCGGTCTTCGTCTTCCTCACCGGCCTGTCGGCCTTCCTGTTCGCCGAGAAGTATCAGGGGGCCGCCCAGGCATCCGCCTTCCTGTTCAAGCGCGGGCTGTTCCTGGTGCTGCTGGAGCTGACCCTGGTCAACTTCGCCTGGACTTTCCAGTTCCCGCCCAGCGTCATCTATCTGCAAGTGATCTGGGCCATCGGCCTGAGCATGCTGGCGCTGTCCGCGCTGGTCTGGCTACCCCGCGTGGCGCTGGCCACCCTCGGCCTGCTGATCGTCGCCGGGCACAACCTGCTCGATGGCCTGCATTTCCCGGTCGATTCGGTCCTGCATATTCCCTGGGCCATCCTGCATGACCGCGGCTGGATCGAAGCGTCCGAGCACCTGCGCTTGCGTACCTCCTATCCCTTGCTGCCGTGGATCGGCATCATCGCCCTCGGTTATGCGGCCGGCCCCTGGTTCGCCCGCTCCGCCAGCGCTCCGCTGCGCCGCCAGCGCCTGCTGAGCGCCGGTTTTGGCATGCTCGCGGGTTTCGTCGCGCTGCGCTTGCTCAATGGTTACGGTGAGAAGCCATGGGCGGGCGGCGAGACCGCCCTGCAGACCCTGATGAGCTTCTTCAACATCACCAAATATCCGCCGTCGCTGCTGTTCATCGCCCTGACCCTGGGGGTCTGCCTGTTGCTGCTGTACCTGTTCGAACGGTTGCAGCAGCGCCGCTGGGTGCAACGGCTCGGGGTTTTCGGTGGCGCGCCGATGTTCTTCTACCTGTTGCACCTTTATGTGCTGAAAATCCTCTACCTGGCCTGCGTGGCGACCTGGGGCCTGAACCAGGGCGAGTATTTCGGTTTCGGCTCGATGCCCGGCATCTGGCTGTGCAGCATCCTGCTGGCCTTCGCCCTCTACCCGCCGGTACGCTGGTTCGCCGCACTCAAGGCACGTCGTCGCGATATCGCCTGGCTCAAGTACCTGTAGCGCGCTTCGCCTGCCCGATGCCCCTGGCGCAGCGCTCGGCAGGCTGGCGGGTACACAACTGCTCCAGTGATCCTGGCGCCCCTCCCGGCCCGGATCGGCATCACCAGGCACATGGCGCAACGGGGGGGCACTGGATGCCGCGGCAGTCCGGCTGCTTCAGGATCACTTCGATCCCATGGTCGATCCTGCCATCGAAGGTCGCCGCGTCCCACGGGAGGAAGGCGGGGATGTTGGCGGCGTTGCGGGTGCCGTGGCTGGCCATTGGCTTCACGTTGTCGCCCGGTACCCGCATCCGCTAAAGGCATATGGGAGTGGTTTGCGCTGTGATTCTGGCTGATTTCCACCCCCTGCTCAGGTACGCTAATGCCTTCGTGAAGGAAAATTAATTTTATTTCTTTAACGAACGATAACTATTTGCGACAATCGGTGCTTGCTCTGGCTCGTCAATTAACCATTCGAGCCACTGTCCGTCCCGCTCAGATCAGGTGTGGCCCGCATGAAATCGATATTCTCCCGTGCCCCGTTCAACAGCGCTGCCTTGCGCATGTTCGTGGCTGTCCTGCTTGCCTTGTCGCTGGTGCCAGCCAGCCAGGCCGATGAAACGACCCCGGCAGTTGCTCCCGCCGCCAGCGAGGCGCCCGATGGTCGGGATCACCATCACCGGAACCATCGCAACGCCAACGGCGAGGCGCCCGTCGCCCCGGCAGGCGAGGGGCTTCCGAGCGATCCAGTGCCAGCGGATGCCCCGTCGGCGGCAGAGGACGCTGAAGGCGCGCCCGAGGATGCTGCGCCGGCCGCAGCGGTCGAAGGCGAGGCCGCCGCCGAAGAGGAACTCGTTGCCGGCTTTGCCCACGACCTCTCTCCATGGGGCATGTACCAGGGCGCGGATATCGTCGTGAAAGCCGTGATGATCGGCCTGGTCATCGCCTCGATCATCACCTGGACCATCTGGGTCGCCAAAGGCCTCGAACTGATTCGCGCCAAGCGTCGCCTGCGGGGCGAAATCGGCGAGCTGAAGCGGGTCAGTACGCTCAAGCAGGCTGCCGACCAGGCCCGTGTCCAGCACAGCTTCAGTACGCTGCTGATCGAGGATGCCCAGGAGGAGTTGAACCTTTCCTCCAAGAGCACCGACAAGGACGCGATCAAGGAGCGGGTCAGTTTCCGCCTCGAGCGTCTGGTGGTCGCCAGCGGTCGTAGCATGAGCCAGGGGACCGGCGTGCTGGCCACCATCGGTTCGACGGCGCCTTTCGTCGGTCTGTTCGGTACCGTGTGGGGGATCATGAACAGCTTCATCGGTATCGCCAAATCCCAGACCACCAACCTGGCAGTGGTCGCCCCGGGTATCGCCGAGGCGCTGTTGGCTACCGCCCTGGGGCTGGTCGCGGCGATTCCGGCAGTGGTCATCTATAACGTATTCGCGCGCTCGATCTCCGGTTACAAGGCCCAGGTCGCCGACGCCTCGGCCCAGGTGCTGCTGCTGGTCAGCCGTGACCTGGACCATCAACCCCCGGCCGAGCGCAACTCGCATCCTCACGTTGCCAAGGTGGGCTGAGCATGGGCATGCATCTGAAAGAAGGGGCCGAGGACGACCTTTCCGAAGCCCATGAGATCAACGTAACGCCGTTCATCGACGTGATGCTGGTGCTGCTGATCATCTTCATGGTCGCGGCCCCGCTGGCGACCGTGGATATCAAGCTCGACCTGCCGGCGTCCACCGCCAAGCCCGCGCCCCGGCCGGACCAGCCGATCTACCTGAGCATCAAGGAAGACAACAGCCTGTTCCTGGGCAACGAGGAAGTGACGCTGGCCACCATGGGCGGCGCGCTCGATGTCCAGACCAAGGGCGACAAGGACCATACGGTCTTCGTGCGTGGCGACACCGCGCTGGAGTACGGGCACCTGATGGAAGTCATGGATGGGCTGCGTGCAGCCGGCTACCTGAAAATCGGCCTCGTGGGCCTGGAGACGGTCGGCGCGCCATGAGTAATCAGCCCTACAAACTGTCGTTGTGGGCTGGCAGTCTCGTGTTGGTACTGGGGCTGCACATCGGCCTGGCGATCTGGTCACTGTACTGGAAGCCGGAAGTCACCGAGGTGGAGATGCCGCCCCTGGCCATGATGATCGAGCTGGCACCGCTGCCCGCGGCGCCCAAGCCCGCGCCACCGACGCCGCCCAAGCCGGTGCAGCCACCCGAGCCGATCGAAGAGCCCGAACCCGAACCGCTGCCCAAGCTGGCCGAAGCGCCCAAGCCGAAGATCGCGGTGCCGCCGCCGCCCAAGCCGAAGCCCAAGAAGGAGCGGCCCAAGCCTCGCCCCGAGATCAAGCCGGAGCCGAAGAAGGAGCCCGAGCCGGAGCAGCCACAGGAGCCGGAAACCCAGGAAGCCTCGCAGTCGCAGCCAAGCGCCAATCGCTTCGACGATCGCCTGGCGACCACCGAGCAGGGCGAGAGCGCACCGATCACCTCGAATGCCGAGCCGACCTGGCAGAGCCGTCTGCTGGCTCACCTGAACCGCTACAAGCGCTATCCCGATGATGCGCGGCGTCGTGGTCATGAGGGTGTGGTCAGGTTGCGTTTCGTGGTCGATGCCAAGGGCAACGTGCTGTCCTACGAACTGGTCGGCAACTCCGGCAGTTCCTCCCTGAACCGGGCGACCGAGCAGATGATCCGCCGCGCACAGCCGCTCCCCGCCCCTCCCGAGGAGCTATTGAAGAACGGTACGCTGGAAGTCCTGGCACCCTTCGTGTACTCGCTGGAGCGGGGAAGGTAATGCCGCGCAAGGCTGCGCAGATCATGCGCAGCCTTGCTGCTTGGTTTCTGCGCAAGACTGCCGCTATGCTTAGCTGTATCTCAATGGATATTGGCTATGACCCTCACCGAACTCCGTTACATCGTCACACTCGCTCAGGAACAGCATTTCGGGCGTGCGGCAGAGCGCTGTCATGTCAGCCAGCCGACCTTGTCGGTCGGTGTGAAGAAGCTCGAGGACGAGCTTGGCATTCTGATTTTCGAACGCACCAAGAGTGCGGTGCGCCTGACCCCGGTCGGCGAAGGCATCGTTACCCAGGCACAGAAGGTGCTGGAGCAGGCCCAGAGCATCCGCGAGCTGGCCCAGGTCGGCAAGAACCAGCTGGCCGCCCCTCTCAAGGTCGGGGCCATCTATACGGTCGGTCCCTATATCTTTCCCCACCTGATTCCTCAACTGCACCGGGTCGCCCCGGACATGCCGCTGTACATCGAGGAAAACTTCACCCATGTACTGCGCGACAAGCTGCGTACCGGCGAACTCGACGCGATCATCATCGCCCTGCCGTTCCAGGAAGCGGATGTCGTGACCAGGACGCTGTACGACGAGCCGTTCTACGTGCTGATGCCGGCCGGGCACCCCTGGACCGCCCTGGAGAGCATCGATCCTGAACAGCTCAATGACAGCAGCCTGCTGCTGCTTGGCGAGGGGCACTGTTTTCGTGATCAGGTGCTGGAGTCCTGCCCGACCACGCGCAAGGGCGAAACGGTCAGCAATACCACGGTGGAAGCCAGTTCGCTGGAGACTATTCGCCATATGGTCGCTTCGGGGCTTGGCGTGTCGGTCCTGCCGCTGTCCGCAGTGGACAGTTACCACTATGCGCCTGGAATACTCGAGGTCAGGCCATTCACTTCCCCGGTCCCCTTTCGTACGGTGGCGATCGCCTGGCGCGTCAGTTTCCCGCGGCCAAAAGCCATCGAGATCCTGGCCGACTCGATCCGCCTCTGCTCGGTTGGCAAGAACGCGGTGAGCTGCTGAGTCGATGACCGAACTGGCCGATATCCCGGTGACGACGCTCAAGGGCGTAGGCGCGGCGCTGGCCGAGAAGCTGGCGCGGGTCGGCCTGGAGACCCTGCAGGATGTGCTTTTCCACCTGCCGCTCCGTTACCAGGACCGTACCCGCATAACGCCGATCGGCGCCTTGCGTCCCGGGCAGGATGCCGTGGTCGAGGGCACGGTGGCCGGTGCCGATGTGATCATGGGACGGCGGCGCAGCCTGCTGGTGCGTCTGCAGGATGGTAGCGGTACCTTGAGCCTGCGCTTCTTCCATTTCAGCCAGGCACAGAAGGACGGCATGAAGCGTGGCAACCAACTGCGTTGCTATGGCGAGGTGCGGCCTGGCGCCACGGGGCTGGAAATCTATCATCCTGAATATCGCAGCCTGCAGGGGCAGGAGAGCCCCGCGGTGGAGCAGACGCTGACCCCGATCTATCCCACCACCGAGGGGTTGACCCAGCAGCGCCTGCGCAACCTCAGTCAGCAGGCGCTGCTGCGGCTCGGGCCGCACAGCCTGCCCGACTGGCTACCCGCGGAGTTGGCTGTGGAATACCGCCTGGGCGCCCTGGACCAGGCCATTCGCTACCTGCACCGGCCGCCAGCGGATGCCGACCTGCAGGAGCTGGCCGAGGGGCGGCACTGGGCCCAGCACCGGCTGGCGTTCGAGGAACTGCTGACCCATCAGTTGTCGTTGCAACGCCTGCGTGAAAGCGTGCGTTCCCAGCAGGCGCCCCCGCTGCCTCCCGCCCGGCGCCTGCCGCAGGCTTTCCTCGACAACCTGGGTTTCCAGCCGACCGGGGCGCAGAAAAGGGTCGCGGCGGAAATCGCCTATGATCTGGCCCAGGCCGAGCCGATGCTGCGTCTGGTGCAGGGTGACGTGGGCGCGGGCAAGACCGTGGTGGCGGCCCTGGCGGCGTTGCAGGCGCTCGAAGCCGGCTACCAGGTGGCGCTGATGGCGCCGACCGAGATATTGGCCGAGCAGCATTTCATCAATTTCGACAAGTGGCTGAACCCGCTGGGCATCGAGGTCGCCTGGCTGGCCGGCAAGCTCAAGGGCAAGGCCCGTGCGACCGCCCTCGAACGTATCGGCGCGGGGGTGCCGATGGTGGTGGGCACCCATGCGCTGTTCCAGGATGAGGTGCGCTTCCAGCGCCTGGCGCTGGTGGTGATCGACGAGCAGCACCGTTTCGGTGTGCAGCAACGCCTGGCGCTGCGGCGCAAGGGCGTGGATGGCCAGTTGTGCCCGCACCAGTTGATCATGACCGCCACGCCCATTCCGCGTACCCTGGCCATGAGTGCCTATGCCGACCTGGACACCTCGATCCTCGATGAGCTGCCTCCGGGGCGTACACCGGTCAATACGCTGCTGGTCGCCGACAGCCGGCGCCTGGAAGTCATCGAGCGGGTGCGCCTGGCCTGCGGGCAGGGGCGGCAGGCCTACTGGGTCTGTACGCTGATCGAAGAGTCCGAGGAGATGACCTGCCAGGCCGCCGAAACCACCTATGCCGACCTTTGCGCGGCCTTGGGCGGCTTGCGCGTGGGGTTGATCCACGGGCGCATGAAGCCGGCGGAAAAGGCGGCGGTGATGCAGGATTTCAAGACCGGCGCATTGCAGTTGCTGGTCGCCACTACGGTGATCGAAGTGGGGGTGGACGTGCCCAATGCCAGCCTTATGATCATTGAGAACCCCGAACGTCTGGGGCTGGCGCAACTTCACCAGTTGCGTGGCCGGGTAGGGCGCGGCAGTGCCGCCAGCCATTGCGTGTTGCTCTATCATCCGCCACTGTCACAGATAGGCCGGGAACGCCTGGGGATCATGCGGGAGACCTGCGATGGTTTCCTGATCGCCGAGAAGGACCTGGAACTGCGTGGCCCGGGCGAAATGCTCGGCGTTCGCCAGACCGGCCTGCTGCAATTCAAGGTGGCCGACCTGATGCGCGACGCCGACCTGCTGCCAGCGGTGCGCGATGCGGCCCAGACACTGCTGGAGCGCTGGCCGCAGCATGTCAGCCCGCTGCTGGCGCGTTGGCTCCGACATGGCCAGCAGTATGGCCAGGTCTGATACTTTGTCGTATCTACGCTCTGCCAGACCGCTGGCTATACTGCAGGGCATGGCTCAAATGGATCCACTCATGAATCTAGCTGTCGGTACTTCTGCCGTTCCCGAACTTCCGCCGTTGATCGCGAAATTGCTGCAGACCCTGGACCTGCCTTACCGGGTGTGCCATGAAAACAACGGTTCCGTACCGGCACAGCGTGTCCAGGCCGTCCTGCTGGACGATCTGATCGGGGCGGTGCTGGTGCTCTACCCACGCGATCACCTGCTCGACCTGGCGCGCCTGGAGGAGTTGACCGGGCGGCAACTGGCGGTGGTCAGGCAGGCGCACCTGCAGCCCATGCTCGACAGGCACGAGCTGCATACGCTGCCGAGCCTGCCGGCGATCACCAGTTCACCCTGCATATACGAGGAAAAGCTGCTCGGGCAGCCATTGCTGCTGCTCGAGTCTGGGGAGCCGGGGCTGCTGCTGGAAGTGAGTGTCGAGGCTTTCCGCAGCCTGCTGAGCAAGGCCAGCGCCGGGCGTTTCGCGGTGCCGCTGGAGAGCATCCGGCCGAACCTGGACCGCCCCGCCGATGACCGTGTGCAAATCGCCAGGGCGGTGCAGTCGTTCACCGCCCGGCGCATCCGCCAGCGCCTCGAGGAAACCATCGAGATACCGCCGTTGGCGCAGACGGCGCAGAAGGTCATCAAGCTGCGCGTCAGCCCCGAGGCGACGATCGAGGACATCACCAGCGTGGTGGAAACCGATCCGGCGCTCGCCGCCCAGGTCATCAGTTGGGCGGCATCGCCGTACTATGCCGCGCCCGGCAAGATCCGCTCGGTCGAGGATGCCATCGTGCGGGTGCTGGGTTTCGACCTGGTGATCAACCTGGCATTGGGCCTGGCCCTCGGCAAGACCCTCAGCCTGCCGAAGGATCAGCCGCAGCAGGCCAAGCCCTATTGGCAGCAGGCGATCTATACCGCGGCGGTCATCGAAGGGTTGACCCGCACCATTCCCCGGGCGCAGCGCCCGGAAATCGGCCTGAGCTACCTGGCCGGGCTGCTGCACAATTTCGGTTATCTGGTGCTCGCTTATGTATTCCCGCCACATTTCTCGTTGATCTGCCGCCATCTGGAAGCCAATCCGCATCTTTCCCACAGCCATGTCGAGCAACACCTGCTGGGGATCACCCGGGAGCAGATCGGTGCCTGGCTGATGCGCTACTGGAGCATGCCGGAGGAGCTCTGCACGGCGCTGCGTTTCCAGCACGACCCGTATTACCAGGGAGAGCACGCCGCCTATGCCAACCTGGTGTGCCTGGCGACGAGCCTGCTGCGCCAGCATGACCAGCATGATGGCCTGAAGGACGAGATTCCCGAGGTGCTGTTCGAGCGCCTGGGCCTGACCCGCAAAAAGGCCGAGGAGGCCGTGAGCAGGGTGCTCGAAGCCGAGGTCTCGCTGCGCGCCCTGGCCCAGCAGTGCAATACAGATCGCTGAACACCGTGGCGACTATGGGACGGGCCGCCTGCGCAGTACCGAATCATCCGTAGGGCGTTCGGTTTCGCCGGTTCTTTCCCGCAGCGCCACCGAGTGTGGTTGTGCGGATGCCTGGCAGCGGCGAAGAGCTACAGGGATGTATCCCGCGTGCTTCGTCCCGCCCACCTGGCATTCGCACAGGGACGATGCCCAGAGGTCTTGCCACACACTCGCAAACTCCAGCGCCTGGCGCATCCGTTCGCTGCGCGACGGCGCTGCGGCAACAGGCCCTGCGGTCAAAGAAGCAGGTTTGTCACTCGAGAGATATTTCTTGTTCGCTGCACGGCCGGCGAGCTGGAGCATGTCATGAGTGCGCCAGCAGGCGCTGGAGCCGTGTCGGGCTCGCCAGGTGCAGCCTGCGCGGAATCGTCAGGTTGACGCGGGCAAGCGAACTTTGCTCAGATGCACGCCTGTTTCAGGTGCCCTGACGCCGCCGTGCCCAGGGTGAAACGGGAAGCCGGTGCGTCATCGATGACCAGTCCGGCGCTGCCCCCGCAACGGTAAGCGAGTGAAGCATCCGAACGACCACTGTGCCTCGGCATGGGAAGGTGGATGCGCCATGACCCTCGCAAGCCCGGAGACCGGCCTGGAATATTTCGTTGGCAACCCGCGGTGGGCGGGCGCAGGCCGGCCTTGCGGGCGCGTCCGTGGGCCTTATTGCGTTGTTCCCTCCGGGATTCATTTCTTCCTGTATCGAGTGGAACGACATGTCCCGTATTCCCCTGTTCGATGCCCTGTCGGGCAAAACCCTTCGTGTGTGCCTGGCGCCTTGCGCGCTGCTGGCCACTACCGCTCAGGCTGTCGACGACGACAGTATCCTGGCGCTGCCCACCACGGCCATTACCAGCACGGTCGATGCCACGGCGCGGCCCGACCTGCACACGGCCACGCCCTCCGGCTCGCGCCTGGGCCTGACGCCACTGCAGACGCCCGCGAGCACTACCAGCCTCAGCGGCCGGCAGGTACGTGGGCGCAACGATTCCCGCGTGCAGGATGCCGTGACCCGCACCGCGGGTATCAGCGATATCGGCGCACCGGGCAACGGCGGCACCGCGCTGTCGGCGCGCGGGTTCACTGGCCACGCTTCGGTGATGACCCTGTTCGACGGTATTCGCATGTACACCGGCATGGGCACCGTGTCCTTCCCGCATGATCCCTGGATGGTCGAGCGCATCGACGTGCTGCGCGGCCCGGCCTCGGTGCTGTACGGCGAAGGCGCCACCGGCGCGGTGGTCAACGTGCTGCCGAAGAAGCCCTTCGAGGGCGCGATCAGGAACCAACTGCGCCTCGGCTACGGTTCCGACGACCGCAACCAGCAGGCGCTGGACAGCGGCGGCTCGCTGAGCGATGCGCTGAGCTACCGGCTCAACCTCAACCGCGAGGCCAGCCACGGCTGGGTCGACCGCGACGATTCGCAGAACCTCGGCCTGAGCGCCGCGCTGCGCTGGCAGGCCAATGACGACCTGGCCTTCACGCTGTCGCATGATCAGGGCAAGCTAAAGCCCGGCGGCTACTTCGGTACGCCGCTGGTCGATGGCAAGCTGCGTGATAGCCTGAGCGAGAAGAACTACAACCTGCAAAACGCCGAGATTCACTACCACGAGCAGTGGACACGGCTGACCACCGACTGGGCGCTGTCCGAGCAGGCCAGCGCCAGCAACCAGCTCTACTACCTCAAGGCCCGCCGCTACTGGCGCAACGCCGAGAACTACACCCAGGCCCCGGGCCTGGGGCAGTTGCAGCGACGTGAGTACCTGGAGATCAAGCACAACCAGGAACAGATAGGCGACCGCCAGACCTTCACCTTCGACCACTCGCTGTTCGGCCTGGCCAGCCGCACGCTGGTCGGCGGCGAGTTCAACCGCATCCGCTTCGACCTGAGCAACAACTCGCCCTACACCGACATCGGCGGCGGCGAGCTTATCGATCCCTGGAACCCGGCGCCCGGTTACTACCAGAGTGCCGACGCCTACCGCCCGCATTCGCGCAGCCAGACCCGTACCTTCGCCCTGTTCGCCGAGAACCAGTTGCAGCTCAGCGAGCGCTGGTCGCTGGTCACCGGTATCCGTCGTGACCAGAACCATATCGACCGCGACGACCTGCGCGCCGGCGGCCGCAGCGACCGCAGCCTGAGCGGCGGCAACTGGCGTGCCGGGCTGGTGTTCGCGATCACCCCGCAACTGTCGCTGTACGGCCAGTACTCGACCAGCGAGGACGGGGTGAGCAACCTCATCACCCTCAACCCGACCCAGCAGCAGATGGACCTCACCGAGTCCAGGCAGACCGAGTTCGGCCTCAAGCAGGCATTCTGGGACGGGCGCGGCGAATGGACCCTGGCGGCCTACCATATCGTCAAGAAGAAGCTGCTCAGCCGCAATTCGGTGAGCGAACCGACCGAGCAGATCGGCCAGCAGTCTTCCGATGGCCTGGAGGCCACCCTGGAACTGGCGCTGGGGCAGGGCTGGCAGGTATCGGCCAATGCGGCCGTGGTGCGCGCCGAATACGACGATTTCATCGAGGCCGGTGGCGACCGTAGCGGCAATCGCCCAACCAACGTGCCCCGGCGTACCGCCAACCTGTGGCTGAACAAGGCGTTCGACCAGCGAGTCGAGGCTGGAGTCGGCGCGCGTTATGTCGATGCCCGCTATGCCGACACGGCCAATACCGTGAAGGTGCCAGGCTACACCGTGGTCGATGCCAATATCGGCTGGCAGGTGCAGCCGGACGTACGCCTGGGCCTGGAACTGAACAACCTGTTCGACCGCACCTATGCGCGTACGCAGATGCACAGCGGCGAGCAGTGGCTGCTGGGCGAGCCGCGCTCGTTCTTCGTCACCGCCGACTACAGCTTCTAGCATGGCCTCACTGCTCATCCGCGGCCTTGGCTGGCGCGCCAGCGATGGCGCGCGGCCCTGGCTGCTGCGCGGGGTCGACCTGGAAGTCGGCGAGGGCGAGTTCGTCGGCCTGATCGGCCCTAACGGTAGCGGCAAGACCAGCCTGCTGCGCTGCGCCTACCGTTTCAACCGCCCCGACGAGGGCTCGGTCAGCCTCGACGGCAGCGACCTCTGGCGCCAGTCGCCGCGCTGGAGCGCTCGCCGTATAGCGGTGGTGCTGCAGGAGTTCCCGCAGGAGTTCGGCCTGTCCGTCGAGGCGCTGGTGGCGATGGGGCGCACGCCGCACAAGGGGTTGTTCGAAGGCGATGACCGGGAGGACGGCGAACGGGTGAGCCAGGCCCTGGAACGGGTCGGCATGGCCCACGCGCGGCTGCGGCCGTTCGCGCCGCTGTCCGGCGGCGAGAAACAGCGTGTGCTACTGGCGCGGGCGCTGGCGCAGCAGCCGGGGCTGCTGATCCTCGACGAGCCGACCAATCACCTCGACCCGCGCTACCAACTGGAGCTGTTGCAACTATTGCGCAAGCTGCGGCTGAGCACCCTGGCCAGCTTCCACGACCTGAACCTGGCAGCGGCCTTCTGCGACCGCCTGTACGTCATCGACGGCGGGCGCATCCTGGCCAGCGGCACGCCCCATGAAGTGCTGAGCGCCGAGCGCCTGCAACAGGTGTTCGGCGTGCACGCGCTGGTCGACCGCCACCCGCTGGCCGATCACCCGCGAATCACCTGGGTCAGCTCGCCATGAACCTTCTTTCGTTGCCCTGTGTGGCCGGCGCTGTACACCTGGGCCGCCGCCATGAGGATGTATCGCCATGAAAGCCCTGAGCCGCCTGCTGCCATGCCTGGGGTTGGCGTTGTGCCTGCCCGCCGTCGCCAGCGACTACCCGCTCACGCTCGACAGTTGCCAGCGCCAGGTGACCTTCGAGCGCTCGCCGCAACGGGCGGTCAGCCACGACGTGAACATGACCGGCATGCTGCTGGCCCTCGGCCTGCGCGAGCGCATGGCCGGCTACACCGGTATCAGCGGCTGGAAGAGCCTGACGCCGGCGATGCGCCAGGCGCTCGACGGCTTGCCGGAGCTGGCCAGCCGCTACCCGTCGCTGGAAACCCTGCTGGAGGCCGAGGCCGATTTCTTCTTCGCCGGCTGGAACTACGGCATGCGCGTCGGCGGCCCGGTAACCCCGGACAGCCTGGCGGCCTTCGGCATCCCGGCCTACGAACTCAGCGAGTCCTGCTCGCACATCATGCCGCAGCGCGAGGCCAGCCTCGACGACCTGTACCGCGACCTGCTCAACCTGGGGCGCATCTTCGCCGTGCAGCCCCGTGCCGGAGCCCTGGTCGAGGACTTGCGCGGCCGTGTCGCAGCGGTCGCGGCACGCCTGGCGCAGGCCACCGAGAGGCCGGGGGTGTTCCTCTACGACAGTGGCGAGGACCGCCCCACCAGCTCCGGCCGCCTCGGCATGCCGCAGGCGCTGATCGCCGCCGCCGGCGGGCGCAACCTGATGGACGATGTATCGGCCAGTTGGACCCAGGTCGGCTGGGAAAGCGTGGTCGAGCGCAATCCGCAGTTGATCGTCATCGTCGACTATGGCCCGCGCAGTTGGCAGCAGAAGCGCGACTTCCTGCTGGCGCATCCGGCCCTGCAAGAGGTCGAGGCGATCCGCCGGCAGCGCTTCGTAGTCCTTTCCTATGAGGCGGTGACGCCCTCCGTGAGCAACGCCGAAGCCATCGAACGCCTCGCCAGCGCCTTGCACCCGGCGCTGTTCGACGAGGCGCGGGAGTGATCCTGGTACGCGGCCGCGCCGCTTACCGGTTGCTGCTGGTGGCGTTGTGCGGCCTGCTGGCGCTGTCCTGCGTGTGTTCCCTGGCCTTTGGCGCGGCCAGCGTACCGCTGGCGCAGGTCTGGGGCATCGTCGGCCAGCGCCTGGGGCTGCTGGAGGCCGGCGACTGGAGCAGTGGCCAGGCCGCTATCGTCTGGTTGATCCGCGCGCCACGGGTGTTGCTGGGGGCGCTGGTGGGGGCCGGGCTGGCGCTGGTCGGCGGCGCCTTGCAGGCGGTGACGCGCAATCCGCTGGCCGATCCGCACCTGCTCGGCGTCAGCTCCGGCGCGGCGCTGGGGGCGGTGCTGGTAGTGTTGCTGCTCGGCGAGTTCGCCGGGCCGCTGAGCCTGCCGCTGGCGGCCTTCGCCGGGGCGCTGGGCAGCATGCTGCTGGTGATCGCCGTGGCCAACCGCCAGGGCCGGCTGGAAAGTGACCGGCTATTGCTGGCCGGGGTCGCGGTGTCCTTCGTGCTGATGGCGTTGGTCAACCTGCTGCTGTACCTCGGCGACCACCATGCCACCGGCTCGGTGCTGTTCTGGATGCTCGGCGGATTGGGGCTGGCGCGCTGGGAACTGCTCGCGCTGCCGGCGGCGTGCCTGCTGGCCGGGCTGGTGTGCCTGCTGGCCCTGGCGCGCGGGCTGAATGCGCTGATGAGCGGTGAACAGACCGCCGTCAGCCTCGGTTTCAGCGTGCGCCGGGTGCGTCTGCAGGTGTTCGTCGTGGCGTCGCTGCTGACCGGGGTGCTGGTGGCGCTGTCCGGCGCCATCGGTTTCGTCGGCCTGATGCTGCCGCACTTCGCCCGGCGCCTGGTGGGTGCCGAGCATCGCCGCCTGTTGCCGGTCTGTGCCCTGCTGGGGGCGCTGTTCCTGGTCTGGGTGGATGTCGCCGCGCGTACCCTGGCGGCCCCGGAGGACCTGCCGATCGGTATCGCCACCGCGGCCATCGGCGGGTTGTTCTTCGTCTTCCTGCTGCGCCGGAGGGCCTGAGCATGGGCTTCCAGTGCTTGCTCTTCGTCGGCCCCGACTTGCGCCACGGCGCTGCTGGCGAGGCGTTCCGCCGCCAACTCCAGGCCCTGAGGGGCGAGGCCGCGCTGGACGACCTGGTCGACACGGCGGGTGGCTTCGACGCGCTGTGGGCGCGGGTCGCGGCTGAACTGCGCGAGGGTGACGGCCGCCTGCTGCTGGTCGACCTCGACCCGAACGCCGACAGCGCTTACCTGGACTGGCTGCGTGGCGAGCTGTGGCGGCTCGCCGAGCCACTGGGCGGGCAGGGGCGCATCCTGCTGAGCGGCAGCCTGCTCGGCCGCCGCCCGCTGGACGCCGCAGCCGCGTGTTCATTGGCGGACAATCCCGGCGAGCAGTTGGACTGCGAGACGCTCGCCGAGATACCGGCGAAGCCGAACTGGTCGCATATTCCGCCCCACCGCCACCAGCTTTTCCTCTGCATCGGCGCCCGCTGTGTGCGGCGTGGCGCGCTGCCGCTGTGGAAGCAATTGCGCCAGCGGCTGGCCGCCGCCGGGCGGATCGAAACGGAAGATGGCGTGTTGATTAC
Source organism: Stutzerimonas kirkiae (assembly GCF_004327335.1). Lineage (GTDB taxonomy): Bacteria > Pseudomonadota > Gammaproteobacteria > Pseudomonadales > Pseudomonadaceae > Stutzerimonas > Stutzerimonas kirkiae. The sequence continues at coordinate 76,868 of NZ_QJUO01000006.1, read as the reverse complement.
CCGCACCTATTGCCAGTACCCCTGCAATCTCGGGCCGATCGCCACGGTCCACCCGGATGGCGCCTGGTACCGTATCGCCTCGGAGGAGGATGTCCGGCGCCTGGTGGACGAACACCTGGTCGGCGGCGCGCCGCTGGACGCGGCCCTGCGCCCGCCCTAGCGGGCCTGCTAGTGTCGCGTCACGCGGACGGCAGCCCTGTGCAGGGGGCGCCGCGCGCACCTGAGCGATCGGCATCGCTATCCCAGGTGTGCACGGCGCCCCCTGCACAAGGCCGCCGTTATCCACGCGACGTTAGAAAGGCACCGCCTGCAGCGCGGCCAGCTTGTCGCAGAGGATGTCGCGGAAACGCTCGGCCTGGGGCGACAGGGGCCGGTAGCTGTTATGGATGACCTCGGCCTGGATGCGCTCGCGGGTTTCCAGGGGGCGCACTTCCAGTTGCGGCAGCAGGTTGTTGGAGATGGTCAGCGCATCGACCACAGCCACCTCGCCGCTGGCCAGGCTGAACAGGCTGGCGATCAGCCCGGAACGCACTTCCACGCCGATGTTCAACTGCTCGATGACCTCGCCGTAGACCTTCTCTTCGCTGATCCCGTACAGCTCCTGCAGCGGCACCGAGATCATCCGGTGGCCGACCAGGTCGGCCGGGCGGATCGTCTCCTGCCGCGCCAGCGGATGGTCCGGGGCCATGATGCAGACCAGCGGGTAGTGATAGCGCGCGTGCACGGTGATGCTCGGGTGGTCGACGCTGAAGTTGGAGATGCCGATATCCACCAGCTTGTCAGCAACCACCTCGATCAGGCCGCTGGGCAGCGGCAGGATGACCTTGACGCGCAACTCCGGGCGCTCCTTCACCGTCGCCGCCACGCTCTGCGGCACCACGGTCATGCCCAAGCTGGGCGAGGCGGCGATATAGAGGCTGCCCTTGTTCGGGTTGGCCAGCTCGCCGGCCAGGCTGTGGACCTTCTCCACGTTGCGCCACAGGCGTTCGATCTCTTCATAGAGTGCGATCGCCTCGCGGGTGGCGACCAGCCGCCCCTTGACCAGTTCGAACAGTTTCAGGCCCATGCGCTGCTGGGTGTGGCTGAGCATCTTGCTCACCGCCGACTGGGAAATGTGCAGCAGTTCCGCCGCCCCGGCGATGCTGCCGGTGAGCATGATGGCGCGGAAGACTTCCATCTGTCGGAGGTTCATAACAAGCGGGGTATCCCGTGGAAAAATCATCCCTGATTCACCGTATATATTCCATTTTGGAATCAATATATGGTCAAAAGCAGGCTTGAGCAAAGGTTGGGGATGGCCTCGAAAGATTCAATTTCGCCCTTGTCGCGGCCTCGCTACATTGTCTGGCACCTCCCTGGCTCTGGCAACAGGAGAGCTTTGCAACGGACGCCTGGCGCCCGTTCCCCCTATTTTCGTCGATGCGCCTCAACGGTGGATTCAGCCGAGCAGGCCGCTCATTCGTCAGGTGTCCAAGCATGCAAGCAGCAGGTAGCACATTCCCCAAAACCCGGTTGGCCGTCGCCTTACTGGGCATCATGGCCGGCACAGGCGTGGCCAGCGCGGACGAGCTCGGCGACAAGCTCAGTACCGTTGTGGTCACCGGAACGCGCGCCGACAATCGCACCGTGGCCGACTCGATGCAGCCGATCCAGGTGGTCTCCGCCAAGACCCTGCAAGACAGCGGCAGCAGCGAACTGTCCGAGGCGCTGTCGCGGCTGATCCCCTCGTTGAACTTCCCGCGCCCGGCCAGCTCCGGCTTCACCGGCGTGATCCGCCCGGCGCAGATGCGCGGCCTGGCGCCGGACCAGGTACTGGTGCTGGTCAATGGCAAGCGCCGCCACACCGGCGCCTTCCTCAATACCAACGTCACCCAGGGCCGTGGCTCGGCCCCGGTCGACCTGAGCGCCATTCCGCTGTCCGCCATCGACCGTGTCGAAGTCCTCGGCGACGGCGCTTCGGCGCGCTATGGCTCCGACGCCATCGCCGGCGTGATCAACGTCATCCTCAAGGCCGACCCCGATGGCGGGCAAGTCACCACCAGCTATGGCCAGTACGCCAAGGGCGACGGCATCCAGCGGCATGTCGATGGCAACACCGGGCTGGCCCTCGGCGAGCGCGGCAGCCTGCACCTGAGTTTCGATGGCAGCTCCAACGACTACACCAGCCGCGCCGGCCGTGACCTGCGCAACCCCGGCGCCCCCGGCTACGGCCAGACCACCTACCGCCTGGGCGACCCGGAGCTGAAGACCGGCAAGCTGATGGTCAACGGCGACTACGCGCTGAACGACGACATCACGTTGTACGGCTTCGCCGGCTACAACCGCACCGAAGGCGACACCTGGGATGCCTTCCGCAATGGCCGTGCCTCGGTCTACGACGCCCAGGCCTACCCCGATGGCTACCGCCCGACCCTCAGCGCCGAAAGCGAGGACCGCTCGATCGTGCTCGGCCTGCGCGGCCTGCTGGGCGGCTGGAAGTGGGATGCCAGCGCCAACTACGGCGAGAACGAGGTGGAATTCAACACCCGCGACTCCCTCAACCGCTACCTCTTCCGCGACACCGGCAGCCGCCAGCAGGACTTCTACGTCGGCCGGCTGGAAAGCACCCAGGCGGTCTACCAGCTAGACCTGTCCAACGAACTGGCGGTGGCCTGGCTACCCAACCCTCTGTCGGTGGCCTTCGGTGCCGAAGGCCAGCACCAGACCTATCGCGAGAGCGCCGGCGAGCCGGCCTCCTACTACGGCACCGGCGCCGAGGGCTACTCGGGTTTCCGCGACAGCGACAGCGGCAGCTACCGCCGCGACCTGCTGGCCTCGTACATCGACCTGGAAACCGACCTGACCGACAAGTGGCGCGCCTCCCTGGCCCTGCGCCATGACCGCTACAGCGACTTCGGCGGCGCCACCACCGGCTCGCTGTCCAGCCGCTACGACTTCACCCCGGCATTCGCCGTGCGCGGCAGCGTTTCCAGCGGCTACCGGGCGCCATCGCTGGCCCAGCAGCACTACTCGGCGACCACCAGCGCCCTCAACACCGCGATCAACGCCTACCAGGACCAGCGCACCGCGCCGGTGGACGACCCGGTGGCGCGCCTGCTCGGCGCCGAGGACCTGAAGGCCGAGAAGTCGCGCAATATCAGCGCCGGTATCGTCTGGCAACCGAGCAAGGCTTTCACCACCACCTTCGACATCTATCACATCAGCATCGACGACCGCATCACCCTGTCGAGCAACCTGAACGTGCAGAGCGCGGCGGCCCAGGCCTACCTGGCGGCCAACGGCATCACCCCCGGCCAGTACCAGTCGGTGCGCTACTTCACCAACGCGGTGGACACCACCACCCAGGGCGCCGAACTGACCGCCCAGCACTACTGGCGCTTCGACCACGGCGGGCGGCTGACCAGCGCCCTCGGCTATGCCTACAACCGCACCCGCGTCACCGATGTCAAGGCCAACCCGGCGGTGCTCAGCCAGAACGGCCTGAACCTGCAGCGCATCGACCGCCGCGACCGCTACGGCGTACTGACCGACAGCGCGCCACGCAGCAAGCTGTCCCTGAGCAACGACTACACCATCGGCAACTGGGGCTTCCACAGCAACCTGGTGCGCTACGGCAGCTTCCTCGCCGTGAGCAACTCCGGGGCGGCCTACGACCAGCGCTACCAGGCCAAGTGGGTGCTCGACCTGTCGACCAGCTACAGCCTGGACAACTGGCAGTTCACCGTCGGCGGCGACAACGTCACCGATGCCTACCCGGACAAGCGCAACAGCCTGAACAATCCGGGGCACCAGAACGTCAACTACATCTCCTACTCGCCGTTCGGCATCAATGGCGCGTTCTACTACGCCAAGGTCAGCTACCAGTGGTAGGAGGCCTGCGCCACGGGCTGGCGGCACTGGTGCTGCTGGCCCTGGCCTGCGCCGTGCCGGCGCAGGCCAGCACGCTGCAACGCATCGCCGAGCGCGGCGTGCTCAAGGTCTGCAGCAACGTGGAGAACCGCCCGTTCGCCTACCTCAGCCCGTCGGGGCAGGCGCAGGGCTTCAACATCGAGCTGTTCGACGACCTGCGCCAGCGCCTGTCGGCACATCTCGGCGTGCCACTGGCCGGCGAGGTGGTGTCCACCAGCGGCGCCAACCGGGTGCCGTTCCTGCAACAGGGGCGCTGCGACCTGATCCTCACCGGCTTCAGCGTGACCGCCGAACGCCAGCGCCTGGTGGACTTCGTCTTCCCCGGCTTCTATGCCTCGGGCGCGGTCCTGCTGGCCCGGCGCGAGCAGGCCGTCGACAGTTGGCAGGGCCTGCGCGGGCAGACCGTGTGCAGCAGCCACGGCTCGGTCTACAACTCGGCCCTGGCCGAACGCTACGGCGTGCGCATCCTGGCCTTCGCCGGCCTGACCGAGAGCGCCCAGGCGTTGCGCGACCGGCGCTGCGTCGGCCAGGTAACGGACGAGGCGGTGGCCTACCTGCGCCTGCGCGACACGCCCGGCTGGGAAGGCTTCGAGATCAAGCTGCCGGCGATCCTCGAAACGCCCTGGAGCATGGCCGTGGCCAAGGGCGACGGCGAATTCCACGCACTGCTCGAAGGCTATGCCCGCGACTGGCGCGACAGCGGCCTGCTGTATCGCCTGGAAGCCCGTTACGGGCTGCCGCACAAGGCGGCGCAGGCGGCGCCGGGAAGCACCCTGGAACTGCTCGACGAGCGCGGCGTGCCCTGGATGTGGCAGCCGCTGGAAAACGGGTTCCGCCAGTTGTACGACGAGCACGGCTGGAACTTCCCGGTGTTCTACGAGGGCTGGACGGCGCGCCAGTTCGCCCAGGGCATCCTCATCACCCTGCAACTGGCGCTGGCGTGCATGCTCGCCTCCAGCCTGATCGGCCTGGCCGGCGCCCTGGCCATGGACGGGCCACGGCCGTTGCGCTGGCTGGTGCGCGGCTATGTCGAGCTGCTGCGCAACACACCGAGCCTGGCCCAGTTGTACTTCCTCTATTTCGGCATCGGCAGCCTGCTGCGCGCCGGCAGCGCTACAGAGCTGCCCTGGTACGCCAGCGCCTTCGGCCTGGCGGCGGTGTGCATCAGCCTGCACTACGGCGCCTTCGCCGTGGAGATCCTGCGCAGCGGCCTGCAGGCCGTCCCCAGGGCCACCCACGACGCCGCCCTGGCCCTCGGCTATGGCCGCTGGAACCGGCTGCGCCACATCACCCTGCCGATCGCCCTGCGCGCCAGCCTGCCGGCGCTGGGCAACAACCTGGTGCAACTGATCAAGGGCACCTCCATCGCCTACGCGGTGGCGGTGCCGGAAGTGCTCTACAGCGCCCAGGAAATCTGGAGCGAGCGCAACAACGTGGTGGAAATGATGCTGCTGGTGCTGCTCAGCTACCTCGGCCTGATGGCCTTGCTGGCCCTGGCCCTCGCCGCCGTGGAACGGCGCCTGCGCATGCCGGGGGTGCAGCTATGAACGCGAGCCTGGAGCTGCTGTGGCCCTGGCTGCCGCTGATGGGCCGTGGCTTCGCCCTGAACCTGGGCATGGGCGTGCTGGCGATGCTGCTGGCGATCCTCTGCGGCACCCTGCTCGGCGCCGCGCAACTGGCCCCGGCGCACTGGCTGCGGCGCTCGGCCGGGCTGCTGACGCAACTGCTGCGCAACTCGCCGTGGCTGGTGGTGATGTTCTTCGTCATGCACCTGCTGCCCTACGAGCTGCGCATCGGCGGCGCGGCCCTGGCGTTGCCGGCCTGGGCCAAGGCGGTACTGGCGCTGGCGCTGCCGGCCACCGGCAACTTCTCGGAGATCGTCCGCGGCGGGCTGCGCACCGTACCGCTGACCCAGTGGGAGGCGGCCACCGCCCTCGGCTATGGCCGTGCCGGGCGCCTGTGGCAGGTGATCCTGCCGCAGGCGCTGCGGCATATGCTGGCACCGGCGCTGGGGCTGTATTGCGTGGTCACCATGTCGACCTCGCTGGCCAGCCTGGTGGGGGTCGGCGAGCTGCTCGGGATCGCCCGCGAGGTGCTGGCCGCCGAGGCGCGCACCGAGCTGCTGCTGCCAGTCTACGGCCTGGTGCTGCTGATGTTCTTCGCCTACATCTTCCCTCTTTCCCTGCTGGCGCGCGCCCTCGAGCGCCGCTGGTCACGCGGCGGACAATCCTCATGAAACGCGAACTGCACGAGCCCTTCATCGAGCTGGAGGGCGTGACCAAGGCTTTCGGCGCCAACCAGGTACTGTGCGGGGTGGACCTGTCGGTCGGGCGCGGCGAGGTGGCCTGCATCATCGGCCCGTCGGGCTCGGGCAAGTCCACCGTGCTGCGCTGCATCAACGCACTGACGCCCATCGACGCGGGGCGCATTCGCGTCGCCGGGCTGCAGGTCGATGCCGCACACCTGGATGCCCAGGCCCTGCGCCAGCGGGTCGGCATCGTGTTCCAGGGCTACAACCTGTTTCCCCATCGCACTGTCTTGCAGAACGTGACGATGGCGCCGCTCCAGGTGCTGCGCAGGCCGCGCGCCGAGGTCGAGGCGCAGGCCCGCGAACTGCTGGCCAGGGTGCGCCTGGAAGACAAGTTGCACGCCTACCCCGGCGAGTTGTCCGGCGGCCAGCAGCAGCGCGTGGCGATCGCCCGCAGCCTGTGCATGCGCCCGCAGGTGATGCTGTTCGACGAAGTGACCGCCGCCCTCGACCCGGAGACGGTCAAGGAAGTGCTGGGGGTGATCCAGGACATCGCCGCCGATGGCATGACCTGCCTGCTGGTCACCCATGAAATGCGCTTCGCCCGCGAAGTCGCCGACCATGTGTACTTCATGGACGGCGGCCGGGTGGTCGAGCATGCGCCGGCCGCGGACTTCTTCGCCGAGCCACGGGACCCACGCACCCGCGCCTTCCTGGACAAAGTGCTGTGAACACCCCGGCAACCCTCTACAACCTCCAGGCAAACCCCGGCCGACCGCCGCTGCGCGTCGACGTGGCGGTGCTCGGCGGCGGCTCCGCCGGGATCGCGGCGGCCCTGGCCGCCGCCGAATGCGCTTGCAGCGTCGCGCTGATCGAGCAGTACGGTTTCTTCGGCGGCACCGCGACCATCGCCGGGGTGCAGTCCTATTGCGGTTTCCTCACCCATGGCGACAGGCCCGAGGCGGCGGTCGGCGGTATCGGCCGCCGCGTGCTCGACGCCCTCGCCGCCAGCGGCCACGAGGTGGCGCCACGGCAGCAGGGCAGCGGCAACTGGATCATCCTGCTCGACCCGGAGCGGCTCAAGCGGGTACTCGATACCCTGGTGCTGGCGGCGGGCGTGCAGCCGCTGCTGCATTGCCGCGCGGTGGCGGTGGAACAACGCGCCGGCCGTATCCGTTCGCTGCTGTGCAGCGACGCGCAGGGCCTGTTCGCGGTCGAGGCGAACCACTATATCGATGCCAGCGGCGATTCCAGCCTGGCGGCCATGGCGGTTCCACAGCGCATCCAGCCGCGCCTGCAGGCGGCGACCCTGACCGTGCGCATCGACGGCGTGGAGCCGGGCCCCGCGCCTGATCGCGAACAACTGCACGCCGCCGTGCTGGACTACCAGCGACGTACCGGGCAGACCCTGGCGCGCAGCAACGGCGGCTTCTTCGTGCGCCTGCCCTGGTCGCAGAGCTACTGGGCGATGATGGTCGACGTGGACCTGCCCGACGCCAGCAGCCCGTCGATCACCCGGGCGGAAATCGAAGCGCGGGAAATCGCCCACGACTACCTGGAATCACTGCGCCGCCAGGTGCCGGCCTTCCGCCAGGCGCGGCTGGAAACCAGCGGCCCCTGCCTGGGCGTGCGTTCCACGCGCCGGGTGCAGTCGCAACAGGACATCCGCGCGGCGGACGCCCTCAGCGCCCGCCGCCGCAGCGACGGCATCGCCCGTTCCGCCTGGCCCTGCGAACTGCACCCGCTGCCGGGCATCACCGAATACCGCTGGATCGCCGACCCCGGCTGGTTCCACGTGCCCTACGGCGCGCTGATCCCGGTGGACAGTTGCAACCTGTGGCTGGCCGGCAGTTGCATCGGCGCCGACGACGAGGCCTTCGGCTCGACCCGGGTGATGGGCTGCGCCTTCGCCACCGGGCAGGCCGCCGGGGTCGCGGCGGCGCTGTCCTGCCGCAGCAGCAAACGCGCCGCGCCGGAACAGGTCCGGCAGGTGTTACTCGAACAAGGAGCCATTCTATGAAGTATCCGATACGCCGGGTCCTGGTGACCGGCGCGGCCAGCGGCATCGGCCGTGCGGTAGCGGCGGCGTTCGTCGCCGAAGGCGCGCAGGTGCTGGGCTGGGATCTGTCGACGGATGACGCAGCGCAAGGCGTCGCGATGCACGCGGTGGATATCCGCGACAGGGCCTCGGTCCAGGCCGCCGCCGCTTCCCTGGAGCGCCTGGACGTACTGGTCAACTGCGCCGGCATCGCCCGGCGCGGCCATGCCGCGCAATTGTCCGAGGCGGACTGGCGGGCGGTGATCGACACCAACCTGAGCGGCACCTTCTTCTGCTGCCAGGCGGCCTTCGCCGCCCTCGCGGCCTCCGGCGACGGGCTGATCATCAACCTCGCCTCCTTCGTCGCGCAACGCTCCGGCCCTGGCCGCGCCAGCTATGCGGCGAGCAAGGCCGGCGTGCTGGCGCTGACCGAGGTGCTGGCGCTGGATTTCGCCGAACACGGCATCCGCGCCCTGGCGGTCAGCCCTGGCTATACCCGCACGGCCATGGTCGAGCGCGCCCTGGCCGCCGGCCGCCTGGACGAACAGCGGCTGCTGGCGAAGATCCCGCTGGGCCGCCTGGCCCGCCCCGAAGAGATCGCCGGGGCCATCGTCGCCCTGGCCGGTCCGGCATTCAAATACGCCAACGGCAGCGACTTCGTGCTGGATGGCGGCACCATGGCCAACGGGGTCGAATGATGGACAGGATCGACGCAATGACGGAAGCAATGACCGACAGGCAATGGGCACAGCGGCACCTGGCATTGCTGCATGAGCCCGTGCCGCCAACGCTGGCGGAGCAGATCGGCCTGCTGCTGGTCGACACCCTGGCGGTGGCCAACCACGCGCGGCGCCAGGGCATCGGCGCGACCCGCATCGACGAGGTACTGGTGACATGCCAGGCGGACGGCAGCGGCAGCCGCATCTGGGGACGCGACTTCAACGCCGCGCCGACCGACGCGGCGCTGCTCAACGCTTGCGCGGCGGAAGCCCTGGACTACCAGGAAGTGCTGATCAACCCGCGCAACAATGGCCATGCCGCAGTGGTCATCGTCCCGGCGCTCATGGCCCTGGCGGAACAGCGTGGCATCGGCGGCGAACGCCTGCTCAAGGCACTGTGGATCGCCTTCGCCGCCAATATCGGGCTGGCCGAGGCGCTTGGCCGCGAACATCGCCGGGGCCAACTGGGCTTTCGCACCACCTCGCTGATCGCACCGATCGCCGCCGCCCTGGGCGGCGCGGCCCTGCTGTTCGACGATGCCGGGCGGGCCGCGCACGCCGTGGCGATCAGCGCCAGCACCCTCAGCGCCGGGCTGCTGGCGGCACTCTCGCCCAGCGTGGGCAGCTACAGCGAAGACAAGGACCTGGCGATCGGCTTCGCCGCGCGCAACGCGGTGCAGGCCGTGCTACTGGCCGAGGCCGGCGCCACCGGCCCGACGGCGACCCTGACCGGCGAACACGGCTGGCTGGCCAGCTTCGGCTTCGCCGCCCAGGAGCCACGACGGCTGTGGCGCGACCCGCGCGAGCAGGACCTCGGCGCCTATGCGATCAAGCCCTACCCGGCCTGCTTCGGCTGCCAGTCGGCGATCCGCGCGGCCATCGAGCTGAGCCGCCGCTACCGCCCGCATGAGGTGTCTCGGCTGTGCGTGGAGGTCAACGGCACCAGTGCGCAGACCCTCTCCACCCGCGTCATCGGCAACCACCTGGCGGCCCGCTTCAGCCTGCCCTACGCGGTGGCCAGCGCCTTCGTGCGCGGCCGTGCGAGCCTCGACGAGTTCGCCCCGGCGGCCCTGGACGACCCCGCGGTGCTGGCCTTCATGGCGCACGTCGAAGTGCTCGGCAGCACCGAGCTGGACCAGGCGCAGGCCGCCAGCGGTGGCTTTCCGGCGCGCCTAGCCGCCTGGCAGGGCACACAGCGGCTGGCCAGCCTGGAGTATGCCGGCCCGCTCGATGGGCTGGCGCCCGAGGCACGCCGGGCGGTGTTCGAGGAAAAGCTGCAACGCCTGGTCTCACCCAGCCTGCGCGAGCGCCTGCTGGAAGTGCTGGCCAATCCCTGGCAGATCGAACGGCTGTTCCGGATGCCGCTATGAAACCTCTGGTGTCGAAGCGCCTGGCATTCGCCCTGGCGCTCCTGTTCGGCGCTGCCGGCGCCCAGGGCGCGCAGCCGTCCGCCGCCGCACTGGCGCTGCACCAGCGCCTGCTGGTGCTCGACAGCCACCTGGACACTCCTCGGCTGCTGGCCCTGCCGGGCTGGGACATCCGCCAGCGCCACGACAGCCGCCGCGAGCTGTCCCAGGTCGACCTGCCGCGCCTGCGCGAGGGTGGCCTGGACGGCGGCTTCTGGGCGATCTACACCGCGCAGGGGCCACGCGATGCGGCCGGGCGCAACGCCGCCAGCAGCCAGGGCCTGGCGACGCTGCTGCGCATCCGCGACCTGGTCGAGCGCCATCCGCAGGATCTCGGCCTGGCGTTGGACGCCGCCGATGCGCGGCGCCTGCAAGGCGAAGGCCGCCATGCGGTGTTCATCTCGATGGAAAACGCCCAGCCGCTGGCCAGCGACCCGGCGCTGCTGGCCACCTACCAGCGCCAGGGCCTGCGCATGCTCGGCCTGGTGCACGGCAGCAACAACGACCTGGCCGACTCGGCCACGGCACTGCCCGAATGGGGCGGCCTCAGCCCCGCCGGGCAGGCGCTGGTGGCGCAAGCCAATTGCCTGGGCATCCTGCTCGACGCCTCGCACGCCTCGGACCAGGTCTTCGACCAGTTGCTGGAGCGCTCGCAGGCACCGATCGTGCTGTCGCATTCGAGCAGCCGGGCGGTCAACGCCCACCCTCGCAATCTCGACGATGCACGTATCCGCCGCCTGGCCGAGCGCGGCGGGGTGATCCAGGTGACGCTGTATGGCGACTACCTGCAACCACAGGCGGCGGACCCACGGCGGCAGGCGGCCCTGCAACCGCTGTACGGGCGACTGCGGCAGATGGCCGGGCTGGCGCCGGGCGAGTTCGCCGAACTGGCACGCGAGATGGCCGAGGTGGAACAACGCTACCCGCGCCCGCGCGCCACCCTGGACGACTTCATGGCGCACCTGCTGCATGTGATAGAAGTGGCCGGCATCGGGCATGTCGGCATCGGCGGCGACTGGGACGGCGGCGGCGGCGTCGAGGGGCTGGATGATGTCGCCGGCCTGCCGCGCATCACCGAACGGCTGCTGCAAGCCGGCTACGACGAAACGCAGATCGCCGCCATCTGGGGCGGCAACCTGCTGCGCCTGCTGGACGAGGTGCAGACCCGCACCGGGACGAACTGCCCAGCACCGTAGGGTGCTCCATGCGCACGAGAACGACCTGTACGCTTGCCTGCGCGCACGGCGCACCCTACCGCGCGCCGCTGGTGGGAGGCTCAGGCCTGGGCGGCCTGGAGTTCGCGCCTCACCTGGGCTTCCAGTTCGCCCTTGAGGGCCGGGTCGAGCTGCAACTGGCGCGCCAGCTCGTCGAGGTAGGCGCGTTCCATGAAGTGCTCCTCGTCGACCATCAGCACACTGGCCACATACATTTCCGCCGCCAGTTCCGGGGTGCTCGCCGCGCGCGCCACGTCCGCCGGGTCCAGCGGCTTGTTCAGTTCGCTATCGAGCCACTGCTGCACCTCGGTATCGCCGGTCAGCCTGCTGAACTCGCCTTCGATCAGCTCGCGCTCGCGGGCATCGATATGCCCGTCGGCCTTGGCCGCCGCCACCAGCGCCTTGAGGATGCCCTGGCTGTGCAGCTCGACCTCGGGCGCCGGCAGGCGGTCCAGGGTGCGCGGCTCGCCCCGGGGCGCACCGGCCTGCTGCGCCTGCCAGTTGCCATAGGCCTTGTAGGCGATCACGCCAAGAGCCGCCAGGCCGCCATAGACCGCCACCTTGCCGCCGATCTTGCGCGCGCGCTTGTTGCCCAGCAACAGGCCCAGCGCCGTGCCGCCGCCGACACCCTTTAGCAGGCTGCCGAGATCGCCGGCGCCCTTGCCGGCATCATTCCCGCCGCCCTTGCCCAGCAGGCCGCCAAGCGCTCCGCCGAGACCGGAAGACACACCACCGGCAGCATTCTTCTGCAGCAACTCCTGACCGGATTTCAGCAACTGGTCGAGCAGGCCACGCGTATTCATGGAAAATCTCCGAAGCGTTCAAGGATGAAAACCTGGCGAATCTACTGCGGGCCTGCGCGACTGTCGTTTACATATTGCGTCAGGATATTGCCCGGTCCGCCATGGAGGCAGCTACCGCCCAGGGCGATCGCGCTATACCGTTATTCACCGCAAAGGAGCTCCGACAAAAGCGCTGGAGGCTGGAAAGCTGGACGAAAAACACCGGTTGCCACGCGCTTTCATCCAGCCTCGAGCCTTCCAGCACTGTTTTCGGCTGTTTGCCGTGCATAGCGCTATTGCCCTGGGCCACCGCCGCCCTACACCCGGAGATAGACCGCGCGCTGGGCGGCAATGTTCAGAATCCCGGGCGCCGGCAGCGCCGCGACCGGCACCTCACTCGATCCGATAGTGGAAGGTATTGCGCACGTTCGCCACCGGCACCGCCTGGCCATCGACCAGCCGTGGCTGATAGCGGAAGCCCCTGGCCGCCGCCAGCGACGGGCGCACGAACAGCGGGTGGCAATCGTCGAGGGCCTCGGGTGCCTGCACACGGCCGCGCGCATCGACCGTATAGGTGACCGTGCAGGTGCCTTCGAGGCGCTGGTCCAGGGCGCGCTGGGGGTAGGCCGGGGCCTTCTTGCTGAGCGGCTGGTAGCGGCGGCTGTCGGCGGCGCGCGCCCGCTCGGCGGCCAGGGCGGCTTCGCGCTCGGCGGCCTGGCGGGCGGCAAGCTGCGCCTGGCGTTGTGCTTCCTGCTGTTGCTGTGCCCGGCGCTGCTGTTCCAGTCGCTCCTGGCGCCGGTGCTCGGCTTCCTGCTCGCGGCGCTGCGTTTCACGCTCGCGCTCGGCGCGCTTGAACGCCAGTTCGGCCTGGTCGGGCCGGACCAGCGGCGGCGGTGCTTCCTCCACCCGGGGCGCTGGCGGCTCGATTTCCGCCACAGGCTCCACGAGCGGCTCCACCAGCGGTTCGGGAACCGGCGCCGGCGGCAGGCTGACCAGCGCGGTCTCCACCATCATCGCCAGGGGCGGCTCCGGCAGGGCCGGCGCCAGCCCGCGCAGCAGCACCAGGGCCAGCAGGCCATGCAACGCCAGCACCAGGCCAGCGCTGCCCAGGCGCCCACGCCAGGGCCGCTGCCCGTCAGCCGGCACGAGCACTGCGCTCATGGCTGCGGCGCCTCGGTCACCAGGCCGATGCGACTGATGCCGCCACGCTGCAACGCGGCGATACCGGCCAGCACCGCGGCGTAGTCCGCGCCCTGGTCGGCGCGCACGTAGACCTGGGTGTCCGCCCGCTCGGCGACCAGCGCCAGCAGGCTGTCGCGCATGACCGCCAGGTCCACCGCCTGGTCGCTCTGGCTGCCCACCGCCAGCTCCGGGCCGACATTCCAATAGTAGTCGCCCTCGGCGGTCACCGAGAGCGTCACCAGTTGCTGCTCGCCGGGCGACGGCAGCGCCTCGGCGGCGACCTTGGGCAGCTCCAGGCTGACGCCCTGCACCAGCATCGGCGCGGTGACCATGAAGATCACCAGCAATACCAGCATCACGTCGATGTAGGGCACCACGTTCATTTCCGCATTTGGCGCATGCTTGCGCGACGATCTGACCAGCATGATCGGCTCCTCAGGCAACGGCGGCGATGGCCGCGCCGCCACTGTGCAGGCGCCGGTGCAGGCGCGCCTGCAATTCGTTGGCGAAGCTGTAGTAGCGCCCGACCAGGGCCTGGCCACGGGCGGCGAAACGGTTGTAGGCGATCACCGCCGGGATCGCCGCGAACAGGCCGATGGCGGTGGCGATCAGCGCCTCGGCGATACCCGGAGCGACGGTGGAAAGGGTCACCTGCTGCACCTGGGACAGCCCCAGGAAGGCATTCATGATGCCCCAGACGGTGCCGAACAGGCCGACGTAGGGGCTGACCGAACCGACCGTGGCCAGCAGCGGCAAGCCGCGCTCGAGGCGCTCTTCCTGCTCGGCGATGGCCACGTACAGGTTGCGCTCGACCCCTTCGAGCACCGCTGCGGGGGCGATGCCGGGCTGGCGCTGCAACTGGCCGAAGGCCTGGTAGCCGCTCTGGAAGATCCGCTGCAGGGCAGCTTCGGCCGGCGGCTCGCGGCCTTTGTCGGCCTGGTACAACTGCGCCAGGTCGAGGTCGCCACTGTTGCGGAAGCGTTGCAGGAAGGCTTGCAACTGGTGCTCGCCACGGCGCAGGGCGGCGCCGCGGCGGATGATCAGGTACCAACTGGCCATCGAGGCCAGCACCAACACCAGCATGACGGCCTGCACCACCGGGCTGGCATCGCTGACCAGGCCCCAGACCGTCATCTGTTCTGTCGCATGTTGCATGGGAAACTCCTGTGGGCGCGCAAGGCGCCGCTGATCGAATAGCTGCTCCGGGTGAAACGCACCGCCATTTCCAGTGGCGGCCCTGGGTTCGTGCTCCTGGGTCCCCACCTGCGCAGGGACGACGGGGCTGCGAGGGCATTCCGAGTGGCCGACTCGCAACCCCGCTTCCCGCCCTTCATTCCCGCGCCGGCGGGAATGAAGGCGATACCCGCGGCACCGTCGCTCCGGCCCGCCTCACTCCAGCCCGAGCGCCTCGGCCACGGCGGACCAGGGCAGGTATTTGTAGTTCTGCGCGCTCTCCGGCATGCGCTTGCGGCCGTCCTGCACCACCAGCAGGCCCTGGCTCCAGGGTCCGCCGAGGTTGGCCGAGGTGACATCCAGGCCATCGGTCTCGGACGCGCCGTCGATGCCGCTCGCGGCGTTCAGGCCGATGCGGAAGGCGCCGCGCAGCCGGTAGGGCGCCCGGGCCTCGAGCACCACGTAGCTGTCGTTGCCCTGGCTGGAGATCACCAGGTAGTCGCGCCGCTTGCCGGCGTACAGGCCCAGCCCCTCGATATCGTCCTTGAGCGGCCCACCCACCGCGATCACCCGCTCCAGGGTCGCCGGCGCGTCCTCGCGGGCATCCAGCGCCCATACCGCAACGTCCTCCTCGCCGACGAACAGGCGTTCGTTACGGTCGTCGGCCACGCAGCCCTCGGGCTGGCTGGCGGTACGGAAACTGCGCACCAGCTCGCCGCGCACCTCGCCGGAAGCACCGTCCAGGCGGTATTGCAGGAAGCGCCCGTCCTTGTCGTTGGCGATCGCGTAGAGCGTGCCCTGGCGGCTCTTGAACATGCACAGGCCATAGATATCGTCCAGCGGCGTGGCGATCTGCCCCAGTTCGCTGACCGCACCGCTGGCCGGCTCGATGGCGAACAGGTGCAGGCTGTTGTGGTCGCGGTTGCTGGCCACCGCCAGGTCGAGGGTACGCTCGCCCAGGCGCAGGCCCTTGCGCACATCGACGTTGTTCAGGCGGCCCACGCGCAGGTCCTGCAATTGCTTGCCGGCCAGGTCGTAGACCAGCAGGCCACCCTGCTTGTCGGTGCCCAGCACCCGGCTGCGCGCCGGCTCGCGCTCGTCGACCCAGATCGCCGGGTCGTCGGCGGCATCGCCCAGGCTCGGCACCGGCTCGGTCTGCACCTGCGCCGGCAACACCGGCAGTGGAGGCGCCGCCTTCGGCGCCTGCGGCCGCCAGGCGAGCGGGCCGCGATGGCTTCCAGCCTCGTCCACCAGCAGCAGCTCCAGGCCCTCGCGGCCATTGCGGGCGCTGATCTGCTCCGGCTCGTCCAGCCCTTGCAGTGGCAACCTGGCCACCGGCTTCCAGCCATCACCATCGGCCTGGTACAGGTGCAGCGCCGGTGCCTGCGGGTCCAGCGCCAGCAAGCCACCGGGCACCAGCGCCATGCCGGCGGCGGCTTCGGCCAGGCCGCCGAATGGCTGGCGGATATCCACCGGGGTGCGCCACAGCGGCGCCTCGGCAGCCGCCGCGTAGCGCCACAGGCCGACTTCTTCCTCGTTCACATAGAGCGCGCCGCTGAGGTCGTCGACCTGGCAGAAGCCGCTCTGCGGCGGCAGGCTCAGGCCGCGCACCCGCAGCGGCGCGGCCAATGGCCGCTCATCCACCGCCACCAGCCACTGTTCGCCCTGGCCCTCTTCGCCAAGCAGGAAGGCGAATGCGTTGTGCGCCTCGTCGCGGTACAGGCACAGGCCTTCCAGCGCCTGCCCCATGCCGGGGATATAGAGCGGCGCGCTCCAGCGGTGCTGCGCGTCCAGTGCCAACAGCACCGCCTGCTGGCGCCGCTTGTCGAGGGTCGCCACCAGCAAGCCGTGCTCGCCGGTGCGATGGTCGAGGCCTTCGTAGCGGCCTTCGAGCAGACTCAGGGTGTTGCCCTTGGCATCCAGCACGTGCAGGCCCCGAGCGTCGATGCGCAGCCGGTCGGCACCCGGCCAGAAGCGATCGTCGGCCAGCAACTGGGCATTTTCCAGCCCCTTGGGCGCCTCCAGCGGCGCCAGGCGCGGGGCGACGATGGGCGCCGCCAGGGCCATCTGGGCGATGGCCATACCGACCAGAATGCCCAACACATTATTTCTGTTCATTCGATCAACCTTGTTCAATATCCAGGGTGCCCACGGCGTACCCTGCGCAGTGCGTATCAGAAGTGCGTCAGGGTCAGCCCCAGGGTGTAGGTCGGGCCGTATTCCTCGTACTGGGCGTTGTAGCTGCGGCGGCCGGTGTACACGTAGTAGGACTCGTCGGTGATGTTCTGCGCCTCGAAGGTCAGTTGCAGTTCCGGGGTGATGTACCAGCCGGCCTTGAAGTCGACGAACAACTGGTCGTCGGCGTAGAGGTCGTGGGCCTTGTCGTCGATGGCCGCCACTTCGGCCAGGTAGGACGACTTGTAGTTGGCCGCCAGGCGCAGGTTGAAGCGCGAGTTCTCCCAGCCGAGCATCAGGTTGCCGACCGTGTCGGACTGGTTCGGCAGGTCGATGCGGCGCTTCAGGCCCTGGCTCTCGATATTCGCCCGCGAGCGGCTGAAGGTGGCATTGGCGCCCACCAGCACGCCGTTCCAGGGCGCCGGCAGCCAGTCGAATTTCTGCGAGTAGCCCAGTTCCAGGCCGTACAGCCTGGCGCTGTCGCCGTTGTCGAAGGTCAGCGCCTCGTCGAAGGCCGCCCACTCGCCGACGCCGGCCAGGTCGGTGTTGTAGATGAAGTTGTCGATGTCCTTGTAGAACACATAGGCCGAGAGCACACCGGCGCGGCCCATGTAGTGCTCGATACCGAGGTCCAGGTTGCTCGACTCCAGCGGCTTGAGGTGCGGGTTGCCGAACGACGCCTCGGCATCGCCAACGTCTATCACGAAGCCCGGCGCCAGTTCGCCGAAGGTCGGCCGCACCACGCTGTTGGTCCAGGCCGCGCGCAACTGGGTATCGGCGCCGAGCTGGTAGCGCAGGTGCAGGCCGGGCAGCCAGTGGTCGTAGCGGTTGTCGCTGCGGGTCGCCTCGAAGGCGCCGTCACGCATGCCGGTGCCCTTGGCCTGGAACTCGGTGCGCTCGTAGCGCAGGCCGGCGATGATGCGCAGGTCGTCGAGGTCCAGGGTGTTCATCAGGTAGGCGGCGTCGATGTCTTCGTTCATCTTGAAGTCATTGATGCGCGACTCTTCCTCGTCGTAGTAGTCCGCCCGGTTCAGGCCGCCGATCAGGCCCTTGATGGCACTGGCGCTGATGCCGTTGCCGAGGCGCCCCAGGCCATAGTCCAGCGAACCGCTCTGCAGGCCGGTGAGATCGACGCCGCTGAAATCGTCGTAGATCCAGATGTCGCTGTCGTTGGTCTTCTCGCGGCGGCTCAGCTTGCCGCCGAACTTGACCTGGGAGGCGTAGCCTTGCAGGTCGTAGTCGCGGGCCAGGTCCAGGCGGATGTTCTTCTCCTGGTCGCGGGTGTAGCTCTTCTCCACCTCGACCTCATCCAGCTCGAAGGACGCCGGATCGTAGAAATCCTCGCCGGCCAGCAGGCGCGGCTTGCGATTGCCGGAAAAGCCGGTGCCGGCGAAATTGCCGACGAACCCGGCGCCGGCAATACCGCCGGGGTTCTTCTCGCTGGAGCGGCTGTAGCCGACCTGTCCGTTGAGGGTCCACAGGCCCAGCAGGCGCTCGCCGCCAAGGACGTAGGACTGGATCTCCTGGGTTTCCTCGCGGGCCTTCAGCTCGCGCCAGCCCTCGGCATCGCCACGCTCGCCGGACGCCTGCGGGTCATCGAACTCCAGACCGGCGGCATTGCGCGTCTCGGTATCCTTGAACTTGCTGTAGAGGGTGCGCAGGTAATAGCTGGAGAGGTCGTCCGGACGATAGTCGAAGTTCAGCCCGAGACCGGTACGCTCACGGGTGATGACATAGTCGCGCTGCTCCAGCTCTTCCAGCCGGGCGCCATTATCGAAGTCCCAGGCGCCGCCGGTTTCCACGTTCTCCGAGCCGAACTTGCGCTTCTGCCAGCTCAGCGCGGCGGCCACACCGAAGTTGTCCACACCGTCGCCCAGGCTGAAACGGTTGCTGAAGGCGCCGGAGAATTTCGGGCTGGTCTTGCCCATCAGGTCATTGTGGCTGGCTTCGCCACTCAGGCTGTAGAACAGGCCGTCATGGTCGAAGGCCGACAGGCTTTCCACCTCGATGGTGCCGCCCAGGGAGTTGGCATCCATGTCCGGTGTCAGGGTCTTGACCACCGACAGCGACTGCACCAGCTCCGCCGGCAACACATCCAGCGCCACCGCGCGGCGACCACTCTCGGGCGCCGGAACCAGGGTGCCATTGATGGTCACACTGTTCAGGTCCGGCCCCAGGCCACGCACGCTGACGAAGCGCCCCTCGCCCTGGTCGCGCTCCACCGACAGGCCGGGAATGCGTTGCAGGGCCTCGGCGGCGTTATCGTCCGGCAGTTGCCCGACCGCATCGGCATGCACCACGCTGCTGATACTGTCGGAACTGCGTTGCGCCCGCAGTGCCTGGTCGAGACTGGCCGCCTGGCCGATCACCTCGACGTGTTCCAGTTGTACGGTGGCGTCATCAGCCATGGCCGGCGCCACGGCGGCGATGGCCAGCGCCAGCAGGCTGATACGGAACCCCATAGGGCGTGATGCTCGGCAGTGCACGGTCATGTCGCTGTCTCCCCTCGAACGGTCGGTCCGGCAAACAGGCCGGGAATGGCTGCGGACGGTAGGAGGGCGATATGGCAATTCTGTGACGGCATGCCGCGAACGGCGGCGAAAGCGGGGATTTTCAACGGGGATCGAGGGGGTTTTGAGCCGATATGACCCCCTTGGGGCAGCGGCAAGCTACAAGCTTCAAGCGCCAAGCAAAGCATCCACGCCCGCTTCTGGCTTGCAGCTTGCGGCTTATAGCTTGTCGCTGCCCTTTTCCTTGAGCCAAATCGACCCCGCGCCTGTCACCCAACCGTCATCCGCCTTTGTTTCCTTGGCTGCCATTCGCGCCATCGCAAGGAATCCATCGCATGCATCACCGCACGCTTCTCGCCGGCCTGATCGCCGCCGCCCTGTTCAGCCACAGCCTGGCCGCCGCCACCCCGGAGCTGCCACGTACGCCTGGCCAGCCCTATCGGGTCAGCGGGCTGGCGGACCGTATCGTACTGACGCCCGGCGCTGATCCGGCCCGGCAGATGGCCATCAGCTACCGCACCGACGCCCGCCAGACACTCAGCGAAATCCAGTTGGCCCCCGCCCTGGACAGCCCGCTGCTGGCCGAGCGCGCCCGCACCATCAGCGGCGAGACGCCCCGCGCACTGCACAGCGAGAATGGCGACGCCCGCTACCATCAGGTACGCCTGGACGACCTGCAGCCCGGCCAGGCCTACGTCTACCGGGTAAAGGGCCATGACGGCTGGAGCGAGTGGCTGCAGTTCCGTACCGCCCGCGCCGGCTTCGCGCCGTTCCGCTTCATCTACCTGGGCGACGTGCAGAACGACATCCTCGCCCTCGCCTCGCGTACCGTGCGCCAGGCCCTGCACAGCACCGCCAGCCCGGCGCTGGTGGTGCATGCCGGCGACCTGGTGTCGCAACGCGACGACCTGGCCCACGACGACGAATGGGGCGAGTGGAACCAGGCCGGCGGCTTCCACTACGCCCAGGTCCCGCAACTGCCGGCGGTGGGTAACCATGAATACCTCGACCAGCTCGACAGCCAGGGCCGCGAGAGCCGCGTGCTCGGCCCGCATTGGCCACTGCAGTTCGCCCTGCCCCGCAATGGTGCCGAGGGTGCCGCCGAGACCAGCTACCGGGTCGACTACCAGGGCGTGCGCTTTATCGTCCTCGACGGCACCTCGGCCCTCGACCTGGGCACCCTGGAGCGGCAGGGCCGCTGGCTGGAAACCCAGCTCGAAGGCAGCCAGGCGCACTGGAACATAGTGGTGGTGCACCAGCCGCTGTTCACCTGTGCCCGCCCCGGGGACAGCGAACCGCTGAAGCAGGCCTGGCAACCCATCCTCGAACGCCACGACGTGGACCTGGTCCTGCAAGGCCATGACCACTGCTACAGCCGCCTCAGCCACCCCGACGGGCACGCGCGGGCCAGCCAGGAGCGCCAGGCCGGCGCAGCGCAGCAAGGCCCGGTATACCTGGTGTCGGTGGCCGGCTCGAAGATGTACGGCGTCAACGACCGCACAGCCGGACAGCCGGATCGCAACGCCGAGGACACCCAGCTCTACCAGACCGTGGAAGTCGGCGCCGAGCGCCTGGAGGTGCGCAGCTACACCGCCAGCGGGCGCCTCTACGACGCCTTTGACCTGGTGCGCGAAGGCGGGCGCAAGTACCTGCACCAGCCCGCGCTGGAACTGCCGCCACTGCGCGCCTGCGAAGGCACCCAGGGACCGGACGGACTGCCTTGCAGCGCGCGCCCCAAATGAGCGGCCGTCACACGCGGGTCATCGACAGGCCGCAGACTGGCCGGATAGCCAACGACCGAGTGTCGATCAGGCGGCGTGGCTGTCGAAAAGAGCGCTGGAGGCTCGAGGCTGGACGGGATAAACAGCCCATCGCCGCGCCCGGCCTCAAGCGCCGTTATCGTCTTTTTTCCAGCAAGGAGATTGGCCCCTGGGTGAACAGAGAGCTCCCGAGATGAAATCCTTCCTGCGCCTGCACCTGTTCACCCTGCTCGGCCTGGTGCTGGCCGCCAACCTGGGGCTGCACATCTACCTGGCCGCCGGGCAGATCAAGCCCTGGGCCGCGATCAAGTGGCTGGACGTACTCGGCGAAGGCGGCTCGATGCTGATCTGGCTGGCCTGGCTGATCATGCTGCTGCGCGCGCGCCCCGCCGGACGGGTGACGCGCCTGCTGGCCAGCGGCCTGTGCTGCATTGCCTTCTCCTGGTGGATGGACGTGCTCGACGAATTCATCTGGCTGCCCGAGGGCGCGCTCTGGGACAACTGGCTGGAAAACGCACCGATGCCCATCGGCCTGCTGCTGATGACCTTCGGTATCTACCACCTGCACCAGGAGCAACAGGCGATCAGCGCACAGATGAGCAAGCGCGAGCGGCTATTCCGCGAACACCGGCTGTTCGACCGCCTGACCCCGCTGGGCAGCGCGCAATACCTGCGCCAGCAGTTGCAAATGGCGCTGGAACAGAGCGAACGGGACAACCTGCCGCTGTCGCTGGTGGTCATCGACCTGGACGACTTCGACGCCATCAACCAGCGCTACGGCCAGGCCGAGGGCGACCAGGTGCTGCAGGCCGTGGCGCAGTTGTTGTTGCTCAACCTGCGCCCGCAGGACCTGCTGTGCCGGCTGGCCGGCGACCGCTTCATCGCCCTGCTGCCCGGCACCGGCGAACGCCAGGCGCGACAACTCGCCGACGAACTGCAACAGGCGGTCGCCAGCCTGGCGCACAAGAGCCAGCGCCATGGCGAACGCCTGCACCTGCAAGCCAGCGTAGCGGTGGCGATGGCCCTGGAGGAAACGCCGGAACAGTTGCTCAAGCGCCTCAACCTGGCCCTGGCCCGGGCCAAGCAGCGCTTGGAGCCTGTTCGCGATCTCGCGAGCTAGAGCCCTGCAAAACGCAACGACCAACGGGAGTAACAGCCGGAGGCTGGCCCGCCAGGGTGAGCACAGCGAATCAAGCGGAGTTTACGAGTGGTAAATGAGCATGACTCGCTTCGCTCGCCCCTTCGGGGCCGCACTGAAGTGCGTTAGCCGCAAGCGGCTTTCCGAGCCTGTTTTTAACGCCGCCGGGCCGACGCGCAACAGATCGTGAACAGGTTCTGGAGCGCTGTGCCTGAAGGAGGATTCGCCATGTGGTACGAATGCGACAGCCGCTTCATCGCCGCCCACGACCAGCCCGCCGGGTTGATCGACCTGGCGCTGTCGCGGGGCATCGACAGCCACCGGCTGCTGCGCGGCTGCGGCCTGTTCTACGAAGACATCGCCAGCGGCCAGGCACTTATCAGCCCGCAGCAGTACCTGCAACTGATCGCCAACGCCCAGCGCCTGCTGGGCGACGACGACCTGAGCTTCCTCTACGGGCAACGCCTGCTGCCCGGCCACTACGGCGAGGCCAGCCTGGCCCTGCAGCGCTCCGCCGACCTGCTGCAGGCGCTGGAACACCTGTGCGCCAGCCATGCGCTGCTCAGCCCGCTGCTACGCCCCAGCCTGTTGCTGGACGAACAGAACCTCTACCTGTACTGGCTGGACAGTTGCGGCGCCGGCCCGCAGCGGCGCTTCCTGCTGGAAGCCTGCCAGACCTCGGTGCTGGCGCTGTCGCGGCAACTGTCCGGCCAGCGCCTGCCCTGGCGCCTGCAGTTCGCCCATGCCGAGCCGGCGCATGTGGAGCAATACTGGGTCCACCTGGGCGAGGAAGTGCGCTTCTCCAGCCAGTTGACGCTGATGAGCCTGCCCCGGCAGTACCTGCACCAGCCCTGCCCCGGCGCCTCGCCCACCGCCCAGCAGGTCAGCGCCCAGCGCTGCCGGCAACACCTGGAACAACTGGGCTGGCGGGACAGCTTCCTCGATTGCCTCTACGACCACCTGCAGGAACATATCCGCCAGCCGCTGAACCTGGAACGGGTCGCCGCCACCTTCGGCATGAGCCCAGCCTCCTTCAAACGCAAGCTGCAAAAGCACGGCAGCCACTTCCAGGAACAGCTCGACCGGGTGCGCAAGCACCGGGCGCTGTACCTGTACCAGATCATGGGCTACACCAACGAGGAAGTGGCACAGCACCTGTGCTTCAACGACACCACCAACCTGCGGCGTTCGTTCAAGCGCTGGACCGGCCTGGCGCCCAGTGGCCTGGGGCGGGGGTTCGGCTGAAGGGATATTCGCAATCGGGGGACGAGCGCAGCGATAGGTATGCTGAAGAGCCGATAAAAGCGCTGGAGGCTGGACTGTTGGACGTAGAAGCCGTGGTGTCGGCAAGAACACGAACGGCTTGTCGCCCAGCCTCCGGCGCTTTTATCGGCTCTATTCTTACTGCGACGCCCACTCCAGGAAGGTCTTGCGGCTGTCCTCGCCCAGCAGCAACCAGATCTGTTGCAGGGTGGTCAGCACCGCTTCGTCATGGGGCAGGGTACGCGAGGCGACCTCGGCACTGCTGGCCGTAGGCGCTACACGCGGCGCCGGGCGAAGCTCTTCCAGCGGCGCGACCGCGGCATCGTCCGCAATGGGCATGCCGCCACCAGCGCCGAGCAATTGCGTGAGCAGCGACACCTGGGCAGCGCCGGCCTCGCTGGGCACGCGCTCGCCGGTACGGGTATTCGACGCCCAACCGATGAAGCGGTTTTTCAGCTCACGGGCTTGCGCCAGGTTTTCCGGCTCATCGAACTCCAGCTTCCACAAATCCCCGGCCTGGCCTTTGACATGGAAGGTCGTACTCTTGCTACGCACGACCTCGTGGCTCAGGCCGCCATCGATGTCGAAACCGTTCTTGTAGTAGGTATTGATGCGGTATTCACCGGGCTGCAGATGCAGTTCACGGTTGCCATTGCCGAGCATGCGGTTCGCCGCCGGCGCGGGCTGGCCGTTGATGTTCAGTACCTCCAGCGTTTGCGGCAGTTCGACCCTGACCACCTGGGCCGGCGGCAGTTCATTGCCGGAATACAGCTTGACAGGAACCTGCTGGGCACAGGCGGCCAACAGACCGGCCATGGCGAAAATGAACAAGCGGCGCATGAGAACTCCTAAGTGCGAAGGCCCGCCGGTAACCAGCGGTTTGGGGTCGATGACATTCCGGAAACAAGAATAAGACCGACAGGTGTCAGTTAAATGACAAACCGGGCTGTCCCATAGGGAGCAGCCCGGTTCGTTTTTCTTCTGCTTCCGCGAGCGGGATCAGAAGTCGTAGCGCAGACCTACGGTGAAACCAGCGGCTTTCTCACCCAGTGCTTCATTCACACCGTTGACAATCGACTGGTTGCTCGGCGTAGCGGTACGGGATTGCATCCACGGGGAGTAAGCAACGTTGGAGTCGTTGTCGACCACCGCATAGTTGGCATAGACACGTACGGCCTTGTCCAGTTTGTGCTCGACACCGATGACCCACATATCGGCATCGGATTTTTTAGCGTCGTTGTCGTGAGTCATCCAGGTGGCTTTCAGCGCGGTGTTCTTGGCAATCACGAACTCGCCGCCCAGGCCGTAGACGTTGAAGGTACCAGCGTCACGAGCGGCGCTGGTGGTGGTGCTGTAGCCTTCGAAGTCGGTGGTCTGGTAGAAGCCGACCAGCTTGAAGGCGTCAGTGATCTTGTAAGCCGCTGCGGCGCGAATGGAGTCGGCTTCGCCACGCAGGGTATCTTCTTCTACCTGCTCGTAGGCCAGGGAGGCCTCCAGCGGACCACCGATATAGTTCAACGACACGCTGAAGGCATCGCTGTCTTCGTTGTTGTTGGCCGTGGTGATGTCGATAGACTGACCCTTGTACATCGAATAGCCGACTTTGGCAGTGAAGCCAGAGAAGTCCGGAGTAGTGTACTGGATGGTGTTGTCGTAACGCTCGTCGAGGCGGCCGTTGGTGACGCGAGCCAGGTTGTTCATATCGCCAACCTGGTCACCGAACAGGTTGAACGGGCCACGGGCTACCTTGAACGGGCTGTCGAAGCGACCGAGTTGCACGGCACCGAAGTTGCCGCTCAGGCCGACGAAGGTGTCGCGGGTGGCGAAGCTGGTACCACCGCTCGAGGAACCAGTGGTGAAGTTGATCTGTTGCTCGATCTGGAAGAAGGCTTTCAGATTCGGGTTGATCTCATGATTGCCCTTGAAGCCCAGGCGCGACGAGTTGCTGGACAGGTTGGTTTCCGAGTATTTGGCACCGTCGTCCAGATAGTCCACGGAAACATGGGCACGACCGTAGATGCTAACGTCAGCCATGGAGACTGCTGGAATGGTGGCCGCCAAGGCAGTCATGGCGAAGCCGGCACAGTATTTGCGAATCATGCAATTCCCCTGTCAGGTCTAAATATTGGCAACACGGCACAGGATGCCTGTCGTGTTGCGCTGCAGACTGGCAGCGGAATATTTCTGTCTTGCGTATGAAATATAAAATATTTATGACGACGGAACTTTTAAAGCCCGCTCAGGCCAGTTGCGCCAACTTCATATCGCCCAGCTCTGGCTATGAACGCTGACATAGACGACCGCCACGACCAGTACCGCCAAGACCATGATCAGAGAGCGATAGTTTGGCCATAGAGTTGCTCTATATATGCAGGCCACATGCTGCCGGCTTTCAGGTCCTGTTTCAGGCAGTACCTGTGCAAAAAGGATGATGAGGGATAAGCCGCCATCGCCCGAAAACCACCCCTCTACGCTCGGCACACGATTAGGCAGCGGGCTTGCCTGGCAGCCGCTTCTTACATCTCGCCCGGCTCCAGCAACGCTTCGAGGCTTTCGGTCTCGAAGAGCGACTCGGCCCATATGGCGATCTGCTCCATACTCGCCTGCTCGACGCGCTGGACGGCCCACTCGGGCAAGGGACCAAAGCGCTTGCCCAGAAGGCTTTGCAGCAGAGCGGCCTGTGACTTTCGGCCTTGTTCCAAGCCCTGCTCAATGCCTTGCTCCAACCCCTTCGCCATACCTTCCTGCACCCAGCGCTCGGCCCAGGTTTCCGTACGTTCCGCCAACATGGCGCTCACCTCCGACAGTTCGCTCAACGGTGGAATCCGGCCACTCGGTGCTCGCCGCCGGATCAGGTCGATGATCCACCGGGTGATATTGCGGCGCAAGGGCGTCTGATCATCCAGGGTCAGCCAGCCGCGCAGTTCGTCGACGACCACCCTCAACGCCTGCGGTGTCTGTGCCTGCTCCAGGCGCATCAACATCGCCACCAGGTTCTTCCGGCCATTCAGTTCGCTGTCCGGATACTGGTTTTCGTCGATCAGCAGGTAGTCGAACCCTGGCTGGAACACCTGCAAGCCAGGAGGCGCGGGGTGGCAGAGATCGCTTAGCCGGGTGGAATGTCGCCAGGGGCGCAGGCCGTTGTAGAGCACCAGCGGCAGTACCGGTGGCAACCGCCCGTCACGGGTCAACTGCCCCTGTTTTTCCAGTTGCTGCCAGAACAACCCGACATAGGTCAGCAGCCGCAAGGCCATGAAGCGATCCGGCGTGGACTGGAACTCCAGCAGCAGGTACAGGTAGACCCAATCGCCCTCCCCGAAGCGGAGCCGCCACACCATATCTTCGTAACGCCCCTGCATATCCTCGCTGACGTAATGCCCGTTGAGCATTTCCAGGCTGTCGAAATCCACCTGCCCCACCCATGCCTGTGGCACAAAGCCCAGCAGCAGGTCGCGCACGAACTCGGGGTTGGAGAACAGCAACTTGTAGCCGGCGTCGTAAGGCTGGGCCATTTCCCGGGTCCCGTGTATCTGGCATACAGGACGAATGCTGCCTGTTCGGACCGATGAGTGTTGTGAAGCAGTTCACAGTTTTTAAATCGAATCGTGTTTGAAAATAGCTTTTCCAATTGAATGTGATGCACTTGGCGAATTGGATATGGCCTGTCTTGACACGGCTATTCGCATACGTATTCTGGCGGCTCGGAGCGTGAAAACTCCACAAGGCGGGCGAAGCCGCACCCCGGAAGCATTTGCGGTTTCTTTTTGCCTGAAATCCGGGATATATGGTCGGGAGGCCCAACGAATACAACACCTGCATGCAGGGAATAGTTGGGGCAGCGCCTTGTGCTGTTTTCACCCTCCCGACCACCATTTTTAAAACTGGTTAATTCGCAACGTGAAAATTGCACAAGGAACCGTTCATGAAAAATCGCAAACTCAAAGTCCGCCCAGGCTTCTACGACTATCAGTACTCAGCCGAACGCCGCCGCCACGAACCCCACAAGACTCCACCCGCAGTGCCCTTTATCCTGCTCAAAGGCTACTGGCTGGAAAAAGCCAACTTCCTGATCGATAAACCGATCAAGGTCGAGGTTCGGGAGAATCAGTTGGTGTTGACGGTAGAAGCCTCCTGAAAGCCAGTTCTCAGGATAGTTGAGCCGGCAGATGCTACCCATCGCCTGGCGAACCGATGGGTAGCATCGCGATGCCCTCCCACGCATCCTGCACGCTTTACCCAACCCCGACATGCGCATACCCTGTGCGCACGCAGGCTCAGGAGGGAATACCATGCAACCCACCTACGATCTCCACGCCCCCAAGCGGGCGGCCAATCTCAGCGTCAACGGCGACTTGCTTAGCAAAGCCAAGGCGCTGGATATCAACCTTTCCGCAACGCTGGAGCAGGCGCTGGCCGAGGCCTTGAAAAAGAAACAGCGCGAGCAATGGCTGGCAGAAAACCGCACGGCCATCACGGCCTACAACGAATATGTGGAAGCCCAGGGCGTATTCAGCGACGACCTGAGGAGCTTCTAATGTCTCAGTTCGCTGTCTATAAAAACACCAACCCCGCCACCAAGGCCGCAGTGCCCTTCCTGCTCGATATACAAAGCGACCTGATTACCGAAATCGGGACCAGGGTCGTAGTGCCGCTCTACACGGCGGAGGCCATGCAAGGGAAAACCCTCAAGACCCTCACGCCAACCTTCGAAATCGAAGGCAAACGCTATGTGATGGTAACGCCGCAACTGGCGGGTATTTCCAGAAAGCAGCTCGGTGCTCAGGTTTCCGATCTTTGTGAACAGCGTGATGCAATCATTGCGGCGCTTGATCTGCTTATTACGGGAATCTGATAATTACACGCAGCACTTCGATCCATCATCAAACCCCTACAGCCAGCACACTTTGGATGCCAGGTTAATATCCTTGATATTGCCCGGATCGAAATATGTATCAAGTAACGTTATGGGGATAGACAGCCAATCTGGAAATGCTTCACTACCGCCCCATTCAATATTGGAACCACAGACTCCACAGAACTTTCTGCGAATATTGGCAGAAGAATTATAAGCAACCATAAGTTCCTCTCCGGAAAGGTATTCCAGATCGGTCCTGCGCACACTCGCATAAGTAGCGAATGCCGCTCCATGTTGTTTCTGGCACATTCGGCAATGGCAGTTAGAAACCGCCTTGGGTTGGGCACCCAGGCGAAATGAAACGGCACCACACAAACAACTTCCCTTGTGCATGCTTACTCCGGCAGCCATCCCTAATCGAAGGCCAGCATACCAGTGCATTCCCGATGTAACGCCACAGGGCATGCAAGTGGACTTATCAGCGAAAGGCGTGCCCCGGAACAAAAGTGTACGACCAACAAGGATGCCGACCTCACACTCCGTCTATGCATATTCTAAAATATTATTAATTCCTGGCTATCTATTCGAAATAGCATGCGTCCATGCGATGTCCGCTGGCGAACAGTTTTGCAGGTGTTCGCCAGCCAACAGTCGTTCAACAAGGTGCTGACCACCCAGCAGGTCGAGAGGCAAGGCCTCCAGGCTCTGAATCGGGTGCAGGCCATGGAGGCTGGCGGCTGCGGGCGCTTTTCGGGCGGATGGAACGGCTCTTGCTCTGTCGCTGTACCACCCGCAACACCTATCAGGAATCGACAATGACCACTCCCATCAGACTCGTCGCCATTTCCGGAGGCGCCTGGCGTCCCTCCCGCACCCTGGTGCTGGTCGAAGCCATCGTCGCCGAGCTGGGCAGCCTGCTCGCCGTGGAGCCCCATATCATCGAACTGGGGGAAATCGCCCGCCCGCTGGGCGCGGCGCTGACGCGCCAGGAGCTGCCCGCCGAAGTCGAGCGGCAACTGCGCGAGATCGAGGGCGCCGACCTGCTGCTGGTCGCCTCGCCGGTCTACCGCGGCTCCTACCCGGGCCACCTCAAGCACCTGTTCGACCTGCTGGATATCGACGCCCTGGTCGACACCCCGGTGCTGCTGGCGGCCACCGGCGGCAGCGAGCGCCATGCGCTGGTGCTGGACCACCAGTTGCGCCCGCTGCTGAGCTTCCTGCAGGCGCTGACCCTGCCCATCGGCGTGTATGCCAGCGAGGCGGATTTCGTCGACTACAAGGTCGCCAGCGAAACCCTGCGCCAGCGCATCCGCCTGGCCGCCGAGCGCGCCGCGCCGCTGTTCGACGCCCAGCGCCTGCGCAAGACGGCCTGACGAGAGGGCGACCCATGAGCGTACAGGCGCTACCCAGCCAACCCAGTTCCCTGCAGATTGCCCGGCAACTGGCCCAGGAATTCGCCCAGACCGCCGCCGAGCGCGATGCCCAGGGCGGCACGCCGAAGGCCGAGCGCGATGCGCTGCGCGCCAGCGGCCTGCTGGCGTTGAGCATTCCCACGCAATTCGGCGGCCTCGGCGCCAGTTGGAGCGAAACCTTCGAGGTGGTGCGCGAGTTCGCCAAGGTGGACAGCTCCATCGCTCATGTCTTCGGCTTCCAGCACCTGATGCTGGCCACCGTGCGCCTGTTCGCCCGCCCCGACCAGTGGCAACCCTGGTTCGAGCAGACGGCGCGCAAGAACTGGTTCTGGGGCAACGCGCTGAACCCGCTGGACACCCGCACCCTGGTGCGCACCTTCGCCGGCTGGCGCGAGTTCTCCGGCAAGAAGAGCTTTTGCTCCGGTGCCAGCGATTCGGAAATGCTGATCGCCTCGGCCAGCGACGAGTCGGCCGGCGGCCGCCTGCTGATCGCCGCGATCCCCAGCGGGCGCACCGGCATCACCCTGCATGACGACTGGAACAATATCGGCCAGCGGCAGACCGACAGCGGCAGCGTCACCTTCGAGCGCGTACGGGTGGAGGAGAACGAGCTGCTGCTCGACCCGGGCCCGCTGAGCACGCCCTTCGCCTGCCTGCGCCCGCTGATCGCGCAGTTGCACTTCAGCAATATCTTCCTCGGCATCGCAGAAGGCGCGCTGGAAGAGGCACGCGAATACACCCTCAAGGAAGGCCGGCCATGGTTCAAGTCCAAGGCCCGGCATGTCAGCGAGGACCCATACATCCTCGCCCACTACGGCGAGTTCTGGCTCGGCCTGGAGAGCGTGCGGGTGCTGGCCGAGCGGGCCGCCGCGCTGCTCGACGAGGCCTGGCAGAAGGAACACGCCCTGGGCAGCGACGAGCGCGCGCGGCTGGCGATCGCCATCAGCACCGCCAAGGTCGCCGCCACCCGCGTCGGCCTCGACCTGTGCAGCCGCCTGTTCGAAGTCACCGGCGCCCGCGCCACCCATGCCGCGCTGCGGCTGGACCGGCACTGGCGCAACCTGCGTACCCAGACCCTGCACGACCCGGTGGACTACAAGATCCAGGAACTGGGCGAGTGGGCCCTCAGCCAGACGCGCCCGACGCCTTCTTTCTACTCATAGGGATGCCCATGCAATTGTTGACTCTCCCCCCATCCCCTTCACTGGCTACCTCGATCCGGGCGACCGCACAGGTCTTCGAAGACCCCAGATCGCAGGCGCTGCTCGCCCACCTGAAACAGGTCGCCCCCAGTGAGGCCAGCGTCCTGATCATTGGCGAGACCGGGACGGGCAAGGAGTTGGTCGCACGCCATATCCACAACCTCAGCGGCCGCCGCAACGGGCCGTTCGTCGCGGTCAACTGCGGCGCCTTCTCCGAGTCGCTGGTGGAGGCCGAACTGTTCGGCCACGAGAAGGGCGCCTTCACCGGCGCGCTGGCGGCCAAGGCCGGCTGGTTCGAGGAGGCCAACGGCGGCACGCTGTTCCTCGACGAGATCGGCGACCTGCCGATGGCCATCCAGGTCAAGCTGCTGCGCGTGTTGCAGGAGCGCGAAGTGGTGCGCCTCGGCTCGCGCAAGAGCATCCCGATCAACGTGCGAGTGCTGGCGGCGACCAACGTGCACCTGGAAAAGGCGATCAACGCCGGCAACTTCCGCGAGGACCTCTACTACCGCCTGAACGTGGTCAGCGTGCAGTTGCATCCGCTGCGCGAACGCCCCGGCGACATACTGCCGCTGGCCCGCCACTTCATCGCCACCTATAGCGGGCGCCTGGGCTACGGCGCGGTCGAACTGAGCGCCGAGGCCGAACGCAAGCTGGCCGGCTACGACTGGCCAGGCAATATCCGCGAACTGGAGAACGTCATCCACCACACCCTGCTGATCTGCCGCAACGGGCGCATCGAGCAGGACGACCTGCGCTTGTCCAACATCCGCATCGAGCGCCAGGACAGTGGCGCAATCGTCGACGAAAGCGCCGAGGCCCTGCTGCAACGGGCCTTCCAGAAGCTGTTCGACGAACAGGCCGGCGACCTGCACGTGAAAGTGGAGAACGCCCTGCTGCGCGCGGCCTACCGCTTCTGCCACTGCAACCAGGTGCACACTGCCAACCTGCTGGGCCTGAGCCGCAACATCACACGAACGCGGCTGATCAAGATCGGCGAGCTGGAGGTCAATCGCCGCCGCTCAGACAACGGCGCACGGGCCGAACGAATCGTGCAGCTATCCATATAAATAAAGCCGACAAAAGCGCTGGAGGCTGGACGTCCCGTACAGCCTCAGCCGCTCCTCCTCGGCTTCACCCGCCTTTGCGTTGCCCCTTTCACAGCAACGAGGAAAACATCATGAGTCTGGACATTTTCTGGTTCCTGCCCACCTCGGGCGACACCCGTTACCTGGGCAAATCCGACAGCGGTCGCCCGGCCACCAATGCCTATATGCGGCAGATCGCCGTGGCCGCCGAGAGCCTTGGCTACGACGGCCTGCTGATCCCCACCGGCAGCAGTTGCCTCGATCCCTGGGTCACCGCCGCCAGCCTGGTGCCGGTGACCCACCGCATCAAGCTGCTGGTGGCGCTGCGCACTTCGCTGGGCAACCCGACCGCTACCGCGCGCCAGGCCGCCACCCTCGACGAAGCCACCGGCGGCCGCCTGCTGCTCAACGTGGTGCCCGGTGGCGATGCCACCGAACTGGCCGCCGACGGCATCTTCCTCGCCCACGACGAGCGCTATGAAGCCGCCGACGAATTCCTCGATGTCTGGCGCCGGGTGCTGCAAGGCGAACGGGTCGACCTGGACGGCAAGCACCTCAAGGTCAAGGGCGCGCAGAATTTCTTCGAGCCGGTGCAGAGCCCCTACCCGCCGCTGTACTTCGGCGGTTCTTCCGAGGCCGCCCACGAGCTGGCGGCCAAGCATGTGGACGCCTACCTGACCTGGGGCGAACCGCCGGCGGCGGTGGCCGAGAAGATCGCCGACGTGCGCGAGCGGGCGAAGAAATATGGCCGCACGGTGCGCTTCGGCGTGCGCCTGCACGTGATCGTGCGCGAGACCAACGAGAAGGCCTGGGCCGCCGCCGAGGAGCTGATCAGCCACCTCGACGATGAAACCATCGCCGCCGCCCAGGCCAACTACGCCAGCATGGATTCGGTCGGCCAGCGGCGCATGGCCGAGCTGCACGGCGGCCGCCGCGACAAACTGGAAGTCTCGCCGAACCTGTGGGCCGGCGTCGGCCTGGTGCGCGGTGGTGCCGGTACCGCGCTGGTGGGCGACCCGCAGACCGTCGCGGCACGCCTGCAGGAATACGCCGACCTCGGTGTCGACAGCTTCGTGCTGTCCGGCTACCCGCACCTGGAGGAAGCCTATCGCTTCGCCGAGCTGGTGTTCCCGCTGCTGCCGGGCAAGCGCAAGGTCACCGTCGACGAGGTATTGACCGGCGGTGCCTTCGACGTGCGCGCGACCAAGGGCGAGAGCAGGAACGAAAACCAGGGAACGCCGGCATGAGCGTCATTGACCTGCGCTGCCGCCCGGCCTTCCTCCACGACTTCTTCGGCGCCACCCCCGGCAACGCCGCCCACCAGGGCGCGCGCTGGCTGAACCGGCGGGTCGGCACCCGCGGGGCGGACGATCACTTCGAGCGCTCGCAGACCCAGCAGGGCTTCCTCGCCGAAGTGCGCGAGGCCGGCCTGGAGAAGGCAGTGGTGGTGGGCCGGCACACGCCGGCGCAACACCTGCCCAATGACACGATCCACGGCATCGTCCATGGCCATGCCGAGTTGCTCGGCATCGGTTCGGTGGAGCCAGTGCTGCAGGGCGTGGAAGGCGCTCTGGCGGAAATCGACCGTGCCATCGACGTGCTCGGCCTGTCCGGCATCGACCTCGAGCCGGGCTTCGGCGAGCCGGCGCGGCACCCGGACGACCCGCTGTACTGGCCGATCTACGAGCACCTGCAGAAACGCGGCATCCCGCTGTTCCTGATGAGCGGCCCGACCACCCCGGACCCGGCCTACAACGACCCCGGCCGCCTGGCCGCCGTGGCGCGCGCCTTCCCCGAGCTGAAGATCGTCGCCTACCACGGCTACTGGCCGAACGTGCAGCAGGCCATCGGTGTCGCCTTCCGCTACGAGAACATCCACCTGGTGCCGGACATGTACCTGTTCCTACCCGGCAGCGAGGGCTACGTGCAGGCCGCCAACGGCTTCCTCGCCGACCAGTTGCTGTTCGGCTCGTCCTACACCTTCCGGCCGATCCGCCAGAGTATCGAGGACGCCCAATTGCTGGGTTTCCGCGACGAGGTACTGGAGAAGTTCTTCGCCGGCAACGCCAGGCGGTTGTTCGGGCTGGTGTAATCCTGGGAAGGCGGCGCCGATGTGCGCCATGGGGCAGCATCGGAAGGAGTATTTGCCGCGGGTAATGGTCAGAGGTATATCTTGCGCAGGCGAAAACCTGCGCAAGAGTCCGATCAAAGGCAAAAAATGTCTTTTACCGTTCGCCTCCAGCCCCATGACCAAGGAACCGCTATGAGCAAAGTCCACACCGTCGCCGTACTCGTTGGCAGCCTGCGCAAGGAATCGATCAACCGCAAGATCGCCAAGGCCCTGGCCGAGCTGGCGCCGGCTTCGCTCGACCTGCGGATCGTCGAGATCCGCGACCTGCCGCTGTACGACGAAGATATCGACAATGACACGCCACCCGCCGCCTACGGCACATTCCGTTCGGCGCTCAAGGACGCCGATGCCTACCTGTTCGTCACCCCGGAGTACAACCGCTCGATCCCCGGCGCACTGAAGAACGCCATCGACGTGGCATCGCGCCCCTACGGCAAGAGCGCTTTCGGCCATGGCAAGCCGGGGGCTGTGGTCAGCGCATCGCCGGGCGCTATCGGTGGTTTCGGCGCAAACCACCAGTTGCGCCAGGCGCTGGTCTTTCTCGATGTCCCGCTGCTGCAACAGCCCGAGGCCTACCTGGGTGGTGCCGGGAAATTCTTCGATGAGAGCGGTGAGCTGGGCGATAGCGTCAAACCCTTCCTGCAGAAGTTCATCGACGCCTTCGCCGCCTGGGTCACGCTGAACGCCAAGGACTGACGCGACCGCCGGGCTCACCCGCGAAGCCTGTTGCAGGCACCGCCGCGCGCGGGCAAGCCCGCTTCTACGGCTGCGTCTGGCGGTATGCCCGGGGGAGGCTTGAAAAACCGGAAGCGTTCAACCCGTAAGAACCGGCCCACGATTTCGCGAACCAGGCTATGCAAAGCGGCAACAGGCGAAAAAGCGCAGGAATGGTAAGCGAGCACTTCGAGCCTGTTTCCAACGCAGCGCAAGCGATGCGCAGCAGTTCGTGAACCGGTGCCGAGACGCTCTGCCGCTTCGCTGAAAACCCGCATTTCCAGTGCGAATAGCTCTTCCCTCTCTCGACACCCGCCCTTGTGAGAGCCAGCAATGACCGCCCCTTCGCCCTTGCCCGACACCTCAGTGGAAGCCACGCGCATCCCGCGCCTGCCCGCCAGCCCGTTGCGTTTCACCCTGCAGTTCGCCCGGCGTTTTCGCTGGTGGTACCTGCTGATCGCCAGCCTGCAGGTGCTGGCGTCGATCTGTGCGGTGATGCTGCCCTATGCCCTCGGCAAGGTGGTCGGGGTGATCGGCGCAGGCGTCCCCGGTTCCGAGCTGTACGGCGCACTGGCCCTGCCGTTGGGGCTGTTCCTCGGCCTCAGCCTGGCCGAGGTGGTGTTCAGCCGTAGCGCCGGCTTCTGCCGAGTGTACGTCGCGCCGCTGCAGCGCACACGGGTATCCGCCGAGCTGTTCGCCTACCTGCAGCATCACTCGCAGCGCTATATCAGCAGCAATTTCGCCGGCTCGCTGGCCTCGCGGGTTTCGGAAACCGCCATGGGAGTGAACATGACCCTCTGGGCGCTGATCTTCGACTTCCTGCCGGTGCTGGTCACCATGGGCATGGCGGTCGTCCTGCTGGCCACCGCCAGCGGCACCCTGGCGCTGTTCGCACTGCTCTGGTCGCTGGCGTTCGTCGGCGCTTCCTACCTGCTGGCGCGGCGCTGCCAGCCCTATTCCAAGGCTTTCGCGGCGGCGCGCAGCGAAACCACCGGGCGCATCGTCGATGCCATCGGCAACCTGTCGGCGATCCGCCTGTTCGCCCGCATCGGTTTCGAGCGGCGCTTCCTCCAGGGCTTCCTCGACAAGGAGGTGAAAGCCGCGCGCAACGCCTTCTACTACAACGAGAAGATCGTGCTGTTCCAGTTCCTCGCCGCGCTGGTGCTCAAGGTCGGGCTGCTGTTTTTCGCGGTATGGCTGTGGCGCCAGGACCGGATCGACGTGGCCGGCTTCGTCATGAGCACCAGCCTGTCGTTCGTGGTGATCGCCGAGGCGCGCAATATCAGCCGGCGCTTCCTCGACCTGTTCGAGTACATCGGCAATATCGAGAACGGCGTGCGCACCATCATCCGCCCGCATGACATCGTCGACGCCGAGGATGCCCGCGATATCGAGATCGAGCACGGCAGCATCGAACTGCAGAACGTCGGCTTCGCCTATGAGGACGGGCAACAGGTGTTCGACGACCTCGACCTGAAGATTCCCGGCGGCCAGCGGGTCGGCCTGGTCGGCTACTCCGGCTCCGGCAAATCCACCCTGCTCGGCCTGATCATGCGCCTGCACGATCCGCAGCAGGGCCGCATCCTGATCGACGGCGAGGATATCCGCCACTTCCGCCAGCAGTCGCTGCACTCGCAGATCAGCCTGATCCCGCAGGACCCGAGCCTGTTCCATCGCAGCCTGCTGGACAATATCCGCTACGGCGACCCCGAAGCCGACCGCGAGGCGGTGGAAGCCGCCGCGCGCCAGGCCTATGCCCACGACTTCATCCAGCAGATGCAGCAGCAGTACGACTCGCTGGTCGGCGAGCGTGGCGTCAAGCTCTCCGGCGGCCAGCGCCAGCGCATCGCCATCGCCCGGGTGATCGTCAAGAACGCGCCGATCCTGATCATGGACGAAGCCACCTCCAGCCTCGATTCGCTGACCGAGAAGGCCATCCAGGATGCCCTGGAAGAGGTGATGCGGGACAAGACGGTGATCGTCGTCGCCCACCGCCTGTCCACCGTCGCCAGCCTGGATCGCATCCTGTTCTTCGACAATGGCCGCATCGTCGAGGACGGCAGCCCGCAGGAGCTGCTGGCCCGCCCGGGCGGCGCCTATCGCCGGCTGTGGGAGCAACAGGTCAACGGCATGCTGCCCGAGCGTCAGCCCACGCCTGTCGCCAGCCAGGACGAAGACAGCGAACTCGGGCACCAGTCCGGTGCCCATACCTCCAATGCCCTGCCCTGAGGACCCCGCCATGCCAATCCAAGTAGTGAACATTCCCAGCCCCGATGGCCAGATCGATGCCTGGCTGCATACCCCGGAAGGCCCCGGCCCGTGGCCCGGGGTGATCCTGCACACCGATATCCGCGGGGTGCGCGAAACCTTCCAGCGCAAGGCCGCGGCCCTGGCCGACGAGGGTTATGCGGTGCTGTTGCCCAACCTGTACTACCGCGTGGCGCAGGTGCCGGTGGCCGATCCGCGACTGAGCTTCCAGGATGAAGAAGGGCGCAAGGTATTCGGCGCCCTGCGCGCCAGCCTGAGTGCCGAAGGACTGCGCAGCGACCACCGCGCCCTGCTCGGCTGGCTGCAGGCACAGCCGCAGGTACGTACGGGCCAGGTGGCTCTCGTCGGCTACTGCATGAGCGGCGCCATCGCCGTGCACGCCGCCGCCGACTTCCCCGAACGGATCGCCGTGGCGGCCTCGTTCCACGGTGGCAACCTGGTCACCGACAGCCACGACAGCCCACACCTGCGCGCGCATGAGTTGAAGGCGAAACTGCACTTCGGCCACGCCAAGGACGATCCGTCGATCCCGCTGGAAGCCATCGAACGGCTCGACCAGGCACTGCTCGCCGCCGAAGTCACCTTCAGCTCGACCCGCCATGAAGCCCGCCACGGCTTCGCCGTCGCCGACAGCACGACCTACGACGAAGCGGCCGAGCGCCAGCACTGGCGCGACCTGCTGGCGCTGCTGCGCAGCGGCCTGCCCGCCTGAGGAGCCTGTCTTTCAATATGTTTGTGCGGTTTGCGGGGAGGCGCCGTTACCTGGTGGGTCAAGCCTATGGCCGGGGTGTGGCGCACTAGGGCTCCCTCTCCAAGTCGCATAAACACCTGGCTCCTTCATTACTGATGCTGTCGAAGCAAGTGTTCGTTCAAATCCTGAGTGAATTCGTTGATGGCTCGAGCGCAGTGATATCCATCGATTGCATACCCTGGGTATCGCTGCGCTCAACCCAGGCTACGAGAACACTTCGGGCCGGAGAGGTGGAAAGGCCTGGCTCTTGAATCCCACAGGCAGCACCGAAAGTAGCTGTGCGGATGCCTGGTGGCGGGACGGGGCCTTCGCACAAGGGCAGTGATCCCGAGCTCGACGATCCGCCCGGCGTCGAGGACGATCACGCGGTCGCAGATCTCGCGGATCATCGCCATTTCGTGGGTGATCCGCACGATGGTCAGGCCGAGGCGGGCATTGATGTCGCGCCGCAGGGCGAGGATGTCCTGGGTGCTTTCCGGGTCCAGTGCCGAGGTGGCTTCGTCGCAGAGCAGGATTTCCGGCTCCAGCACCAGGGCGCGGGCGATGCCGACACGCGGCTTCTGCCCGCCGGACAATTGCACCGGATAGGCATCGCGCTTGCCTTCCAGGCCGACCAGCCGCAACACCTGGTCGACCCCGCCGTTCATCTCCCGTTTCGACAGCCCGGCGATGCGCAACGGCAGGGCGACGTTCTGCCAGACGCTGTGTGAGGCCATCAGCTTGAAGTGCTGGAAGATCATGCCGACCCGCTGGCGCCAGCGCGCCAGTTGCCGCGTATCGAGGGTAGCCTGCTCGCCATGCTCATTTTCGGCCGCGCCGCTGACAGCGTCCTGCGGGATGAAGCGGACGCCGCCAGCCGGGGCGGCCCGAAGCGAGGGCCGTTTCTCGGCGCAACAGGGTGCGCGGACGAAACGTCAACAGGCCCAGGGCAATAGTCGAGTCCGCCGCTGTATGGCAGCGCGGTTGCCGGTATCAGGAGCAGGTTTCGGGCCAACAGGCGGAAAGCCGGCTTCTCGCGGGGCGGCGGCCGGGTGGGCATGGTTTTTCGCTCCCGGAAAACATACAGCCTGCAGATTCGCTGTTGCTGGGCGAACACCTGGCGGCTGTTGCCTGCCGTGCAGTCCCTCCGGAGCGCGCGCCTTCCAGGCTCTTGGCCGGCTGGTACAACTCTTGCGTTGGGGTTCTGGCTGCTGCCTGCCGCACGCCCACCCGAGCGGCTGCGCCAACCATTCAAGGAGTCCTTTGTGAGCATTTCTTCAGCATCCAACCCACGCGAGGCCTTGCAGGTCGCTCGACAACTGGCCGACCAATTCGCTACCAGCGCCGCCGAACGGGACGAGCGCGGTGGCACGCCGAAGGCCGAACGCGACGCCATTCGCGCCAGTGGCTTGCTGACGCTGAACATCCCCCGCGAATACGGTGGCCTGGGCGCCACCTGGGGGGAAACCCTGGAGGTGGTGCGCACCTTCGCCCGGGTCGACAGCTCCATCGCCCACGTCTACGGTTTCCAGCACCTGATGCTGGCCACCGTGCGGCTGTTCGGCAGTACCGCGCAGTGGCAGCCTTGGTACGAAGGGACGGCGCGCCACAACTGGTTCTGGGGCAATGCGCTGAACCCGCTGGACAAGCGCACCCAGGTCATCCGCCACCAGGGCTGGCGCGAGTTTTCCGGCAACAAGAGTTTCTGTTCCGGCGCCAGCGACTCCGACATGCTGATCGCCTCGGCCATCGACCCGAGCGACGATGACCGGCTGCTGATCGCCGCGATCCCGACCGACCGCGCCGGCATCACCCTGCATGGCGACTGGAACAACATGGGCCAGCGCCAGACCGACAGCGGCAGCGCCACCTTCGAGCGGGTGCGCGTCGAGGAGAACGAACTGCTGCTCGACCCCGGCCCGCTCAGTTCGCCGTTCGCCAGCCTGCGCCCGCTGCTGGCGCAACTGACCTTCGTCAACCTGTTCCTCGGTATCGCCGAGGGCGCCTTCGAGCAGGCCCGCGGCTACACCCGCAACGAGGCGCGCCCCTGGTTCAAGTCCGACGCCAGCCAGGCCAGCAGGGACCCTTACGTGCTGCTGCACTACGGCGAGTTCTGGGCCGGGCTGGACGCCGTGCGGGCCCTGACCGAGCGCGCCAACCAATTGTTCGAGGCGGCCTGGAACAAGGCCGAGGCACTGGGCGAGGAAGAACGCGGGCAACTGGCGCTGGCCATCGGCAGCGCCAAGGTCAATGCCACCCGTGTCGGCCTCGATCTCACCAGCCGCCTGTTCGAAGTCACCGGCGCCCGCGCCACCAGCGCCGCCCGCCGCCTCGACCGCTTCTGGCGCAACCTGCGCACCCAGACCCTGCACGACCCGCTGGACTACCGCATCCGCGAACTGGGCGAGTGGGCGCTGAACGGGACGCCACCTGAGCCGAGCTTCTATTCCTGAGCGCCAGTCCCATGGGAGCGGGCCGATCCGCCACCTGTTACCCACGCGCCGGGGCTGAACAGCGCCGGCGATGACTTCCTTTCCATTGGAGCCCCAGCATGAGCAAGACCATCCGCTTCAACGCCTTCGAGATGAACTGCGTCGGCCACCAGTCCCCCGGCCTGTGGCGCCACCCGCGCGACCGTTCCTGGCAGTACAAGGACCTCGAGTACTGGACCGACCTGGCGAAGATCCTCGAGCGCGGCATCTTCGACGCGGTGTTCATCGCCGATGTCATCGGCTACTACGATGTCTACCACGGCAACAACGACCATGCCTTCGCCCAGGGCGTGCAGATCCCGGTCAACGACCCGCTGCAACTGGCCAACCCGATCGCCCTGGCGACCAAGCACCTGGGCATCGGTATCACCGCCTCGACCTCCTTCGAACACCCCTACACCTTCGCCCGCCGCCTGGCCACCGCCGACCACCACACCAAGGGCCGGGTCGGCTGGAACATCGTCACTTCCTACCTGGAAAGCGGCGCCAAGAACGTCGGCGAGGGCGGCCTGAAGCGCCATGACAACCGCTACGAGGTCGCCAGCGAATACCTGGAAGTGCTGTACAAGCTGCTGGAAGGCAGTTGGGAGGAGGGCGCGGTGGTACGCGACCGCGAGCGCGGCATCTTCGCCATCCCCGAGAAAATCCACGAGATCGGCCACAAGGGCAAATACTTCGAGGTGCCGGGCTACCACCTGTCGGAACCGTCGCCGCAGCGCACCCCGGTATTGTTCCAGGCCGGCGCCTCCAACGCGGGCAAGGACTTCGCCGCCAACCATGCCGAATGCGTGTTCATCTCCACCCCGACCCAGGCGGTGACCAAGGCCTATGTCGCGGATATCCGCCGCCGTGCCGCCGCCGCCGGGCGCGATCCGAAGAAGATCCTGGTGTTCGCCCTGGCCACCATCATCGTCGACGAAACCGACGCCAAGGCCCAGGCCAAGCTCAAGGAATACCAGGGCTATGGTTCCTACGATGGCGCCCTGGTGCTGATGTCCGGCTGGACCGGCATCGACTTCAGCCGCTACGCCCCCGGCGACAACGTGAAGAAGGTGGAAACCAACGCGATCATTTCCGCCGTCGAGCACCTGGCCGAGGGCGACAAGGCCTGGACCATCGAGGAACTGGCCAGGTGGGGCAGCGTCGGCGGCCTCGGCCCGCTGTTCGTCGGCTCCGCCGACACCGTCGCGGACCTGCTGCAGGAATGGGTGGAGGCAACCGACCTGGACGGCTTCAACCTGGCCTATGCCGTGGCCCACGAGACCTTCGAGGACGTGGTCGAGCACCTGGTGCCGGAACTGCAACGCCGTGGCGTCTACCCCAAAGGCTACAAGGAAGGCACCCTGCGCGAGAAACTGTTCGGCGACGGCCCCTACCTGCCGGAAAGCCACCCGGCGAACCGCTACCGCGATATCGAACGGGTCAAGCGCGAGCAGAAGTAAGAGCCGTGTCGTAGACACTCCATCGCACACCGGGGCAGGGCAATAGCGCTGCAACCGGATTGGCAAGTGAATCGCTGCTCGAGCAGAGAGGCGATTGCAGTGCCATTGATTCCTGCGATATTGCGATCCCGGCCAACCCCTCTACGAAACACGCATGAACCCATCCATGGGGCTCTTCGTCGGCGTCCCTGCCGACGAAGGTTTCTCCGAGGGGTTGGCCGGGATCGCAGCGACTACTGAGTTGAATGTGAGAAAAGCCCCACCTCGGTCATTCCCGCGCAGGCGGGAACCCAGGTGCCACGGACGTATAGCCACCGGCTTTTCCGCCCAGTCACCGCCGAAGATGGCTGTGCGGATGCCAGGTGGCGGGACGGGGCCTTCGCCGCCAGGGATGGCGGCGTAGAGCTACAGGGATGTATTCACGCGTGCCCCGTCCCTCCACCTGGCATTCGCACGGGGGCGCCACACCCGAGGACACGCAGTGCACGCCATCAACCCCAGATACGAAATTGCCAATCTGGTTGCAAGGCTGCTCCTTGACGGCTATGGCACGATTGCCCTGCCCCCCGGGATTCCTTGTCCGGGGGAACGTACAACAGGTAGCCGTCAGCGGCGCCCCAGGTAGACGTCTTGCAAATGACTGCCCTCGAGCAGCTCGCTGGCGCTGCCCTGCAGCACCACTTTGCCGGTGTCCAGCACGTAGCCGTGGCTGGCGTGCTTGAGCGCGACCGGGATGTTCTGCTCGGCGATCAGGAAGCTCACGCCTTCCTCGGCGTTGAGGCGGGCGACGATCTCGAAGATTTCCTGCACGATCAACGGCGCCAGCCCCATCGAGGGCTCGTCGAGCAGCACCAGGGTCGGCTGGGTCATCAGCGCGCGGCCGATGGCGACCATCTGCTGCTCGCCACCGGAGGTCAGACCGGCCTGGGTCTTGCGCTTGGTCTCCAGGCGCGGAAACCAGGCATAGACACGCTCCAGGTTCTGCTCCAGTTGCGCCCGCGACAGGCCACGGACGAAACCGCCGCTGCGCAGGTTGTCTTCCACCGTGAGGTGGGAAAACACATGGCGCCCCTCCAGCACGTGG
Organism: Stutzerimonas kirkiae; assembly: GCF_004327335.1. Taxonomy (GTDB): domain Bacteria; phylum Pseudomonadota; class Gammaproteobacteria; order Pseudomonadales; family Pseudomonadaceae; genus Stutzerimonas; species Stutzerimonas kirkiae. The sequence continues at coordinate 33,933 of NZ_QJUO01000006.1, read as the reverse complement.
ACGATGCCCTCGCGCACCAGGCGGTTGGGCGCGGTGCGGGTACTGTCGCGGCCCTGGAAACGGATACCGCCACGGCTGATCTCGGCGCGTTCGGCGCGCACCAGCCCGGAGATCGCCTTCAGCGTGGTGCTCTTGCCGGCGCCGTTGGCGCCGAGCAGGGCGACGATGGCGCCCTCCGGCACCACCAGCGAAACACCGGATACCGCGAGGATGGCGCCATCGTAGATCACCTCGATATCGTCCACCCGCAGCAGTTCTTCGCCTGCCACCGAGGGCTCCAGGCCGGCAATGCTCATTTCATGGCTCCTTGCCGCAATCGCGCGGGGTGATGCCTTTTTCCCTGGCGTAGGCGGCGGACTTGGCGTCGATCAGCGGTTGCAGCAGCTCGCGGTCGGCCTGCACCCAATCGCTGACCAGGTTCCAGCGCTGGCCGTCCCACTGCTGTACGCGCACCGCGCCGCCGCCCTCATGGTCGCCGCAGGACAGTTCGAGGTTCTGCACCAGGCCATGGAAGCCGCTTTTCTTCAGGCTCTGCTCGTCCAGCTTGAGGTTTTCCAGGCCCCATTGCCCTTCTTCGCCATTGATCGGTCGATTACCGAACCTGGCCTGCGCGGTGCGAACGGCCTCGACCGAGACGATGGCGTCCACCAGGCCGGAGTTGTAGTAGACGCTGCCGAAGCTGTTGAGGTCCTTGAGGTCGCTCTTGCCGGTGTCGATGATGTGCTTCTTCAGCCGCTGGTGGATGTCGAAGCCGGTTCCCGCCGGGTAGGGCGTCAGCGCCAGGTAGCCCTTGCTGGCCTCGCCGGCGGGGATCACGTCCTCCTCGGAGCTGGCCCAGACATCGCCGATGATGCGATCGGCGGGGAAGCCGAAGCGTGCGGCGGTCTTGATCGCCACCGGCGTGGAAACGCCCCAGGTACGCAGGAACACCCAGTCCGGCTTGGCCTGGCGCACCTGGCGCCACTGCGAGGATTGCTCATTGCCCGGGTCGGCGACCGGAATCTGGATGTTCTCGAAGCCGTATTTCTCCGCCAGCAGCTTGAGCGGCTCGATGGTTTCGCGGCCATAGGCCGAGTCGTGGTAGACGGTGGCGATCTTCTTGCCCTTGAGCTGGTCGTGGCCGCCCTCGCGCTCGGCGATGTAGTTGATCAGCGCCGACGCCTCGCTGTAGAAGGTCAGCATCACCGGGAAGATATAGGGGAACACGCGGCCATCGGCGGCCTCGGTGCGCCCGTAGGCCAGGGTGATCAGCGGGATCTTGTCCTGCGCCGCACGGTCGGTCAGGGCGTAGGCCGCCGGCGCGCCGTTGGGCAGGTAGACGGCCACCGGCGCGCCGTTGAGGCCGTTCTTGAAGCGCTCGTAGCATTCGATGCCCTTCTCGGCGGTCCATTCCGTCTCGCACTCCTGCCAGACCAGCTTGACCCCATTGATACCGCCTTCCACCTCGTTGAGGTAACGGAAATAGTCGATGCGCCCGGCCCATATCTGGATGCCGGCCGAAGCGTAGGGGCCGACCCGGTAGCTGGCGATCGGGAAGAACTGCTTGTCGGCGTCCGGGCCGGAAGTGGTCGGCGCGGCTTGCGCGCCCAGGCCAAGACCCAGGCTGAGGCCCAGGCCAAGGAGGAATTTCGTCAGCGGGTTCGCGGGGATTTTCATGCTGTTCATGTCCTGTACGGGTTCAGAGTCGGGTGGCGCGGGATCAGGATTCCTGCCCGCAATCGCGCGGGGTGATGCCCTTTTCCCTGGCATAGGCGGCTGACTTTTCCTCGATCAGCGGGCGCAACAGTTCGCGGTCGGCCTCTACCCAGTCGGTTACCGGCGTCCACTTCTCGCCGTCCCACTGCTGTACGCGCGCCGCACCGCCGCCCTCGTGGTCGGAGCAGGACAGGCTGATCGGCTGTAGCAGGCCCTCGAAACCGATGGCCTGCAGCCGCGCCGCGTCGATATCCAGGTGTTCGAAGGCCCAGCGGCCTTCTTCGCCGTTGAGCGGGCGGTTGCCGAATTTCGCCTGGCCGGCGCGCAGGGCCTCCACGGCGATGGCGGCGTTGATCAGGCCGACGTTGTAGTAGACCTTGCCGAAGAAATCCTGGTCGCGCAGGTCGCTCTTGCCGGTGTCGAGGATGTGCTGGCGCAAGCGCTGGTGGATCTCGAAACCATCGCCGCCGGGGAAGGGCGCCAGCGCCTTGTAGCCCTTGGCGGCGGCACCGGCGGGAATCACATCGGCCTCGGAACCGGCCCACACGTCGCCGATGATCCGCTCCACCGCGATGCCGAAGCGCGCGGCGGTCTTGATGCCGACCGGCGTGGAGGCGCCCCAGGTACGCAGGAAGATCCAGTCCGGCTTGAGCTGGCGCACTTCGCGCCACTGCGCCGATTGCTCCAGGCCGGGGTCGGCGACCGGGATCTGGATATTCTCGAAACCGTACTTCTCTGCCAGCAGCTTCATCGGCCCCTGGGTTTCACGGCCATAGGCGGAGTCGTGGTAGACGGTGACGATCTTCTTGCCCTTGAGCTGGTCCAGACCGCCTTCCTGGCTGGCGATGTAGTTGATGCCCACCGAAGCCTGGCTGTAGTAGTTCAGCAGCACCGGGAAGGCATAGGGGAACACGCTGCCGTCGGTGGACTCGGTACGCCCGCCGCCGCCGTCGATCAACGGGATGCGATCGGCGTGGCCACGGTCCATCAGCGCATAGGAGGCCGGTGTGCTATGGGTGAAGAAGAACGCCACCGGCGCGCCGTTGAGGCCGCCCTTGAAGCGCTCGTAGCATTCCACGGTGCGGTCCGGCTTCCACTCGGTCTCGCACTCCTGCCAGACCAGCTTGACGCCATTGATCCCCCCTTCCACCTCGTTGATGTAGCGGAAGTAGTCGATCTCCCCGGCCCACCAGGGAATGCCGCTGGAGGCATAGGGGCCGACGCGGTAGGTGGCCAGCGGGATGAACTGTTCGTCGGCGGCGGCCTGGGCCAGCGGTATCAGGGTCGTGCAGGCGCTGAAGCCGAGTAGGGCGGCGGCAGCCAGTCGGCGCAAGTCGATGCTCATGGTTTTTCTCTCGATGATGGAAGGTCGTGTTGGTCAGAAACGCAGGGGCCAGCGCCGGAGCCGTTCGCCCAGGTTGGCCAGCAGGCGCACCAGGCCCTCCGGCTCCTTGATCAGGAACAGGATGATCAGCGCACCGAAGATGATCTTTTGCAGGTTTTGCAGTTGCCCGGCATCGACGCTGCCGCCGAGCAGGGTCTGCCCGCCGTAGCTGAGCAGGATCGGCAGCAGGCTGATGAAGGCGGCGCCGATGAAGTTGCCGGCGATGCTGCCCATGCCGCCGATGATGATGATGAAAAGAATCTGGAACGACCGGTTGATATCGAAGCTGCCGGCGCTGGCGGTGCCCAGGTAGGCGAACACCCAGAGCGCCCCGGCGATGCCCAGGTAGAAGGAGCTGACGGCGAAGGCCAGGCGCTTGTAGCCGACCACCGGGATGCCGACCACCGCGGCGGCGGTGTCCATGTCGCGGATCGCCATCCAGTTGCGGCCGATGCGGCTGCGCACCAGGTTGAGCGCCACCCAGGTCAGCAGCGCCACGCAGCTCAGCGTCAGCAGGTAGCGCCCCACCGGCGAGCCGAGGTTCTGGCCGAACAACTCCAGGCGCGGCGCCGAGATGGTGCCGGAGGAGGCATGGTTGTAGAACCAGGGGAACTTGGTGAACACCCACTCCAGGAAAAACTGCGCGGCCAGGGTGGTGACCATCAGGTAGAAGCCCTTGATGCGCGAGCTGGGCAGCCCGAACAGCAGGCCGACCAGCGCGCTGATCGCCCCGCCGCCGAGCAGCGCCAGCGGCAAGGGCAGCCATGGCACCCGCAGCAGCAAGGCGTAGCTGGCGAAGGCGCCGACCGCCATGAAGCCCGCCGCGCCCACCGAGGTCTGCCCGGTGTAGCCGGTCAGCAGGTTGAGGCCGAGGCCGGCCAGCGACAGCACCAGGAACGGGATCAGGATGGCATTCAGCCAATAGTCGTTGCCCAGCGCCGGCACCAGCAGATAGCTGAACGCCAGCAGCGCCAGCAACGCCCAGGGCAGGCGGCGCTGGCGGATGACCAGCGGCGCATGCTCGAACGGTGCCGGCAGGCCATGCAGGGAGGAGGGTTTGCTCATGCTCAGACTCGCTCGATGGTGCGTTCGCCGAACAGGCCGGCGGGGCGGATGTAAAGGAAGACCAGGGCCAGCGCGTAGGCGAACCAGGGCGTGATGCCGCCACCTATCCAGGGGCCGATGTAGGCTTCGGCGAGGTTCTCCGCGGCACCGACGATCAGGCCGCCGACGATGGCCCCGCCGATCGAGGTGAAGCCGCCGATGATCAGCACCGGCAGCGCCTTGAGCACCACCAGCGAGAGCGAGAACTGCACGCCCTGGCGCGCGCCCCAGAGCAGCCCGGCGACCAGCCCGACGGCGCCGGCGACGGCCCAGACGATCTGCCAGATGCGTTGCAGGTCGATGCCCACCGACAGCGCGGCGCGGGTATCGTCGGCCACCGCGCGCAGGGAAATGCCGATACGCGTCTTGTTGAACAGCAGCGCCAACACCGCCACCAGCACGCCGGCGGTGGCGGCGGCGATCAGGTCGAACTGGCTGACCATGATCTCGCCGAAGAACAGCGGTACGTCGTCGATGCCCAGGTCCAGCGCGCGGACCTGGGCGCCCATCAGGCCCTGGGCCAGCCCTTCGAGGATGAACGACAGGCCGAGGGTGGCCATGAACAGGGTGATCTGCGAGCGGTTGGTCAGCGGCCGCAGCACCGTGCGCTCGATCACCAGCGCCAGCGCCGTCATCACCAGCAGGGTGAGCAGGATCGCCACGACGAAGGGCACGCCCTGCTCGTGCAGGCTGACGAAGGTCAGCGCGGCGAACAGCAGCATGGCGCCCTGGGCGAAGTTGAACACGCCGCTGGCCTTGTAGATCAGCACGAAGCCGATCGCCACCAGTGAGTACATGGTGCCGGCGAGCAGGCCGCCGATCAGGGTTTCCAGGAAGAAGGTCATGATTGGTCTCTAATGTTCGGTGCCGAGATAGGCCGCTATCACATCGGGATTGGCCTGGACCTCGGCCGGGCTGCCGTCGCCCACCTTGCGCCCGTAGTCGAGCACCACCACATGGTCGGAGAGGTTCATCACCACGCCCATGTCGTGTTCGATCAGTACCACGGTGGTGCCCAGGTCGCGGTTGATGTCGGCGATGAAGCGCGCCATGTCCTGCTTCTCTTCGGCGTTCATCCCGGCCATCGGCTCGTCCAGCAGCAGCAGGGCGGGCGCGGCGATCAGCGCGCGGCCCAGCTCCACGCGCTTCTGCAGGCCATAGGCAAGGTTGCCGACCAGGGTCTCGCGGTAGGGCTGCAGCTCGAGGAACTCCAGCACCGCCTCGGCGCGGGCGACGAATTCGCCGGCCTCGCGGCGGGCGCTGGGCAGGCGCAGGGCCTGGGCGAAGAAGCCGGCGCGGCCATGGCGCGAGAGGCCGGTGAGCACGTTGTCGAGCACGCTCATCTTCTTGAACAGCGCGTTGTTCTGGAAGGTGCGGCCGATGCCCCGGCGCGCCGCCGACAGCGGGTCGATGCGGCGATAGTGCTGGTCCTCGAACACCACTTCGCCAGCGTCCGCGCGGTAGACGCCGTTGAGGATGTTCAGCAGCGAACTCTTGCCGGCACCATTGGGGCCGATCAGCGCGCAGATCTCGCCTCGGCGGACCTCGAAGGACAGCGCCGAGATCGCCTTGACGCCCTTGAACGACAGGGAGATATCGCACACCTGCAGGATGCTGTCGCTCATGCCGCATCGCTCCGTGGCGTTTCCAGCCAGGCCAGGCGCTGCCCTTGCCGCCCGTCGCCGCGCTCGATGCCTTGCAGGTGCCGGAAGCCCAGCAGATGCCGCACGCGCTGCTTGAGCAGGCGGCGCAGGCCGCGCTCGGGGGCGGCGATGGCCCAGTCGCACAGGCGCCGCCGCCAACTGCCGACGGGCGCCAGGTGCGCTTCGATTTCCTCGGCCAGCCGTTCCAGGCGCTGTTCGGAAAGCAGCAGGTGGCTGGGGGCGATGGCGCGGCGGTCGCGGCTGGCGGCCCGGGCATGTTCCGGCAGGGCCAGGCTATCGCCGCTGAGCAACCAGCGTTCGAGCAACAGTTGCAGGCCGGGCTGCCACTCGCTGCCCTCCTCGCTCCACAACTGGCGGGGACTGCGCAGGCCGTGGGCCGCCCTGGGGCTCTCCGCCCGGTCGCCGTACAGCGCCTGCAAAGGCTCGACCCGCCAGGGGCTGGCGTCGAGCGCGACGGCCTGCCGGGCATAGAGCATCAGCGGCCATTGGCTGGCGGATTGCCGCCCGACGGCCAGCCACACGGCCAGGCTTTCCCGGCTGGCGACATAGGCATGGCTCGGGCGCTGCCGCTCCAGCAGGCTGCGCAGGCCCGCCGCCTCTTCCTGCGGGGCGACCGCGAGCACGCTGGCACCAGCCCGCCGCGCGGCCAGGGCAAAGAACAGCAGGGCCGGCGCGAAGGCGCCGCTCAGCGCCAGCCGCGAGTCCGGGCCGAAGCCTTGTGCCTGCAAGCCGGCCCCCAGGCGTTCCACCTCGCGCAGCACATCGATCCAGCGCCAGGCCAGCCAGCGCCCGCGCTGCTTGTGGCGCAGGGCGATCTCCAGCGGTTTGTTCTGCGCCCACTGTTGCAGGCTCGACCAGACCGGATCGGCGGCGGCGACACGGCCGCCGCCAGGCTTCAATTCATGCACGCTCAAGGCAATCTCCTCTCGCCCGCCGGGGGCGATGTTTATCACCTGGTGTTCAGCACCATTCATGCCATAAATAAAAACCTTAAATATCAATAACCTATCTTGCTATCAGGAAAATATCCGAGTGTTTATCCAGAGCAATATGCTGATTAACTGTTTACAGGCGAACAGTTGGAACTGTTGGTTATAAGCACCTGTCCGGACGCACTGCCTCGCCACCCGCAACGATTATCCCGATCAGGCGCAGAAACGGCGCCATGCCAGGGTGATCGCACTACGTCGTTATCCGCTTCGATAAAGGCGGATAAAGGCGCTGGAGGCTGGACGGAAAGCGTTGTTTTTCGTCCAGCCTCCAGCGCTCTTCTCGGTTTTCCCACCGTGCTGTTCATTTATCTGCCCGCGCGGCAGCAAAGTGTTGTCCTGTGGACAGTTGGTTTTTCGTACAGCAGGCATGTCGACCAGCAATGCCGGGGCAGAAGGGAGCCGGCATAGCTTGTGCAAGAAGTCGATAAGGCACGAATTCCTTATTACTTTTTGTACAGGAGCCAACCCATGGCCAATCGACAGAACGCAGCCACCGCAGAGCACGCCCCCGACCATGCGCAACTGGCCGAACGCTTCCGCCCGGTGTTCCAGCGCATCGCCGAAGGCGCGCTGGAACGCGAGCGCGGACGCAAGCTGCCCTTCGAACCGATCGAATGGCTCAGGCAAGCGGGCTTCGGCGCGTTGCGGGTGCCGCTGGCCGATGGCGGCAGCGGCGCCTCGCTGCCGCAGTTGTTCCGCCTGCTGATCGAGCTGTCGGCGGCGGATTCGAACCTGACCCAGGCGCTGCGGGCGCATTTCGGCTTCGTCGAGGACCGCCTGGTGTCCACCGGGGACGAACAGCGCCAGCGCTGGCTGAAGCGCTTCGTCGATGGCGAACTGGTCGGCGGCGCCTGGACGGAAACCGGCAACGTCGGCCTCGGCCAGGTCATCACCCAGGTCAGCCCCCGGGCGGACGGCAGTTGGCGCCTGAACGGGCGCAAGTTCTACAGCACCGGCAGCATCTATGCCGACTGGCTGGACATCTACGCCCAGCGCAGCGACACCGGCGAGGACGTGATCGCCGTCACCCGCGCGCGCCAGCCGGGCATCCAGCACAGCGACGACTGGGACGGCTTCGGCCAGCGCACCACCGGCAGCGGCACCTCGGTGTTCGAGGACGCCGAGGTCGAGGCCGGCAACGTCATCCCCTTCGGCACCCGCTTCAAGTACCAGACCGCCTTCTACCAGGTGCTGCTGCTGTCGATCCTCGCCGGCATCGGCCGGGCGGCGGCCAACGATGCCGCGCGGCTGGTGCGCGAGCGCACCCGGGTGTTCAGCCACGGCAACGCGCCACGGGTCGCCGACGACGTGCAGGTGCAGCAGGTGGTCGGCCAGCTCGGCGCCCAGGCCTATGCCGCCGAAGCCATCGTGCTGCGCGCCGCCGAAGCCCTGCAGGCGGCCTATGACAGCCATTTCCTCGGCGATGCCGAGGCCGAGCACCAGGCCAATATCGACGCCGAGCTGGAGTCGGCCCAGGCGCAACTGGTGGTCAGCGAACTGGTGCTGCGCGCCAGCAGCGACCTGTTCAACGCCCTCGGCGCCTCCGCCGCCCGCGAAGCGTTGCAACTGGACCGCCACTGGCGCAACGCACGCACGATTTCCTCGCACAACCCGCTGATCTACAAGGCGCGCATCGTCGGCGACTGGCTGATCAACGGCAACGAGCCTCCCTACGTCTGGCAGATCGGCAACGGCACGCGCGGCTGACCGCGCCCAGAACGTCATCGCGTGCAACGCTCCATGACCTGACCATGACCTGAGGAACACACACCATGAGCCAACCTCGCCGCCGGCTGCTGTTGTCGGCATTCCTGATGAACACCCCCGCGCATATCCTCGAAGGCCTGTGGCGCAAGCCGGGCGCCGAGCAGGTGCGCTACAACGAACTGGCGCTGTGGACCGACCTGGCCCGGCAACTGGAAGCCGCCAAATTCGACGCGCTGTTCTTCGCCGACGTAGTCGGCCTGTATGGCAACTTCAACGGCGGCTGGGACGCCTTCGTCAGCAAGGGCCTGCAGATTCCCTCCAACGACCCCTCGGTGATCATCTCGGCCCTGGCCGCCGCCACCGAAAACATCGGCCTGGCCTACACCTCGTCGGTGATCCAGGACCCGCCGTTCGACTTCGCGCGCAAGATTTCCACCCTCGACCACGCCAGCAACGGGCGGATCGGCTGGAACATCGTCACCTCGGAAATCGCCAACGCCCACCGCAACTTCAACCAGCCGGGCTTCACTCCCCACGAGGAGCGCTATGCCTGGGCCGACGAGTACGTCGAGGTGGTTTACAAGCTCTGGGAAGGCTCCTGGGACGAAGGCGCGCTGCTGGTCGACCGCGAGCGCGGGGTCTTCGCCGACCCGGCCAAGGTGCACAAGATCTGGCACAAGGGCCCGCGCTACTCGGTGGAAGGCCCGCACCTGGTGACGCCCTCGCCGCAGCGCACGCCGTTCCTGTTCCAGGCCGGCACCTCGAAGACCGGCCGCGCCTTCGCCGCGCGCAACGCCGAGGCGGTGTTCACCTTCTCCGGCTCGCCCGAGGATGCCAGGCACCTGGTCGACGACGTGCGCGCCCAGGCCGTGGCCCATGGCCGCAACGCCCGCGACCTGGCCTTCTTCGCCGGCCTGTCGTTCGTGGTCGGCAGCACCGAGGAAGAGGCGCGGCGCAAGAAGGCTGAATACGATGAGTACCTCGACCTGGAAGGTCTCGCCGCCCACGCCGGCGGCGCGCTGGACATCGACCTCGGCGGCGTGCCGCTGGACACCCCGCTGAAGGACATCCGCACCGAAGGCGGCCAGGGCATCCTCGACTCGCTGATCCGCGCCACCCCCGGCAACGCGCCGACGGTGGCCGACATGGTGCGCTGGCGCGCCGAGAACATGCGCCTGGTCGGCACCCCGGAACAGATCGTCGACCAGTTGGAGCGCTGGCAGGACGCCGGTATCGACGGCATCAACATCGTCAACCACGTCATCCCCGGCTCCTACAGCGAGTTCATCGAGGGCGTGCTGCCGGAACTGCGCCGGCGCGGCCTGGCGCAGAGTGAATACGCCCCCGGCAGCTTCCGCGAGAAGGTCTTCGGCGCCCGCGAAGGCTTCGCCAGCGGCGCACAGGGCGCCGGCTACCTCAGCGACCGCCACCCGGCCGCACGCTACCGCGGCGCCTTCGTCGACGTGCCGAAGTAAGCTGCTGCGTGCGGGAAACCCGTAGGATGGGTCGAGCGTAGCGATACCCATCCGTGCTCGGCGCCGATGGGTATCGCCGCGATGCTCCTCGACCCATCCTACGGGCTATTCCCGGACATGACGCAAAACGGCGCCTCTCCCCCAGGGCGATCGCGCGATGCCGTTATTCACCGGCAAGGTGCTTCGATAAAAGCGCTGGAAAGCTGGACGAAAAACACCGCTCGCCACGCTCTTTCGTCCAGCCTTCCAGCGCTTTTATCGGCTTTATAGCCGCCGTCCCCTTGAACGGGATGCGCCTCAGGAAGCCAGGTCCAGGGTCCCGCCCAGGTACAACTCATGGATATCCTCCCGTGCCGCCAGCTCGGCGGCGCTGCCCTGGCCGACCACCGTGCCGCTCTCCAGTACATAGCCACGCTGGGCATAGTGCAGGGTGACGTTGATGTTCTGCTCGGCGACCAGGAAGCTGACGCCTTCGTTGCGGTTCAGCGCGGCGACGATCTCGAAGATCTCCTCGACGATCTGCGGCGCCAGCCCCATCGAAGGCTCGTCCAGCAGTACCAGGGCGGGGTTGGCGATCAGTGCGCGGCCGATGGCGACCATCTGCTGTTCGCCGCCCGAGGTGTAACCGGTGAGGCTTTTGCGGCGTTCCTTCAAGCGCGGGAAGTAGTCGTAGATACGCTCCAGCCCCTGCTTCAACTGCCGGCGCGATGGCCGGTTGGCGAAGGCGCCGATGCGCAGGTTTTCCTCCACACTCAGGTGGGCGAAGCAGTGCCGCCCTTCCAGCACCTGCACCAGCCCGGCGCGAACCAGGTCGCCCGGCTCGCGCTGGGTGATGTCCTCGCCACGGTAGAAGATGCGCCCCTTGGCCACCTCGCCACGCTCGCCGCGCAGCAGGTTGGAAATCGCCTTCAAGGTGGTGCTCTTGCCCGCGCCATTGGCGCCCAGCAGGGCGACGATCTCGCCTTGCACCACCTCGAGCGAAACGTCACGCACGGCGAGGATCACCTGTTCGTACAGCACCTCGACCTGATCCATCTGCAAGATCACGGCATGCCACTCCCGGAATGAGGGTTGAACGGCTGGCCCGGCGCCCCTTGGCGGTGGCCGAGTCATGGCGTCTTCGAAAGACGCCTATCGGGTAACAGCGGCCGCAAGCTGAATTCCCGTAGGGTGCGCACGGCGCACCCTTGTATCTCGACTTCAGCCGCTCTTGGAACCTGAGCGCTTCAGCTCTCCTGGCTGCAATCGCGCGGCGTGATGCCTTTTTCCTCGGCATATTTCTTCGCCGAGGCCTCGATCAGCGGCCGCAGGTAGGCACGGTCGGCCTGCACCCAGTCGCTGATCAATTTCCACTGGCTACCGTCCCATTGCTGGAAGCGCACCGCGCCGCCGCCTTCATGGTCGGAGCAGGACAGTTGCAACGGCTGCACCAGGCCGAAGGCGCCGAGTTCCTTCAGTCGCGCCTCGTCCAGGCGGATGTTCTCGAAGCCCCAGCGCACTTCCTCGCCGGTCAGCGGGCGGTTGCCGTATTTCTTCTGCGCCACCCGCACCGCTTCGACGTTGAGGATGCCGTTGACCACGCCGAGGTTGTAGTTGACCGTGCCGAACTGCCTGGCGTCGGCCAGATCGCTCTGGCCCTTGTCCACCACGTCGCGCTTGATGCCCTGCAACGCCGGGAAGTCGAGGCCGGACGGGTGGGTGGTGATGGAGATGAAGCCCTTCGCCGCGGCCCCGGCGGGAATCGCATCCTCCTCGGAGTTGCTCCAGATATTGCCGACGATGCGCTCGGCCGGGTAGCCGACCTTCTGCGCGCTCTTCAGCGCCACCGGGTTCATCACCCCGAAGCCACGCAGGATCACCCAGTCCGGCTTGATCCGGCGCACGTTGAGCCACTGCGACTGCTGCTCGTTGCCCGGGTGCGGTACTTCGATCAGGCTCAGGGCGAAGCCGTACTTGTCGGCCAGCGATTGCAGCACGCCGCTGGTTTCCTTGCCGTAGGGCGAACCGTGGTAGAGGGTGACGATCTTCTTGCCCTTGAGCTGGTCGAGGCCGCCTTCCTGCTCGCCGATCCAGTTGAGGATCGCCGACACCTCCGAGAAGGGGTTGAGCTGCAGCGGGAACACGTACGGGAACACGCTGCCGTCGGTGGAATCGGTGCGGCCGTGGTTGATGGTGATCAGCGGCAGCTTGTCGGCGGTGGAGCGCTCCAGCGTGGCATAGGCGATACCCACCGAGAGCGGGTTGGTGGCGGCGGCGGGGGCGCCATTCAGGCCCTTCTTCAGGCGCTCGTAGCATTCCACGCCCTTCTCCACCACGTATTCGGTTTCGCATTCGCTCCAGGTGAAGGTCACGCCGTTGGCGCCGCCATTGGCATTGACGTATTTGAGGTAGTCGATGAAACCGCCGTAGAAGCCGGTGCCGGCGGCGGCATAGGGGCCGACGCGGTAGCTTTGCAGCGGGAAGTACTGTTCGTTGGCCGCCTGGACGCTGGCGGCGCCGCACAGCATGGCCAGGCCGAGCGCCAGGGGCGCGAAGGTTTTGCGCAGTTGCATGGGGGATTCCTTGTGGTGATTGTGCGTCGTGGTTAGGGGTCAGTAACGCAGCGGCCATAGCCGCGCCCGCTCGCGCAGGCGCTGCCAGAGGCGCGCCAGTCCCTCCGGCTCCTTGATCAGGAAGGCGATGATCAGGGCGCCGAAGAAGATTTTCTGCAGGTGCTCCAGTTGCCCGGAGGCGATCAGCCCGGTCGGCAACAGCCCGACCAGGTTGGACAGCAGGATGGGGAACAGCACGATGAAGGCGGCGCCGAGGAAGTTGCCGAGGATGCTGCCCAGGCCGCCGATGATGATGATGAAGAGGATCTGGAACGAGCGGCTCAGGTCGAAGCCGTGCGGCTCCACGGTGCCCAGGTAGGTGAAGGCCCACAGCGAGCCGGCCACGCCGAGGAAGAAGCCGCTGAGGGCGAAGGCCAGCAGCTTGGTCCTGAGCAGCGGGATGCCGATCACCGCGGCGGCGGTGTCCATGTCGCGCACCGCCATCCAGTTGCGCCCCAGCTCGCTGCGCACCAGGTTGCGGCCCAGCCAGAACAGCGCCACCACCACCGTCAGGGTCAGCAGGTAGCGCCCCTGCGGCGAGCCGAAGTCCAGGCCGAGGATGCGCAGCGGCGGCGCGCTGATCACGCCCGAGGTGTTGTAGTGGGTGAACCAGCCGAACTTGACCAGCGCCCAGGGCACGAAGAACTGCGCGGCCAGGGTCGACACCAGTAGGTAGAAGCCCTTGATGCGCAGGCTGGGCAGGCCGAACAGCACCGCCACCAGCGCCGCCACCACGCCGCCGAGGCCGAAGCTGAACAGCAGCGGCAGGCCGGGGATACGCACATGGAAGTTGTAGGCGGCGAATGCACCCACCGCCATGAACGCCGCCGAACCCAGCGACAGTTGGCCGGCATAGCCGGTCAGCAGGTTGAGGCCGAGCCCGGCCAGCGACAGCACCAGGAAGGGAATCAGGATGGCGCTGAACCAGTAGTCCGAGGCCAGCAGCGGTACCCCGAAAAAGGCCAGCGCGAGGGCCAGCCACAGCGCCAGGCGGTCCTGGCGCAGGCGGAACACCCGGCGGTCGTCGGCATAGCGGCGGCTGAACTGGCCCGCTTCATTGAACAACATGGCGATCTCCTTGAAATGCGCTCACACGCGCTCGATGGCGCGCTCGCCGAACAGCCCGGCCGGGCGCACCAGCAGGAACAGCAGCGCCAGCACATAGGGAAACCAGTTCTCGATGCCGCCATCGACGAACGGGCCCAGGTAGATTTCCGCCAGCTTCTCCGTGGCGCCGACGATCAGCCCGCCGGCGATGGCGCCGCCGATCGAGGAAAAGCCGCCGATGATCAGCACCGGCAGCGCCTTGAGCACCACCAGCGACAGCGAGAACTGCACCCCCAGGCGCGCGCCCCAGAGCAACCCGGCGACCAGCCCGACGAAACCGGCCACTGCCCACACCACCGCCCAGATGCGGTTCAGGCGGATGCCCACCGCCAGCGAGGCCTGCGGATCATCGGCCACCGCGCGCAGCGACAGGCCCAGGCGCGTGCGGTTGAACAGCAGCGACAGCAGCAGCACCAGGCTGGCGGCGGTGCCGGCGGCGAACAGGTCGAACTTCGACAGCAGCAGCCCGTGGAACTCGATGGGTTCGTCGCTGATGCCCAGCTCCAGCCCGTGCACCTGGGTGCCCCAGAGCAACTGCGCGAAGCCCTCGACGACGTAGGCCAGGCCCAGGGTGGCCATGAACAGGGTGATCGGCGAGCGGTTGACCAGCGGCCGCAGCACCACCCGCTCCACCGCCAGTGCCAGCGCCAGCATCACCGCCAGGGTCAGCAGGAACGCCAGCCAGAACGGCACGCCGCGCTCCAGCAGGCTGACGAAGGTCAGCGCGGCGAACAGCACCATGGCGCCCTGGGCGAAGTTGAATACACCGCTGGCCTTGTAGATCAGCACGAAACCGATGGCCACCAGCGAATACATCACGCCGGACAACAGGCCACCGATCAGAACCTCCAGGAAAAACTCCATCGCGACTGCCTTCTTCTGATGAATGGATGCGGGGTGGATCGCGCGCGCCGGTGCGCACGGCGCACCCTAGGATTGCGGGCGCCGTTCACTGCGTGATGAATGCCGGGTACCCAGGTAGGCGGCCAGCACCTCGGGGTCGTTGCGCACCTGCGCGGGCGGGCCGTCGCCGATCTTGCGGCCGTAGTCGAGCACCACCACATGGTCGGAAAGCCCCATGACCACGCCGATGTCGTGCTCGATCAATACCACGGTGGTGCCCAGTTCGCGGTTGGCCGCCAGGATGAAGCGGCTCATCTCGCGCTTTTCCTCGGCGTTCATGCCCGCCATCGGCTCGTCGAGCAGCAGCAGCCGGGGTTCGGCGGCCAGGGCGCGGCCCAGCTCGACCCGCTTCTGCAGGCCATAGGGCAGCTTGCCGACCAGGGTCTGGCGCCACGGCTGGATACGCAGGAAGTCGATCACCCGTTCGGCGTGCAGGCGCTGCCGGTCATCCTCGTCGTGGGCGCGGCGCAGCCCCAGCGCCTGTTCCAACCAGTGGCTGCGGCGCTTCAGGTTGCGCCCGGTAAGGATGTTGTCGAGCACGCTCATGCCCTTGAACAGCGCGATGTTCTGGAAGGTGCGGGCGATACCGCGCACCGCGGCATCGTGGGGGCGCATGCGCTGGCACGCCTCGCCGGCGAAGCGGATCAGCCCCTGTTGTGGCTGGTAGACGCCGTTGATGACGTTCAGCAGCGAGCTCTTGCCCGCGCCGTTGGGGCCGATCAGCGCGCATATCTCGCCTTCGGCCACCGCGAAGCTGATATCGCTGACGGCCTTCACCGCCTTGAACGACAGCGAGATGTTTTCCAGCCCGAGCAGGGTATTGCCAGTGGCGTTCATGGGCGCCGCCCCGACCGCTCCTCGACCCAGCCATCCACCGGCTCGATGGCGACCTCCTCGGTGGCCTGCCAACTGGCGGCGTCGGGCCAAGTGCGTACGACCACCCCCAGGGCGGCGAAGAAAGCGGCGATCTCGTCCGGCAGCGGCTCACCCAGCAGCAGCGGCGCACGGACACGACTGAAGCCGATCACATCGCGCAATGGCCGGCGCACCAGCCAATGTCCGAGCCAGCGGGCGAGGTGGCCCGGGCCGCCCCGCAATGCCAGCTCCAGCCAGTGCCGGCGCCGGCTGCCGGGTTCCGGCAGGCGTTGTTGCAACAGGCGGTAGAGGCGCTCGTAGGTGCCGCGCGTGCCGGCGACCAGGGTTGGCCCCAGCTCGCGGCGATCGTTGTCGCGGGTCAGCCCGTTCTCCGCGAAGTTCAGGCGAAAGCCCGCCAGCAGCCAGGGAGCCAGCAGGTAGCGGACCTGCCCGCCAGTGGCGAAGGCACGGGCCGCCAGGGCTTCCTCGTGCGGGCCTAGGCGTTCGCTGGCGATCAGTTGCCGGGCCTCGCGCAGCAGTTCGTCGTGGCGGATCCGCTGCCGCTCGAAGCGCCCATCGGCACCCGGGCGATAGAAGGTGAAGGCGACATCCCGCTCGCTGGCGAGCGCCTCGGGAAACACCTGTGGCCTGTCGAGCAGTGTGTCGTAGGCCTGTACGAAGCCAGCCGCGACCGCGCCAAGCCCACGGCTGTCGGCATAGATCAGCAGTTGCGGCGGTGGCGCCAGGTCGACCAGCAGGCGCACCTGCTCCAGGGCTTCGGCGAACACGAAGCGGCTGCCCAGCTCCTTCGCCAGGGCCTGCACCTGCGCCTTGGGCAGGCCGGGCTCCAGCAGCACAGCCTCGCTTCCCAGCCAGGTGGCAGCCAGCGCGATCAGCAACGCCTGGGGACGCGGCTCGCTGATGACCAGCAGGGCGTCGTCGCGGCAGAACCCCTGCTGCTGCAGCGCGGCCGCCAGCTTCTGTACTTCATCGGCCAGTTGCTGCCAGGTGCGTTCCTGCCATATACCCAGATACTTATGCCGGAGTGCAATATCGTCAGGCCGCGATCGACTATTGGCCAATAAAACCGCTGGTAATGTACGCGCAGGCGTCTCGCTCATAATCGGTCCGCACCCAATGGAATAGCGTTATACGGAAAAGCCGTACCGAAGCATTCATGCATGGCGCTGAAAAGCGTGCCGGAGGAAGGCTGCACGGAGGCTTTAAAGCCATCTATCAATATATGTGCCACTCGACACAATTCTTTTTATTTCAAATACTTATCTATAAATATAAATAATCATCAGACCTGTACTAAAAGGTCACTATGCTGAATCACTGTTCGCCCACGAACATTATTTACAACAACTAATGACTGGCGGTCGTTCTGCTGAATGTTCAACACCGTTCAATCGAACAGCAAACTGTTGATTACCGAACAGTTGCGCCTTGGCGGCACATGGCCAGGTGCCCGGATATCCCTGGAAAACAACTTCGGCATGAAGTGTGCAAACACGTTTACCGGCTTCGATAGTTGCAACTTCTTCCGCCCGCAGAACTTCATGGG
This sequence comes from Stutzerimonas kirkiae, assembly GCF_004327335.1. GTDB lineage: Bacteria > Pseudomonadota > Gammaproteobacteria > Pseudomonadales > Pseudomonadaceae > Stutzerimonas > Stutzerimonas kirkiae. Next base: position 16,889 of record NZ_QJUO01000006.1, on the reverse strand, counting down.
GCGTCTCGTTCATCATCCAAGGAGTTAACCGAATGGCTTCCCGGATCATCCTCAATGCCTTCGACATGACCTGCGTCAGCCACCAGGCGGCCGGTACCTGGCGCCACCCCGACAGCCAGGCATGGAAATACAAGGACCTGGACTACTGGGTCGACCTGGCCAAGCTGCTCGAACGCGGCCATTTCGATTCGCTGTTCATCGCCGACGTGGTCGGCGTCTACGACATTTATCGCGGCTCGGTGGAAACCTCGCTGATCGACGCCGACCAGGTGCCGGTCAACGACCCCTTCTTCCAGGTGCCGGCCATGGCCCTCGCCACCAAGCACCTGGGCTTCGGCGTGACCTCGGCGCTGACCTACGAGCTGCCCTACGCCCTGGCGCGCAAGTTCTCCACCCTCGACCACCTGACCAAGGGCCGCGTGGCCTGGAACGTGGTCACCTCCTACCTGAACAGCGCGGCGGTCAACCTGGGCCTCAAGCAGCAGATCTCCCACGACGAACGCTACGACATCGCCGACGAATTCCTCGATGTCACCTACAAGCTCTGGGAAGGCTCCTGGGACGAGGACGCGGTGCTGCGCGACCGGGAGAAGGGCGTGTTCACCGACCCGAGCAAGGTCCACCCGATCGGCCACAAGGGCAAATACTTCGAGGTGCCCGGCATCCACCTGTCCGAACCCTCGCCGCAACGCACCCCGGTGATCTTCCAGGCCGGCGCCTCCAGCCGTGGCCGCGCCTTCGCCGCCAAGCACGCGGAAGGGGTGTTCATCAGCCCGGCGACCCCGGAGCAGGCCCGCGAGGTGTCCGACGATATCCGCGACCGCGCCGAACAGGCCGGGCGCCGCCGCGACTCGCTGAAGATCTTCACCCTGCTCACCGTGATCACCGGCGAGAGCGACGCAGCCGCCCAGGCCAAGTACGAGGAATACCTGGGCTACGCCAATGGCGAAGGCATGCTGTCGTTCTATGGCGGCTGGACCGGCGTCGACTTCTCCGAGTACGACCCCGACCAGCCGCTGGAGGCCATCGACAACGACAGCATCCGCTCGGTGCTGGAACTGCTCGCCACCGCCGACCCCAACCGCAAGTGGACCCCGCGCGACATCATCAAGCACCGCAGCATCGGCGGCCTCGGCCCGGTGCTGATCGGCGGCCCGCAGAAAATCGCCGACGAGCTGGAGCGCTGGGTCGATGTCGGCGGCATCGACGGCTTCAACCTGGGCTATGCCATCACCCCGGGCACCTTCGAGGACTTCATCGAATTCGTCGTGCCCGAACTGCAGCGCCGTGGCCGTGTGCGCACCGCCTACGAAGGCGAGACGCTGCGCCAGAACCTGCTGGACGGCGACTCCTCCTACGTCGCCGACGACCATCCGGCGGCGCGCTACCGTGGCGCGTTCAAGGATGGCGCCAACGCCACCGACCACACCAAACCATCGAAATTTGCCGATCTTCTCTGAATAAGCGGCGAACCACAGGAGTTCCCATGTCCAGTGTCAATATCCTCAACCCGCTGTCCCGCGGCACCGACTACGAGCGGCTGGCCAACCGCTTCCGGCCGATCTTCGAGCGTATCGCCGAAGGCGCCGAACAACGCGAGCGCGAACGCAGCCTGCCGGTCGAACCGCTCCGCTGGCTCAAGGAGGCCGGTTTCGGCGCGGTGCGCGTACCGGCCGAATATGGCGGCGGCGGTGCCTCGCTGCCGCAACTGGTGCGCCTGCTGATCGAGCTGGCGAGCGCCGACTCCAACCTGACCCAGGCGCTGCGCGGGCACTTCGCCTTCGTCGAGGACCGCCTGAATGCCGCGCCCGGCACGGAGCGCGACACCTGGTTCGCGCGCTTCGTCGCCGGCGACCTGGTCGGCAATGCCTGGACCGAGGTCGGCGCGGTGCAGATCGGCGACGTGGTCACCCGGGTCTCGCCCGACGGCGATCACTGGCGCCTGGATGGAGAGAAGTTCTACAGCACCGGCAGTATCTATGCCGACTGGATCGACGTGTATGCCCAGCGCAGCGATACCGGCGGCGATGTCATCGCGGTGGTCAGCACCCACCAGCCCGGCGTGCGCCAGAGCGACGACTGGGACGGCTTCGGCCAGCGCACCACCGGCAGCGGCACCTCGGTATTCGAGGGCGCGCGGGTCGAGGCCGGCAACGTCATCGACTTCGCCACCCGCTTCAAGTACCAGACCGCGCTGTACCAGTTGAACCTGCTCGCCGTGCTGGCCGGCACCGCCCGGGCCATCGAGCGCGACGTCGCCCGCCATGTGCGCGAACGCACGCGCATCTACAGCCACGGCAACGCCTCGCGGGTAGCCGACGACGTGCAGATCCAGCAGGTGGTCGGGCAGATTTCCGCGCTGGCCTATGCCGCCGAGGCCACCGTGCTGCGTGCCGCGGAACCGGCCCAGTGGGCCTACGAGGCGCGCTTCGGCAACGACCGGGAAGACGAGCGGCAGGCCAATATCGCCGCCGAGATCGAGTCGGCCAAGGCCCAGGTGGTGGTCTCCGAACTGACCCTGCGCGCCGCCAGCGACCTGTTCAACGCCCTCGGCGCCTCGGCGGCACGCATCGACAAGGTGCTCGACCGCCACTGGCGCAACGCCCGCACCGTCGCCTCGCACAACCCGCTGGTGTACAAGGCGCGGATCATCGGCGACTGGCTGATCAACGGCAGCGAGCCACCCTATATCTGGCAGATCGGCAACGGGCCGCAGAAAGCGGCCTGAAACCCAGGCCTTTCAGCGTCGTTGCCAGATCGAACAGTGGGAGGCGCGGCTGCATTTCCCCCTTCCCTCGCGGGAGAGGGCCGGGGCAACGGGGCTGCCGCCAGGCAGTCTGGCAGATCGCGCGGCGCCCTGGCGGGCGCTACCCGCTCGCTACCCCAAGCGCCCTCGCGGGCGCTACCCCTCTTCTCCAACCCGTCTCCCGCAAGGGGGGAGAAGGGAGCCGTATTGCATCACGCCCGGGCAATGGCTTGAGCACAGCGATGTGCATACAACAGGTTGTGCCATTGCTGGCCGACCTGTCGCGGCCCATGACCGCGAGATTGAGTCGGCGTGCACGGGTTCAAGCCGTTCCCTTCAGGTTTCACAAGCCCTCCAGCATCCCTAAAGCAAAATACATACCGGACAGTAGTGCGGCGGTCCGGTTATCAGGAGCGAAGTCTGTCGGTGCCCATGGCGGCCAGTATCACGCTACGTTCAGGCTCCTGCAGATACGCATGGTAATGGGCCTCCAGATCGGTGGCCCAGCCCACCACCTCGTCGATAACGGCCTCCGCCTGATCCTCACGCAAGCCATAGTGCTCTACCTGGCTGAGCAGGTTGCGGCGCGAAAGCTCATGGCCGTAACGACCGATGGCCATGGCCAGTCGTTGCGGGGGCTCCCCCTGCGTGCTGGGGACCACGTCATACAAGGGAGACAGGCGCCAGTTGCCGCCTTTGTACAGGACCGCGACGTTCTTCGGGTGGTCGTCATCGTTGCCGACGAGGATGTTGAAGCAGATACGCTTGAACAGTTCCTGGCGATCCTCGACGGGAACGCCCCATCGGGCCATTTCGTCCACCAGGTGGCCGTAGTGCCATTCGCGCGCTCGATCCCTGGTCTCGTACCAGTCACTGTCAAGGAGGGTCAGCCCGCTGAGCATCGGCGTGCGGTAGAACCGCCCGCCTTCGGCAGGCTCGCGATCGAAGCGCTCGACGAACAGCGTGCTGACACGTCCCCGGTGCAGCCGCACTCCTGCCGTGGTCAGCCCCTTGGCGGCGGCGAACGTCATGCAGGCATGCTCGATCGCGGGAATGTCGTAGACATCGTGGCGATCCCTCGGTTTGGCGAGGATCAACCGACCTTCATGTTGCAGCGTACATTTTGGGCGAGCCCCACCCAGCGAGGAACGCTGCTGCAAGGCCGCCTTGGTGAACCCGCCCGTATCACGAGGAAAACCGCTCTGCACGCCATCGGCGAACTCGATGAATGCGTCGAGTTGAGTGAGCGTAGCCAACCCGGCCTGGCCCACACCGGCAGGCGGCGTTCTGCCCGTCCCCGTCATGAGGTTGCCGGCACGATCATGGTTGGGCGAATGCAGCAGATAGCCGACGGCATCCAGCGGCGCCCCCTTGTCACGCTCGAGCAGGCGTTCCCCCCAGCCGTCCGGCGCAGCGTCCCTGATAAAGCCAGGAACGCCACGGTTCCTGGTTATGTGTGTGTATGGCTGTGGCCGAAGGGCATAGCGGACAGGGTCGGGCACCCAACCACCGGCTTTCACATAGGCAGGACTATAGACGAACTCACCGACACGCTCCTGCACCCGCAGGCGCCCAAGCGTGACCACCTCCAGCGAGCCGGGCAACTGAATGTAGAGATACAGGGTCGCCATCAGAAATCATCCTCGGCGATTTTCCTGAGGCGGACACGCTTCTCGGTGGGGTTCTGGGTGATCGAGGTGGAGCCGAGTGTTTCCTTGAACACTTCGTCGAGCAGGCCCAGGTGCCACAGGACCAGCAGATAGGCGCGTATCTCGACCGTTGGCGTACCCGCTTCGATCTTGCCAAGTGTCGCGACGGACAACCCCGTCATGCCAGCCAAGTCCTTCTGGCGGATTTTCCGCAGCAGACGCCTGCTCTTGACCAGGAGCCCCGTGGCCAGGAGCTTTTCAGCACAGACAAGGGGAAATGTGCCCACCATAAATCACCCCAGGAGCAGCCTTATATTGATTAAGGATGACTATAGCATGCCTTATAAAAGACGTTTCCTGACTTTTGCTGGAAGCGCTCGCAGGGTGCGGCGCGCGCACCTTGGGGGATAGTGCGGCACTTGCCGGTGCGCACGGCGGGCATGCCGTACGCCAAGGCCACCCGAGCGCTGGCCTTGGCGTTTCGGCCCAGCTCAGTTCCAGGCGTTGCGCGGTGGGTTGATGCCGTTCAGGTAGTAGTTGCCGATATGGAAGTACTTCCAGCGCACCGGGTCGTGCAGGGTGTGCACGCGGGCATTGCGCCAGTAGCGGTCGAGGTTGTGCTGCTGCAGGGTGGAGCGGGTGCCGGCCAGTTCGAACAGGCGGTTGGTCGCCTCGATGGCGATCTGCGTGGTCAGCACCTTGGCTTCGGCGGTCACGGTGGTGGCCAGGGCCACGCTGGCTTCGTCGGGGCTGGCCACGGCCGCGTCGATCCTGTGCCCGGCGCGCTCCAGCAGCGCCTCGGCGGCGTGCAGGCGGATCTTCAGGTCGCCGATGGCCTGGATGGTGAAGGGGTCTTCGGCGGCAGTGGCCTTGTCGCTGTCGATCCACGGGCGGCTCTGCTCGCGCACGAAGGCGATGGTTTCGTCGATGGCGCGCCTGGCGATGCCAACGTCGATGGCGGCCTGGATGACCTGGGAGATGGCGCCGGCGGCAGTCTGCTGGTCGAAAGCGGTGACGACGATGGCGCGGCTTTTCGGCACCCGCACGTTGTCCAGTTTCACCGCGCCGGAGGCGGTGGTGCGCTGGCCGAAGCTGGACCAGTTGTTGACCACCGTCAGCCCCGGCGCATCGCGGTCGGCGAACACCAGCACCGCCTGCCCGGCGCCGTTCACCGCGACGATGGGCACGATATGCGCCAGCAAGGCGCCGGTGGTGTAGAACTTCTCGCCGTTGACCACCACCTCGTCGCCATCCTCCACCACCGTGGTGGCGAACTCGGCGACGGTGCGGCTGTGCAGCTCGGAGAAGGCATTGCCGAAGCGATAGCCCTGGAGCACCAGGCCGAACAGTTCGCGCTTCTGCGCATCGCTGCCATCGACGGCGATATGCGACACCAGCGACAGGTGGTTATGGGCGATCTGCGCGATGCTGGAATCGGCGCCGGCAATGATCGAGGTGACCCAGGCGATGGTCGAGTAGGAGGCGCCGAGCCCGCCGTATTCCCTGGGCACATTGAGCCCCCACAGGCCACTTTGCGAATACTGGTCGATCTCGTCGGTGGGCAGGTAGCCTTCGCGATCGCGCTCGGCGGCCTCACGGCTGAAAGCCTCGGCCAGGCGCTGGGCTATCGCCACCGCCTCTTCATCGCTTTCGAGCAGATGGGCCGGCGTGCCGGGGCGCGGCCTGGGGGCGAAGGGCTCCGGCGAATTGACACGTGGCCGGTTGGATTGGGTGCTGGTCATATCGAGTCTCCGTTGGTAGCTAATGAACCCTGCCTCGGCAGGGTGTGAAAATCCGTTTGTCGATCCTCATTCCGCCGCGCCTATGGCAGGCGCCGACCGAGGTAGCTGAAGGCCAGCACCAGCAGGATCAGGGCGCCGGTGGCGACCTGTTGCCAGTAGAAATTCCAGCCGATCAGCAACAGCCCATTGGCGGTGATATTGAGGAACAGCACGCCGACCAGGGTGCCGAGGACATTGGCGCGAGCATGGCGGCTGAGCGTGGTGCCAATGAACACGGCGCCGATGGCATTGAGCAGGAAGGCGTTGCCCGACATGGGCACATAGGCGTTGACCGTGGTGGCGAGCAGGATGCCGGCGAAGGCACAGGCCAGCGCGCAGGCGATGAACACCAGCGCCGCCGTACGGCGCACCGCCAGCCCCGAGTAGCGCGCGACCCGGGGCTGCTCGCCGAGCGCCAGCACCTGCCGGCCGAAGCGGCCCCGGGCCAGCGTCAGCCCGTAGGCCAGTGCCAGCAGCGCCACCAGCAGCAAGGGCAGGGGAATGCCCCACAGACGCTCGCTGGCCAGGCCGGGGCGGACATCGCCAGCGAGGTAGATCGGCTGCCCACCGTCGGACAGCAGTTGCTGCACGCTGGTACCGATGAACAGCGTGCCCAGGGTCGCCAGGAACGGTGAAATGCGCAGGCCGGCGATCAATGCTGCATTGAAAGCGCCAGCCAGGCTGCCCGCCAGCAGCCCGAGGACGATGGCCAGCGGCAGGCCGTAGCCACCATTGAGCAGCACGACGAAGGCCAGTGCGGCGAAATCCAGCGCCGTGCCGACGGAGAGGTCGATACCGCCGGCGGCGATCGCCAGGGTCATGCCGATGGCGACGATGGCCAGCAGCACGAAATTGTTCAGCAGCAAACTGCTCAGGTTGCCGCTGCTGAGAAAGCCCGGCGCAGCCACGGCGAAGAACCCCAGCGTGAGCAGGAACAGCGTCGGCAGCACCAGGCGCAGCCAGCCGGCGCGCTCGCGCGGCAGCCATGCACGTTGGCGTTGCGACGGTTGCACGAGGGTATCGCCCATATCATCGTTCTCCCGGATGCAGCAGGCCGGAGACGGCGACCACCAGCAGGATCAGCAAGCCCTGCACACCGTTGACCCAGAAGCTGGAAATGTTCAGAAGCTGGAAACCGTTCACCAGGAACCCCACCAGCAGGGTCGCCAGCAGGGTGCCGCCGATGCTTGGCCGCAGGCGGCGCGAGAACACCACGCCAAGGAAGGCGATGGCCACCACCGACAGCAACATCTCGCCCGAGCCGGTGGTGCTGCCGCTGAACCAGGCCGAGGAGCAGAAGGCCGCCAGGCTGCCGCACAGGCCGCTGAGCAGGTAGCTGGAAAACACGTACAACGGCACCGGCAGGCCCGCCGCCGTGGCGGCCTCGGGGTACTCGCCCACGGCATACAGACGCAGCCCGTAGGGGCTGTACTGGACCAGCAGCGCCAACAGCAGGGCGCTGCCGAACAGCACCCAGGCCAGCGCCGGCAGCCCCAGCCAGTGGCCGAAGCTGAGCAGTTCCAGCAGCGCCGAATCGGTGGGCAACACGGTGTTTTCCGTCAGCACCAGCTCCAGGCCGGCGATCAGGTTCATGCTCGCCAGGGTCGCCAGCAGCGGCGGCAGGCGCAAGAGCACCACGGCCAGCCCGTTGAGCGCCCCGATGGCCAGCCCGCAGGCCAGCGTCAGGCCGACGCTGGCCTGCGCCGCGAAGCCAGCGTTGTTCAACGTGGCATAGACCGCCGCCGACAGGCCGAGATTGGCCGCCAGCGACAGGTCCAGCCCGCCGGACAGCACATTGGAACCACCGCCGATGATCACGATGGTCAGGCCGAAGGCGAGGATGCCGAGGATCGCCGACTGCGCGAAGACATTGCTGATATTGCCGACGGAGAGAAAGTGTTCCGCGCTCGCGGCGAACCCCAGCAGGATCGCCAGGAACGCCAGCGAGGCGCCATGGCGCAGCAAATCCCGGCCCCAGTGCCGCGAAGCGGACGGGCCGGCATCCTTTCCGCCATCGCCGGTGCGCACGGCGCACCCAGCGGCGCTTCCGGGCGATCGTTCCACAGGGCTAGGCGACATGACCGGCAGCCTCCGCATGGGTGGCCGTGGCCAGCGCCAGCAACTGGTCGCTGTCGAGCTCGGCGGCGGCCCGCTGGGCGATCACCGCGCCACGGTGCATGACGTAGACGCGGTCGCACAGACCGAGCAACTCCGGCAGGTCGGAGGACAACAACAGCACCCCGGCACCCTGCTCCACCAGCTCGTTGATCAGCCGATAGATTTCCACCCTGGCGCCGATGTCGATACCGACGCTCGGCTCGTCCAGCAGGTACAGGGTCGATTGCCGGCTCAGCCACTTGGCCAGCGCCACCTTCTGCTGGTTGCCGCCGCTGAGCTGGCGTACCCGCGCCTGCGGGCCGGGGGTCTTGATCGCCAGCCGCTCGATCAGCCGTTGCGTCTCGCGGCGCTCGCGCCGGGCCGACAACAGCCCCCAGCGGCTGAAGCGCCCCAGGCTGGCCAGGGTGGTGTTTTCCTGTACCGACAGATCCAGCGCCACGCCCTGGCGCCGGCGTTCTTCCGGCAGCAGGGCGCTGCCGCGCCGCACGGCTTGCCGGGCGCTGCGCAGGTGGCGGACGGCGCCGTCCAGGCGAATCTCACCTTGTTGCGCCGGCAGCAGGCCGAACAGGCCCTTGAACAGTTCCTTGGCACCGGACCCGACCAGCCCGGTCAGGCCGACGACCTCTCCGCGCCGGACCCGCAGTTCGATATCGCGGTAGAACGGCGCACGCCCCAGGCCCGTCACTTCGAGCAGCGGGGCACCCGGCACGGCCTGACGCGGCGGGTACATATCGCCCACCTCGCGGTTCACCATCAGCCGGGTGATTTCCCGCAGGGGCGTGGTCGCCGGGTCCACCTCGGCGACATCGCGGCCATTGCGCAGTACCGTCACGCAATCGCACAGGTGTTCGATTTCCTGCAGATAGTGGGAGATATAGATGATCGCCAGGCCCTGCTCGCGCAGGCGCCGGACGATCCGCAACAGTTGCTCGACCTCGCGCTGTACCAGGGCCACGCTGGGCTCGTCGAACACCAGCACCTTCGGCCTGGCGAGCAGCGCGCGGGTGATCTGCACCACTTGCTGCTCGGCGCTGCTCAACTCGCCGACCAGTGCGCCACGCGGTAACCGCAGGTCGAAATGCTCGCTCAGCAGGCGCCGGGCCTCGCGCTCCTGCGCACGACGGTCGACGAAGGGGCCGCGGCGCAACTCATGGCCGAAGAACAGCGCTTCGGCGACCGTGAAGCTGGCCGGCAGCAGGCGCTCCTGGTGGATGAAATGAATGCCCAGGCGTTCGGCCTGGCGCGGCGTGAAGTGGTCGTATTGGCGCCCATCCAGCCACAGGCTGCCGGCATCCGGGCGATGGATACCGGCCAGCACCTTTATCAGCGTCGACTTGCCGGCGCCATTCTCGCCGACCAGGCCGTGCACACTGCCGGGACGCACCCGCAGGTTGGCGCCGTCCAGCGCCAGGGTCGCGCCGAAGCGCTTGCTCACGCCGCGCAGTTCCAGGGCGAGGGCACTGCTCATGCATCCCCCCGGATACGCTTGACCTCATCGACGTTGTCGGCGGTGGTCAGCAGCGTCTCGACGAAGGTTTCCCTGGGCAGGTCGTGCTCGCCGGCCAGGTAGCGGGCGACGTTGTGCACGGCGGTCCGCCCGATCAGCGCCGGCTGCTGCGAAACCACCGCCGCCACCGGCGTACCGGGCTGCTTCAGCAGTTCCAGCACTTCCGGCGTGCCATCGACGCCGTAGGTCTTGACCTCGGTGCGAGCGGCTTCGATCAAGGCCTGGCTGGCGCCCAGTTGCGGCAGGTCCCAGGCCGTCCAGATGGCATCCAGCTCGCCCTTCGGGTACTTGTTGAGCAGCGCCGAGACCTGACCACGGGCATCCTGCACAGTGTTGGGGATCACGTCGCGCAGCTCCGGCTGGATGAACTCGATCTGCGGGTAGTACCTGGTCACCAGCTTCAACTGGTCGTAGCGGATGCCGCAGCTCGGTACGCCGTAGAAGCCGTTGAACACCAGCACCCGGCCCTTGCCCCGCAAGTCGGCCACCAACTTCTTGGCCAGCACCAGCCCGGTGGTCCAGTTGTCCGCCGAAATGGTGTTGATGGCATGCTGCGACGGCACCTCGATGGTGAACAGCGGGATGCCGGCGGCGGCGATGCGCTTGAACCATGGGTCGATGATGCTCAGGGTGCCGAGGGTGTGGATCACCGCGTCGGGCTTCTGCGTCACCAGGTTCTGCAACTGGGTGACCATGGCCTTGTCGTTGCGCCCGGCATCCAGAGTGATCGGCGTGCCGCCGAGGCGCTTGACCTCCTCGACCTGCGCGGCGAAGGCGCGGCTGTCGAAATAGATGCTGGTGCCCACGGTGCTGATGGCGATGCGCTTGCCGGCCAGCGACGGCACATCCTGGTCGCCGCCGCCAGCGGCGCCCGGCGTCGCGGCGCGCGCCAGGGAAGACAGGCCGAGGCCGGCGGCCAGGCCCAGCCCGGCGCCCAGCAGGGTACGACGGCCGATGCCGAAGTCATTGTCGTGGCTCATTGGTCACCTCGCAGTATCTGCACATCGTTCAGGTTGTCTGCCGTGGTCAGCAGCGTGGCCACGTGGGTTTCCCTGGGCAGGTCGTGCTCGCCAGCCAGGTAACGGGCGACGTTGCGCACCGCGGTCCTGCCGATCAGCGCGGGTTGCTGGGCCACCACGGCGCCGACCGGGGAGTCTTCGCGGCGCAGCAGGTCGAGCACTTCCGGCGTGCCATCGACACCGTAGGTCTTGATCTCGCTGCGCCCGGCATCGATCAGCGCCTGGCTGGCGCCGAGCTGGGGAATGTCCCAGGCCGCCCAGATGGCGGCGATCTCGCCCTTGGGATACTTGTTGAGCAGTGCGGCGATCTGCGCACGGGCGTCCTGCACGGTGTTGGGAATCACGTCGCGCAGCTCGGGCTGAAGGATCTTCAGTTGCGGATGATCGGCCAGCACCCTGGTCAGCTCGTCATAACGGATCCGGCACACCGGCACCCCATAGAAGCCGTTGAACACCAGGATATTGCCCTTGCCGCCGCTGTCCTCGACCAGGCGTTCGGCCAGTTGCCGGCCGGCCGCGTGGTTGTCCGAGGTGGTGTTGTTGAGGCTGTGCTGTGACGGTACGTCGATGGTGAACAGCGGGATGCCGGCCGCGCGGATGCGCTTGAGCCAGGGGTCGATCACGCTGAGCGTGCCGAGGGTCTGGATCACCGCGTCGGGTTTCTGCGTCACCAGGGTCTGCAACTGGGTGACCAGGTTCTTGTCGTTGCGCCCGGCATCCAGGGTGATCGGCGTGCCGCCGAGGCGCTTGACCTCGTCGACCTGGGCCTGGAACGCCTTCACGTCGAAGTAATGGCTGGTGCCGGTCATGCTGATGGCGATGCGCTTGCCGGCCAGCGACGGCACTTCCTCGTCCTCGGCCTGGGCGCCGGCGCTGGCCAGCAGCAGGGCGCCCAGCAACAGGGCTGATAGTCGCTTCATCGACCCGGCCCTCACAGCAGGCGCAGGTCGAGCGGGTATTCGACGATCAGGCGCAGTTGGTCGACATCCTGCTCGGCGCTGTGCCTGCTGGTGCGGTGGGTGGCCTGGAACACCTTGAAGGCGAGGTCCTTGGCCGGGCCGTTCTGCAGCGTATAGGTGACCCAGACATTGCGCTCCCAGTGCTTGCCGTCGCTGACCGCGTTGAAATAGGCATAGCCGGCACCGGCCTTGCGCCCGTCGATATTGTCGCCCGACAGGTAGCGGGTGGTGACGCTCAGGCCCGGCACGCCGAGGCCGGCGAAGTCATAGGTGTAGGCGGCCTGCCAGGAGCGCTCGTTGGGGTTGTTGAAGTCGGAAATCTGCGAGGCGTTGTCCAGTTGCAGGTCATAGGTGTTCCACACGTAGTCGAACGGCTGGTCGCCACGGATCTGCGAATAGGCCGCCAGCAGCCGGTGATGGCCGATGTTCACGCCCAGGTGGGTGCTCCAGGAATCGTTGTCGATCGCGCCGAGCAGCGCGCGGCCAGTGTCGCGGGTGCGGTAGTAGTTGAGGCCGGTATCCCAACTGAGCTTCTCGCCCAGTTGCTGCGTGAAGTCGACACGGGCGAAGGACTGGTTCCAGACATTGTCCAGCCGGCTGGTGTGCAGCTTGAACGCCCAGTTGTCGTTCAACTGGTAGCTGCCGCCGAGATAGGCGACATCGTCGGCATCCTTCAGGCGGCCGCCATAGACGGTGCCCAGGTCGCCACGGTGGCTACTGGCGGCGCGGTCGCTGCTGGACTCCAGCTTGCCGGCCTGCAGGGCCAGGCCGTCGAAGGTCGCATCCTTGAGCAGCCAGCCGCGCAGGCTCTGCGGCAACAGGCGGATATCGCTGGCGGCCAGCACCGGGCTGCTGGGGAATACATCGCCATAGTGCAGTTCGGTCTTGTGGATACGCGCCTTCAGCGCACCGCCGAGCTTGCTGAATTCGTCCTGCGGCTTGCCGTCGAAATCACTGCCCTTGCGCGATACCACGCCGGGGACGCCGACACCGTTGCCCACCAGGCCATTGCCGCCGTCGAGCTTGATACCGAGGATGGCATGGGCATCCACACCGAAGCCGACGGTGCCTTGGGTGAAGCCGGAGACGAACTTGCCGACCACGCCATGCGCCCATTCCGCCTGGCGGCTCTGGCGTTCGCCATTATTCGGGTTGACGGCGAAGTCACCGTTGCGGAAATCGTTGCTCCAGTAGAAGTTGCGATTGAGGATATTCAGGCTGCTGTCGGCGAGAAAACCCTCGTCCGCCAGGGTGAGCATGGGAAACAGGCTGGTGGCGACCAGCAGCAAGGCACTCGTGGAATCTTTCATGATGAACCCTTCAGGTTTCGGTGGTTGGCGACGCACTTCGGCGCTGAAGGGCTCTATTCGAGAACTATGCCAACTTATTTTTCCTTATTAATCATATAGATATCTATATCTACAGCTCTCCGGGAAAATGCCTGATAACACAAAGTGCTGGATTGCTGTTCAGCACTGGTCAATATGGAATATGGCAGGCCGTGCCCGTGACCGCTCCCGAGCCTCTTCCACGGAGCTTCGGTCGTAGGGTACGCCACGCGCGCCGGGTTCGCCGCCCAGGTGCGCGCGGCGCACCTTACGGCCTGATCTTCGATGGGCTGATACCGAAGCGCCGCTTGAACGCCGTGGCGAAGTTGGCCGGGTTGCCGAAGCCGGCCACGTCCGCCGCCAGGGCCACCGGCAGGCCGTCTTCGAGCAGGGCGCGGCGTGCCAGTTGCATGCGCCGCTCCTTCATATAGGCGAAGACCGTGGTGCCCTGGGCCTGGCGGAACAGCCGCTGCATGTCGAGCACATTGAAGCCGTTGTGCGCGGCGATACGCTGCAGGCTCAGGCCATCGGCTTCACCACTGTCGAGGAACTGGCGCAGGCGCTCGATGCGCTGCCGCTGGCGGGCCGACAGGCTGAGCGGCCGGGCCAGCGTGCCAGTGATGCGCTCGAGCAGTTCGAAGACGATCGGCAGGCAGCGGCTTTCCAGGTAGAGGTCGAGCAGGCCGGCGTCCAGGCACGGCACCAGGAGCAGTTGGCGGGCCATCTCGAGCGCGCTGGCCGAAGGCGTCCAGGGGCACTCGGACAGGTGCTCGCGGCGAAAGCGCGCCACCCCGCCGGCGCTCTCCCCGCACAGCGCCAGGCGCTCCAGCCATTGCTCGGACAGCGTCAGGCAAACCTTGGCCTCGTGCCGCTGGCGGCTCCAGGCACGCCTGAAGCGATCTTCCTCGGCCAGCCCGAGCAGCACCGCCGGGGCCTTGCGGCTGTCCAGCAGGTAGTCGTTGCGGCCATAGCCGAGGCGGGTCTGGCCCTCCAGCAGGAAGGTCGCCTTGATGCCCGGCTGCAACAGGTTGTGGCTGCCCATGTCCTGCAGGTCGCGCACCCGCGCCAGGTGGATGATCAGGCCGCTGGCCAGGGCGTGGGTACGCAACTCACCCTGCAGCACCGCCTCGTCCTGCGCCAGTTCCCGATCGAAGCTGGGCGGGCCACCCAGGCGCTCGGCCTTGCGCCGGTACATATCGGCGACGGTAATCAGGTTGGAAGACAACGGCAGCATCGGCGGGCACCAGGAAGGCGATTTCAGGCAAAGATTTTTCCATGCTGGCGCAAAGGCCTGCAAATAAAATGAGGATTATTATTATTTGAGACAGTTTCCCTAACGCGCTCCAGACGCGCCCCTACGCTAGACACAAGGCCGAGCATCCATCATGTCGTATCCCCATGCCCCTTCCTTCCTGCTGCGCAGCGGCATCCTTGGCTGCCTGCTGTGCGGCACCTCACTGGCCCAGGCACAGGAAAGCCTCGAACTCGGCTCGACCGTGGTCACCGCCAGCGCGGCCGAGCAGACCCTGCGCGAAGCGCCGGCCAGCATCACCGTGATCGACGCCGAGGAGATCGCCCGGCGGCCGGTTCTCGACCTGGCCGACCTGCTGGGCCGGGTCGAAGGCGTCACCCTGAGCCGCTCCGGCAACACCGTCCCCGGCGTCCAGCTGCGCGGCTTCGGCCAGGCCTACACGCTGATCCTGATCGACGGCCGCCGGGTCAACTCGACCTCCAACGCCTTCCGTGGCAACGACTACGACACAGGCTGGATCGCTCCCGAGCTGATCGAACGGATCGAAGTGGTGCGCGGGCCGATGTCCTCGCTGTACGGCTCGGACGCCATCGGCGGCGTGATCAATATCATCACCAAAAAGGCTTCGCCGACCTGGCGCGGCAATTTCAGCGCCACCACCATCACCCAGCAGGACCGTGACGCGGGCGATGCCTGGAAGACCAGCGCATCGCTCAGCGGGCCGCTGGTGCCGGAACGCCTGCTGCTCAAACTGTCCGCCGCCGCCGACCGCCGGCAGGCCGACCACGAGGTCAACGGCAGCGGCCAGGACGGCCTCCCGGCCAACCGCAACAACTCGACCAATGGCGAGCTGACCTGGTTCGTCGATGAAGCGAACGAACTGTCATTGAATGTCGACAGCTCGCGCCGCAACCATTATGACTTCGTCCTGCGCCGCGAAGCCTACGCCCTGACCCACAAGGGCGAGTACGGCTTCGGCAGCAGCGAGTTCAGCCTGCAGGCCGACGAGACACTCAACCTGGACGGCTCCATCAGTGGCGAGAACAACCCCAACGAGGCCAATACCTACATTGCCCAGGGCCGCCTGGCGCTGCCGCTGTGGCAGACCAACCTGCGCCTGGGCGGCGAATGGAAGCGCGAGGAGCTGGACGACGCCACCAACCTGGCGGGCCTGCCCGGCAGCAGCACCTACGGCCAGGACCCGAGCACCTCGGTGGACACCTCGGCGCTGTTCGTCGACTACGACCTGCCGCTGCTGCCGGACCTGCGCCTGACCCTCGGCAACCGCTACGACCGCCACGAGAACTTCGGCGGGCACAACAGCCCGCGGGCCTACCTGGTCTGGCAGCATGGCGAACACCTGACCATCAAGAGCGGCTGGGCCAAGGCCTTCCGCGCCCCGACCCTGCTGCAGAACAGCCCCAACTGGGGTTCGGCCTCCTGTGGCAGCCAGACCGACGGCTGCTACATCATCGGCTCGCAGGACCTGGAGCCGGAAACCAGCAAGAGCAAGGAAATCTCCTTGCTGCTGGAATACCCTGGCTGGGGCGGCTCGCTGACCGTCTACCGCAACGACCTGCGCAACATGATCGATATCCAGAGCCGTACCCGTGATGTCAGCCTGGCGCCGAGCTACGGCAACTTCATCGGCTTCCTCAATGACGGCCGGCCGGTGTTCGCCTACCAGAACCTCGACAAGGTCCGTACCCAGGGCGCCGAGCTGAGCCTGCACAAGGACTTCGGCAGCGACTGGCGGACGCGCCTGAACTACAGCTACCTGGATGCCAGGAACCTAAGCGACAGTTCCCCTACGCCGATGATCTACCGCCCGCGCCACAGCGCCAACCTGAGTATCGACTGGGATGCCAGCGACCGCCTGGAAGTCAGCACCAGCGCCCGCTACACCGGCACCCAGTTGACCAGCGTGACCGCCCGCAGCCAGGTCCGCAAGGAGGCCTATACCCTGTTCGACCTGGGCCTGCGCTATCGCCTGAGCGATGACGTGACCCTCGGCACCGGCCTGCTGAACGCCTTCGACAGAAAAGTGGATCGCGATGTCACCGCCGACTTCAACGAGGAGCGCCGCCGCATCTACGCTTCTCTGTCGGTCAGTTTCTGATGCGACCAGGCTGGCTCGGGCTGCTGCTCTGTACGCTGGCCGGTAGCGTCCGTGCGGAGCTCGCGCCGCCCCTGCAACAGTTGCGCGAAGACGCTTCGCCACAGGCGCTGGAACGCTTCTTCACGCAACGGCAGTTTCCCCTGCGCCAGCGCCTGGAGAATGGCGACTGGCGCATCACCTTCGTCTGGCGCGCCGCGCCGGGAGAAGGCGATACGCGCCTGCTGTGGCCCGCGCAGGGCATCAATACCCGGCGCTTCGAGGAACTCGGCGTGGCCGACATCCGCTACCTGAGCCTGGAAGTGCCGGCCGGGCTGCGCGCCAGCTACCGCTTCGCCAGCGACCTGCCAGCGTTCAATGGGCAACCCCGGGAGCGTATCCGCCAGTTGATGCATGCGCAGGCCCGCCCCGACC
>NZ_QJUO01000069.1 GCF_004327335.1 Stutzerimonas kirkiae | reverse complement strand
GGTAAGCGATCCACGAAGCACATCTACCTCATGATGAGATAACCCTCTACCGTTATACCTGCAGTGAGCAGTTCCATGGCAGCAAGGCTTCATAGTCTTCCACCGTCGAGGCCTGGGGCAGGTGTTCCAGGATGTGGTGCAGCCAGGCATAGGGCTCCCGCCCGTTGGCTTTCGCGGTTTCGATCAGGCTGTAGATCTGTGCGCTGGCCGTCGCGCCCTTGGGCGTGTCGCTGAACAGCCAGTTCTTGCGCCCGATGACGAACGGGCGAATGGCGTTCTCGGCGCGGTTGTTGTCGATCGGCAGGTGCCCGCCCTCGACGTAGCGCACCAGTTTGCTCCAGTTGCTGGCCAGGTAGTTCACCGCCTTGCCCAGGGCATTCTGGGCGGTGACCTGCGGTTGGGTCTTGTCCAGCCAGGACTTGAGTTGATCGAGCAGTGGCAGACTACGTTGCTGACGGGCGACCAGACGTTCGCTGTCGTTAGCCTCTTTCAGGTCACGCTCGATGCCGTAGAGCTTGTTGATCAGGTTCAGCGCCATGTCGGCACGTCCGGTCTTGCCCTTGGGCTGCACCTTCTGCGCTTCGATGAACTTGCGCCGGGCGTGGGCCCAGCAGGCCAGGCGCTCGATCCCCTCTTGCGCGGCCACGGCGTTGTAGCCGGCATAGTCGTCGGTCATCAGGTAGCCGCGATAGCCTTCGAGCAGGTGCAACGGCACGTCCTGCGCACGGCTGGTGCTGTAGTCGAACAGGACGACAGGTTTCTCCGGTGGGCCGCCGCTTTGCACCCACATCCAGGACTGCGCCGTGGGATCTCGCCCGGGCTCATGCAGCACCTGGAGCCGGGTTTCGTCGCAGTGCAACACCGGGTAGCCCAGCAACTGGTCGCGCATGAGGTTGAGCAGGGGCTGCAACTGTTCGCCGGACTGGATCACCCAGCGCGCCAGGGTCTGGCGGGGGATGTCGATGCCATGGCGGCTGAGCATCTTCTCGAAACGATACAGCGGGATGCCATCGGCGTACTTGGTGGTCAGCAGCATGGCCAGCACGCTGGGGCTGGCCAGGCTTTTCTCGATCAGTTGGGCTGGCTTGTCTGCGGTGACCGGGGCGGTTTCGCAGGCCTTGCAAGCGTAGGTTTTGCGGATATGGCGGATCACCCGCACTTGCATCGGAATAATGTCGAGCTGCTCACTGGTCTCTTCGCCGATCACCTGCTTGCAGGCGCCGCAGGCACAGGTGCGCTCGTGCTCGGGCAGTTCGTGGATGATTTCAACGCGAGGCAGGTCAACCGGGAGAGGCTTGCGCTTGCCACGTCGTTTCACGAGGACGACGACTTCTTCGGCCTCGGTCTCACCCGATCCGCCAGCAGTTTCTTCGAGCAACTCCTCCGCCTCGTTGAACATGGCCAGTTGAGGGGAGTCGGCATCCTCGGGGCTGCGCTCGGACTTTGGCGAGAACAGTTTGTGGCGCAGCAGGGCAACCTGCTCTTGGAGTTGCGCCACCTTTCCGTGCGCCAACAGCAGCATCTGCTTGAGCAGGACGGGGTCGTCGGGAAGGGAGTCTGCGCCAGATTTCATAGCGCCGGATTATACCGGCTCAGCTTACAAAACGTGGCGTCAGAACCTTGTGAGGTCGATTACCCCAGAGATCGACCCCCTCCAGCAACTGGTTCAGCTCTCGAACCGTCAGCTCGATAGCTTCATCCCCCGCATCCGGCTTGGTCTTGAACCGTTCGGCCTCCAGGCGCTTGAGCCACAGGCAGAAACCATTTCGATGCCAGTACAAAATCTTCACCTGGTTACGCGCGCGATTGAGGAAGACGAACAGCACCGGGTCGAATACCGCCACCTTGATATCCAGTTCGACCAGAACAGCCAGGCCATTGATCGATTTACGGAAGTCGACGGGCTTGGGATACAGGTAGACGGCTTTGACCTTCGGGTCGGGACGCATCATGGCATTGGGCTCCACTGTAAAACGGGAGCCCAGCTTCCTTGGCCCTTCTAGTCATTTGAAGGTGGGGTTTGTGGAGCGGTTACG
>NZ_QJUO01000068.1 GCF_004327335.1 Stutzerimonas kirkiae | reverse complement strand
CCGGAGAAGGGCATAGGTTTTGGTGCTCTGTGCTACTTGGGTAACGAGCAAGCCAAACGCGCATTGGCCGCACTGCCGCTACCCCGGATCACCTTCAACTATCTGGGTCAGTTCGATAGTAGTTTTGCCCAAGAGCAGGAGGAGGAAGAAAGCGCATTCCTGGTACCTGCGCTAGAGCGCCCAGGAGCAAGCCAGAGCGGACGAGCCCCGCTGAGCAACTGGTTGAATATCAATGGTCGGGTGTATGGCGATGAGTTGAGCTTGAATTGGAGCTTCAGCAAGGAGATGTTCAAGGAAGAAACCATCCAGCATCTGGCGAATGATTATGCCGAAGAGCTCAAGGCACTGATCGAGCATTGCATTGCGAAAAATAGTGCCGGCCTCACCCCATCGGATGTGCCTCTATCCAAGTTGATTCAGGAACAGTTGGACCTGTTGCCGATAGCGGCAAATGAAATCGAAGATATCTACCCGCTGTCACCGATGCAGCAGGGCATGCTGTTCCACACGCTGTACGCACAGGGCGGCGGCGACTACATCAACCAGATGCGCGTGGACGTGAACGGCCTGGACGTGGAGCGCTTCCAGCAGGCCTGGCAGGCCGTGGTCGACCGTCACAACGTGTTGCGGGCGAGCTTCATCACCCAGTTCGAACAGCCGCTACAGGTTATCCGCAAGCACGTCGAAATACCCTTCATCAGCCTTGACTGGCGTACCCAGCCTGATCTTCAGGTCAGCCTGGATACCTGGGCCGAGGCCGACCGTCAAAGAGGATTCGATCTGCTGAATGATCCTTTGCTGCGTCTCGCAGTGATTCGTACCGGGGAGAACGATCACCACCTGATCTATACCAGCCACCATATCCTGATGGATGGCTGGAGCAGTTCGCAGTTGCTGGGTGAGGTTCTGCAAGCTTATGCCGGTGTACAGGCCAACCTGCAAGTAGGTCGCTACCGTGACTATATCGAATGGCTGAAAGGGCAGGATAAGGCACAGGACGAAACCTTCTGGCGCAGCCAATTCGGGGAGCAACAAGAGCCGACCAGCTTGGCCCAAGCCATCCGCCAGAGCAAGGCGGATCTCGGTACCGGCTACGGCAATCACTACCAGATACTGGACCACGCTCAAACCCAACGACTCAGTGAGTTCGCCCGCCAGCAGCGCGTAACGGCCAACACCCTGTTACAAGCGTCCTGGTTGCTGTTGCTGCAACGCTACACCGGCCAGGACACCGTCACCTTCGGTGCCACTGTTGCTGGCCGCCCGGCTGAACTGAAAGGTGTGGAACAGCAACTGGGTCTGTTCATCAACACCTTGCCGGTTATTGCCAGCCCGAAACCGGAGCAGAGCGTGGCGCAGTGGCTCGAGCAGGTACAGGCACAGAACCTTGCCTTGCGTGAACACGAACACACACCGCTATATGAAGTCCAGCGTTGGGCCGGTCTGGGTGGCGAAGCGCTGTTTGACAATATCCTAGTATTCGAGAACTACCCGATCTCTGAAACGTTGCAACAAGGTGCGCCGGATGGGCTCAGCTTCAGCACGGTAGTCAACCAGGAACAGACCAATTACCCGCTGACCTTGGTCATTGGCCTGGGCGATACATTGTCAATCCACTACAGCTACGACCGGGAGTACTTCGGCGACGACTGTGTGGCGCAGTTGAGCCAGCACTTTAGTAAGCTGATCGAAGCCATCACACAGCGGCCGCAACAAGCTCTTGGCGAACTGCGCCTGCTTGACGAAGAAGACTACCAGCGGATCGTCCATGAGTGGAACCGTGCGCAGACCAGCTACCCGAGCGACGGCTGCATCCACGAACTGATCGAAGAGCAGATACGCAGGACCCCGGATGCGGTGGCGGTGGTCTTCGAGGATCGGCAACTGACCTACGCCGAACTCAACCGCCAGGCCAATCGTCTTGCTCACAGGCTGATCGAACTGGGGGTAGGCCCGGACGTGCTGGTGGGTATCGCGGTGGAGAGGAGTTTTGAGATGGTGGTGGGGCTGCTGGCGATCCTGAAGGCCGGCGGCGCCTACGTACCGCTGGATCCCGAGTATCCGCAGGACCGATTGGCCTACATGATCGAGGACAGCGGCATCCAACTGCTGTTGAGCCAGAGTCATCTGCAAGAGCAGTTACCGATCCCAAGCCATGTCCAAACCCTTGTTTTAGATCAGGGCAACGAGTTGTTGAGAGGCCATAGCGAGACCAATCTGAGCAACCTCACGCGACCAGAAAACCTGGCTTACGTGATCTACACCTCAGGCTCGACAGGCAAGCCCAAAGGCACCTTGCTGCCGCACCACAATGTCATGCGCCTGTTCCGGGCCACCCAGGATTGGTACCAGTTCGATGCCTGCGACGTCTGGAGCGTTTTCCACTCCTACGCCTTCGATTTCTCGGTCTGGGAACTGTTCG
>NZ_QJUO01000067.1 GCF_004327335.1 Stutzerimonas kirkiae | reverse complement strand
GATCTGCCTTGTGATAACCGCGAAGGCTCGTTGCAAGGTCATCGCGCTGGCCACGCTCAGACTCGTCTGGGTCAGACCCATACCCGGCAACTGCTGCAACAGGCTCCCTCGGCTTATCGAACCCAGGCCAACGATTTGCTGCTGACGGCTCTGGCCCGAGTCATTGCGCGTTGGACACAGCAGGATGACGTGCTGATCCAGTTGGAAGGCCATGGCCGCGAAGACCTGTTCGAGGATATTGACCTGAGTCGTACGCTGGGTTGGTTCACCAGTGTGTTCCCGGTGAAATTGAGTCCGAAGGCGGGGCTGCCAGCCTCGATCAAGACGATCAAGGAACAACTGCGGGCGATCCCGGACAAGGGCATTGGTTTCGGCGCACTTCGCTATCTGGGAGACGAGACTGCCAAGCAGGCTTTATCCGATCTACCGGAACCGCAGATCACCTTCAAC
Source organism: Stutzerimonas kirkiae (assembly GCF_004327335.1). Classification (GTDB taxonomy): domain Bacteria; phylum Pseudomonadota; class Gammaproteobacteria; order Pseudomonadales; family Pseudomonadaceae; genus Stutzerimonas; species Stutzerimonas kirkiae. The sequence goes on along the minus strand of NZ_QJUO01000067.1, from coordinate 2,015 downwards.
TACCTCGGCCAGTTCGATGGGAGCTTTGGGGAGGGGGAAAACACTTCAGCCTTCCTGATACCAGCGGTTGAAAGCTCGGGTGCCAGCCAAAGCGCGCAAGCTCCCTTGGGCAACTGGCTGTCGATCAATGGCCAGGTCTATGGCGGCGAACTGCGTTTGGATTGGAGTTTCAGCCAGGAGATGTACAAGGAGGAGACCATCCAGCGCCTGGCGCAAGAGTACGCTGAAGAACTGGAAGCACTGATCGCACATTGTGCGGACAAAAACACCTTTGGCCTTACGCCATCGGATGTTCCTTTGGCCGGTTTGAGCCAGCCGCGATTGGACGCCTTGCCGATCCTGGCCCGCGACATTGAGGATATCTACCCGCTGTCACCGATGCAGCAGGGCATGCTGTTCCACACGCTGTACGCACAGGGCGGCGGCGACTACATCAACCAGATGCGCGTGGACGTGAACGGCCTGGATGTGGAGCGCTTCCGGCAGGCCTGGCAATCCGTGGTCGACCGCCACGACGTGTTGCGGGCGAGCTTCGTCACCCAGTTCGAACAACCCTTGCAGGTGATCCGCAAGCAGGTCGAAATACCCTTCGTCAGTCTTGACTGGCGTACCCAGCCTGATCTCGAGGCCAGCCTGGACACCTGGGCTGAAGCCGACCGGCAGCAGGGCTTCGACCTGCTGAACGATCCCTTGTTGCGTCTTGCGGTAATTCGTACTGGCGAGAACAGCCATCACCTGATCTACACCAGCCACCATATCCTGATGGACGGCTGGAGCGGCTCGCAACTGCTGGGTGAAGTGCTGCAGGTTTATGCGGGCCAGCCTGGTACCCGTCAGCCCAGCCGCTATCGCGACTACATCGACTGGCTGCAGAAGCAGGACAAGGCGAGCAGCGAAGCGTTCTGGAAGGAACAGCTCAAGGACCTGGGTGAACCAACCCGGTTGGCCCAGGCCATCCGCCAGGACAAGGTGGACCTCGGCAGGGGTTACGGCGACCACTACCAGGTGCTGGACCAACAGCAAACCCAACGACTCATCGATTTCGCCCGCCAGCAGCGGGTGACGGTCAACACCCTGGTACAAGCCGCCTGGCTCTTGTTGCTGCAACGCTACACCGGACAGGACAGCGTGACCTTCGGCGCCACTGTGGCGGGTCGCCCCGCTGAACTGAAAGGCGTGGAACAGCAACTGGGCCTGTTCATCAATACCCTGCCCGTGATCGCCAGTCCGAAACCGGAGCAGAGCGTGGCGCAGTGGCTCGAACAGGTCCAGGCTCAGAACCTGGTCCTGCGCGAACACGAATACACGCCCTTGTATGAAATCCAGCGCTGGGCCGGTTTTGGTGGCGAAAGCCTGTTCGACAACATCCTGGTATTCGAGAACTACCCGATCTCTGAAGCCTTGCAACAAGGCGCGCCGTATGGACTCAAGTTCGGAGCGGTAGCCAGCCAGGAACAGACCAACTACCCGCTGACCCTGGCCGTAGGGCTAGGTGATACCCTGTCAGTTCACTACGGCTATGACCGGGAGCATTTCAGCACACTGACAGTTCAGAAGATTTCTGAACATTTTGGCAACTTGCTTCAAGCCCTTGCAGAAAGGCCACAACAACCTCTTGGCGAGCTACCGCTGCTGAGCCAGGAGGAGCGGGAACAGATCATCCATGTCTGGAACCGTACCGAGGTGAGCTACCCAAGTGAGAAATGCCTCCACCAGTTGATCGAGGTCCAGGCTGAGAAAGCCCCGGATGCAGTGGCGGTAATCTTCAATGACCAAGAGTTGAGCTACCGGCAACTGAACCAACGCTCCAATCAATTGGCCCACAAGCTCAGGGAGCTGGGCGTAGGCCCGGACGTGCTGGTGGGCATCGCGGTGGAGCGCAGCCTGGAAATGGTGGTGGGGTTACTGGGGATCCTCAAGGCAGGCGGTGCCTACGTGCCCCTGGACCCGGAGTATCCGCAGGACCGACTGGCCTACATGATTGAGGACAGTGTTATCCAACTGCTGTTGTCTCA
>NZ_QJUO01000066.1 GCF_004327335.1 Stutzerimonas kirkiae | reverse complement strand
GCGAAAAAGTCAAAGAACGTTTGCCAGATACGGCATTGCATAATCGTTATGGCCCTACTGAAACTACTATCAATGCCACTCACTGGTGTCATCACAAGACGAATGGTGTACAGCCACCCATCGGACGTCCCTTATCCAACACTACCTGCCAGTTATTAGGTAATGCTTTGGACGCGGCTGCAATCGGTGGGATCGCAGAGTTGCTGGTTGGTGGCGAGGGTTTGGCCCGTGGCTATCTACGCCGTCCAGCACTGACCGCCGAACGCTTTATCCCCAATTCGTTCGACGATAGAGGGCAAGGTGGTGGACGACTCTACCGGACTGGCGACCTGGCCCGTTACCGTGCCGATGGTGTGATTGAATACGTTGGCCGTATCGACCACCAGGTGAAGATCCGTGGCTTCCGCATCGAACTGGGCGAGGTCGAGGCCCGCCTGCAAGAGCATGAGGCTGTTCGCGAGGCCGTGGTGATCGATATCGAAGGGCCGAGCGGCAAGCAACTGGCTGCCTATCTCGTGACCGATAGGAGTCTGCCAGACGATGCAGAGCGGCAAGCCACATTGCGCAACACCTTGCGCGACTATCTGAAGGAAAGTCTGCCGGACTACATGGTCCCGGCCCATCTGGTGTTCCTTGGGGCGATGCCGCTGACGGCCAACGGCAAACTCGACCGGAGGGCCTTGCCGAAACCCGATGCCAGCCAGTTGCAGCAGGATTACGTGGCGCCGCAAAGCGAACTGGAACAACGGATCGCCGCCATCTGGGCCGATGTGCTGAAAGTCGAAAAGGTCGGCCTGACCGATAATTTCTTCGAACTGGGTGGTCATTCACTACTGGCAATAAGTGTTACTACGCGAGTTCGGGCTGAGCTGGGTATCGAGGTTCCTCTGGGCTTTTTATTCGAGCGTGAAAATTTATTTGCATATGCAGCCGCTCTCTCTGGCCAGCGTTTCGCCGGCGAAGAGGACTTCGATGAGCTGAGTGAGTTTCTGACGGAATTGGAGAGTATTTAATATGAGTCCGCAAAACCTGGAAATCACTCGGAGGTTTATTTTCCTGTCCCTGGAGCAGCGTAGGCAGTTTTTGCTCAAGCTGCAATCCAAGGGAATGAGCTTCGCGCAGTTGCCGATTCCACAAGTCAGGCAGGAATTGGAGCGTTTGCCACTCTCGTACGCCCAACAGCGGCAGTGGTTCCTCTGGCAACTGGAGCCGGAAAGTACCGCCTACAATATGCCAGTTGCACTGCGGCTTAAGGGTGAGCTGCATATCGAAGCTCTGCGTTCGAGTTTCGACGCCTTGATTGCTCAACACGAGACCTTGCGCACCACCATCCGTCAGGATAGTGAACAGGGGCGGCAAGTTGTTCATCCACGGATCGATCTTGCGCTGGATCAGGAATATCTGGAAAAGGTAGATGAAGCCCTGATCCAGTTCAAAGTCGAGGAAGAAGTCGCCAAGCCTTTCGACCTAGAGCATGGCCCGCTTTTGCGTGTAAAGCTGTTGCGGTTGGCCGAGGATGATCATGTCCTGGTACTGACTCTGCACCATATCGTCTCCGATGGCTGGTCGATGCCCATCATGGTCGATGAACTGGTCCAGCTCTATGAAGGCTACCGCATAGGCCAGGCGACAAACCTGCCGGAACTGCCGATCCAGTACGCAGATTATGCTATCTGGCAACGTAGTTGGATGGAGGCGGGTGAGCAGGAGCGGCAATTAGCTTATTGGAAGGCTCAACTGGGTGAGGAACAACCGGTACTGGAGTTGCCGACTGACCGTCCTCGTCCCTCTGTTCAAAGCCATACTGGTGCCATCCTGTATATCGAACTGGGCGATGATCTTGCCAAATCCCTCAAGCATCTGGCCCAGCAACAGGGCGTGACACTGTTCATGTTGCTGCTGGCCAGTTTTCAGGCCCTGCTGCACCGCTATTCGGGACAAGACGATATTCGTGTGGGTATACCGAATGCCAACCGTAACCGGCTGGAGACAGAAGGCCTGATCGGCTTCTTCGTCAATACCCAGGTGCTCAAGGCCGAGTTCGACCTGCAGACGACCTTCGGTGAATTGCTGCAACAGGTCCAGCAGGCCGTTTTGGCTGCTCAGGCTCATCAGGACCTGCCGTTCGAGCAACTGGTGGAGGCGCTGCACCCTGAGCGCAGCCTGAGCCATAGCCCTCTGTTCCAGGTGATGTACAACCACCAGAACCAGCTAAAAGGTGAGAGCCGCCGCTTGCCAGGGCTGGAGGTTGAAGGGCTGATCCTGGAAGGGCACACCGCCAAGTTCGACCTGACGCTGGACACCTTCGAGCATGAGCAAGGGATTGGCGCATCGCTGAGCTATGCCACAGCGCTGTTCGACAAACCAACCATCGAGCGCTTGGCCAGGCACTGGCTCAATCTGTTGGAAGGCATAACCAATAGGCCAAGTCAGCGTGTCGCTGAACTGCCTCTGTTAAGTAAAGAAGAGCAGCAACAGATTATCTACGACTGGAACCGTACCGAGGCAAGTTACCCGAGCGACCAGTGCCTCCACCAGTTGATCGAAGTCCAGGCCGAGAAAGCCCCGGATGCAGTAGCGGTGATCTTTGATAACCAAGAGTTGAGCTACCGGCAACTGAACCAGAAAGCCAACCAGTTGGCTCACAAGCTGCGTGAGCTGGGGGTAGGCCCGGACGTGCTGGTGGGTATCGCGGTGGAGAGGAGTTTTGAGATGGTGGTGGGGCTGCTGGCGATCCTGAAGGCCGGCGGCGCCTACGTACCGCTGGATCCCGAGTATCCGCAGG
>NZ_QJUO01000065.1 GCF_004327335.1 Stutzerimonas kirkiae | reverse complement strand
TTGAATACGTCGGCCGTATCGACCACCAGGTAAAGATCCGCGGCTTCCGCATCGAACTGGGCGAGGTCGAGGCCCGCCTGCAAGAGCATGAGGCTGTTCGCGAGGCCGTGGTGATCGATATCGAAGGACCGAGTGGCAAGCAACTGGTTGGTTATCTCGTTGCTGATATCGATCTTTCGGATGATCTTGAGCAACAGGCCATATTGCGTAGCAGTTTGCGCGATTACCTGAAGGAAAGCCTGCCGGACTATATGGTCCCAGCCCATCTGGTGTTCCTGGACAAACTGCCGCTGACGCCGAACGGCAAGCTGGACCGCAAGGCCCTGCCGAAACCGGATGCCAGCCAGTTGCAGCAGGAATATGTCGCGCCACAAAGCGAATTGGAACAACGGGTCGCCGCCATCTGGGCCGCCGTGCTGAAGGTCGAAAAGGTCGGCCTGACCGACAATTTCTTCGAGCTGGGTGGTCACTCGCTGCTGGCCACCCAGGTGATTTCCCGTATCCGCCAGGCACTGAATGTCGAACTGCCATTGCGCACGCTGTTCGAGGCGCCGGTGCTGGCGGAGTTTGCGGCCCATACAGGACAGGGAGCATCCAGTACCGCACCAGCCTTCCAGCGAGTGGATCGTACTCAGCCCCTGCCACTTTCCTACGCCCAGCAGCGGCAATGGTTCATCTGGCAACTGGAGTCGGAAAGTGCCGCCTACAACATCCCGACGGCACTGCGGCTCAAGGGTGAACTGTATATCGAGGCTTTGCGCTCAGGTTTTTACACTCTGATTGCTCGCCACGAAACCCTGCGTACCACCTTCCAGCAGGAAAGGGAGCAGGCGCTGCAAGTCGTTTATCCACGGATCGACCTTGTCTTGGACCATGAATATTTGGAAAGGGCAGATGAGGTCCTGATCCAATCCAAAGTCGAGGAGGAAATTGCCAGGCCCTTCGACCTGGAGCAGGGCCCGCTCTTGCGTGTAAAGCTGCTGCAGTTGTCCGAGGATGACCATGTCCTGATACTGACTCTGCACCATATCATCTCCGATGGTTGGTCGATGCCCATCATGGTCGATGAGCTGGTCCAGCTTTACGAGGGCTATCGCACAGGCCAACAAGTGAGTCTCCCGGAGCTGCCTATCCAGTATGCCGACTACGCCATCTGGCAGCGTCAGTGGATGGAAGCCGGCGAGCAGGAGCGGCAATTAGCTTATTGGAAGGCTCAGTTGGGTGAAGAACAGCCGGTACTGGAACTACCGACCGATCGACCACGCTCGGCGATCCGGAGCCATGCTGGAGCCAAGCTGGCCATCGAACTGAACGAGGAGTTGGCCAAATCCCTCAAGCAACTGGCCCAGCAACAGGGCGCGACCCTGTTTATGCTGCTGTTGGCCAGCTTCCAGACCTTGCTGCACCGTTACTCGGGCCAGAACGATATCCGCGTTGGTGTACCTATCGCCAACCGTAACCGGGCAGAGACAGAAGGGCTGATCGGCTTCTTCGTCAACACCCAGGTACTCAAGGCCAAGTTCGACCTGGACACGACCTTCAGCGGACTGCTCAGGCAGGTCCAGCAGACGTCATTGGCGGCCCTGGCCCATCAGGACTTGCCCTTTGAGCAACTGGTGGAGGCGCTACACCCTGAGCGCAGCCTGAGCCATAGCCCTCTGTTCCAGGTGATGTACAACCACCAGAGCCAGGTGAAAGGTGAGAGCCGCCGCTTGCCAGGGCTGGAGGTTGAAGGGCTGATCCTGGAAGGGCACACCGCCAAGTTCGACCTGACGCTGGACACCTTCGAGCATGAGCAAGGGGTTGGCGCATCGCTGAGCTATGCCACAGCGCTGTTCGACAAACCAACCATCGAGCGCCTGGCCAGGCACTGGCTCAATCTGTTGGAAGGCGTAGTCAATAGGCCAAGTCAGCGTGTCGCTGAACTGCCGCTCTTAAGTAAAGAAGAGCAGCAACAGATTATCTACGACTGGAACCGTACCGAGGTGAGCTACCCAAGTGAGAAATGCCTCCACCAGTTGATCGAAGTCCAGGCTGAGAAAGCCCCGGATGCAGTGGCGGTGATCTTCAATGACCAAGAGTTGAGCTACCGGCAACTGAACCAACGCTCCAATCAATTGGCCCACAAGCTCAGGGAGCTGGGCGTAGGCCCGGACGTGCTGGTGGGCATCGCGGTGGAGCGCAGCCTGAAAATGGTGGTGGGGTTACTGGGGATCCTCAAGGCAGGCGGTGCCTACGTGCCCCTGGACCCGGAGTATCCGCAGGACCGACTGGCCTACATGATTGAGGACAGTGTTATCCAACTGCTGTTGTCTCAGAGCCATCTGCAGAATCAGTTTTCGGTTCCAAGCCATGTCCAGACACTTGTTTTGGATCAGGGCAACGATTGGCTGAAGGGCTACAGCGAAGCCAATCTGAGCAACCTCACGCAACCAGAAAACCTGGCTTATGTGATTTACACCTCTGGCTCGACGGGACTTCCGAAAGGAGTAGGAATTTCTGTTGGCTCAGCCATGGCTCGATTGGCCTGGATGCAAGCTGAGTACACATTGAACGAGCGCAGTATTTTCCTGCAAAAAGCGCCCTTGGGCTTTGACGTTTCTGTTTGGGAATGCTTCCTGCCGTTCATTTGTGGTGGACGTCTTATCGTTTCTCAACCGGGAGACCACAAAGACCCGGAGCGGCTGGTTGAGCTGATCCAGCAACACGCTGTGTCTGTAGTGCATTTTGTGCCGCCGCTGTTGGAGCTGTTTGTCGAGGTCGAAAACGTAGGTGACTGCACCAGCCTGGAAAACCTGTTCAGCGGTGGTGAGGTGCTCTCAGCCGGCTTGTGCGAAAAAGTCAAAGAACGTTTGCCAGATACGGCATTGCATAATCGTTATGGCCCTACTGAAACTACTATCAATGCCACTCACTGGTGTCATCACAAGACGAATGGTGTACAGCCACCCATCGGACGCCCCTTATCCAACACTACCTGCCAGTTATTAGGTAATGCTTTGGACGTGGCTGCAATCGGTGGGATCGCAGAGTTGCTGGTTGGTGGCGAGGGTTTGGCCCGTGGCTATCTACGCCGTCCAGCACTGACCGCCGAACGCTTTATCCCCGATCCGTTCGACGATAGAGGGCAAGGTGGTGGACGACTCTACCGGACTGGCGACCTGGCCCGTTACCGTGCCGATGGTGTGATTGAATACGTCGGCCGTATCGACCACCAGGTAAAGATCCGCGGCTTCCGCATCGAACTGGGCGAGGTCGAGGCCCGCCTGCAAGAGCATGAGG
>NZ_QJUO01000064.1 GCF_004327335.1 Stutzerimonas kirkiae | reverse complement strand
AGAGCGTTGGAACCACCTGATCCCATCCCGAACTCAGTAGTGAAACGACGCATCGCCGATGGTAGTGTGGAGTTTCTCCATGTGAGAGTAGGTCATCGTCAAGCTTCTACACGAACGCCCCGGTCCTCATGGATCGGGGCGTTCTTTTTTGGGCTATGGAAATGAATGGTAATTCGTAGCCAGTGCAGCTCCCTCTGCTGGCAAGAAATGCTCCAGGCTATTTTGGTCCCAGAAAACCCTACATTGAGTTTATAGGCATAAGCATCCGCTATCGTTATGATGCTGCCTGCTGGCCAAATATGAGCGTTTTATGTACAGATTGCTGCAGTTGCTCAGCGATGGGCGCTTTCACTCGGGGGCGGAGCTCGGTGCTTTGCTCGGGGTTACCAGGGCGGCGGTGTGGAAGAAGCTGCAGCTCCTGGAAAAGAGCTTCTCCATCTCTCTGGAGCGTATATCCGGCAAGGGATATCGTTTGGCTTCCCCTATATCGCTTCTGGATGAATCGCGTCTTTCCTCGGCTCTGGGTTCGCTTGGCTGGTCGGTTTTTCTCCGTGAGGAAATAGACTCCACGAATGCCGAGGCGCTTCGGTTGTTGCAGTGCCCGACCTCCCTTCCATTTATCGTCGTGGCCGAATCCCAGACCGCTGGCCGGGGGCGACGTGGGCGTCGCTGGGCCAGTCCTCCGGTGCGCAATCTTTATTGCAGCTTTGCTCTCCGGGTGGAGGCGGGTGGCCGTCATCTGTCTGGTATGAGCCTGGCCGTCGGCCTTGCTGTCGTCGATACCTTGCGTTCTCTGGGGGTGCCCGGGGTGGGGCTCAAATGGCCCAATGACGTATATGTGGATGGAAAGAAGGTCGCGGGTATTCTGCTTGAGCTGACTGGAGATCCAGCAGACCAGTGTCATGTCGTGATTGGTATCGGTATCAATGTGAATATGACGTTCTCTGTTGATGAGATTGATCAGCCATGGACATCCCTGCGTTCTGTTCTAGGTGCACTGGTCGATCGTAATGAGCTTTTGCTGCGCCTTGCAATGTCTCTTTCAGGCTACCTGGAGCGGCATATATCTGAAGGCTTTTCCGCTCTGCGTGCGGAATGGGAGGCCGTGAACGTATGGCAAGGGCTGATGTGCCGGCTGAGTGCCGGTTCGCAGGAGGTGTTGGGGCGTGTGCTTGGTGTGGATGACCATGGTGCGCTACGCCTTGATGTCGATGGGTGCATATATGTTTTCAGTGGCGGAGAGTTGAGTCTGAGGCTTGATCATGATTCTTGAGCTGGACTGCGGTAACAGCTTTCTGAAGTGGCGGCTGTTTTCAGGTGATGGCCGTTGCATTTTGCCTGTACATGTCGCTGATGGGCTTGAGGCACTTCGAGCGCAGTTGCAGCAATCCAGGGCTTCGGTATCTTTTGTTCGTATGGTCAGTGTGCGCGCTGACGAGGAGACCGAAGAGATTTCTGCGGCCATATCACGGCTATTGGATTGTCCGGTAGCACTGGCTTTACCTTCCATGGAGCTGGCTGGTGTATCCAACGGTTATCTCGATTACCAGCGATTGGGTATGGATCGTTGGCTGGCAATTGTCGCGGCGTACAATGTCGCTCGCGAGGCATGTCTTGTGATCGACCTGGGGACGGCTGTAACCGTTGACTGGATCGACGCCGAAGGGCGTCACCTCGGCGGTTACATCTGCCCGGGAATTCCTTCTTTGCGCCAGCAGTTGCAATCCCATACACAACGCATTCGCTATGATCCGGGCCATGGCGGTTCCCTTGGAGATCTCTCCCCCGGGCGCTCCACGGCCGAGGCGGTGGAGAGAGGTTGCTTACTGATGTTGCGTGCCTATATAGAGAGCCAGGTCGCCAGGGCCGTTCAGGTGCTTGGGAAGGACGCCGCCATATATGTAACAGGTGGTGATGGGGCGCTTGTCGATGGATTGGCATCTGTCCGCCATGTTCCTGATCTGGTGTTCCGTGGCTTGGCGTTGGCTTGCCCGGTAGAGGTGTAGAGGTGTCGATGCGCTGGCTCTTTCTTCTGTTGCTGATGTTGAATGCATTTTTCTACATCCAGCATCAGCACCGCTTGCCTCTGGCTCCCGTTGAGGTGCAGTCACCTGAATCTCGGGTGGGAGAGAGTATTCGGCTCTTGAGTGAGTCGCAGGCTGGAGGGGATGGGCAGAGGGAGGAGACCTGTCTCTTCCTGGGCGGAATCGATAGCGAAGCGGCTTTGCTCGATCTCCGCCAGCGGCTGTTGAGTCTTGATATCGACTCCAATGTCCTCGGGCTGGACTCGGTGTCGGGCGAAGACTTCTGGGTCTACCTGCCTCCCCTTGGCTCCAGGCCTGCGTCATTGCAGCAGTTGCGCGAGCTGCAGGCGCGCAACGTGGATGGCTATATCATTGCCGAGGGCGATCTTGCCAACGGCATTTCATTGGGAATCTTTCCGCGCAAGGCGGATGTCGACCGCTTGCTCGCAAGGTTGCAAGAGCTAGGGTACGAGCCCGGGGTTCGGACATTGCCGAGGTTGCATCGCAAATTCTGGCTACGGATTTCTCCCGAGAGCAGGCGCCTGGTTTCCCCTGAAGTCCTTGCCATTGTGCTGGCCGCGGTTCCAGGTGTTCAGAGCGAACAAATGCCATGTAAAGGCATTGCAACGGAGAGTGGCTTTGAATAGAATTGCGCCCGCTTTGCTGGCGGGTGATTTCCAGGTGCCGGCAGATAGTTGCATGGTCAAGCTAACCTCAGGTTTTTATTGAGAAAATGCTTGACATCAAAAAGGGTTGCAATGAAAATGCTGCCCTCTTTGGAGGGATTCCCGAGTGGCCAAAGGGATCAGACTGTAAATCTGACGTCATCGACTTCGAAGGTTCGAATCCTTCTCCCTCCACCAGTTTTGCGGCGTAAGCCCCGGCTTATAGCGGGTATAGTTTAGTGGTAGAACCTCAGCCTTCCAAGCTGATGATGCGGGTTCGATTCCCGCTACCCGCTCCAGGTTGAGGTTTGTGAAGAAAGCTTCGCTCATGTAGCTCAGTTGGTAGAGCACACCCTTGGTAAGGGTGAGGTCAGCGGTTCAAATCCGCTCATGAGCTCCAAATCCAAAGGCAGATATTTCGATATCTGCCTTTGTTTTAATGGTGGCGTGACTCGCTCAGTTCATTTCCGGTGATGGGGACGGTCTCGATGGCTAAAGAAAAATTCGAACGTAACAAACCGCACGTCAACGTTGGCACCATTGGTCACGTCGACCATGGCAAGACCACCCTGACTGCAGCACTGACTCGCGTCTGCTCCGAAGTCTTCGGCTCGGC
>NZ_QJUO01000063.1 GCF_004327335.1 Stutzerimonas kirkiae | reverse complement strand
ATGCCCTCGCAGATTGTTTGGGTGTTATATGGTCAAGCCTCACGGGCAATTAGTACTGGTTAGCTCAACGCCTCACAACGCTTACACACCCAGCCTATCAACGTCGTAGTCTTCGACGGCCCTTCAGGGAGCTCAAGGCTCCAGTGAGATCTCATCTTGAGGCAAGTTTCCCGCTTAGATGCTTTCAGCGGTTATCTCTTCCGAACATAGCTACCCGGCAATGCCACTGGCGTGACAACCGGAACACCAGAGGTTCGTCCACTCCGGTCCTCTCGTACTAGGAGCAGCCCCTCTCAAATCTCAAACGTCCACGGCAGATAGGGACCGAACTGTCTCACGACGTTCTAAACCCAGCTCGCGTACCACTTTAAATGGCGAACAGCCATACCCTTGGGACCGGCTTCAGCCCCAGGATGTGATGAGCCGACATCGAGGTGCCAAACACCGCCGTCGATATGAACTCTTGGGCGGTATCAGCCTGTTATCCCCGGAGTACCTTTTATCCGTTGAGCGATGGCCCTTCCATACAGAACCACCGGATCACTAAGACCTACTTTCGTACCTGCTCGACGTGTCTGTCTCGCAGTCAAGCGCGCTTTTGCCTTTATACTCTACGACCGATTTCCGACCGGTCTGAGCGCACCTTCGTACTCCTCCGTTACTCTTTAGGAGGAGACCGCCCCAGTCAAACTACCCACCATACACTGTCCTCGATCCGGATAACGGACCAGAGTTAGAACCTCAAGATTGCCAGGGTGGTATTTCAAGGTTGGCTCCATGAGAACTAGCGTCCCCACTTCAAAGCCTCCCACCTATCCTACACAAGCAAGCTCAAAGTCCAGTGCAAAGCTATAGTAAAGGTTCACGGGGTCTTTCCGTCTAGCCGCGGATACACTGCATCTTCACAGCGATTTCAATTTCACTGAGTCTCGGGTGGAGACAGCGCCGCCATCGTTACGCCATTCGTGCAGGTCGGAACTTACCCGACAAGGAATTTCGCTACCTTAGGACCGTTATAGTTACGGCCGCCGTTTACCGGGGCTTCGATCAAGAGCTTCGCTTGCGCTAACCCCATCAATTAACCTTCCGGCACCGGGCAGGCGTCACACCCTATACGTCCACTTTCGTGTTTGCAGAGTGCTGTGTTTTTAATAAACAGTCGCAGCGGCCTGGTATCTTCGACCAGCGAAGGCTTACGTAGTAAATACTTCACCCTCACCGGCGCACCTTCTCCCGAAGTTACGGTGCCATTTTGCCTAGTTCCTTCACCCGAGTTCTCTCAAGCGCCTTGGTATTCTCTACCCAACCACCTGTGTCGGTTTGGGGTACGGTTCCTGATTACCTGAAGCTTAGAGGCTTTTCCTGGAAGCATGGCATCAACCACTTCGCTTTCTAATAGAAAGCTCGTCATCAGTTCTCGGCATTGATTTCCCGGATTTACCTAAGAAACCTGCCTACCACCTTAAACTTGGACAACCAACGCCAAGCTGGCCTAGCCTTCTCCGTCCCCCCATCGCAGTAACCAGAAGTACGGGAATATTAACCCGTTTCCCATCGACTACGCTCTTCAGCCTCGCCTTAGGGACCGACTCACCCTGCGTCGATTAACGTTGCGCAGGAACCCTTGGTCTTTCGGCGTGCAAGTTTTTCACTCGCATTGTCGTTACTCATGTCAGCATTCGCACTTCTGATACCTCCAGCAAGCTTCTCAACTCACCTTCACAGGCTTACAGAACGCTCCTCTACCGCTCAACTTGCGTTGAACCCGTAGCTTCGGTGCATGGTTTGAGCCCCGTTACATCTTCCGCGCAGGCCGACTCGACTAGTGAGCTATTACGCTTTCTTTAAAGGATGGCTGCTTCTAAGCCAACCTCCTAGCTGTCTAAGCCTTCCCACATCGTTTCCCACTTAACCATGACTTTGGGACCTTAGCTGACGGTCTGGGTTGTTTCCCTTTTCACGACGGACGTTAGCACCCGCCGTGTGTCTCCCGTGCTGACACTTGCCGGTATTCGGAGTTTGCATCGGTTTGGTAAGTCGGGATGACCCCCTAGCCGAAACAGTGCTCTACCCCCAGCAGTGATACACGAGGCGCTACCTAAATAGCTTTCGAGGAGAACCAGCTATCTCCGAGCTTGATTAGCCTTTCACTCCGATCCACAGGTCATCCGCTAACTTTTCAACGGTAGTCGGTTCGGTCCTCCAGTTAGTGTTACCCAACCTTCAACCTGCCCATGGATAGATCGCCCGGTTTCGGGTCTATTCCCAGCGACTAGACGCCCTATTAAGACTCGCTTTCGCTACGCCTCCCCTATTCGGTTAAGCTCGCCACTGAAAATAAGTCGCTGACCCATTATACAAAAGGTACGCAGTCACCTAACTAAGTAGGCTCCCACTGCTTGTACGCATACGGTTTCAGGTTCTATTTCACTCCCCTCTCCGGGGTTCTTTTCGCCTTTCCCTCACGGTACTGGTTCACTATCGGTCAGTCAGTAGTATTTAGCCTTGGAGGATGGTCCCCCCATATTCAGACAAAGTTTCTCGTGCTCCGTCCTACTCGATTTCATTGATAAGAGATTTTCGTGTACGGGGCTATCACCCACTATGGCGGCACTTTCCAGAGCCTTCCACTAATCTCAAACCAACTTAAGGGCTAATCCCCGTTCGCTCGCCACTACTAAGGGAATCTCGGTTGATTTCTTTTCCTCAGGGTACTTAGATGTTTCAGTTCCCCTGGTTCGCCTCATACACCTATGTATTCAGTGCATGATACCCAGCTTATGCTGGGTGGGTTCCCCCATTCAGAGATCTCCGGATCAAAGTCTGTTTGCCGACTCCCCGAAGCTTATCGCAGGCTACCACGTCTTTCATCGCCTCTGACTGCCAAGGCATCCACCGTATGCGCTTCTTCACTTGACCATATAACCCCAAGCAATCTGGTTACGATCTCGAACGTGAAGACGACATTCGCCGAAAATTTGCGTCTTGAGAACTACAAATTTTACCTTGACCAAACTGATCGTCAGTGAAAACAATCAGTCAGTCTTGCTTCTATCACATACCCAAATTTTTAAAGAACAGTTCCGGCGCAAAGACCAGAACTCAACACCCTGCAACCCTCAGGCTTCAGCGGCGCTCAGTTCTGAGCTTTCAGCGATTTCGAGTGTATGGTGGAGCCAAGGAGGATCGAACTCCTGACCTCCTGCGTGCAAAGCAGGCGCTCTCCCAGCTGAGCTATGGCCCCATCTACTGACCGGCCACGCCCCTTGACAATTGGTGGGTCTGGGCAGATTCGAACTGCCGACCTCACCCTTATCAGGGGTGCGCTCTAACCAACTGAGCTACAGACCCAATCTGTCTACTCTCGGGTCTAAAACCCAATCGCTTTTCGCAAGTGAATCAAGCAATTCGTGTGGGTGCTCATGACGAAGCTGATGTCGTCGATTAAGGAGGTGATCCAGCCGCAGGTTCCCCTACGGCTACCTTGTTACGACTTCACCCCAGTCATGAATCACACCGTGGTAACCGTCC
>NZ_QJUO01000062.1 GCF_004327335.1 Stutzerimonas kirkiae | reverse complement strand
CACGTTGCACCACATGATGTGGGTAATTCGGCAACACAATGCGCCCCATCCTTGGCATGACAACCTCCTTCCGTTGAGGCCTTCAGCTTAGTCGATCAGACAGAAAATAAATCTGTCCCCTTTTCCTCGTTCCCAGCCCAACAGCGCCTGATCTCCACCACCGACCTCAAGGGGCAGATCACCTACTGCAACGACGCCTTCGTCGAGATCAGCGGCTTCTCCCGCGAGGACTTGCTGCGCGCGCCGCACAACATCGTGCGCCACCCGGACGTGCCGCCGGCCGTGTTCTCGCACATGTGGACGACCTTGAAGAGTGGCCGGCCGTGGATGGGCATCGTCAAGAACCGCAACAGGGGCGGCGACCACTACTGGGTCAACGCCTACGTCACGCCGATGACCGAGAACGGCCAGGTGGTCGGCTACGAATCGGTACGGGTCAAGCCGACGGCCGAACAGGTACGCCGCGCCGAAGCCCTCTACACCCGCATCAACACCGGCAAGTCGGCCATTCCGTCCAGCGACCGCTGGCTGCCGGTGTTGCTGGCCTGGCTGCCGTTCATCCTGGTCAGCCAGATCGGCTTCCTCATCGGTCAGTGGTTCGGCAGCAACTGGGGCTTCGCCCTCGCCGCCGTGCTCTCCGTGCCCCTGGGCCTGGCCGGCATCGCCTGGCAGAGCCGTGGCATCAAGCGCCTGCTGCGCCTCGCCGAACAGACCACCTCGGACCCGCTGATCGCGCAGATGTACACCGACAGCCGCGGCGCCGAAGCACGCCTGGAAATGGCCATGCTCAGCCAGGAAGCCCGCCTGAAGACCTGCCTCACCCGCCTGCAGGACACCGCCGAGCAGCTCACCCAGCAGGCCCGCGAAGCCGACAAGCTGGCGCACGACAGCTCCGCCGGCCTGGAGCGCCAGCGCCAGGAAACCGAGCAGGTCGCCACCGCCGTCAACGAGATGGCCGCCACCACCCTGGAAGTGGCCAGCAACGTGGCGCGCACCGCCATCGCCACCCAGGAAGCCAACCGTCTCACCGGCGAAGGCCGTGGCATCGCCGCGGAAACCCGCGAAGCCATCCAGCGCCTGTCGCAATCGGTGGGCGACACCGGCGAGACCGTCACCCGCCTGGCCCAGGACAGCAACGAGATCGGTGGCGTGGTCGACGTGATCAAGGGCATCGCCGACCAGACCAACCTGCTGGCGCTCAACGCCGCCATCGAGGCCGCCCGCGCCGGCGAAATGGGCCGCGGCTTCGCCGTGGTCGCCGACGAGGTACGCTCCCTGGCCCAACGCACCGCCGAATCCACCGAACAGATCCATGCCCTGATCGCCAAGCTGCAACGCACCGCCGAGGAAGCGGTGATGACCATGGAAATCGGCCGCAAGCAGGCCGACGAAGGGGTCGAGCGCGTGCTCCAGGCCGACCAGGCCCTGGCCGGCATCAGCGAAGCGGTGGCCAGCATCACCGACATGGCCAACCAGATCGCCGCCGCCGCCGAGGAACAGAGCGCCGTGGCCGACGAGATCAACCAGAACATCACCACCATCGCCCAACTGGCCGAACAAACCGCCGGCGAGGCGAACAACACCGCCAGACTCAGCGAAGCCCTGACCAATACCGCCCAGGGTCAGTACGCGCTGGTCGAACGCTTCAACCGCTGAAAGCAAAAGGCGCAGCGAACAAACCACCGCGCCTTTTCCCACCTCTGTAGGAGCGAGCTTGCTCGCGATCCTTTCCCCGCCCCGATCATGGCATCTGCACGATTGCCACTTGCCAGTATCCCGTGTGTCTGGTGTATAACATGCCAATTATCCCCAGCTCTTCGCCACAAGCGGCGTCTTAGACGCAGAGATAGCCATGGGTCAGCGAAATGTCATCCACCAGTCCTGCTCGGGAAGCCATGCACCAGCTGGTGTCTATTTATAGTTAGGCCTACTCAAGGAGAAACCATCTAGATGCTCAAGCCAACTATTCATGCCTTATTCATTACAACATTTCTAACAGGCTGTGCCGCACAGCCGCATCAAAATGAAAAAACAGTTGGGATTGGAGATAGTTCAGGGCACACCCAAGTCATTACAATAAAGCAGAGCGACATCGCCAATGCATGTGATCTTAGTGCTTTTGAAGATGGCTTTAAATATACATACATGAGCATGTGGAACGGTCGAATAGAAGAAATCCTGAAGACAAGCACGGAACAAAGCGCTACCGACTACTATTCGAAGTTATTTTTCAATTCCGAGCCAAATACTAGAGCAGTTCTAGATAAAGCCCCTGAGACCAGGGCAAATTACAGTTACTGCCAAGAATCAAGCTACCAACAAGGAAAGATTAGCGGCTTTATTTATTCCATTGAAGACCTGAAGAGACTTGAAGAAAAATCGCCTATGTAGTGTACCGCGCTACAGCCTGACATGCGGTTCAATTCATTCGCTTCACCCACTTGGCACGCGGTAAAAAGGGGACAGATTTATTTATTGACTCACGCCATCAGCCGAAAAATAAATCTGTCCCCTTTTCCAGTGCAGGTATAACGGTAGAGGGTTATCTCATCATGAGGTAGATGTGCTTCGTGGATCGCTTACGGTGAACCCGCCTACACCCACGACCGCATCGTCCCCGGCATCAAGCTGCGCGGCCTCTGGCTGCAACAGGCCGGCTTCCAGGTCAACGAGAAAATACGGATTCGTGTCATGCAGGGCTGTTTGGTGATTACGGCGGAGTGAAATAAATAGCCCCGGCAGGGCCGGGGCTATTCTTATTCCCCATCAGACAAGAACATATCTATATCATCTAAAGCATCTGAAACCTGCCCAGATATAGCATCATCCTGCAAATGTTCATGCAAAGCAGAAATAACTACTTCTTTATCAAGACGCCGATGAATTCTTGCAATATGCCCAAAGCATGTCGCTGCAAGCCCTCTGATCTCTGGGTTTTCGGCATCAAGAAACTCTAGACACTTATCCTGCACCCACTTCCAATCTGAGTTATACAGAGCAACGGATATTAAAGCATCACAAATTACCTTAGCATCTTTAGACGTGAATGCATTCTCGGCTGACTGCCGATCAAGGTATTGAGGCTCCCTGTAGTCCATCATTGCTTTCCGCCAACAAGAATGTTGCCTTTACGATCAGCCATGCCAGCTTGTTGCAGGGCTTTTTGCATATCTGGATGCAGATCCTTCCAAGAGCGGACATGACCGTGATACGTCGTATCCAAGGTCTTATCAAAAACCACAAACTCTTTCGACTCGTAATCAATTCCGACTCGGCGAGGGGATGTAGTCTTGACTTGGATTGAAGTGTCTAGTGCATCCTGCCCATTAATCGGGGCACGGCTCTTAACAGCATTGTCAATTTTCCCGTGGTAGGGCGCTGCTTCATAGTCCAGTCGGCGCATAGCACCTGTACTGTCTCCAGCAGCCCCTGTCGCTTTTGCCCCAACTGTAAATCTATGACTTCAAACTCTTCAGATGTTTGAATGACCCCTCTTCCAAAGAGAACCCCATATCCAAGGCCAATTGAACAGCCTCGTCATATTCCTCATCACTTATAGATACATCATATTCGCAAATATGGTCACACAGAATCTCGAAAGCCAAGCCCTCTTCACTATATCCAACATAATCTAATGCGCCCTGAAGCAGCATAGAATCTAGCCTCCCCTGGAATCGCTCACCAAATTTCAAAATACGATCAGCGTACATAAATACCTACTTTATGGGTTTATAGGGTGGAATCGGTGCATTGTCGGGGAAGGCCGTGATCACCTTGCCTGTGGCTGGCTGGTAAACAACACGCATACGAACCCCGTCACGTACTTCATAAGCAACCCATTTAGCAGGATCACCTTTGCCTGTATAAATCCCACCAGTTCCTGTTTGGGCGTACCACTTGGTGCTAGGGGACGTCGCAATGTCACCAACCTCGTGAACTATTTTATCTGCCGACCAACTCTGAGGGAAAACTGTCTTCCCTGGTTGCCCTGGCCACATATGACCACCACTTCCAGGCTTGTCGCCATACAAAATATGTTGCTTAGCGTCAGGGGAAAGAATATCGACATAATCTTTTCCAGTCGTTTTTGCACCATTAAATCAGGCCAATATTTCGCAACACCACCTCATTCGCAAACTCTAGCCCACCAACTTCTACCTTAGCCCCATCTATGTAATGGGAATGACCACAAACGTTACACTGGTAAGCCAATAGCCCGTTATGCTTGCCTATAAAAACGCGCATCCCATCAGACTCACACCTAGGGCATTGCTTATCAACTTCGACAGTTATCAATGCCTCCATTGTATCGCGTAGGAACCGCGCAATAAACTCAACATCCTTAGCCTGATACTCTAGAATGACCTTTTTGAAGTGCGCTATATCGCTAGATGAAAATGACGAATAATCAACAGGCATTAAATTTTCATTTACATGTGAAAACTCATCGAATCCGTAGCTCGAAAACGGCTCAACAGAAAAATACTTATAATTATCCCTAATCCATGAAAGAATCACCACAAGAATATCTCTTGGTGATGTTTCTTCACTAAGTAGCATCACAGCCAACTGAAGTTTACGCCACACATGCATAGGAAGAGATCGCATCAGTTCACCGCCTTAACTGGGAAGGTGGTTATCAAGTTGCCAGCCCTATCGGTAAATACCTTTATCACTGAAGTAGGAAGACCTCCATCTTTCAGCGTAGTAGTGCCAATGATCCTGCCTGTATCAACAATCCTTACAAACTGACCATCTGGTAACGCAGTAACTAGTGACTTAACGACTGAACTACTCTGAAGAACTCCCTTCAACTCATTTGGACTAATAGTAAACACAGAACGGGAGTTGGAGACTTCTACGTCGAAATGACCTTTCAGCACATGATCAAAGCCCGCAGATACTGGCCTACCGGTATCACGGAGCGGAGTGGTTTCCGTGCGACCATTGGCAATATTTATTCGAGACTGTACTCGGCCAGGGATCTGAGTGATAGCTTCGCCTGTCGCTTTTGCCCCACCAACCGCCCCAGCCCCTCTAGCCTGACCCAATAGCGCCACAATAGCCAACGCAGCTTCATTTGTCAGCCCCGCCGGTGTCTGCGCCAGAATATCCCGAACGCTCTCATACTCCCG
>NZ_QJUO01000061.1 GCF_004327335.1 Stutzerimonas kirkiae | reverse complement strand
ATCTACGATGCAGGCTCGAAGCCTAAGGGTGCGCACGTCTTCCCAGTCCTTCCCCCGATGATCAGTCGGGGACTATTGCCCATTGACAGGGCTGAAGTCGAGATACAAGGGTGCGCCGCGCGCACCGCCAGGCGGCGCACGGTCATTCGGTGCGCATGGCGCACCCTACGTCGGCTCAGGCCGGCTGTACGTCGAAGATCTCCACTTCGAAGGTCAGCGGCTTGCCCGCCAGCGGGTGGTTGAAGTCGATGGTCACCCGCTGCCCGTCGAACGCCTTGACCACCCCCGGCAACTCGGTGTTGGCGGCATCGTTGAAGATCACCAGCAGTCCCTCCGACAGCTCCATGCCTTCGAACTGGCTGCGCGGCATGACCTGTACGTTCTGCGGATTGTGCTGGCCGAAGCCGTCCTGCGCCTCGACCTGCAGGGTGCGTCGGTCGCCGGCCTTGAGGCCGTAGAGCTTCTGCTCGAAGCCCGGCAGCAGGTTGCCGTCGCCGACCCGGAAGGTGGCGGGCTTCTTGTCGAAGGTGGTGTCGACCTGATCACCATTGGCCAGGCTCAGGGAAAAATGCAGAGTGACCTGTGTGTCTGGCCCGATGCGCTGCTCTGTCATACCGATTCTCCGCTTTTGTTGCCCTTGAACATATCCAACGCCAGCATCACGGCACCGACGGTGATGGCGCTGTCGGCCAGATTGAACGCGGGGAAGTACCAGCGGTTCTGCCAATGCACCAGGATGAAATCGACCACATGGCCCAGCACCATGCGATCGTACAGGTTGCCCAGCGCCCCCCCCAGCACCAGCGCCAGGGCGATCGCCGTCCAGGTTTCGCCGGGCTTGAGGCGCTTGAGCCAGACCACCAGCACCGCGCTCACGCCAATGGCGATCAGCGCGAACAGCCAGCGCTGCCAGCCAGAGTGATCGGCGAGGAAGCTGAAGGCGGCTCCGCTGTTATAGGCCAGGGTCCAACTGAAATAACCGGGGATCACCTCGATACGCTGGTACAGCGTCAGCGCACTCTCGAACCAGTGCTTGCTCACCTGGTCCAGCAGCAGCACCAGGGCGCTGAGCCAGAGCCAGGCGAGCTTGCCGAAACGGCCAGGCGCCTTCTGCAGATCAGGCATAGCGACGTACCTCGCCAACGCCTTCGATATTGTCTACGCAACGACCGCAGATTTCCGGGTGCGCCGGGTCGCTGCCCACGTCCGGCAGGTGGTGCCAGCAGCGGCCGCACTTGGCGTGAGCGGTCTTGCGCACCACCAGCTTGAGGCCGGACAGCTCACTGGCCACGGCATCGTCCGGCGCGCTGGCCAGCGGTGCCAGTTGCACTGCGGAGGTGATCAGCACGAAGCGCAGTTCGTCGCCCAGGCGCGCCAGGTCGGCGGCCAGGCTGTCCTCGGCATACAGGGTGACCTCGGCCTGCAGGTTGCCGCCGATGGTCTTGGCCGCGCGCTGGTTTTCCAGCTCCTTGTTCACTGCGGCCTTGACCGCCATCACGCGGTCCCAGAAGGCACGATCCAGCTCGGCAGCGGCCGGCAGCTCGCTCAGGCCCTGGTACCAGGTGTTGAGCATCACCGACTCATTGCGCTCGCCCGGCAGGTACTGCCAGATTTCGTCAGCGGTGAAGCTGAGGATCGGCGCGATCCAGCGCACCAGCGCCTCGGCGATGTGGTAGAGCGCGGTCTGGCAGGAACGCCGTGGCAGGCTGTCGGCGCCGGTGGTGTACTGGCGGTCCTTGATGATGTCGAGGTAGAAGCCGCCCAGCTCCTGCACGCAGAAGTTGTGCACCTTCTGGTAGACGTTGAGGAAGCGGTAGCTGTCGTAGGCTTCTTCGATCTCGCGCTGCAGCAGCAGGGTGCGGTCGATGGCCCAGCGATCCAGAGCGATCAACTGCTCATCCGCCAGCAGGTGCTGCGCCGGATCGAAGCCGCTGAGGTTGGAAAGCAGGAAGCGCGCGGTATTGCGGATGCGCCGGTAGGCATCGGAACTGCGCTGCAGGATCTGCTCGGACACCGCCATTTCGCCGGAATAGTCGGTGGACGCCACCCACAGGCGCAGCACGTCGGCACCCAGGCTGTCGATCACCTTCTGCGGCGCGACCACGTTGCCCAGCGACTTGGACTGCTTGCGGCCCTGTTCATCGACGGTGAAGCCGTGGGTCAGCAACTGCTTGTAGGGAGCATGGCCGTCGATCGCGCAGCCGGTCAGCAGCGACGAGTGGAACCAGCCACGGTGCTGATCGGAGCCTTCCAGGTAGAGGTCGGCGACCGGACCGCTGGCGTGCCCCAGGCCGGCATGGGAACCGCGCAGCACATGCCAGTGGGTGGTGCCGGAGTCGAACCAGACATCCAGCGTGTCGCGGCTCTTGTCGTAGTCCGCCGCCTCGTCGCCCAGCAGCTCGGCGGCATCCAGCTTGAACCAGGCCTCGATGCCTTCCTGCTCGACACGCTTGGCGACCTCCTCCATCAATTCGGCGGTACGCGGGTGCAGCTCGCCGCTTTCCTTGTGGGTGAAGAAGGGAATCGGCACGCCCCAGTTGCGCTGGCGCGAGATGCACCAGTCCGGGCGCCCGGCGATCATGCTGTGCAGTCGCGCCTGGCCCCAGGCCGGGACGAAGGCGGTCTGCTCGATGGCCGCCAGCGAGCGCTCACGCAGGGTCGCGCCCTGCTTCGGCTGCTTGTCCATGCCGACGAACCACTGGGCGGTGGCGCGGTAGACCAGCGGCGTCTTGTGGCGCCAGCAGTGCATGTAGCTGTGGCTGATCACTTCATGCTTGAGCAACGCGCCGACTTCATCCAGCTTGGCGACGATGTTCGGATTGGCCTTCCAGATGAACTGGCCGCCGAACAGCGGCAGCGACTCGGCGTAGACGCCGTTGCTCTGCACCGGGTTGAGGATGTCGTCGTTGTGCATGCCGTACTGCTTGCAGGTACGGAAGTCGTCCTCGCCATAGGCCGGCGCCGAATGCACGACACCGGTCCCCGCGCCCAGCTCGACGTACTCGGCCAGGTAGACCGGCGACAGGCGCGGGTAGAACGGATGGCGGAAGTTGATCAGCTCCAGCGCCGCGCCCGGCGCCCGGGCGACGATCTCGCCCTGCAGGCCATAGCGCAGCAGGCTGCTCTCGACCAGTTCCTCGGCCAGCAGCAGCAGGCGCTCGCCGGTATCCACCAGCGCGTAGGTGAACTCGGGGTGCACGTTGAGCGCCTGGTTGGCCGGGATGGTCCAGGGCGTGGTGGTCCAGATGACCACGGCGGTCGGCTTGCCCAGGCTGGCCAGGCCGAAGGCGGCGGCCAGCTTGTCGGCATCCTCGACCGGGAAGGCCACGTCGATGGCGTCGGACTTCTTGTCCTGGTACTCCACCTCGGCCTCGGCCAGCGCCGAGCCGCAGTCGAAGCAGAAGTTGACCGGCTTCAGGCCCTTGAACACGAAACCGTTCTCGACCATGCGCGCCAGGGCGCGGATCTCGCCGGCCTCGTTGGCGAAGTTCATGGTCAGGTAGGGGTTGTCCCACTCGCCCAGCACGCCCAGGCGCACGAAACCGGCCTTCTGCTCGGCGACCTGCTCGGTGGCGTAGGTGCGGCATCGCTCGCGGGTCAGGTCGGCGGGCTGGTTCTTGCCGAAGGTGGTTTCCACCTTGTGCTCGATCGGCAGGCCATGGCAGTCCCAGCCCGGCACATAGGGCGCGTCATAGCCGCTCAGGGTCTTGGAGCGGGTGATGATGTCCTTGAGGATCTTGTTCAGCGCATGGCCGATATGGATGCTGCCGTTGGCGTAGGGCGGGCCGTCGTGCAGGACGAATTTCGGGCGGCCCTCGCCGATCTCGCGCAGTTTCCGGTACAGCTCGATGCTGTCCCAGCGCTGCAGAATCTCCGGCTCGCGCTGTGGCAGACCGGCCTTCATCGGAAACGCCGTGGACGGCAGATTGAGGGTCGCTTTGTAATCGGTCATTTCAGTCCTGACTCATGGTGAAAGGTGACGCCTGCCCAATATTCACGGGCTGCGACGATATCGGCGGAGATGGCCGACCTGAGGGCATCCAGCGAGGCGAAACGCTGCTCATCGCGCAGCTTGTGGTGGAACACCACCGTCAATCGGCGACCATACAGATCTCCGGAAAAGTCCAGCAGGTGTACCTCTAGGTGGGCACTCCCGTCGCCGGCCACGCTGGGGCGCACGCCGATATTGGCAACCCCCGGCCATGCCCGGCCCTGCAACTCGATACTGACCGTATAGACCCCGGACAAGGGCACCCGGCAGCGCTTGAGCTGGATATTGGCGGTCGGCGCATCCAACTGGCGGCCAAGCTTCTGCCCATGCAGCACCCGCCCGCTGATCTGAAACGGCCTCCCGAGCAGTTGCTCGGCATGGGCGAAGTCCCCGCTCGCCAGCGCCTGGCGCACCCGCGTGCTGCTGACCCGCACACCGTCGATCTCCACCGTGCGCGCCGCCTCGACGGTGAAGCCCTCGCGTTGCGCGGCCTCGGAGAGAAAGGCGAAATCCCCCGCACGGTCGCAGCCGAAGCGGAAGTCATCGCCCACTTCCAGGTGCCGAACCCCCAGGCCATCGACCAGCACCTTCTGCACGAATTCGGCGGCACTCAGTTCGCGCAGGCGACGATTGAACGCCAGGCACAACACCCTGTCCACCCCGGCGGCAGCCAGCCATTCGAGCTTGTCGCGCAAACGCGACAAGCGCGCCGGTGCCGTCTGTGGTGCGAAGAACTCGCGTGGCTGCGGCTCGAAGATCACCACACAACTGGGAACCCCCAGCTCCAACGCACGCTCGCGCAAACGCTTCAGGATAGCCTGGTGCCCACGATGAACGCCGTCGAAATTACCGATGGTGGCAACACAGCCCCGGTGCTGGGACCGCAGATTTTGAAGACCTCGAACCAGCTGCATGGCGCGCTTCTTGATCATAAAGTGGCCGATTATACGCACACCCGTCGCCCGACAACAGGCAGGAACCCACCGGAAAAACAGGTGCATATGATCGAAACATATAAAGGAAAGACAACGCCACGGCCAGAGCGATACTGGACGATCGGGGTAGATCGGGAATTGGTGCAGGATTGGAAATCAGCTTTGCGGTCGATCGTACACCGCTGCCGGCGCTCTGTTGTCCGTGGTGTCGCGAGCCCCGTCCCGCCTCCAGGCATTCGCACTGGGACGATGATCGCGAGCCCATGCCGCACGCTTCGATAGCCGCCCCACGCCAATCCGGTCGCAATGAACACACGGCAAGATCCCCGGCCCGGACAACCAGGGCGATCGCACTATGCACGGCAAACAGCCGAAAACAGCGCGGGAAGGCGGCTGGCTGGACGAAAACGCGTGGCAACCGGTATTTTTCGCCCAGCCTTCCAGCCTCCAGCGCTTTTATCGAAACAGCTTGCGGGTGAATAACGGCATAGTGCGATCGCCCTGCCCGGACAACGACGGAGTTTGCGAGAAAAGCGCAACAGCCCATAGACTAGCCGGCAATTTCAGCTGGATACCCGCATGAGCAGCTTCATCACCCAGTGCCCCCATTGCCAGACCCGCTTTCGCCTTAGCGATGCCCAGTTGGGCGCCGCACGCGGCCTGGTACGTTGTGGCGCCTGCATGAAACTGTTCAACGCCAACCACAGTCTGCAAGCGGACCCGCAGCCTGCGCCGGAACAGACACCCGCATCACCCCCGACACCCGATGCGGCGGCCATCGAGACAATAGGCGAACAACCGGCTGCCCCGACCGCGCTCGATCTGGACAACCTCGACCTTGACGAGGAGTTGGCCAAGCTCCAGGCCGAGGAACAACAGCCGCAGGCGCAACACGAACCCCTGCCGCCCGCCGAACCGCTCACGCCTCCCGAACC
>NZ_QJUO01000060.1 GCF_004327335.1 Stutzerimonas kirkiae | reverse complement strand
TTCAGCGCAGTGACCAGCGGGGTCAGGGCACCGTCGTCGGCGATGCTCAGGCCGTTTACCAGATGGGTCAGCGCACCCAGGCCATCCGGCGTGCTGGTCAGGTTTTCCAGGATGCCGGTCAGGCCGCTCAGGGCACCGTCGTTCGGATCGACCAGGGCGTTGACCAGGTCGCTCAGCGGTTCGATCGCCGTCTCGTTGCCCAGGTTGTTCACCAGGGTCTGCACCGTGGAAACCAGGCCCGTGCCGCTGCCATCGCTGCCGCCCGGCAGCGTGCCTTGCAGCAGGTTCTGCAACTGGCCTTGCAACCCGGCGATCAGGCCACCATCGCCCAGCAGGCCGTTTACCAGCGGCGTCAACGGGGTATCGTTTTCCAGGCCCTGGAGGATGCCGTTCAGCGCAGTGACCAGAGGTGCCAACGCCCCCTCATCTGCCCCTGCCAGCCCGTTGACCAGGTCGTTCAGCGCCCCCAGCCCGCCTGATTGCGTCGTCAGGTTTTCCAAGACACCGGTCAGGCCGCTCAGAGCGCTGCCATTCGGGTCAACCAGGGTATTGACCAGGTCGGTTACAGGAGACACCAGAGTCTGGTCCCCCAGGCTTCCCACTACCCCCTGCACAGTAGTGATCAGGCCAGTCTCTGCATCATTGTCACTGTCCGAGTCCGAGTCGCTATCACTGTCGGAATCGCTGTCCGAATCCGAGTCGCTATCACTGTCGGAGTCGCTGTCCGAGTCCGAATCACTGTCACTGTCGGAATCGCTGTCCGAGTCCGAGTCGCTATCACTGTCGGAGTCGCTGTCCGAGTCCGAGTCGCTATCACTGTCGGAATCGCTGTCCGAGTCCGAGTCACTATCACTGTCGGAGTCGCTGTCCGAGTCCGAATCACTGTCACTGTCGGAATCGCTGTCCGAGTCCGAGTCGCTGTCATCATCCGGATCGTCTATACCAGGCACCTCTCCGCCATCCGAATCACTATCCGAATCGAAGTCTTCTTCAATATCTATTTCTCCACCACCGCCATCACCCCGACGGCTGCTTCCGCCACCACTGTCGCTCAACCCGATGGCGGCCCCCACGCCAAGCAAACCGAGGCCGAAAATCAGCCAGTCAGGAATTGCACTCCCCGCCTGGGTCAACAGCAGCAGATCATCGAGGCTGGAGATTTCCGTCAGGTTGAAACCGGAGAAGGCCTGATCGTACTGCCCCCACCATAAGGCGCCGGTTTCATCCTCGAAGACGACATCACTGCGCAGTTCGCCGTTGACGACGAAGAAGTCCCTGACGATCAGCGGCTGCCCGGACTTCAGTTGCAGGACCAAGTCGTTGCCGGAACGCTGGGAGGAAACGATATCGGCGGGCGAAACAGGAATCTTGATAATACTGGCCGAACCGAGACGAATATTACCGAACGGCAACTCGGTGGTTTTCCCTGTCGCCTTGGCAACGACGATTATATTTCCAGATATGCTTTCCATTTCAGTCTCCCGGCATCGAACGGTAGTACCATCGATTGATAAATTAACGCCCGCCAGACACCGAAACGCCAAAATGACGAATAACGGCAAGGCGCCAGGCATATTCAGAACATATATCCACGAACATGGTCGCCACATTCCGGATACAGATCATGAACACGCCTGTTCCATGCCTCCATATAAACAAAGCCCATACAGGCCAACAATATTCCATTACGACTAATGATTAACTTCTACTTCACACTTGCCGCGACACATCGCCAGCAAACCAGTCGTTTCCGGTTATTCACATATGACTATTTACAACTTGTACTTCGCAGCCAAAGATAATTAAAGGCACATTGGATAAATACCCATCATCACTGGTAACAATCAGGATGACGAAAATCAGGCGGTAGTTGCCATGGACAAGCAGACCGGCAGGAAACAGGCAATGTCCGCACGCGCCCACTGGAGGAAATCGCAGTGCGGTACGGTCGCCATCGAGTTCGCGGCGCTTTTCGTGGTCTTTTTCATGTTGCTCTATGGACTGGTCGGCTACGTCACGCCCCTGGTACTGCTGTCCAGCTACAACGAAATCTCCGCCAATGCGCTCAGGGCAGCCATGCAGGTTCCAGTGGGCAGCGACGACTACCACAACCGCATCGAGCATATCGCCAGCGATGTCATCACCACCTCCTGGCTCGGCAGCCGTCCCGCGGCCTGGCGGGACATATGCCACGGAGAAAGCCGCTATACGGGCTTGACCGGCCATGATGACGAGGGCGCCATCGCCCTGAGCGTATGCATCGCCCACAACACACCACATACCATCATTCCCCCCATGCAGCTCTTCGGCTGGCGCTTCCCGCAATTGCCGGAGGCCCTGGCGGGACGCGCCGAAATACGCATGCGCAACTGATGATCCAGGGGGTTCCAGAATGAACGAACACCTTGCAGGCCCACAGGGACAGAGGGGCGCCTTTTCCATCATGGCGGCGGTCGTACTACTGATGGCCTTGATGTGCCTGGCGCTGGTGGTGGACAGCGGCCGCCTGTACATGGAGCAACGCGCCCTGCAGCGGACCGCGGACATGGCGGCCCTGGAAGCGGTATCGCGGAATGGTCTCTGCAGCGACGGCACGGCACCGCTCCATGCCCGGGAAGCCGCCAGCCGCCATGGCCTGGGCAACGCGAATACCACGGCCGAATGCATACAGACCTACGTTGAAGCGGGCGTCACCCGGATAGGCGCAGCCGACAGCGATAGCCGGACGGTCCTCGTCACCATTGCCAAGACCGTTCCAGCCAGCCTGGTATTCCGCGCCGGCTGCCTGCTGGGTGCCTGTGAAGGCGACAACCGGATACAACTCCAGGCCCGCGCCGTGGCCGGCAAGAACGAGCCCATCGCGGTTTTCTCGGTGGGTTCCCGGCTCGCCACGGTCAACCCCGGGGGATCACTGCTGGGGCCCACGCTGAATGCCCTCGGCCTCGATCTCGATGAAACGGGCCTGGCTGGCTACAACGGGCTGGCCGCTGTCTCCATCACGCCCCGGGGGTTGCTCGAGGCACTGGGCATCCCCATTGCCACGGACATTACGGTCGGCGACCTGGAGTCCCTGCTCAGGGCCGAGCGCCTGAGCCTCGGAGAAATTCTCGACGCCAGTGTCAGCGCCGTGGAACGTAGCGATTTGCTGGGGCTGAACACCACCCTGCTGAATGACCTCGGGGCCCGACTGGGGCTGAGCAATATCGGCCAGTTGGAAATTCCCCTGCTGCGTCAGGATGATGGGACACCTGGCATCTTCGCGAGCCTGCAAGGCCCCGAGGGCACCCCATCGGCATCGGCGGCTCCCGCCCTGGAGGCGCAGGTCAACGCACTGTCGCTGCTGACCAGCGCCATCGGCGTGGCCAGCAACCGGCATGCACTGCAAACCGATCTGAAATTGAACCTGCTTGGCCTGGCCACGACCGAGCTGAAACTGGGCCTGATAGAACCGCCATCAATCGCCGTGGGTGGCGTCGGAAGCACCGCCTACACCGCCCAATTGCGTACCTTTCTCGAAATAAAGACTCAGGGCGCAGGGCTTCTGGGCAACCTGTTGAGTACCTTGGGCGTGCGTGTCGATATTCCCCTGGTCATCGACCTGGTTTCGGCCAAGGGCGAACTGACCGAAATGTGCAGCCCCGGGCTTTACCACCACGGGCAGGAGCACGCAGAGATCGAAGTCAGCGGCAATATCGCACAAATCTGCATGGGTGGCGTGGCGGACAGCGACGAACTGTTCAGCAGGAAAAACGCCTGCACGGACTACCTGACCGCGCATGACTTCCTGGAGGTCAGGCTACTGGGGTTGAACCTGCTGTCGCTGAGCGGGCCGCCGATCATCCTCGATGCCCTGCCCATACCTGCCGCCCCCACTCTGGACAACCCGCTGGAACTGGCCGAAGCCGACATCGGCAGCCTGCACAACCCGCTGGCGCTTGGCGATACCCTGGGCAACCTGTCGACCACGCTGATCCCGCTACTGCTCGGCCAGGGCGCGCCCCCCGGCAATACGCCAGGGCTGGTCGCCAGGAATCTCTGGGAAGACACCGCGCATGTCTGCAGCACTACCAGCGCCGCCTGCCACAGGGAGCGCATGAACCAGTTGAACACCAACCTGCAAAACGAATTCTCCGGCAGCACCGGCCTGCTCGGCGGCGTGCTGGAACTGGTGGGCAACCTGGTCGGCGGCCTGCTGGGCACCCTGCTGGGCGGCAACGGCTGTACGATGAACAGCGGCCTGCTGGGGATTGGCGGGGTTTCCGCGGACAGATGCGTCGCCCTGATCGAAGGCGAGCTGGCGAAGAGCCCGGGCAACGGCCCGGTTTCCGGGGCGGTGACGATACTACTGGAACTGCTCGACAGCCTGCTCGGCCCGGTACTGAACGCGGTCGGCGAGCTCCTCAATCGCCTGCTCGGCGAACTGCTGGGCATTCGCCTGGGGGTCATCGACGTGCACCTGCAACACCTGGACTGCGGCAATGCCAGGTTGCTGATATGAAATCGACATCGCCCATGCGGAGCAACCGCCAGCGAGGCGCCACGGCCATCGAGTTCGTCGTGCTGTTCGGCATTCTGTTCGGTGTGCTCTACAGCATCATCGCCTACAGCATTCCACTGCTGCTGATGCTGACGTTCCAGCACACGGCGGCCGAAGCGGCACGGGCCAGCATCGCGGTCGTAGCGGGGCATGAAGACTATGCGCAGAGGATCGAGGAGCGGATCGAAGATGTGATCCGGCATTCATGGCTGTATAACGCGGATGCGAGCAAACGCTGGTATGGCCACTGCGCGGGGAACAGCTATGGCCAACTCGCCGCGGACGGTCGAAGCCTCGAAGTGTGCATCCGCTACCGCAATGCGAACTACAACGCAGCCCCCATCGTTCCGGCTCTCGAGCTACCCCTGCTCGGCCAGTTGCCGCGCCTGCCGGAACGCATAGAGGGGCGCAGCAGCATCCGGTTATAGCGGCAACCATCTGCCGCATAGAAAACCGCCGTTCCGGCGCTTGCAGAGACAGCGGATTGCAGCAGGCGCGACGGCTCGCTGGATCAATCCAGCCCGAGGGCGGCTACGCTCTCCAGGGTCAGGGCGCCAACGGCCAGGCCACCGTGCTCCTGGAACTGCATCAGGGCCGCCAGGGTGCGGCGCCCCAGCAGGCCATCGATGCGGCCCGGCGGAAAGCCGCGCTGCGCCAGCACGGACTGCAACCTGCGTACCAGCCCTTCGTCGATATCAGCGTCACACACGGCTTGCCTCGAAACGATACGGGCCTCGCCGTCGAAGCGGGTCACCTGCAGGCGCTGCGTCTTCTCGGCAATGACCACCTGGCTGGCCTGCACCGGGCGCACCAGTTGCTCGACCCGCAATTGCGCCAGTTCCGGCTCCAGCAACACCTCGACCGCCTGGGCCGGCTTGTCCACCACCCAGCGGGTGACCGTTTCGAACACCGCAGGCTCGATATCCTCACGCACGCTTTCCGGTGCGACCAGCACCTGGGTCTTGAGGGTGCGCGTCTGCGCCGGCACTTCCCGTGCGCAGAAAGCCATCACCCCCGACTCCCTGGCGTAGCGCGTACCGGCAGTACGGCATGGGTCGAGAACCGTCCTCGCTTCTTCGAGCGTGACCGTCTGTTCATGCTCTTCGTAGACCGCGGGTACCACCGTGTAGCGCTTGACCTCCGGCCGGACTTCGACACGCTCGCTCACCTGCCTGTAGGTGGGCGGCTCGATCCGGTAGGTCCGGGTGCCCTCGCGGGTGACCACCTGGGTCAGCCCGTTCTGCAGCTCGGCTGGCGTGACGGAGATACGGTTCACCGAATCCTTGATCACCACGTCCAGGGTGCTCTGTACCGGCTTCGGCTTGACCTGGGCATAAACCCAGCACTGCCCGGCCTGGATAACCGGCTCGGCGGGGGCGACGGGCAAGGGGGAGTCAGGCGGCGGGGAGACTTGCGCACGCCCCTCGGCGACGGGCCCGACGCTGCCCG